>DASPLL010000053.1:0-74097 GCA_035627615.1 Clostridia bacterium
CCTTCAGAAGCATCAGCCAGCTTGAATAAAGGTTTGGTACCGTTTGCCATAGCCCCCTGGCTGAAATTCAGCGCTGTAATTACTCCTTCTTCTGGTGAGGTATATACTCCGTTATTTGCTGCTTTCTCATTTAGCGATTGCATTCTACGGGATTGTATTTCCAGATTAAGCTCTGCATTCTCAATATCCCGGAGACTATCCTTTTTAAAGTCCTCCTTCGCCTGAACAGCAGAAGCATAGCTCCTCTGCGCACTATTCATGGCTGTCTCTGCATCCTTAAGCTTATATGCAGTTTCAATGCCAGCGTCATAGAGTATTTTAGTATCCTGATAATTCTTTTTCTGCTTCTCCAGGTTTTCCACGGCGCTTGCAATATTGTTGTCATAGCTCTGAAGACTGCTTTTGTCTTTGAGCTTCAGAAGTGCAATCTGCATCTGTCTGTATTTGGCAGTTTCATCCTGAATGCTGGCTTTGAGATCTTCAATATCAAGGCTTAGTATCGGCTGCCCCTTTTTGACTGAATCTCCTGCCTTCACATGCACTTCCAGAACCTTAAAATTACTATCTATGTATTCTTCATAGACCGACTTAGCCTCTACTGTGCCTTTCCCGCTTATTTCCTTGATCAAAGCACCTCTCGCAGGACTTTCAAGGGTAACCCTAGGAAGTGTAAAGTTGTTTATTGTATTAGAGAAGAAGGTCAATAAAACCATCATCACAACAAATATCACAAGCAGCTTTCCCGTCACTTTTTTTCTTGCTGCGTTTTCAACGAATTCTTCACGGCTCAATTCTAATACCTCCTATTCACTCTTTAATCCCCGAGCGCTGTATCCCTTCTACCAGATAGTTCTCACCATAAAGAAAAATGAGAAGCATCGGCAGCATATATAGTGTAGAAGCCGCGAAGGCAAGCCCTCTTTCTCCGCTGATTATCTTCGACAGATAAACGGATAGAGGCTGCTTGGCAACGTCTTGCAGGAATATCAGCGGCTGTTCCACCATATTCCAGTTGTCAATAAACAGCAGGATGAACATCGCAGCAATGCCGTTCCTGCACATGGGCATTATGATTTTGAAGAATATCTGAAAATGCCCTGCTCCATCCATTTTCGCAGCTTCAATGTACGAATCAGGTATCTGCTCCATATACTGTTTCAGCAGAAATACTCCAAAGGTGTTGAATATCCCAGGCAGTATTATTGAGAGATAGTTATTGACCAAACCTAATTTGTCTGCTACCAGGTAATTGGGAACAAGAGTTACCTGGAAGGGCATCAGCATAACTGTCAGGTATATAAAAAACAATTGGTTCCGCCCTTTGAATTTCAGCTTGGCAAAGGCATATGCCGCCATGCTCGCAATAATTGTCTGTCCTGCCACTATTGGGACTGTAAGTATTACTGAATTCCAGAACATGTATAAAAACTGTGATTTTTTAATCAGCACATTATAATACTGCTGCAGCACAACCACTTCAGGGATAAGCTTCATAAGTGCATATTTATCGCCGGAATCCTTGTCATAGGTGCCGGAGTCTCCTGAGTCTATCATGTCATAGTTATTTGAGATCTCAGCTTCGCTCATGAAAGAGTTTGAAACAGTAAGCACCAGCGGAAATATAAAGATTATGGCCATGATGGATAATATTGCTGTAATCAGTATCATTCTGAATTTGCTTTTCATTTTATTGCTCCTCTCGCTGTTCTGCCTTAGTTGATCATACGGTTTATCCTTCTTTCAATAGTAAAGAGTGTAAGGACAATCAGTACTATGAAAACAGCCATTATGAAGGCGGCAGAAGTCAGCTTCTGGTAGTCAAGCTGCGCAAACATGTTATTCATGTAATGCTGCAGCATATAAATGCTGCTGTGCGGGTAGTCCCCCGATATCAGGTAAGCCTCCCTGAAAACCTTAAATGAGTTTATTATAGACATGATGAATACGAAAAAAGCAGTAGGGGTAAGGTAAACTAATGTGATATTCGTAAACTGCTTCCATGTGCTCGCACCATCTATCCTTGCAGCCTCATAATATTCGACCGGTATGTTCTGCAGCCCGGCTAGAAAAAGCACCATGCTGTACCCTATGTTTTTCCACAGGTAGACTATGACAACCATAACCCTTGCCCAGTCGGTCTTCATCCAGTCTGCGGGATTCTGACCCAGTGCCGTTATTACTGCATTTAATGCTCCGTTGATATCAAACATGGACTGCCATACTAAAACTATCGAAGCAACCGGCACTACCAGTGGAGTTATGAACAGCGTGCGAAAAACGCTTCTGCCATAAAGCTTCTTGTTTAAAAGAATTGCAAGCCCAAGGGATAGTATTATATTCAGAGGTACACTCAAGCTGGTAAACATGACAGTATTTGTTACCGCTTTTATAAAGCTTGGATTCCTTATCAGTTCAGCGTAATTCTGCAAACCTATGAATTTTCCGTTAAATGGGCTGTCTACAAAAGAATAGTAAAGTCCCCCCACAAAAGGGACGGCATAAAAAACAGCAAACCCAATCAAACTCGGAGCCAGGAAAAACCAAGCCAGTTTGTTTTCACTAATTTTAAAGCTTTTCTTCCACATCGCTGCCTCCCATAAAAATGTTTTGCAGTTAGAAGTTCTCTTTCGCGAGTCGAAAGTGCGGCATCACTTTCGATGTAGCAAAAGTTCATAGAACTTCTTACGAAAAACATTGATCCATTGATTTAAATGCGGCTCAAACCGCCATTGCTTATCAGCACAATAATATACTAACTGCCAAAGCTTTAAATTTCCTTAAAAGTTGGAAATATTTTTTCTGTGAGAAATTTTAATGAAATTTAAAGAATTATAATGTAATATAATTTTGAGGTGATAATGTGAGATTGTTGTTGGTTGAAGATGAAAAACGACTTTCTGAAGCCCTGGTATATATATTGAAAAAGAACAAATTTACAGTCGATGCGGCTTATGATGGCGAAACCGGAGAAGATATGGCAATGACAGGTATTTATGACCTGATAATATTGGACAGGATGCTGCCTAAAAAAGATGGCATTGATTTGCTGAAAAATATAAGAGCGCAGGAAATAAATACACCCGTACTCTTCCTCACAGCAAAGGATACTATAGAAAATCGGGTGGAAGGCTTAGATGCCGGGGCTGACGATTACCTGATAAAGCCTTTTTCAAATGACGAGCTCCTTGCAAGAGTCAGAGCTCTTTCCAGGAGGCGGGGAGAAATACTGTCACACAAAGATCTGCAGGCAGGGAATCTGGTGCTTGATGCCTCACAATGCAAAGCCACCTTCGGGGGAAGCTCTCCTGTGAAGCTGACCTTGAAGGAATGTCAGCTTCTGGAGCTCCTTATAAAAAACAAAGGCCAGGTCATTACGAAGGAACAAATACTGGACAGGATATGGGGCTTTGAAATGGATGCGGATTTCAACAATGTGGAAATATATGTGCATTATTTGAGAAAAAAGCTGGATTGCGGCGCAGCCAATATACGGATAGCCACAATCCGCGGAATAGGCTACTGCCTGGAGGAAGGAAACGATGTTCAATAAGCTTAAGCTGAGGCTCACCCTGGGAAATCTGGCTGTGGTTATTCTGATATTCATAATTGTATTTACCGGTGTGTACATTACAATGTATAGGTCCATTACCAGCCAGACAGTCCAGTTGATCAATCTGCTGACCTACAGCATTGTAAGCGGAGAAAACACCCCCAATCCCAGTTTACTGGGACTCTTTGGCAACCATGATTTTTTTATTGTAGAAAAATCCGCTTCAGGGAATATATTTATTACACCGCCAATGCCGGAATTGACCGGCGAGTATATTAAAGAGCTTGCTGACAAAGCAATGACATCCAAGGAAAGAAGTAGGCAACTGGTCCTCAATTTTACTGATATCCGAGGAAAAAGTCCTGCTGATGTTTCAATTAATGTCAGAATAAAGGCCGGTACAATTCAGTCAAGCACAGGTAATTTGTTTAGCACAAGGCTGATCACAACAACTGACGGCAACATATCCATAATATTTGTCAACATTGATTACGAGAACAGCTTGTTGAGATCACTGGGTATCAACCTTGTCATAGTGGCCATGATAGGTTTGGGCCTGGTATTTGCCGGCAGTTACTTCATGGCAGGAAGGGCAATTAAGCCTATAAATGCAGCCTGGGAAAAGCAGAAAAGCTTTGTTGCCGATGCCTCCCACGAGCTTCGTACCCCTCTATCGGTCATGCAGACCAACCTTGAGCTTGTGATGGAAAATAAGGAAGAGACAGTGGAAAGCCAAAGCAAATGGCTTGAGAACATATATGTGGAAAACAAGCATATGACTAGGCTTGTTAGTAACCTCCTGCTGCTTGCCAGGGTTGACTCCGGCCAGAAGCTTCTGGAAATGAAGAATTTTCCTTTGAGTATGTCAGTAGAGGAGGCTGCAACCCCCTTTGTACCGGTGGCAGAAGAGAAGGGAATAAAAATCGATCTCTCAATTAATCCGGATGTTAACTTCTATGGGGATGAATCAAAGATAAGACAACTTGTTGTAATCCTTTTAGACAATGCAGTCAAATATACGTCTTCCGGAGGAAGGATATCACTGGAGCTTAAAAGCAACAAGGACAGTATAGAAATACTCGTGTCAGATACCGGAGAAGGTATCGGCAAGGAGGACCTGGACAGGATATTTGAACGCTTCTACCGCATTGACAAAGCCAGGAGCAGTGAAACAGACGGCATAGGGCTAGGGCTTTCAATCGCAAGCTGGATAGTAAAGGAGCATCACGGGATTATAACTGTTGACAGTACATTAGGGAAAGGTACAACCTTTAAAATAGTATTCCCTAAAAATACAAAGTAATAAAACAAGCTGTATTAGTCATTAAGACAAATACAGCCTGTTTTATTACTATTTGAATTACAGTTCCTATTTTAATGAATATTTTAGAATCTCGGCTATTACCTTTGCAGCCTCAGCTCTGCTGGATATTCTTCCGGGCTCAAAGCTGTTATCCCCTGACCCGACCATAAAGCCTGCCGCTTTCATTGCATTGACTGCCGCCAATGACCAGCTGCTCAGCTGACCGTTATCCTTGAATTCACCTTCTGTCCCCTGTGGGAGTACCATCTGTGCATAGGCCGCATAACGGTAAAGCATTGTTGCCATCTCCTCACGGTTAATGGGACTATCCGGTGAGAATGTTGTATCGCTGCTGCCACTTACGATGCCGTTCTCAAAAGCCCATTTCACCGGGGAAGCGTACCAGGCATCGGAGGAAACATCATCAAATTTGATTGCAGTGTCTGTTAATTGTAGATCATTAGCCATTCTTGAAAGCATTGTTACAAATTCGGCTCTCGTAACAGCCCTGTCTTTTGAAAATACACCCTCGCCCGTACCTGTTACAATATTCCTGGAGGATAGGAAGGTGATATACTTGTCTGCCCATCCTAAATCATCTGAAAACTCTACTTTGTTGTAACCTATTGTAAATTGTCCGGCGGCATCTGTTTTAAACAGAACCTCTCCTGTTTCCGGGTTGTACATTGAAGCTTTTATAGGCTTCTGCGTTCCATCCTCGCTGATACCATACGCCAATATCCCGTTTACATCCTCTGCTTCCTTCGGTTTGTGGGCAGTGGAAATCAGGATTGCTCCGCCGCTGAGACTCTGAAGCTTTTTCCCGTCTACCTTGATATTTATTTCAATAACTCCATCGTGCTCACTGAATTCTATCGTTGCCTGCTTCCCTTGCACTGCAGCAGCAATAGCATCTATTGTCTTCCTGTCCAGGGATATGCTGCCAAGGATGCTGCTGATTGTTACCCTGTTTACCTTGCTTTCTGCGATTGATTTTAAATTGTCCGCTGTTAGGATCGTTTCCAGCTGTTTTATATTCGAATCACTGCTTGAAGACTTTAACGTCAATGTGTCGGTAATACCCTTCAAAGCTTCGGCAACTGACTTTGAATCAAATGTGAGAGTCAGCTTTTCCCCTTCGACTCTTTCACTGGTTTGAACACTGCCACTAATAGGATTCTGCACAGGTACAGTATTCACTGGTGTACTTGACGAATCATCGGAATCATCCCTTTCCGGTGTGTAATTTGCCCATACTGTAAAGCTTGTTTCTTTCAAAACACCGTCAGGTATGGTATATGACTTATCCAGCGTTTCAAAGGCACCATCCTCATAGGATGCTGAGTACTTGCTTTTGGGCTGTGCTGCTGCCGTTACCGTTGCGATTCCGGAGCCCATAGGAATAAGCATTCCATCCGGCAGTACAGCCACAATATCAGGATTGTCTGAGCTCCACGCCACTTCAAGCTGCTCCGGCTTCAGCGGTGCGGTTTCAGCTTTTTTAATGATCTCAGCATCAAGGGTGACAATGTCTCCGTCCTGTATGCTTATAATACTTCCGCTGCCCAGCAACCTGCCGCCCCTGCTGACCTTCAGCCTCTCAACCTTTTGCAGTTCGTTGTACGCATCGGCGGAAATCTGGCGCACCAGCTCGGCTGACTCTTCGAATGCCCCGAATTTGTAGTTGAGCGTAAGCATATCGAACCTGCTGCCGTCTTCTGCAACAGACAGTCCGCCGAACTGCGCACCTTCAAGCTTTACTACAAGTGCTATAGTCCTGTCTTCTCCTACCTTGAGTTCAACCTGTCCGGTGTGAAGTATATTATCTCCGGCAGATATGGTAAGATTGTCCTTAAAACTCTTGTTGCCGTTATTCTTTACATAAAGTCTCACAAAGGCTTCGTCTTCATCTGTCAGCCTGCTTTCCAGCACATCTATCTCCAGCTCCGGCCCGACAGGCAATTCCTTTTCCTTTGAAACCAGGATTTCTCCTGCTTCATTTTTCACCCTGACGCCAAGCTTCAGCTCCTCAATATCATCCAGGGTTTCCGGTACTGTAAGACAGCCGTTTATAGTACGGTCAGCGCCGCCCAATAAGTAATGGGTATCAGTGCTGTCCTTTTCCGGATACCATGGGCTCTCGTCATACTGCACACCGTTTACATCTATATAAAACTGGAAGTAAATATTCTCCAGGGCTTTCAATCCGTTGTTGGACATAACCGATGTTATATTAACAGGTTTGCCCGGCATTGGAAACTCCGTATCAGTGGAGATGTCACCCAATTCCACCTCGCTGTCGATGGTGAACAGATTGACCGCCAGCTGCCGCACCGAACCGGCATTGGTAAAGTATCCTGCAGCTTCATCATACTGCTGGGTATATTTTGCATAGGCTGCAAGAAATTTGTCATCGTCAGGCACTATATAGGATAGATTGCTGTAATTAGCACCCTGTTCAAAGGTGATCTGCACAGGCTCCGACCAGGGGAAGGCTTTGATACCCCCGCCAGCCTCTTCGATTGGAACAGTGCAGGCAGCATAGATATGCCTTTCCTTATGCATGTTCCGGGGATCTTCAGTCCCCGTGTCACCGTGCTCCAGACCATTCTTGTAGCTGGTCTCCTCCTCTATCCACAGTGCATAGATGCTGTTACCGTTGGTAACCACGCTATACTCCTCAATTGGATTCTCATGATCTGCTGCGGTACTGATATGAAATTCCTTTCTTCTGTCAGTCTTATCTATGATGAAGAACTTTTCTTCGGTACCCGGTGCGGTCACTTCTTTAAGCATTTTATCATTATCCAGCAGCTCGCTTACAGATGTATAGACAATATCTCCGTCATGGAGCCAGTACAGGTAAGTGGCAGCTCCGGCCTGCACAAACTGCGGCTGTGTATCCGGCGTTTCGTCATTGGTTATTTCTATGGGATTGGAGAATTTGTTTTCTGCAAAATCATAAGTCTGAATATATAATTTATGATCCTCCTGCTCGCTTATATAGGTATCATGGTCAATGATATATGCGAATACCGCAAGTCCGTCATGAGTGATAAGGTCCATACCTGTAATACGCGGGTCATTCAACCCGCTGTATGGCTTGATGATCTGCTTCGTCCCCATATGGGTAAGGGTGACCGTATGTGCATCATCCCCAGCTCCAATTGTCACGGTTTCGTCTGTAATCAACTGTTCCACTTCTTCTATATCCGCTTCAGGGGCAAGGTCCGGGAAGCGCTGTCCGTAGTATTTCTCTGAATCCAGTCCCTCCTCCGGGGTATAGGTCTCATTCCACTCAAATTCCCCTGAAGTGCTGTTGTAATCCGCATATCTGTATGCAATTACATTATATCCGTTTACAATATCCCCATAAACAAGCTCAGGCTCTTCATGATAAGGGACAGTATCATCCTCCGGAGCACTTGGATTATCATCCCAGTGGTCCGTATGGTCTGTCTTTGTATAATATACCATGAGCCTTTTTGTTCCTGGGTCATAGGAGATCCTCGGATTCACATCCGCATAGCCGTCACCGCCGTCTACAGTCTTTGTTATGGCGAACTCTCCGTCAAACGTTCCTGAAGCTGTATCAAACCACATCCCTGTGATATTCATGGCACTCAGTATGTCATGCTCGGTATCCACTCCGGTAAAGGTCCTTCCTGCATCAGACCAGGTAACAAGTATGCGGTCGTCTACCACAAAGGCATCAGGATCCTCATCCCAGGTCCCGTTATTGTATACGGCGGCAGGCACCGTACCGCTGCCGTCCTCCAGTATGGAGAACATCAGGGTAGCCCTGTTCAAATCATCTCTCGACTCATCATCCTCAACAAACAGCAGCAGTGTCCTGTCTTCGTCCATTGGTATGAGCTTGGTCTGGGGATGTGGGAATACACCGTTCTGAAGCACTGTTTCCCCTCCGGTATTCACTCCGGACAGCATAGGCTTGCTGCTTCCGCCGCTGTTCCATCCCCCCTTGTCCTCAAGGTAGTCTCTCGGCAGGATATCCTCAGCCTCAATGCTGCCTGTCTTCTCGTACAGATAACTCCCATAGGGATCGTCAAGTGCTTTTTTTATCAATTTCTTCGGGGAATCCCCAAAGAAATTGATGTATTCGCTTTCGTACAGAGTCCACTTCTTTTGAACGAACAGCATCTTCGCTTTCAGCTTGGCGGATATTACCATGCCGCCTCTGCCGGAAGCATTAGAGTCTCCGATAATCGGCAATCCAAACTCAAAATCGAAGTCTGCGGTTCCCGAAAGCTCCAGGCTCATATAATCAAATCCCGCTTCCGCACTCAGCGTTACACTCGGAGTAATCATGAATTTGGTATAAATGTCGTAGTTGGACGGCTTAAGGCTCGCTTTGCCTCCCCCGTCTATCAGATATTCACTTTTGTAAGGGTTCTTATGGTCAGCTTCAAAAGCCAACACTCCGGTGGCGCCGCCATGCACCGAAAGAGTTACCGTAACTGGTACTCCCACCGGTGTCATAAAAACACGTTCCTTTTTATATTCCGCATTTGCCGTCGCCATTATGACAAGGGAGCTGAAATAGTAAGAGCCTGGAATATACTGTTGTACTACCGGATCATATATCTGCTCGATTTCCAGGGCCAGGGCAAGGGAGATTTTGTAGGTCATATTGAAATCTCCGCCGCCGGAGCCTTTGGATTCAGGTGGATTATCAGCATCCTTCGGGGTATTGTTCACCACTTCTTTTAAATCTTCGCTGTCCTTATCCTTCGTTTCCTTCTCTACCTTGTCCTTATTGTCTTCTTTAGGAGTCTTCCCGGTATCCTCGACATTTTTGACAAAGCTTTTCTCGTATTCACCGTCAAAGCCGATGACAACGGTTCCCACTACTCTCTGATTGTTGTCCGAGTCCATATAAGGCTCGTGGATATCAAGCTTGTCTTTGATGCTGACATCCATACCCAGATCATATTTATTGTTAATCGTTCCTATCATTTTTAGGGTATGACTCAGAGGAGTCTTATAGCTTGCCAGTGCGCTCATCGCAGAAGGCGGATCGGTAAAGCCGAAGCCGACCCTGACCTCCGGATACTCATGAGTGTTATACTTACCGGTCTCAGGAATATACTCCTGAAAAACACCTGCGATTCTCATGGTGTATCCGGGACCGATGCCTTCTTCAGAAGTATTCATGGAATAAGAAAACTCATCACCTGCCGGAGGGCCTGTCCAGGCTTCCATGATACAACCGCCTTCCTTGTCATAAATCCTTATTATTGAGTCATTAGGTGCTACTCCTACGTTAGAACCATCTATCCTGTATGAAAAAGTAGTAATCGCATCCTCAATGGCCACCTGCGGACAATTAAGGTCGATCTTTTTTTCCTCCCATTTGCCGTCCTTTTTTACTGTCACTTTAAATTCATAAGGCTGCATAAATTCTGCGGTATTTATCGTATGCTCCTTTGGATGCCCTCCTTCAACGTCGAAATTGAATACCTGGCCTCCGTAAAACAGCTGTCCGAGATAGTAGTTCCCCTCCAGATATATCGGATCGCCATCGGTGTATGTTCCGTCTCCATTGCCGTCTTCAACCTGCTTTGCCCCGAAATAGACCTCCGCATTTTTGACAAGTTCTTTGCTTGATTTGACATCAGGCTTTAATACCGTGTTAAATTCTTCCCAGATGGTGATCGATGCATCCCACTGTACCGTGTCGGTAGGCAGCCTGTCAAAATTGTAGTATATCCTGGATTGGTTGAAAAATGACGGCACATAGCTGTAGTTATTGCCCCAGTATACCTTCTCATTCAGAATCCTGTCAAAATCAACATTTTCATTTTTCATTCTCTCTAAATATTTTCTCTTCAGTTCTGCTCTTTCCTCGGGTTCGATCTGTCCGTTATTGTTGGTATCAGGTGTATAGTCTCCCCACTTTGCAACGAAGCCCGGGAAGGTTATTGCCTGCATTTCGTAATTCCCCAGGGTCTGCGCCCTGTTTACCCTTACAGGAGTTTGTACATTTCCTATCCAAAACTTTCCGCTTTGTTCATAATCCGGTGCTTTTACATATATACCGTCGGCAGTATTATCCAGAAAGTCAACAATGACCTCCCTTGTCCGGGTATTCCTGTTACCGGACATTCCGCTTCCCTCTATGGAGATACCGGCATAGTCGTCTTTTTCCCACCCCAAATCTTTAAGATAACCGGAAAACTTGAAGGATTCGCCGTCATAATCAATGTTGTAGTCCTCCCGCAGTGTGCCGTTATTTTTATATACACTCAGCACAGCCTTTTGGGGGGTACCGAAGTATTTCTGATAAAACTCATTGGGATCCGGGAACTCCGTATTAAATACATAGTCAAATTCCATCTCCAGAAATGGATTTTCATCCTTGGTATACACATCTGCCATTTTAGCCCTGAAGGCATCTCCTGAGTAGGATGTCCATTCATCCTCTTCGGAGTACTTAAGCTTGTATGGCAGCAGCTTTACCCCATCCTTGTACACATTGGAATTTGCTTTCACAATTAGTTCTTGTTCGTAATCCACACTGAGGACATTGTATGTACCCATCAATGTATAGTCTACTGTCTTCTTTGTTTCCGTATCGGTTATAACTATACCGCTGTTATCCTGCTTATGGGGTATGTCTCCGAGATCCGTATAAGCACTCCATACGGGCAGCTTGGGGGTATTCACAAGAAAGCCCACCTCCACCCCGGTTATCACGTCACCGGTGTAAAGTAACGGACCCCATTCGTTCGAAACATATCCCCCGGCTAATGCCCGCGTATTGAGAAGAACAAGCTCCTTATTGGCTATTACTCTTACGTCAAAATGTGCTTGCCTTCTGGAAAATACAGGTCTAACCTCTATCGTGCCATCTTCAATTGAATCCCAGATGCCCTCAGTCTTGAAGAAATTCTCATCCAGAATAAATTCTGTTCCTTTATGGTAAATCCACTTGTTGCCTGCCTTTACTTCAAAGCCTGTATACTGCGCATATTTTCCGCTTGGATTTTCGTCGCCGTACTGGTAGCCGAAGTCAATCCTGTCAGCACGGTAGGCCTTGGGTGTCTCCATTGACTCAGGAGTATACTCCTGATAGCCCTCCTCCACGTTGGAGTGAACATACTTAACATAAAGGCTGCCCGGATTAAATTCCATGTCACCAATTTTAGCAAGATAACCATTATTGATTTTGTATTTATCCCTTTTCATAATATCAGTATCTGATATTTCAATGTTGTAATGCTTAAGCGTCAATGTAATTCCGGATATATAAGGTGAAGTATGGTTGCCTTCATTGGCATAGGACTCCAGGACAATCGAATCAGCACCCTTTACATCTTGTACTTCTACATATTGTGAGCTATAAACAGACTTAACACCATAGTAATCCGAGACTTCCCCATATGTTTTGGAATTGAGCCAGCCGTGATTTGGTCCCTCCTGGCTGATTTTAAAATGATAGTCATGGGACACTATCCCGTGCTCATCCAATTTACCGTCACCGTTATTATAATAATGATGGCTGACCTCGCTTATTCCGCCCATAGTGCCGATAGGATAAACAGCCCTTAAATCAGGTATTTCACTGTCTTCTGTCCCATCACCTCCGGCAGTATAATCAAATTGCATACCATCATCACTATAAAACGCACCCTCTATATATCCAACAGGTATGATTTTATTTTGCTTATATGTGAAGTTTGCTTTTCTAATAAAATCCATGCCTGTAATCATCCACTGGCCTGGTGCAGGGCTATAGCCATAGCTCGATATGCGCTGTCCCCATGAAAATGCGGGGGTACCGGTCAAATGCATGCTGCTGTCCTTTGCAGCCGTGCTCCGGAGACGTACCACGCTGTCCTGGGAACCCGGTATTGTCACCACAGCCTCGGCAGCTTTCACATTTACTTTTTCACTGTTACGGTCCAAAGCAATGATGAACTGCCTGTCCTTATTCCTTCCGGGGTTGTCCAGAATATTCACGGATACCTTCTGCTCAGAGGTCCCCGGTGTAAAGAAAAGGTCCTTCAAGCCCGGCTCATAGTCAATTCCGGATAACGCCGTATCTTCTTCCGTACCGATTGCAACGGAGGCATACTGCTCCTGCCCGCTTGTACGTCTGACTATGATGGAGGCAGTACCATCCTTTGCTTCTACAGTTGGAGTATTTATTTCAAATTTCACCGGTTCCGGTTCCTCATCATCGGTAATATTCATATATGCCATGTAGAATTCTCCCCTGGAAGCCCCGCCGGTCGGTTTTCCCAGTGCGAACATCACCTGCTCCTCGCTTTCCGAGAGCTTGTCATTCAGAGGAACCAGATACAGATATTTTATGTACTCTCCATCAGCAAAATCCAGTGTTGTCTCCGCACCCTCAACATTATAAAGGAATTTATCGTATTCCGCCTTGAGCTCCTCTACCTTTTTCTCGTCTACCGAACGCCAATCCGGTCTGTCGCTCTTTTGGCCCAGATACGCCTCCCTGGCTTCACGCAAGGAATTTACTCCATTCTGTGCCCCTTCGCCTACTGTTACCGTTGCTCCCGACAAATCCGTATATGAATAAACACTGCTTGTGACTGTTTCGTTTCCTGATATGGCCTGCGTTTCCTCCTCCGGCTCTGTACTCGCTTCCGGCTCCGTCTTTGATTCTCCGTACACGGACTCGATTACCGTCTCGCTGATATTTATTGAAGCATTATCTCCTATTGTTTCAATCATTGGAATAGCATCAGGATTTCTCTTCATCTCATTTTTACTTGAGTTTTCATATACTCTGATAACATAGTCCTTACCATATGCTGCACTTATGTCTATTGCCTTAAAGTCAACGCTGGCTGTTCCATTGGTCCCTCCCTGGCGGACGACCGCAATCTCAAAGAACTCCTGCTTCTCATTTACCTGAAATTTAGTACCGATAAAATTGAATAATCCATTCGGAAAATTCTCCTTCCATTTTTCGTCGCCTACAATTGCCTGCCTAAGCTCCTCCTCTGTTTTGTAGCCTTCAATATTCAAATCCGCAAAGGCAGTAATCGGTAAGCTTTGCATAATGATAAGCAAGCACAGCAGAATTGTCATTGTTCTTTTTAACATTCACGATCCCTCCTTTATTTTACAAAACAGGATTGTAAGGTCGTCCATCAATTCTGTACGATATTTCAACTAAATAGTTTCTATTTATGGATATTATTTCCTCCATTTTACTATATTATAAGGTTATTCGAGCTTTATAGCAATGTACTAAAGTACAGTCTGGCAAAACAATTTTAGACTGACAAGGGGACGGTTCCGCTGTCAGACCCAATGGTCTGACAGCGGAACCGTCCCCTTGTCACTGGCAGATATCATCCTACTGTTTTATCACCTCTATGACTTTTTCCACTATGCAAGGATCAAACTGTGTTCCGCTGCAGCTTTCAAGCTCTTCTAGTGCAGCCTCACTTGATACAGCCGCATGATAAGGCCTGTCATTGGTCATGGCATCATATGCATCCACAACTGCAATTATCCTGGAAAGCAGAGGTATCTCCTCCCCTTTGAGCCCCTGGGGATAACCGGTGCCGTCCCACCTCTCATGATGGCTGAGTATCAGACTGGCGATATGAGCAAGCTCAGGGGAAGCAACAGCTATACGGTAACCGATCTCACAATGACTTTTCATAATCTTCCATTCAGCTTCAGACAAGCCGGCAGGCTTTCCGAGGATATAGTCCGGTATTGCGATTTTTCCGATATCATGGAGCATTGCCAGAAGCGACAGCTCGTCCAGTTCACTATCATACAGCTCCATGTTTTTTCCTGTTTGTATTGCGAGTTCCTTCAGACGCTGTGCATGTGCCTCAGTCTCGTGAGTCCTCTCTTCCAGGGTCTTCTTCAGTGACAGCAATATTGAGCTCCTTATGCTTTTGCTTTCTACCAGCTTGTTATTGTACATCCTGTCTTCAGCCAGCTTATATACTTCTTTGATATCCTGGTCCTTCCCGGTCTTTATCGCTGCACCAAGAGCAATACTCGGGCATATAAGGTCAGCAATCCCGAAGCCGCACATTTGTTTTATCCTTGATATAATCGAGTTTATCTTCTCGGAGCTGGTACAGGGCAGGATAACTGCAAACTCGTCACCACCTACACGGGCAATAATGTCATCATTTCCGCATACCGATTTGAATATTCCGGCTATGCTCATCAATAATTTGTCACCCTCCTCATGCCCGAAAACATCATTTACCATCTTAAGGCCATTGGAATCTCCCATGATCATCCCAAGAGGAAGGTATTTTTCATCATCCAGTCCCTTGAAGGCTTTCTCAAAATAAGCACGGTTATAGAGTCCGGTCAACATGTCATGGTAACCCAGATACCGTACTTCCTCTTCCTTCTGCTTTTCCAGAGTGACATCCCGGAATACGATAACCACACCCAGTATGTTCGAGCACTCATCCCTTATAAAGGCTTCGCTGCTTGATATGATCCTCTTGTCCCCATTCTTTGATACCAGCGCTTTATAATGCCCTTGCTGATCTACGCTCATTTGTCCTTCATTTGAGGAATACTCAAGAAAATCATACTTCTTTTCATTAACTGTTACCATCACTTCATCCAGGAGTCTGCCCCGGGCTTCTTCAGGGCTCCAGCCTGTAATCACCGCTGCAGCCTTATTCAGTATTACTATTCTATTATCAGTATCGGTTGTTATAACCGCATCACCGATAGATTGCAAAGTGACCTTAAAAAACTGTCTTTCCCTGGATACCTCATCCTCCCACTGCTTCAACTTAGTTATATTCCTGCTGGAACCCACAATCTGAACCACGCTGTCTCCGTCCAATATAGGCGACAGCAGCGTATGCCATACCTTTTTCGTCCCCTGAAGAGCGAAGGTCTCCTCATAAGTAATTGGTTTTTTGGCAGTAATACAGTCAATATAGTGATCTGCAATTTGCTTTCCTATCACCTCTCCGTATAAGCTCTGCGGAGTCATTCCGTTTACCGTTTCGGCAGGTACCCCTACATCTGTCTCATAGCCCTTGTTTATCATATGATAAGTAAAGCTTTTATCGTTATTTACATTTATAAGAAACATAGCATCCTGACTTCCGTTAAAAACTGTCCTGTACTCCTGGTCGATTTTCTTTACCTCTTCTTCGGCCTTCTTCCTAAGCAGCATTATTCCAAGCTGATTTACAAACAGCTCGACAATATCAGGGTTTTCAATACTGTTTCCATCCCGCATCATAATTATGAAGCTTCCAAGAATCTCCTCGTTATACTTTATTCCAATGCCATAAGAGTCACCCAGCTTTGTAGCCTTTTCCACCAGATTAACAATAAAAGGATTAATGCGGTCAAAACTGAACTCATGCAGACGTCCTATCCGTACCAGCTTTTTTGATTTCATTACTTCCATGTCGGCTTCATCCACATTCCATGCCTTGCCTATGATACTGAAGCCTAATATCTTGATCACCTGATGCACCTTGTTATCCAGGCCGGAAAAACCACGGGTTACTGTTTTCATTGCTCTCTTATCAAAAACATTCACAAGCACAAACAATGCTCCGGAAAGCTTTAAAAGTTCATCAGCTATCCATTGGTAATCCACATCCGTAAATGCCGTCTCATGAAATTTCACAGCCGATTCGTAAAGAGAGTTTATCTTTCCGGCCCTTTTTTTTGTTTCAGTAATATCTTGAAATACAACGTAAAAACAGCTTTTTTCGCTTTTGTACAGGTAAATCAAATGCCATTTCTTCATCTCTTCAGCATAATGCTCGAATTTGTAATTCTCTTCGGGAAAATCAACTCTGCCGAAAATATCCAAAAAATCAAAGCCCGCGATCTTTCCCTCCGGAGAGACCTCGGTAATCCTCTTTCCCCGCAGCTTTTCGGCTTTCATTCCAATTAACTTCTCAAAGGACTTGTTGGCTTCCTTAAAGACATAATCGGATGCCTTTCCATTTTCATCAATAATCTTTTCCAAGTGCACAAGACCATCAGGCATATTTTCAATATAATGTGAATAATCACTTCTATCAGCTATTCCGATAATTGCTACCACGCCCTTTATCTACATTGATATACAAACCCTTATGTCGGATAATGCACAATTATGTCGATTCCGTTTACAAGAATATTATAACATGTCTGCCAATTGTTAAAAAGACTTCTGGAGTAAATGATAATTTTAACAATCCGTAGCCTCTTGGATAGCCTTCAATGTATATGGTTTACCATAAATCCTGCAGTTTACCCCTTCGCGCGGAGACAAATGAATACCAACGCATGCAAGTTCCTATGATCATTGCTTCATTTTATTTTTTATACATCAGCTGTCCCAAGGACATGTCCTCTTGGCCACTTATTAGTCAGTCAAATAATTGCAGGCTATATATTATAAAAAATTATATAAAGAAATAGAAAATAATATTGCATAACTATAATAATTGATGTATCATTATACGCAATATTCTGTAAAATTATTTGAACGGAAACAATAAAATAAATTATTGATAGGACTGTCCGGCTTTAATTGCAGAGGAATTTATTTTTGAAGGAAGGAATGGAACGTGGAAAGGTATGGGATTTATGAGAGACAAGGTCTGTATAATCCAGACATGGAAAAAGACAGCTGTGGAGTCGGCTTTATTGCCAATATTAAAGGGAAAAAAAGTCATGATATACTGAAGCAGGGACTACAGATATTGAAGAGTCTGAAGCACCGGGGAGCCGTAGGGGCGGACGCAAGTACCGGCGACGGGGCAGGCATACTGCTTCAGATACCTCATGATTTTTTCAGGAAAGAGCTGAAAAAAATAAATATTAAGCTTCCGAAACCGGAAGATTATGCGGTATGTATGGTTTTTCTCCCCAGGGAACCGAATGCCCGTTTATTCTGTGAAGGAATACTGGAAAGAATAATTGCAGAAGAGCAGCAAAAATTACTAGGTTGGAGAGAGGTCCCGGTAAACGAAAATGCATGCGGCGAATCTGCCAGAGCGACCAGGCCTGTCGTCGCACAGGTCTTTATAGATAGAGGAGGCCAGAAGGAGGAAGTATTTGAAAGAAAGCTCCTTATCATCAGAAAGCGTGCCCAAAAAATCATATATGATTCAAGGAAACCGTATACTGAAAGCTTTTATGTATGCTCATTTTCATCCAGGACTATCATATATAAAGGACAGATACTGGGATACAAGCTTGAGGAATTTTACACCGACCTTTCGGATGATAGCATAAAGACCTCAATTGTGCTTGTACACGAAAGATACAGCACAAACACTTTCCCCTCCTGGAAGCTTGCACAGCCCTTCCGCTATCTTGCTCACAACGGGGAGATCAATACGATCAGAGGAAACATAAACTGGATGAATGCAAGAGAAGGCGTTATGCAATCTCAAACCTTCGGTGATGATTTTAATAAGATACTGCCGATAATTGAACCTGGCGGAAGCGATTCCGCATCCCTGGATAATGCTCTTGAGCTTTTTATAGCCAATGAGCATTCCATGGAAAACTCAATGATGCTGCTTATTCCTGAAGCATGGCAGAACAATCTGAGAATGAGCAAGGAAAAGAGAGCATTCTATGAGTATATGGCAAGAGTAATTGAACCGTGGGACGGCCCCGCAACCATAGCCTTTACCGATGGTGTTAAGATAGGGGTAACTGTGGACCGGAATGCATTAAGACCCGCCCGTTACCTGCTGACTAAGGATGACCGTGTAATAATGGCGTCGGAAGCAGGCGTAATAGATGTGCCTGCAGAAATGATCATAAAAAAGGGCTGCCTTCAGCCCGGAAGGATATTATTGGTAGATACTGGAGAAGGAAGAGTAATTTCGGATAATGAAATCAAGGCTTCGGCATATAAAAGCAAGCCTTTCGCTGAATGGGTGGAGCGCAACCGGCTTACATTGAAGGATATTAAACAGCCTTACGGCGGGAAGAAAATGAACCGTGAAGATCTTCATATAAATCAGCTTGTATTTGGTTACACCGAGGAGGAATTGAAAAAAATACTCGCCTATATGGCTGAAAACGGCAAGGAGCCAATGGGTTCAATGGGCATTGACACTCCTGTTGCAGTACTGTCCGGGCGCCCCCAGCTGCTTTTCAACTATTTCAAACAGAAGTTTGCCCAGGTTACCAATCCTCCTATAGATTATATAAGAGAAGAAACGGTAATGTCACTTATACAGTTCATAGGGACTCACGGAAAGCTTCTGGACAAGATTGAGACAGAAAAGGATAACAAGTATATTAAGCTGGAGCATCCTTTTTTAAGGAATTCCGAGCTGGAGAGCTTAAGAAGCTTATGCACCGAAGACTTCAGGGCAATTACTATTCCTATGGTATTCCAGGCTGACTACGAAGGCAACGGACTGAAAGAAGCACTGGATTATCTGTGCAAACGTGCGGAGGAAAGTGTAAAGCTTGGCTACAATATTATCATACTCAGCGACCGGAATATTGACATGTACAGCGCTCCGATTCCAAGCTTGCTGGCATTGGGAGCAGTCCACCACCATCTGATAAGAAAGAAGCTCAGGACGGCCGTCGACTTGATCGTAGAGACCGGAGAGGCCAGGGATGCAATGCATATGGCACTTCTGGCAGGCTTCGGGGCAAAGGCCATTAATCCTTATATGGCTTTTGCATCGATCTGGGATATGGTTGAAAGTAAAAAATATATTAAGCAGACTTCAAATGTTGAGGAAGCTATAGGCAATTACATTGAGGCAATATGCGAAGGCCTGTTAAAAATCATCTCCAGGATGGGTATTTCAACACTGCAGAGCTATAGTGGGGCTCAGATTTTTGAAGCAATCGGGATAAACCAGAAAACGATTGATGAATATTTTACTGCCACACCCACAGTCCTTACCGGTATTGGGTTGGATGGTATCGCAAAAGAAGTACTTTTAAGACAGAACTGTGCATACAACAGATTCAGCGAGTTAAACCCAGGTGGAGAAATATTCTGGAACCCCAATGGGGAACATCATGCATTTAATCCGGAGGTAATCCGTAAATTAAGAAAAGCCTGCGTGGAAAACAACAAAGGTATCTATAACGAATATGCCCATGAGGCAAGTGAGCAAAAAGGCAGGATAACGACCATCCGCAGCCTGCTGCTGTTCAAGAAGCAGCAGTGTATAAGCCTGGATGAGGTCGAAGCTGCAGGGAGTATCTTGAAAAGATTTAGAATATCAGCCATGTCCTTCGGATCATTAAGTGCCGAGGCACATGAAACTATTGCCGCTGCTGCAAACAGGATCGGTGCAGCAAGCAATTGCGGAGAAGGCGGAGAGAATCCCGGCAGGTATAATACAGGCATCGGCGGCGATAATCTGAGAAGTGCGGTAAAGCAGGTAGCATCGGGAAGATTTGGAGTAACGCTGAATTATCTGATCAACTGCAATGAAATAGAGATAAAGATGGCGCAGGGTGCAAAACCCGGGGAAGGAGGGCATTTGCCCGGCTATAAGGTGACTCCCGACATTGCAAAGGTCCGTCATTCTGCAATGGATATAGACCTGGTTTCTCCACCTCCCCATCATGATATTTATTCCATAGAGGATCTGGCACAACTGGTTTTTGATCTGAAGAATGCAAATCCCAAAGCAAGGATAGTTGTAAAACTGGTTTCTCAGATCGGAGTCGGGACCGTTGCAGCAGGTGTTGCAAAAGCCCATGCCGATGCTGTTTTGATTAGCGGTCATGACGGAGGCACAGGGGCTGCATCCATAAGCTCCATGAAATATGTCGGGCTTCCATGGGAATTGGGACTTGCTGAAGCCCAGCAGACACTGCTGCTGAATGACTTAAGAAGTAGAATCACCCTGCAGGTAGACGGTAAAATGAAAACCGGAAGAGATGTGGTTATTGCCGCTCTGCTGGGAGCCGAAGAATACGGTTTTGCCACGGCTGCGCTTATATCCATCGGCTGCAGGATGTGCAGAAGATGTCATCTCAATAAATGTCCTGCCGGGATTGCAACACAGGAAGAGACTTTGCGCAGGAATTTCTCCGGTGAACCGGAGCATCTCATCAATTATCTGAGCTTTGTAGCGGAGGAAATCCGCGGGATCATGGCCCAGCTTGGCTTCCGCACCATGGATGAGATGATTGGCAGAGTGGATGTGTTATACGCGCAACAGGGGGACGGCGAAAAACTTAATAGCTGCGCTCTGTCACCAATACTGTACAGGCCTGAGCTACCATCCCGCATCGCAGGCAAGCGCATGATCAGCCAGGAGCACAATATGGAGCATGTACTGGACAGAAAGCTAATTGAGGAATCGAAAGCAGCGCTGGAAAAAGGTGTAATGGTTGAGCACATATTGAAGATCAGGAATACCGACCGCTCCTTCGGTACAATGTTAAGCGGCGAGATTGTACAGCGCTATGGAGATAAAGGCTTACCGGAGGATACAATAAAGGTATTCCTGGAGGGTTCCGCGGGGCAGAGCTTCGGGGCATTTGCAGCAGCGGGACTGACCTTAAAGCTTGAGGGGGAAGCAAACGATTATCTGGGCAAAGGACTATCCGGCGGAAAAATCATATTGAAGCCACCTGCCGATGCTGCATATGCTTCAAGTGAAAATATTATTGCAGGAAACACATTACTGTATGGTGCGACCTCCGGTGAAGCATATATTTCAGGAAGAGCCGGTCAAAGATTTTGTGTGCGTAACAGCGGCGCAACCGCAGTGGTTGAAGGAATCGGCGACCATGGCTGTGAATACATGACAGGAGGTATTGCCGTCATACTTGGTTCAACGGGTAATAACTTTGGAGCCGGAATGAGCGGTGGTGTTGCCTATGTCCTGGATGAGGAAGGCGAATTCTGTGCCAGGTGCAATGAAGAAATGACGGGTATTGAAAGCCTGACAGCTTTAAAGGATATTAAGCTGGTAAAAGACATCATTGAGCGTCATTATAAATATACAAACAGTATAAAGGCAAAGAAAATCCTGGATCAATGGAGTACTTATACAAAGCTGTTCTTTAAGGTATGTTCTCCGCTTTACAAAAAGCATCTGGAACAAATTGTGTAACTGCCGGCTAGTGCCTCGTAACGTATATCTCTTCTTGAGCATGTGAGGCACTGAATCAATGTTGTGATTGTTATAGGCGGCCCATTGGTCAAGTGGTCAAGACATCGCCCTCTCACGGCGGTAACAGGGGTTCGAATCCCCTATGGGTCACCAAATGCATACTTTGATATAGTTACTGAAAGGTTGCTATATCTTTTTTTATGATTTAACCCGCTTCTGAACACTATTTCTTTTTCCTGATTATACCGAAACAGTAATTATAATATAAAAATACTGCATCCGTTTCAAGAATGCAGTATTCTCATCACCCATATACCTGCAAGCTACTACTCATAATAGAAGCCTATCCTTCTCTCTTTCACCGGACAGAACTTCTTTAGAATATTCTGCTCCGTAATAAAGGACTCTGTTATGATAGTGCTTTCCATTTCATTTTCCAGAAACAGAAGAGCAGCTCTCCTGCATACTGAAACAACAAGCCTCTCCAATTCTCTGACACCTTTGTTTGCGGTACATGCATCCACAAGCACTCCAATGGAGTCATCAGAAAACCCGTAATCAAGTTTGTCCAGACCTGATTCATAAAGCATTTGAGGTATTATGTGCCTTTTAGCTATCTGAAACTTCTCAGCATCGGTATATCCCTGCAGCCGTATAATCTCCATCCTGTCCAGCAAGGGCTTCGGTATACCCTCCTCAGCATTGGCGGTACATATGAAGAATACTTCCGACAAATCGACAGGAACCTGCAGATAGTAATCAACGAAAGCACTCCTGTTTGAATCGAGGATATCCAGGAATATGCTGCCACAGTCACCTTTATTGGACGCAGAAGGTATTTTATCCACCTCATCCAGAAGCAGCACCGGCGCACTTGAGCCGCAGCCGCTCAAAGTCCTTATGATTGCTCCCGGGAAGGCATTCATATATGATCACCTTACCTTTACAAAAAATCTCCCTTTGCATAACCATGATCTGATTATACAAAGGGAGGATAGAAATAATTTTGATAATAATTTTAAAAAATAGCACCTTGGCTTTATGCCCGAGTGCATTATTGCATATCTTATTTATTTCAGGAGGGTTTTACATCGTTAGGGATCGGACACTCCGATATCAGAGTCCATGATAGAATGGCTGCTGTTTCTGCCATTCTAGTAACCTCCTCACTTTTTAACATACTGTAAAATCAATGAATTTTTTTAAAATTGCCCACTTTTTCAAATATAAACACCACATTAACAGTATGCCAAAATATTCATATAATCAATACATATCATTTACAAACTACCGGTATTCTTTTGAGCCTTGTATATACCGGAAGCCCGTTTTCCATAGGCAGCTTTACATCGCCCTGGATAAAAGGTGCAATATAGTTTATAAAATCATCCGTCACAAATGTGCCTTCCCGGTTGATATAACTGTCAGGAACTCTTCTTTCCGCATTTGCTACAGTTTCCAATTCCACAAGCTCATTATATGTTGTATTATCCTTACCCACTCTTATGGAAGGCATAAATCCACTAAAGCCCTCTATGGCTGCACTGACTGCTGTTCTTCCGGCCAGCTCACCATATTCTATATCAGTGGCTGAAGCCCAGTGCATGGCTGCCTGCTGGCTTATATCGGGAACTATGACCCTTGTTTTCAGCTTCAGTCTCTCTTCCAGTAAATTTTTCAGATAGTCTCCTACCGCTCCCAGTTCAGGGTGTCCAAAGGGGTCGGTAGCAACATCCCCTGACTTGACCATAACATAACTACCATGCTTGTCGGTAAGGCCTTCACCTGTTATTATAAACACTCCCCCGACAGTATCATATACCTTTTTAACTTTATTCACAAAAGAGTCCTTATCAAAAGGCACTTCAGGAAAGCATATGATATGAGGAGCTTCATCCTTACCATTATTTGCAAGGGCGCAGGCTGCAGGAAGCCACCCGGCATTTCTTCCGACAGTTACCAATACCGTTATAGGCTCGGAGGTATACATGCTTTCATTATGCAGAGCAGATTCTCTGACAAGTGTTGCAAGATACTTTGCTGAGCTTCCGTTGCCAGGGCAGTAGTCAGTACCTTCAAGGTCATTGTCAACGGTTTTGGGCACTCCCATTACCCTTATATCATACTCCATAAGCTCTGCTGCCTTATAGATCTTATTGGCTGTATCCATTGAGTCATTTCCTCCGTTGTATATGAAATATCTTATATTATATTTCCTGAATACTTCATAAACCCTCATAATATCATCATCATCCGGTTCGCTTGACTTAAGCATGTACCTGCATGCCCTGAGTGCTGCACCCGGTGTCCTTTTCAAGCCTTCAATATCTTCCTGACTCTGTGCTTTAAGATCAATCAGATCCTCTTCTAAAATACCCTCAATACCATGTATTGTGCCAAAAATACCAGTGATCTGATCATACTTTTTCGCCTCTTCTATAACTCCGTACAGGCTGCTGTTTATTACACTGCTGGGACCTCCAGCCTGACCTACCAGCAAATTACCTTTCAAACTCAATAAAATCCCATCCTTTCAACCTGCATATTGCATATTATTATATAAAACTTTTATTATCTATTGTGAAATGCAGCTTATCTGCCCTGCATCATCTATCTCGAATGATATCGCTTTATGCCTCCTGCCGTGAAAAAACGGAGGCATGTTCACAGCATCAGTACACATAATACAAGTTGGATTCGCACAAGCATACAGAGTTTTTACTGATTCCTTTGAAGGACAATCATCCAGCCGCGTATTGGAAACGCTTATCACAACATAACGCGGGTTCATTTGTGAGGCCAGCTGTTTATTAATCCCATCCCTATGTCCATGGTGGGGGAGCTTCAATATATCACAGCGGGGGACTGTCCTGCTGTCCCAGTATGAAATGTAAGCGTCAGCACCAAGCAGGATCCGAACGTTATTATAGCAAATATTCAATACTATACTTGTATTATTTGTGAAAGCATCAAGTTCACCAAGGCTGCAGCCTTTTTGCTCCACATCTCCCTCAACAAACAAACTGTCAATAATCTCACGCTGTCTGACAAGTTTTTGGGAATCGCAGCAAAGTATTTCCATCTCAAAATTCCATGAAAAGCTCCGGACATAAGGCCAGATGATTTCTTTTATTAATGTTCCTTTTGCTATAAGCATTGAAATAGATTTACTATAGAGATTTATAGAACGCACAAGGTTTTTCGCTCCATCAGTATAATTAATGCTGCATTTGATCTCTTTTCCTATATATTCATGGTCAAGCTTATAGTTTACCCAAAGCTCCTTAACCGGTATTTTCTCAGTTATTTCAAGAAGTCCGCCGACATGGTCAAGATGAAGATGTGATATGACGAGTATATCGATTTTTTCCACCTTTTCACTGACAAGATAATCAATACTTTTTACCCGGATATCCGACTCCAGATAATTAGCTTCATTACAATCTCCTGTGTCCACAAGCATGCAAAGATCTCCGCCTTTTCTGTTGTAATGGCGCAGCAATACGGAATCCCCATAACCGACATTGATAAAATCTACTTTAAGCATATTATCTCACCATCACTCTTCGTCCGGCAGAATATGTACCTTCTTGCTATCAATCATAATATTGACTTCGCCTTCTAATGCCCCTGCAGTGCTGGGATTTGAGTCGTCAATAATAAAGGTATTGCCGTCAACCTCCACCCAGTAACGGATGACACGGCCGAGAAAGCTGTAAAAGCTGACCTTTCCTCTAAGGATATTTGCAGCATGGGCACCATTATCATCCGGAGTTATGCTAATACATTCAGGGCGCAGGACAAGTATTGCACTATCTCCCTTCTTTACCTGATAGCCTCCTTCATCAATCTCAAAAGTAATACCTTTCCATTGAAGGTATATTTTCTTTTGCTCTACAGCCTTAACCTCCACATTAATAAAGTTTACAGTTCCTACAAAGTCAGCAACGAATTTGTTGACTGGCTTGAAATATATTTCCCATGGCGTACCCACCTGCTCTATTCTGCCACGCCTCATGACCGCAATACGGTCAGACATTGAAAGAGCCTCATCCTGGTCATGTGTGACATAAATACTGGTTATCCCGAGGCGCTGCTGTATCTGCCTTAGTTCAGTACGTACATCTACACGAAGCTTGGCATCAAGATTTGATAAAGGCTCGTCCAGCAGAAGCACTTCCTGTCCCATTATAAGCGCTCTTGCAAAAGCAACACGCTGCTGCTGACCACCGGAAAGCTGCTTGGGGAAACGGTCCTCAAGCCCCTCAAGATTAAACATTTTCAGCATTTCCTTCAGCTTATCCCTTTGATCGTCCTTCTGCATATTTCTTAGCTTCAGACCATAGCATATGTTTTCTGCTACAGTCATATGGGGAAAGAGGGCATACTCCTGGAAAACAAGTGGGGTATTACGTTTGTAAGTCGGTAAGCCGTTTACCTTCTTCCCGTCCAGGAATATTTCACCAAATTCAGGCTCCGAAAAACCGGCAAGCTGGCGCATAAGCGTTGTCTTGCCACAGCCGCTGGGACCCAAAAGTGTCATGAAGCATCCTTTCGGTATTGAAAGTGATACATCATCAAGGGCACAAAAATCAACAAACATTTTAGTTACGTTTCTGAATTCAATGAATTTATCTTTATAATCATTTGAAGAACGCTGACTATTCAAAACAATCTCCTCCAATATATTTCACGATATGTATAGCTAAAGCTCCAGACTCGTTCCATGCTTTTTAAGGAAGAACTGAGCCAGTTCCAGAACTCCAAAAGCAATTGAGATCAGGATTACGGTAAATGCTGCAGCACTGCCCCACTCTCCGTTTGAAACCAACCCTAATATGGAAATTGTACCGACTATTGTGCCGGGTGAGTATATAAAGATCACGACACTCAAGCAGGTCACTGAGCGCAAAAAAGATAGTACGAAGCCTGATATAAAGGGAACCCTGAGCAGTGGTAAAATCACGTCCTTAAAGCTCCTGAAGGAGTTAGCCCCCAGATTGAGTGCAGCATCTTCGACTGAGCTGCCGATCTGCTGTATCCCGGCAACACTTGCACTGTAGCAGGTAGGAATATTCCAGAACAGCAGCGCGAGAACCATAATAGCAGAAGTACCGGTAATCTCCACAGGAGGAGAATTAAATGCTATGACAAAACCAAGCCCAAGAAATATACCAGGAATAGCTCCGGGCAGAATGGCTATAAAATCAAGAAGCTTGTTTATGCCGACCTGCTTTTTCTGCACAATATATGCAAGGATCATAGCCAGCAGCGCTGCGCCGGCTGATGAAACAGCAGCAAATTTTATGCTGTTAATAACCTCTATGTTCTTATCAAATACGTATCTCATATTGCTGAAGGTTATGGACCAGTCATGCCCCCATGCCTTTGTAAATGCCCCATACACCAGGGTTCCATATACAGTCAGCACAAATATGGAGACAAAACAACAGAAGGAGAACAAGCCCCATTTTACAGGCTTGGGTAATTCAAAGGGCTTAAGGGATATCTCCTTCCCTGTAATAGTTACATAGGAGCGTTGTCCCACCCAATATCTGTTTACGGCAAATATCATTAATGCCGGAACAAGCAGTGCAGTTGCCAGAACAGCCGCCGTTTTCATATCATACCAGCCCACTATCTGCATATAGGCTTCTGTTGGAAGCAGGGCCATATCCCCGCCTATCATTATTGGGTTTCCAAAGTCCGTCAGCACATTGATGGCGGCTATCAGCGCCCCCCCTGCCACGCCCGGCCGGCATAGAGGCCAGAATACATTACGGAAAACCTGCCATCTGGTAGCACCCATGTTATAAGCTGCATATTCAAGGTTTGTAGATACCGACTTCATAACTCCGTAAATAATAGAAAATGCATATGGGAAAAATGTGACGGTCTGAACCATCCACAATCCGAACCAACCATAAACATCTACACTGAGTCCAAGCAATTTTTTCGTTATAATGCCCTGCATACCGAAAAGAAGAATATATGAAAGGGCAACAATAAATGGCAGAGAAACGATGGGAAGCAGGGTAACAAAACGGAAAAGCTTTTTAAACGGAACATCTGCACGCGATAATGTATATGAAAAAACAAAAGCAATAGCCGTACAGGAAACCGTAGAAATCACTGTCATAAGCACGCTGTTATACAACGCTCTTGCCCATCTGGTCGTCGTAATAAGTCCTGAATAATCTGAAAGTGTTGGCACTGTAATAACCTTGATCACCGGCCAGATAACGAAGAAAGCTGTAAATGCAATAATAAAAATTATGGCTGCCAGGAGAGGCGGCTCATTTTTCAGCAATTTCATTTCTTTAATTGACTCTCTGGCGAAGAGCTTTGACATATAGCATCACTGCCTTTCCTATTGTGGTGCATGCTGTATATTGGGGAGGTTTCCCTGTGGAAAACCTCCTGCGTATATAAATAACCGCTATCTCTTGGATGCAATCTCCTCATCAAACTTCTTAACGACATCAGGTTTCATTGCACCGGCTTTTGCACGGTCATACTTAACAAGGTCGACCTCTTCAAGCTTTGGAAGGCCCTTTGGCGGAGTCACATCCTTGCGTACTGAATACCTGTTGGATATGGATGTATTCATTTCACCCACTTCTTTTGTAAGCAGCCAGTCAATAAACTTCTTTGCATTATCAATGTTTTTTCCACCCTTTACAACTGCTGCGCCGCCTATTTCAAAAGCTGTCTGCTTAGGTATGACTACTTCTATAGGATAGCCCTGTTTAACAGCATTATAAATATCGTGGCCCCATGACATACCGACAATGAACTCTCCCGTAGCTACCGGGCTGATGCAATCGACTGCACCTTTGTAATAGTGATGTACGTTCTTATCAAGCTCCTTGAGGTAATCCCATGCCTTATCCTCACCCAGCCTGAAAATCTGGTCTGCTATAAATATATATGCTCCCCCTGCTGTAACAGGATTGGAGGATACAAACACGTTCTTGTAACGCGGATCAAGCAGATCATCCCATGTAGCAGGTATTTGGAGTCTCTGGGGCTTCAATTCCTTATCAAACCTGTCTTTGTTTACTACCAGAGCCAGTACCCCCATGTACCAGCCCTGCCAGTACTGGTTCGGGTCATTGAATGTAGCCGCAAGCTCCTTGGAATTGGGAGAAACATATTTTTCAAATAAACCGTCTTTAGCTAAAGGTTCATATACATCGACAGAACCGCCCACCATAACGTCTGCCTTAGGAGAAGCTTTCTCTGCCAGTACACGCGCTGCCACATCGCCTGCGCCTGCGCGTATATATTCAATCTCTATGCCTGTATCCTCCTTGAACTTTTTCTGGATTTCAACTATGTCCGCTTCATTAAGTGCTGCATAAACAACAAGCTTCTTTGAGCCGCCTGCCGGACTCGCTGCCGGTGATGCCGGGCTGCATCCAGTTAACAAGCTGGTGACCAGAATAGCCGCTAATAATAGGACACTTAAACTCCTGACTGATTTTTTTGTCATTTTTTATTCCTCCACTCTTTATTTTTATTCTGTATTTCATACTTCTCTTCATCTTTAAGTATAAAATACAGTATTATGTCCTTTGGTAACGCTACCAAAATTTCATGACAAATCATATATTATATTCCACAAGATCTGAATATTCAATATTTTTTTAAATATCTGTAAAATTAAATTAACTGATGAAAAAATACTTTATTCTAAAATACGATGCTTTAATCATATACACATTATATTTGTTTCATTGGGTAATTGTGGTATGATATTTATATCTAATATTTCAGTATTGGTGGTGGTTTGGTTTGAGTATTGTATACGGTTCAAACGGCAGCTATGAAGTCAAAGCCGGTAAGCCCGTTTTCCTGGAGGGGCAAGGCGCTAACTCTGTAAATATACTTGCTAAGGGCAAGGTGGATATATATATTTCTCCTTTTTCAGACCTGCAAGATATAGATGAGAATCAACTTTTAGCTAAAAGCTATAAGCTTTTCAGTATAGACCAGAACATATTCATCGGAGCCAATGACTTGTTCCTGTCAAACAAACATTCTTTCAGCTATAGTGCTTCAGAAGATTCTATAATCTTTTCCTACTATGTAGACAGCATTGCCGGAATAGAAGAACTATTCAGACAGAAAAATGATTACTCGACCTATATAATGAATTCCATCTCAGACTTTATGGAATATTCTTATGCATCATTAATAAAGCTGGAGCAGCTTGTCACAATTCTTAGAACAGCAGCTGACAATCTATGCCTTTTCTTTTGGATACTTCGGGACAAGCATGGCTTTTCACATGAACCCACCCATTCAGCTTTCAAGGACAGTATGCTCAAGCTTCAAAAAATGAAGGAAGCAAAAATGCTTTTACCTTATTCTTTTGATGCTGAGTTCCTTGGATGCAGTCATTCTGAAGATGATTACTCTCCAAGTGAGGAGATTGACGCTTTAAAAATGAACTACTATAAATATATGCGCAGCCTTAATGCAGATTTGAAAAAGCAGTTCTTAAACGAAGGCTTTATCATTTCACAATATAGTTGTACTGATAGTGCGCTCCTTTTAGAGGATATCTTGCATAAACTCAAAGAAGCCTTCAACACTGCTGAAAAATACATGGAACTGTTATATTCTGAAAATCAAACAAGCATTTTGGGGGAATATCTTAAGGCAGGAACCAAATTGGAGGAAAGTATGCATGAACCGGTGGATATGATTGAAATACAGCATTATATATTAAATATATTAAAGGACGCAGTAAATATATTCAAAAATGACTATGCTCATGTGCCTGCAATAAATATTAAAGCATTAGAACAAAAAGTTGAGCATTCAACAGCCAGCTTAAAGCATAAGGTTACAAATACTTCTTTGTTATCAGAATCCAATACGGTTAAGGAGGGTATCCCTGAGGAGCTTCAAAACAGTGCGGAAAAAATACTGGAGTATTCCAACATTCCAAGAGAACGCTGCGACATGTTCATGTACTCATTAAATGCATTCCGCGGGCTCAAGGATAAGCTGTCGGATGACGAACAGGTAAGAAGCCTGAGAAAGGACTTGACCTCAGTATTTTTTGAAGTATACGAAGCTGTGCTTAAAAGGGTAATTAAAGAAAAAAATCAGGACAAGCTATTCCATATGTTTCTGACCTATTCTTATATGGATGAGAAACTGCTTAGTCCCAAGAGCATATGGACGCTGTATGAAATCAGCGGAAAAGCCATGGAAGAGGAAACCGGAGTTTTTGGTATGAAAAGCTGGCTTCAATTAATATACGAGAAGAAAAAGGATCCTTCAGTCAATGAGTTTTCAATGGACTATTTTGATGTTTTCAGGGAGTTGAAAAAGCAAGGGGAAGTTAAGGATGAGGATAAAGCAAGGTATGAAAACAGTATAGATGGGCGTCTGAGCTTTGAAATAAACAACATGTTCAAGCAGAATCACAGGCTGTGCAATAAGGCTATAAGCACCTACTTCCCGATACTATATGATGAGATTATTGTAAAGGATCTGGATAAGGCCTTGGTGACTTCCGAAAAAGTTAATAACGCCATCCGGAAGGTACTTGATATTGATTTTTCAGCTTTTCACCGTGAGATTTCCTATTACAACATGAAAAAGGGCATAGAAAAAGAATTTATCATGCAGTCTGTCAGACCTGATGTAATCCTGATGCCTGCTTACGGAAACAATCCAATAATGTGGCAGGAGATAAGCGGTAAGGTCAGAAATACTCCAGGCCGCTTCATACTGCCGATTTTTACCGATGGGAATCTGGATGACATGCTTCTAAGATTAATCGGAGAATTCCGTTGGGAATTATGCAAAACCATGATGGGTGTGTCCTGGAACGATATAAGCATAAAATCCCTGACCTCAGAGTATATGGATTACCTGCAGTTTTATAAGAAAAACAAGGATATTTCCGAAGAAAGCAAAGAAAAACTAAAGCTCCAGATAAAGAAACACAGGAATATCACAAGGCAGATCTTTGCTTCAGATTATATTACCTGGGTGAAGTATGAATCTAACGGGAATACAAGGCTTAATAAGCTTACCAGGGACATTTTGTACAAGTATTGCCCCTTCCCCAGGGAGATAAGAGAAAAGCTGCTCAATCATCCCAACTTCTCTGCAGCGGCCAACCAATTCAGAATTCTGAGAGCAAAACAGATTAAAGACCTGGAAAACAGATTAACAAAGTATGCCCAGAATGGAATTGTTCCTGATGAAGTAATGACTGAGACATTGAACTTCTACAAGAATCTATAGCAATTGAACGATACAGGATGGCTTATACCGTCCTGTATTAACTTCCAGATTTCGTATCATCACTTTCTGGTCAATGCTTGCGTAATGTCAGTCTTCTCAGGTTGTGCAGGAATCCTCTCCTGACCGCTTCAACAGGCTCCCTAACAGCTATATCAGCCATCTTTAGAATACTGTCAAAGGACCTGGCTCCGGCGATAAACCTTGCCGGATGACAGAATACCGCATCCTGAATACCTATTACTTCATTAAGCTCATGCTCCCTTTTGCCTGCCCAGGCTTCAGGAAGGCTTTTCCTATTGCCGAAGAACCCTCCGCTGCCTCTTACTGTTTGGATAAGAAATTCTTCATCTCTCGGGAAAATTACAAACAATACTTCTTTCCGGGTATCAACCTCATTTAATATTGATGCCCATGGATAAGGCCTATCCAATAAAAGAACCTCCTGCCTCATGCGTTTGTCATAAGCTTCGACTATCTTGGCTTTAGCCTTCATTACAGCGGCCTGCTCCTTCAATACATTATCAAGCACTGAATATGCAAGCTTGACCGCTTCGTTAAAATACTGGTCATTTTCCTTTATATCAGCATCCCAGGTCGGATTAAAACCGGAAATAATTGCTGAAATATTCATTGTAGGTATAATGTTTATAACCGCCCTGACCCCGTTGTCAAGAGCATCAATACCCTGTATCAGGCCCAGATCAATATGCTGAAAAACCGCTACCGAATCTTCCGGGGACAGCTCTGGGCATACTGAATGTATGACCTCCATGCCGAACCGCCTCCAGATCAAACCACAGGCTGCATAAGGTGTCCCGTTTTCACGGCGCTGCTTCTCAATATTATGGTGGTCGAATTCCCCATCTCCCACATCATATACTATATCAAGACCGCTTAGTATATCCATATCCCTGGTTCTGACAACTTCCATATCATAAAGCTTCTTGAGTATAGCTGTTGCCATTACTTCATCAGCGTGAAACCGTCCATCATGGGTCCCAACCCTTTTGAATTCCCTTTTTATACTGATAATATCACTTCCCCTTTCCAGGCATTGATCCTTGTCTGGTATGATGATAAATCATAGAATTTTGCTCTGTTGATTTCAGATACCTCCAAACTTAAGAAGATAAACTATTATCAAGGCTACTTGGTTAGTATAAACACGACGGAAGAATCTATGCTGTTGCATAGCAGAATAATATGCATAGCAAAAAATACTCTGGAGTAATGTCTGAGTACTGCAATCAGCAGTTTTCTGATAAACCTGAGGGGACACCTGTATCCATTGTTCCCAGTGGAGCTGACTGCAGCTTTAACTTCCAGTAAAACAGATTTATAATATAATAAAACAACAACACCGCATTCATTTCCAGAATACAGTGCTTTATATGTAAATTCGTATTATTCAGTGAGTGGACAATATATATCTCCCTTGGTATAACCCACGGTAAAAACATAAAATAATGGTAACCGGATATTAATATCCTCTTATAGAAACAGGAGTGATTCAGAAATATGAACTGCATTGTGATAAGGTTTTACGGTGATTTAAACTACTTTCTCCATCCAAATCAGAGACAGCTTGCTTTCAGCCATTTTTTCAACGAACAACCCTCCGTTAAAGATATTATCGAGTCTCTTGGAGTTCCTCACACTGAGGTTGACCTTCTCCTGATCGACGGGAAGTCCGCAGACTTCTCACAAAAGCTGCATGGCGGTGAAAGAGTTGCTGTGTACCCAGTATTTAAAAGCCTTGATATTTCTGCAGTGACTCAGGTCCGGCCTGAGACGCTCTCCGAATTCCGTTTCATACTGGATGTCCACCTTGGCAAGCTGGCTTCTTATCTTCGCATGTTGGGATTTGATACACTTTACAGCAATGCTGCTTCCGGCGATCAACTGGCAGATTGCTCTTCATCAGATCGTAGAATACTGCTTACCTTTGATAGGGAGTTACTCAAAAGAAAGAAAGTAGTGTACGGTTACTGCGTCCGGTCCAGGGATCCGAACCTCCAGCTGGTTGAAGTGCTGAACCGCTTTGAGCTGTTTGACCGGCTTCACCCTTTCGTAAGATGCATGCTGTGCAATGGGATTCTGAAGCCCGTTCCAAAAGAGGATGTCCTGTCCCTCCTGCCGGAAAATGTTCGCTTATATTTCGATGAATTTCATCAGTGCCAGAGCTGCGGTCATGTCTACTGGAAGGGATCCCACTATGAGCATATGATGGATTTTGTCCGGCAATTGAAGAAAAAAATCTAATATTCGAACAATAATGCATGACCGGTCATTTTACTTTTAATTACAAACCCGCACGAGGACTGGAGTCAATCAAGTTCTGGGAATACTCTTCTATAAAGCTGATCATCTGCTTCGTGGCAGCAGATTTGTATGTATTCTGCTTTGTAATCATTGCAACATCCCATGCAGAAGAACGGTGATCAATGTCTATTTCTACGATATCCGACATGGGATACATTTCAAGTATTCTTCGAGGAATAATAGATATCCCCATATTGATCTTTACAAGCTGCACAACAAAATCCCACTGTGATGCTTTCAGGAGAATCCTAGGCTCAAAGCCGGATTCACGGCAGCCTGCAACAATATTCCCATACAGGGTATATTCATCATCAAGCAAAATAAAGGTCTCATTTTTCAGCATTTCATAATTTACCTTCTTGTATCTTGCCATTGGATGGTCCTTGTGAACGATCAGCATATTCTTATCCTTGACAAGCGGGATAATTTGAAATGCATCAGAAATAACCGGCATTATTGTAAACCCGATATCCAATTTCTTCTCATCCACAAGCCTCTGTACCGTATCTGCCGCCTTTTGATTCACTTGGACATGAATATCAGGGTATTTCTGTTTAAAGCCTGCAAGCAGCTTGGGAATCACACATGTTCCGATGATCGGCGGTATACCGACCTTTACAGTCCCAGTAATAAGGTGTGTCATATTGCGCATTACATTATATACTTCATCATACTGTTCTATTAAGCTTTGGGACATACGAAACAGATTTTCACCGGATTCCGTCAGTCGCGCACGGTTTCCCTCCATATAGAACAATTTCTGGCCTAGCTCCTGCTCAAGGTTTTTAATTGATTTGCTGAGGTTAGGCTGAGAAACATACAGTTTTTTGGCAGCCTCGGAATAACCGCCTACCTTGACAATTTCTACAAAATACCTTAACTGTTTAATATCCATTTCGCCACCGCTTCCTTTTAAATATATGATAGTTAAAATGAGCAGGCTTGTCAATTTCCTATAAGCTTAAAGGCACCGGATTTCATACCATAAGCCAAACCCGCCCCTGACAATCGGGACGGGTTCGTAATATCGCCCAGGTTTTACTGCATCCTGTTTGGCAGCCAGAGCGAAATCTCCGGCACAAGTACAATGAGGACCAGAATGGCCAACATTATGATGATGTAAGGCCAAAGAGGCTTTACAACTTTTGCATATGGCCGGTTGAAAGTACCTACAGACACAAAGATGTTCAGTCCAAAAGGCGGAGTCAGCATACCGATCGAGCAGTTAAGAACAATCATCATACCCAGGTGTATAGGATCGACTCCAATAGCCATAGCCATAGGATATACCAGAGGAGTAAGCACAATGACTATAGAGTTGGGATCCATAAACATTCCGGCAATAAGGAAGATAACATTGATTATTATAAGAACTACATAATCAGGCGCGCCCTGGGTCAGAGCAACTATAGCCTGAGGTACCTGCGCTGCTGTGAGAATCCATGATAACAGCGATCCTGCACCTATAAGGATAAAAATCATAGCAACCATTCTTCCTGAAGTGATTCCGATTTCAAAAACTTCCTTCAGTGTCACAGAGCGATAGATAAGAAGCTCTATTACGAGAACATAGGCAACTGCAACTGCTGCTGCTTCAGTAGGAGTCATAACACCGGCATAAATGCCTGTCAGGATAATGACCGGAAGGCCCAATGCCCAGAAAGCATCTTTTGTCGCCTTTAGAACCTCTTTCAAAGTCGCCGGCTTCTGACGCGGAATTTTATTTTTTATCGCATCTATACAAACGTATATGCTGAAACCAGTTGCCACAATGACTCCAACAGTCAAGCCCGACATAAACAGCTTCCCTACCGATGCACTGGCAGCTACCCCATAAAGGATCATGGCAATACCAGGAGGAATGAGCATGGCGAGCGTACTGCTTGAGGTAATGCAGCCTATGGCTTTATCCTGGTCATAACCTTGATCGCGAAGTGCCGGGTACAGGATAAGGCCGATAGCTACGATGGCAGCGGGACCTGCCCCTGAGATAGCCCCGAATATAGTACAGGTTACAACGGTTGTAATGGCAAGGCCGCCAGGCAGGTGACCCACCAGCTTGTTGGCGAAGTTAACCAGTTTGTTGCCTATGTTACCCTTTGACATAATGTCCGCAGCATACATAAAAAACGGTATGGAAAGCAGTGAGAAGGTATCTATGCCTCCCACCATACGCTGAATTGCAAGACCCATATCCATCCCTGGAAAATTTATAGCCAAAGCAACAAGGCAGGGGATCAGCATGGATATAAAAATCGGTACCCCAAGAGCAAGAAGAATGATGAATATCGTACCGCTGATCGCCAGCATTATACTCCCTCCTTTTCTGCTTTTCTGTCTGCAAAAAGCTTCATAAGCTTACGCAGATAAACATAAGACATCAGGGTAAAGCCTATGCATGTGGCCAGGTAGATGAGCCAAATAGGCACGGCTACAGCAACACTTTTGTTGCCGGAACTAAACTGAAGCTTTGTAAATCCAGTGCTTATATATACCATATAGATTGATATGCCAAAGCTGATTAAACGGATAACAACCTGATGAATGAGCTTTGCTGAACCCTTGAGCAAGTTTGGCACCAAATCCACATTAACGTGTGTATCATACCGGGCACAGGAGCTTATTCCGAAGAAAGTAACCCAGACCACTATATAGCGGGCTAACTCCTCGGACCAATTGAAAGAAGTATGGAAAAAATAGCGGGCGATAACATTTGTAAAAACAATCGCTGAAATGATTAACAATCCTGCGCTCATTACGATATTTTCAATTCTTTCAGTGTTCTGATCAATTATTTCTAAAATATTCTTATTCCTTGCAGAATTCTCCACCCTTTACACCCCCTTATTGGAAAGGACAAGGCAATGAATATTATCATCGCCTTGTCGTAATGGCTTTTCATTATTCGCCTTTAATACGTTTTGCTTCTGCAACAATACCGTCATAGAGCTTAGCTCCCTCGTCACCCTTGCTTGTGCGGGCAAATTCCTGTACCGGAACCAGAGCAGCTCTCCAGGCTTCTTTCTGCTCTTCATTGAGTTCATGGAAGCGGGTCTTGCCTGTCTCAAGAATGAGCTTCTTGTCTTTTTCAACAGCTGCGAGGGTTGTCTCAAGGCATACACGCCCACCTTGCTTTACACCTTCGACAATGGCTGCCTGAATGTCGGCTTCCAGACCGTCAAACCACTTTTTGTTGACCAAAACCACCTGATCAAGGCCTGAATGGTTGGTAACAGTTATATCTGACTGTACTTCGTGGAACTTCATATCAAATATTGTATCTATTGGATTTTCCTGTCCGTCTATAGCTTTGTTCTGCAGAGCGCCGTAAGTCTCTCCAAAGTCCATGGTGATTCCGTCGGCACCAAGAACTTTTGCCTGTTCAAACAGGATAGGGGAGTTCATTACACGGACCTTGAGGCCTTTCATTTCCTTCGGGTCAAGCAGGGGCTTGTTGGCGGACCATACCTTATAACCTGTCTGCCATATAGCCAGTGTAGTTATGCCGTTATCCTGTGTTGTATCCATAAGAGCCTTGGCTGCATCGGACTGGTACAGCTGATAGAGCTGTTCGGGATCCTCAGGCAGTAAAAACGGAGTATCAAGCAGTGTCATCATAGGCTCTGTACCACCCAGATAAGACGTTGGAACAACTACCATCTCAATCGTACCGAACTGGGCGCCTTCAACCTGGTCACGCTGTCCACCCAACTGGGAGGAAGGATAAACCTGGGCCTCTACACGGCCGCCTGTCATTTGCTCAACTACTTCTTCGATCTTCTTGCTGCCAAGATCACGTGCACTGCCAGGAGCAGATACATGGCTGATTTTCATTGTTATCTTCTGAGCAGGTTCTTCTGTTTTTACAGGTTCAGCTGCTGCTGCAGGAGCATTGTCCTGCGTGGCTGTGGAAGGAGCACTACAGCCGGTGAACAACATAGCGGCCACCATAATGGCAGAAACAAGCATTAACATTTTCTTTCTCATAATAATCCCCCTTTAATCTTTTAGTTTTATTTGAAATCTATTTATATAGAGGGTTTAGTCCTCTTTATAAACTTACCGTAACCGGTGCTGCCGACAAATTTACCATCCTGAGCAACTACTTTGCCTCTAACAAAGACTATCCCCGGAAGACCTTTGATACTCTTGCCGTCAAAGGGTGACCATTTGCATTTAGAAACTATGTTGTCATTACTTATGACTTCTTCCTTATCCATGTCGAGAACCACCAGATCCGCATCAGCCCCAACAGCTATCTGTCCCTTCTGCGGGAAAAGCCCGTATACCTTTGCCGGGTTTTCACACATGGATTCCACTACCCGGTTTATTGTCGTCTTCCCATTGTTGACACCGTTAAGCATGAGTTTAAGCGCGGTCTCAACCCCAGGAATTCCATTGGGCGCATTCCACATATTCTTTTCCCCGGGAAGCTTTTTCGCCTTAGGATATGGACAGTGGTCCGACCCGATAGTTGTGACATAACCAAGATCAAAAAGCTTCCAGAGCTCGTCCACTTTTTCTGCAGTATTCATGGGTGGTGTGAATTTGGCCCATGGGCCTTTCTTCTTAAGGTTCTCAACCGTCAGGTTGAAATAATGCGGGCAGCTCTCTGAATATATTTCATATCCATCTTTGTGGGCCTGATAAATCAACTCAAGCAATTCCGGCTGGCTTACATGTGCAATGACCACGCGGCAGTGTGTTTCCTTTGCGACTTCTATAACTGTTTTTACCGCAATACGCTCAGCAAGCTTCGAACGCCATTCCCACTGAGAAAAATAGTCAGTACGGCCCTCTCTGCGAAGGCGCTCTTCATTATACTGGCATATGCCATCATCCTCACAATGGATGAGCACAGTACCGTCAATTCGCGCAACCTCACTAAAGCTCTCCATTAAAAAGCCGGTGTGCATAGCTTTTACACCGTGCAGATTGCAGGTAAAGGTTTTAAAGCCTGTAACTCCCGCATCCCACATCGCTTCAAGATCATCCGTATTGGTGGGGGAGATCCCACCCTTTAATCCAAAATCCACACAGGATTTGTCCGCAAGATATTCAATCTTCTGAAGCAGCGGCTCCACCGAGTAAACATTCGGGTCACTCCTGTGATGATCTACAACAGTTGTTGTACCACCAACAGCTGCAGCCATGGTTCCTGTGGTAAAGTCCTCATACTCCGTGCTGTCTGTTTCCAGCATATGGTCCATCATATGGGTGTGTCCGTCAACACAACCCGGCATAACATATCGTCCCTCAACATCTATAACTTCATCCGCATGGCATTCGCTCCCAGGTGCAAGCAATGCCTCAATTTTACCTTCAAACACGAGGATATCTGCAGATGTACAGCTTTTCGGAGTTACAACCACTGCGTTTTTTATGAGCAAATCTCCCTTTTTCATTCTGTCATCTCCTTGTAAATATTTGGTTTCCTTCCGGTAACAACATTTGTCCCGGGCACAACACTTTTAAATTTACTTAGTGCCGTATTTATGTAGCCTACAGCTGAATGTTCATTGCTTTTGAAAGTTGTGCATACCTGGCCGCCATCCGGGTTTATTATAAGGCTGCAATCAGGCTGGGCTGCGGATGAACTTCTAACCACAAACATCTTATTTTCAGCCGCTCTTGTTTTCATCATTTTTATGTGCCAGTCATCCGAGCCATCATCAAAGCAAAGCAGGATATCTGCACCCTTTAGCATTGCCGTACGGCTGATTTCGGGAATATCCACCTCATTGCCAAATACTGCAGCAGCACTGCAGGCTGGTGTAAGGTCAACCACTGAAATTTCATCCGCTTCCAAATGATCGGGGCAGTGGGTTGATGCCAGCTCTCCCAAAATTTTATCACTTGTCAATATCACTGCTCTTCGGCGAAGGCCTCCGGCGGTTTGTTCCCAGCCTGCGGCCGCAACAATCTGCCTGCCCTGGATATGTGCCTTCAATCGCACAAGCTGCTCTTCCTCCAGGAGAGCAGGAAGCCGCAGCTCCGGCAGTACTACAAAGTCAGCATACATCAGATATCCGCCTTGTATATATCGAATGGCTTTCTGCAGATACTCCTCCAATGAGTCGTACTGAAAACGTATAACCATCGTGTAAAGTGCCAGTTCACTTACCTTATAGCTTCTGTTCATTTTCTTGTATACTTCAAGCTGTTCTGTCGGCTTGATGATCTCGCTGTAAAGCTCAGGGCGGCGGTATGGTATTGCACAGCTCTTTGACAAATCCACTTCGCAGATCCCGATTTCTTCTTTATCCGGAGAGCACTGGAGGATCATGTTGCCTTCAGGGTCTGCAACAAAGCTGCGTCCTAAAAATGTCACCATATCGGCTTCAACACCGCATTTATCACAGGCAAGAATAAAAACACCGTTTTCACGGGCGCGAGCTTGCAAAATAAATTCATACTGTTGATTTGAAAGCTGTTCAGGAGCTGCAGCATTTGCTGCAAGATTAACCGGGTCTATAATCAGCTGTGCTCCTTTAAGCCGCAATTTCCGGGCGATTTCCGGGATACGTCCGTCAGCGCAGATCATCATGCCAATCCTTCCGAATTCCGTATCAAACACGGAAGAATGCTCACCGGGAGTAAACCACCTTTCATCAAAATGCCACATATTGGACTTATATGCATGATTGATAATCCGACCTTCGCGGTTAAATACCAGTGCCGCATTATACAGTTTTCCTTCACAAGGGAGTGCTATCCCTAATGCAATATATACCTGATAATGTTTAGCCATTGATGCAATCCGCGAAATGATGGTCTCTGTGTGAGAAAGGGCTTCCGCAAGTGTTTTGCTGTCGGTACCAAGCAGATAGCAGGGATATGTACATTCAGGGAAGACTATAAAATCAACATTTTGATTACCAGCCTCCTGGATGTTATCCTCAATTTGCTTTATAACCTGAGGATAACTGCCGAGCTCCTTCCCCAGCATTTGAACTATAGCTATTTTCATTTAATCACACCTTTCAAAAAGGTCTAATTCCCAATTGAGTACTAATCTAGATTAATTCTGTTAATTATAGTATACTTGGCCATATATAAAAATCAATATAATCAGCAGTAATATTTCATACCTTTTTTTCATATTTCTATAACTATAATTTATAACGATTGTTATAGTTGTAATGAACACTACTCTTATACTATCTGCCCATACTTTTTATTTTTGGTTGCAATAGTGATTAGCCTGTTGCTCAAGAAGAAAGAGCACCGATACATACCTCGGTGCTCTTTCAATATATTAGTACTCTCTATGTGACATATTATATCTATATCAAGCCTAACTTTTGCAGAAGCCTTTGTATCTTAACTGCAGCTTCTGCCTGTGTTATTTCATCCTTCGGCATAATTGTTTTTCCGTTTCTGCCTGATAAAATACCGGTCTTTGCATATGCCGCCATACTTTCTTTTGCCCAATCAAAAGTAAAATGTTTTGCACATCTTTCATTGGATTCAGATGCGCAAAACATATAGATTACAGTGCCCCATGGGCCAATTCACAGTTTGTCAGTTATCCACCGCAAACTTCTCAGTCTTTTGCCGGACAAGCATGTTTTGTATATTGTCCCGGGACCGTCCCAATGAGTTTATACAAACCTGCTGCTGATTAAAAATATAGGCTTTAAGCTCTGCTTTCAGTTTTTCATCGACCGTCCGGGCATAAACTCTTAACGCTGGGTCAACTCCTGCAGGGCCTGATTGATATAATATCTGCACATCAAAGCTATCAAGTGTCCCCGTAAGATAACGGTCCGCATTATAGCGGGCGACAAAAGCATCCGGATTAAGCAAACTAAGCGAACAGATCAGCAAAGTGCCTATAAAAACCGAGAGCCGCATAATTGAGAAATTCCATTTTTGTAATGCAATCACACCACCGTAAATAACAGCGAGAAAAACCATGAATAAACACGGCAGCAGCCGGCGGATAGAAAGCCCGTACGCCCCGATATACAGCGCCATTTTGCTGAATGCTGTGGCAATGAGCAGCAAAGTCAGCAGAGAAAGCAGACAATTGAGTATTTTTAAAATATAGTTCTCTCCCTGGGGCTTTTTGTAAAGAAGATTCGCCAGTGTCAGTAAGGAGAGGTTGATCGCCGCAATCTGGCACAGCTCAAAAAATCCGCTGCGGGCATATTCGGAATAAATCTGCCATCCCTCCGGTCTCTGTCCGACGAATGCGGAGAAAAAATAGGGCAGCTGGCTGCCTATAAATACTAAATACAAGCAGCATATTAAACCGAGTACAGTGTAAACAGTAGCCGATGCGAATATCCTTGCTGATTCGGCCGTATACTGAATACCCTCCCTTCTGAACGTCCGGCAGCCTCTGTTGTGGGCACAGCCGGCCACAAGTCCAAATATATAAGCTGCGATCGGGACCGCAAGGATGCCGTTGAGTATAATATCCATAAACTGATTTTGCACCCACCGGTAGTATTCATATATCCCGTTTGCTATTTGCGAGAAACCTCCACTGTCCGCCTGCATGAGTAATGGCAGAACCATACCTGCAACCAGTAATGCCAGCAGCAGACCAAGTGCAATGGATATTATCTGTCTTCCCATGTTTCTTTCTATATATTTAGGTGAAGAAAGGCTTTTGTACTGGCAGCCGAAGTTTTTAAACGGAATAACAAACATACCGTTAATGCCGTCCAGTAAAAGACAGTTGCTGGTATCACCCAGTATTAGATGTCCTGTGGCACAGATTACATAGTAAACTGCTGAGCAGAATAAAAACAAGCTGCGCCACGGCTCCAATCCATTGTTCGCATAAAGAGAATAACTGATTCCGGTCAATACAACCGCTGCAAGCCAAAAGAATCCGGAACGGGTCATGCGTACTCCCTTTTTTATAAGGTACAAAGTAACAGCAGAGCAATAGCCAATGGTAAACACCGTAACCCCCCAGCCCTGCCAGGACATTACCCACCGTACGAAGAAAAATCCAAGTACAAAGGCAAAGAGCGCGAAAATGCTGTCCTTCCGGTCCGCTTCAAAGGGTTCTTTGGATTGATACCCCAGGGGTACTCTCTCTGCAGCAGCCTGCGGTGCTGCGCCATTAAATGATGCCTCGTTATCATTCGAAAAATGCCCGTTCATATACACCGCCTCCTTATTCTTTATCCTGCCCCATGAATTCCAGAATGTCACCGGGCTGGCAATTAAGTGCTTTGCAGATCGCCTCCAATGTTGAGAACCGTATTGCTTTAGCCTTACCGGTTTTAAGGATGGAGAGATTTGCCTGACTGATACCGATTTTTTCAGCCAGTTCGCCGGAGGACATTTTCCGCTTTGCCATCATCACATCCAAATTCACTATAATAGGCATATCTTTCCTGCCTCCTTTATATCGTGAGTTCTGATTCGTTTTTCAGTTCCACCGCTTGTGCAATAATGTTTTTTATGACCCGCACAATCAGCCCCATGAATGCAGCGGCCACAGCCACAAATATCCACGGAAAATAATATGGCGTTGAAGCAATGCAGATAATGGAACCTGCAAAACAGCTCCACGAAATCCGCCTTAGATACTCCACATTGGTTGTAATGAATACCTGCTCAATCTCAATGTGGTGCAGCAGGCGGTAAAGGCAGAAAAGCAGTACCGCTGCCGGAACACTGCCGGCATAGATGGTTGACAGGAAGAAAGCTTCCTTCCCGATCAAATCGGCCCGTGAAAAATCCAGAAACCACCGTACAAGCCATGGTGCTGATAAAGCGGTGCCGATCAACATAGCCGAGAAAACCAGAACGCAAAATTTACTTAAACTTATTGACTTCTTGCCATTCCACATAAAATCATCCTCCAAAACATTGTGTGAAATTCCCTTTCATTGGTTGTAGTATAGCATATGCTTTATTGATACGCAATATTATTTTATCGTTTTTCGATATATTTTTTATGTTTGTTTATAGAATCCAAGGTCCAAGATCCAAGGTTTATAAAACTCAAGGAGGTTAATTGAAAAGCAGCGGGGACAGTCCCTGCTGCTTTTAATCAAATATCTTTTCATATTTCTTACTCTTTTAAAAATGACACATTAAGCAAAATGCTAATATTTTCACCATTGTACTTGCTGACGGTAATCAGAATGCCGTATTTATCCTTGCTGCCCATAAGAAGGTATGAAACATCCTTTTTATCCTCTGCAGTGACTGTGCCGCTTTTCATAATATCCTGACAGTATGCAACAGCTTCATCAAAATTCTTGCCTGTCTTGAATATAATGCCTACAGCTTTTGCATCCTTATTATCATTCACATTGACGATATTGGCATCTTCCGGAAAGGGTCATATATTCCGATACCAGGTCCTGGGGAGCCTCAATAGAAGAAGGCGGACCAGGCACGCCGAATTCCCCGATTGCAGGGCCAGACTCCGGATTTCCCGTTGGGTTTGAAGTACCCAGCAAAATTGTATTGGAAAAGGCTGAATACTGATTCTCCATCCGTTCTGAGCTCTCGCTCCAATAGTTATATAAATATCTGACTCTAAACTCCAGATTGTTTTTCTTTAACCACTCTTCAACGGTTGTATTATAGGGAACGCCCAGCAGTACCTTATCTATTGTGGTTTGGAAGCCGGTTATATCCCCATAAGCATCACATAACTGCCCAAAAACTGCCAGTGGATATTGGGATAATAGTTGAAAAAATCCTGCTCGCCAGGGATTTCCCGGTCATAGTGCCACGCTCCGTTGTTCACTCTCCAGTCAACAACATAGAACAAAATGCCTTTATAATTATCATAGGCTGACTTGGCAAGTTCAGAGACATCAGATGGGTTTTGCCATTTGATTATAAATTGTGTCCCTTCTGCACTAACAGCAGCTCCCATAGGAGCAGCCAAAAGCGCAGCTGCAGCATGAGCTGGTCCTGCCAGGATAAATGCCATCAGTAGTGAAAGAAAAAGGCAAATGGCAGCTTTCCTTCTAAACATAATTGAAGCCTCCCTTACTCTTTATAAAAGTCTGTGACTCAGGCCACAGACTTTCGTAACTCATGGGTAATGTTATTTGCCGTATTTCTCATAGGTTCTGAGAATTATCAATACAGCCTGCTCTCTGGTGGTAGTTACTTTGGGGTCAACATACCCGTTGCTGCCCTTTATAAAACCGTTCTTACTCATGAATTTTACTGATTCCAATGCCCAGGATGAAATCAGCTTTTCATCGGTGAACTTCTCAGCTCCCGCTGTACTGAAATCAGCCCCAGGGTTGATTGCCTTAACTGCGCGGTGCATCATGGATGCAACCTGCTCCCTGTTTGTCAAATCCTTAGGCGCATACTTGCCATTGCCAACCCCGTTTGTTATACCCAGTTCGTAGGCTTTATATATTTCGGGATTTTGTGTATCAGTAAATGCATTTAGATCTGAATAGTTCGCTTCCCCTATTATTTTCTCATACATTTTCATTATGACTTCGCATAATTCCTCACGTGTTATTGGTGCACTCATCTTGCCGCTTATCTTTTCAGTTATAAAGCCATACTCTGCTGCCTTGTCAAGCTCTGTGGTCGCCCATGCACTTGCACCCTCATATGTCTTCTGGTATGCTTCAATACCAATTGAAGCTATGTTCGAATACGGAGAATAAACCGGTTCTGCGGCTATACTGTTTCCATCTGCATCAGTACCTAATGATGAGTAATAGCCAAGCCTGACACGAAACTCATAAACATTTGCTTTTATATCAATATCAGCATCGATGCCCATATCTTTGGGATTCATATCGATAACAGGTCCTAAATTGAAGTGAGCAGCACCAGTAGGCTCCCAACCGCCATTTCCGACTTTACATTCCACTTCATAAAATAAATTGGCTTCATCTTCCGTAATAATTTCAGCTAATACTTTTACAGACTCAGTAACCTGCACCTTCAACTGAAAATACGGATATCCGTCATCTTCTGTTTTTAATTCCACGGTAAGGTTTGCTGGAGCTTCAATGGCTTTAACATCAGTTGGTTCAGCATATACCATGCCGGTAACAACCATTATCATGCATAGTATCATCGCAATAGTCCTTCTCATCTTGTACTCACTCCTTTTATAGATTTAAATACATATTAGCACGCAAGACTGGATTTTAAATTTTAAAAAATGTCATATATTTTTCAAAAAGTCTCTATTTTGTTTCATGCCTCCATTTTTTTGAATTCCGTCGGAGACATGTTTATATTACGCTTAAATACAGTAGCAAAATGCCCGGAGTTGACAAAGCCGCATAACCTTGCAACCTCCTCCATCGAGTTCTCGTTTTTACTTAATAGTTCTTTCGCTTTCTCCATGCGTATCCCCGTCAAATACTGATATGGAGTCTGCCCTGTGTAGTCCTTAAATACCCGCTTGAAATGACAAGGGCTTAGGTAGATCAGATTGCAGATATCATTTATGCAGATATTTGCGCTATAATACTCCTGCATAAACTGTATAGCCTTATTGATATATTTGTTATCTTTGCTTATCTTGCTCTTATTTCCCGCAATATCAGCATTCAAATCCCGTATCAGTTGAAAAACAATCTGTGTACATATACTTTCAATCATTGAAGGAAATGACTCCCCGTAATTCATCATTTCCTTTTGGAAATTACCGATAATATCCAGAAGCTGTCTGCTGTAAACATTTTGTACCCGTTTGAATACGTAACCTTCTTCGCCTGCTATTTCTGCGGTTATCTTTCGGAAGAAGTCCTTTTTTATTGCTATGTGCATATATCTCCCTTGCTTTCTGTTGTCACAAGGTACGCCATAAACCTCCTGCCAGGGTTGAACAGCTATAAAGCTCCCTTTTCTACCTTGATACTCACAGTTATTGATTCTGGTTACAGGAGATTCAGAAAAAAACAGAACAAAATGATAATCATCAACACATATTTCTTCTCCAAGAACAAATTCTTCAGGTTCAAAGATAGCTATGTGCTGACAGATGTAGGATTTGGTTCTTGAATACATGTCTTGCGGTATGCTTTTTACAAAGTAGCTGAAATCCGACTTCATATACTCCCCCCATTAATTAAGATGATTTACTGCTGAAAATTCATCTTTCGAGATTTGTATTGCTTATTTCGACGTACACCGCGCAACTCCTTCCGGCTCTATAAAACGATCTCATTTTACATTCCCTTAAATATTATGATATGTTAAGAAAGCACTCCCCTGTAAAAGCCTTAATATCATTTATAGCTTCCATCCTAGTACATCCTGTAAAACAGTGGGGACTGTCCCTGCTGTTTATTATGCTATGCCTTTGATTGAAATCCTTTTAACCATTCATCCAGTTCCCTTTCGCGGTCTGCACCCATCGAGAATTCCTTACAGGCGGCAATCTGTCCATCCCTGATATAGAGTACTTTCCTTGCTTTGGCAGCGACACGCGGATCATGGGTAACAGTCATAATGGTCATTCCATCACGATTTAAATCTTCCAGGATTGCCAATACCTGGTCCGTGGCGCCGGAATTCAGAGCTCCTGTCGGTTCATCCAAAAACAGGATTTCAGGATTATTGATCATGGCACGGCAAATAGAAGCCCGTTGCAGCTGTCCGCCGGAAACTTCCCGAATATCACGTTCTCCGATTCCTTCGATTTCCATCCGCTTCATTAATTCCGATGCACGTTTCCTTATGTCATCCGCCGGTTCTTTTTTTGCTACAAGACCGGGCAGCGTAATATTATCAAAGACTGAAAGGTTCTTTAACATCTGTGCATTCTGAAATACAAATCCCATTTTGGTCAGCCGGAATCCGGATAATTCATCCTCCTGCATTTCGGATATGTTTATTCCTTCAAACAATACCCTGCCATAACTTATACTGTCCATTCCGCTGATACTGTAGAGAAGCGTTGACTTGCCGGAACCGGAAGGTCCCATAACCGCAACGAAATCTCCCTTTGTGATTTCAAAAGTTATGTCATGCAAAGCTTTAGTATTTTTAAATGACTTACTGATCTTTTCAACTTTTATCATGGCTCGACTCCTCATTCCATTATTTGATCTCTGATATGATATTTCCTGATAACTTTAGTTCCCGCAACCACTGTGATGAATACTGCAAACAGCTGCGCTGCCGGGCATAGCAGATAGGCCTCAACCGGTTCAACCAACATCGTTATTTTTGATGCGCCCATAGAAGAAAGCATCCATCCGAAAACAGCTTCTCCCAGAAAGTTCGCGAGGACCGTTCCGATAACGATTGCCGCGAGTTGAATCGTAAGAATCCGTATTCCAAACTGTATCCTGATGTCCCGGTTTGAAAAGCCGATTGCTTTCTTAATTGCGATTGCACTGTGTTCCCTCGCTGTGACAAGCTGCAAAATCATCACGGTAATCAGCATGCTAAGAAGCAGTGAAAGTACGATGGCTGCACCTTCCACCAGGCTCATGTTATCCGTAATACCCCCAAGGGTCTGGGTCACAAACTCACTGACCGGAGTTATTTTGCTGTCTGTCAGAATAATTCTCAACTGATCCGTCTTTTCCTCAATGGTGACACCATCGCGGACATCCAAATAAATAATATAGACTTCCACATCATTTTCGTCAAAATCAATTACTGCTTTGGCAGTCTTGCCACCGTAGGTAATATCCTGATAAATACCACAGACGGTAAACAAAAGTTCTTCACCCTTGTAGAATACCGTCAGAGAATCGCCAACTTTTTTTCCTAATTCCGAAGCATTCAGGTAAGAGAGCGCCATATCTTTACTGTCTTCCGGTGCGCTTCCCTCAAGATACTCCAATGGAAAAACAGATTCATCACCATTTTCCACACGGATGTATTCCCATTCCCCAGACCCATTCTCTAACTGTACGTAACCATTCCGGTAAATTGCATACTTCTCAATTTCTGAATCATTCTCCAGATAGGATAGAGCGGCATTTTTCTGTTCCGCCAGTTTCTCGCTGTACTGGATATCAATACGAATATCGCTTTCTCCTACACCCATATAAGTAATGAAAGATGGATTTTCAATCGTATTCTTCATATTCAACGGAAGCAGAATCAAAAATGACGAAAATACAAATACGAAAAAGATAACGGAATATTCCTTCCATTTACATTTAAGTTCACCCAAGGCTATCGTAAGGTTGCGATGTTTCAATCCTGTGTCAGGTAAAGAATAGTGACCTTCCTTCTTTGTCTTCTCTTCTCCACGCATCAGTTCCATAACAGTACTTTTCAGACTCCTGCGGAGATTTATGCGGCATCCCAGCATTACAACCAGGCAGAGCAGAATTATCCCGATGAAAGGAAATACCCATTTCATCCACTCAACCGTACCATATCCGCAGTACATAATAACCGAGGATGAAAAGAAATTTCCAAACGGAATGGCTGCCAGATAACCTATCACTCCCGCTACCAGCACAAGCATTATATATTTCATCTGATATAACTTCTCAATTGCTTTTCGCGGAAATCCAATTGCTTTCATTTCCCCAATGGTATAATTCTCTTCTGCCATGGTTGCCCGAATAATATAGGATAAACACAGGACTGCCATCATTATTAAAAGAATACTGATTGCGATGATTATGAATGCTACCAGGCCATAAGAAAGATTATTCAGCATAGTAAGTAAGCGGCCTGTTACCGCAACACCATTGGAAGGCATGCCAGCATCCATATAATCCTTCTCCAAAACCGCCGCAGATGCGCCACCCTCTAAAAGGAATTCAAAACAATATTCCCATTCTCCCATGTTAAGACTTATTTCATCAAGATCTGTCTGACTGATTAAGAAACGCTTCGAGGATGTGAGTGCCGCGTTCATCTGTGAGTCACGAATTATTGTTGATACAGTCAGCTCCTTATGGTAATCACCTTCATGCAATGTAATGACATCTCCGACCTCTATACCAAGCTCCTCAGCATAATAAACAGGAACCCCGATTTCTCCATTCTGAACAACAGCAATTTCATTATCCATATTAAGGAGTAAATCAAATCCTTCATTCTGAATAACGAATCCGTTATCCATCAGACACTTCTCCAGTGTTTCACCCTGATAAATAATATTTGAATTGCTGATATTAAGCATCTTGACTATCAGGGAATCCTTAATATAGTCATGGGTTTCCACAAAGTTCCCAAAGGCTTCCTCATCATACGTTCCCTTATGCATCTGCAGGTAATCGGGCGGCACTGCCAGTTCATTCAACCCATTCAGTGAAGATATCATTGTACCTGCCACCCTTAAGCCGCCGGCCAGCAAAAGGGCTGAAAGGATCAGGAATACAGCCAGTGCAGTTGTAATTGCCCTGTTTCTCTTAAAGTCCTTCCGGACAAGACTCAGCAATAGTTTCATTCTTACTTATTCTCCTCTCCAACGTTTTTACACTTTTCAGTCCGGAAACAGCAATTCCGACAATTGCCAGTACCATGCCTGCGATCAATATCAGCAGCGCAATTCCTCTTCCCTCACCGGCACCGATTACTTTTCCGATTTTTATCGCGAATAAACTGCTGCCGCACATAAACGGCTCAAAAACATAATCAGAAAGGGCTCCGGACAATATATAAGCAAAAATGTAACCCATCTGAGTAATAAAGCTTATCAAACCAAAAGCGCGCCCCTGCACTTCATTGACAAGATTCTTACGTATCAGGACTTCTGCCCCAATCTGGACAGCCGGCATAAATACAAACATCATGAATCCAAATACTGCAATCAAAAACAGATTTTCCTTAATCCCCATCAGCGCAAAAAAGATTCCGCAGCCGAATAATCCGAGAGAAAGCATCCTCACATAAGATTTTATATTCTTCATGCAGCTTATTACGATACTTCCGGCCATCATGCCCATTGCACTGACTGTCGCAAGAATACCGAGTTCTGTTTCACCTGCAAAAGCAAGTATGAGCGGCTTACTTAAAATTTGTACGAAACCAAGGCAGAATACTGCGATCGTCATAATCACAATCATTGCCACAATGCCGCTTTTTCCACGTATTGCAGCAATTCCTTCCTTCATTTCCTTGCGGAATCTCAAACCGGCATCTTCCCTGCGTTTCGTAACCATGCCTTTCTTCACAGCCGCAATAATAAATACCGTTGTAAAGAAAGTAAGAATATCGATAATAATCAGGGTACTGACAGTCGTAATCTGCAGCAATAATCCCGCAATAGCCGGGGAGATCAAAAGTTTGGCATTGTTTGCAAGTTGAACCATTCCGCCCGCCTTGGCAAAGTCTTCTTCCGATAATAAATCCGTAATGGTTGCCTTAAATGCCGGTTCCATCAAAGCCGTAAATAACGAACTGACGCCTACACCTACGCAGATTACCGCAAGTGAAGGATTTGCGCTCATAAGGTCGACGAGGCATATAACCAATCCCAGACCGGAAAACAATTCTCCGAGAATCATCATCATCCTTCTATCATAATGATCCGCCAGAACGCCTCCTAAAGGCGCCAGAAGAATGGACGGCAGGAATGCACAAATGCTGACAATGGCCGTAGCCATAACAGATCCTGTCAAAGCCAGTACATAGATCGCAAGACTAAATTCCGTTAATCCGCTGCCGATACTTGATATCAGCTGGCCGGCCACCAGTATCGTAAACTTCTTCATTGCCTTATTCCTACTTTTTGTTGACCTGTTTTGTATTACCTCACGTTGATTCATTGTTACACCCCTTAAACCTTAATAAGCCCTGTATAATATTCATACCTTCAACTGTAAATTATTCTTTCCGTCTCTTGTATCGACCATCGGTCGGTTCATGGGCAAAAAAAATTCTTACATCTGTCCGAACATCCGTATAAATTCTTTAAGCTCTCCTTCTTTTGTCCCCAGCATTCTCTCTGCATTACATAAAAATGCTTGTATTTTCCTTGGATAATCCTCCATTTTCCATTCGAAAACATCGCAATCAAACATCATATGTCCCAACAATAAAATGGATTCTATGCATTCAGTCGGATACTCCATATGGAAAACATCCCGGTCAATGCCTTCTAAAACAGGTTCCTGCAAAACCGGGGTCATACGCTTAAGCATTGCCCTTAAATATAACCGTTCCAGCTTTGCATTCTCAACCTTATGAAGTTCTTCCTTTATCTCATCCGATCCCTCGAACTCCGGAGCCTGTGCCATTATCGCCATCATAATACGATTCACCAAAGGAATGGATTTATCCTTCAGGATCTTCTCTGCCCTCCTTGCTCCTTCTTCAACGATATCAAGGATGATTGCCTCCAGTACTTCTTCCTTGGAAGCAAAATAATAGTAAAAGGTGCCTTTTGCTATATCCACAATCTTCAGGATATCGTTAACAGAAGTCTGTTCATAACCTTTCCTGACGAATAATTCCCGCGCTGCAACCAGAATCTCCCGTCTTCGTACTTCACCTTCCTTGACTGTTTTCATAACACACCTCATTTCTATAGACCGTCGGTCGATAGAATCATAATAAACCTACTAGAAGAAAATGTCAAGCTTTTTTTGAAATAAAAAGCAGAAAGAAACCGTCCCTATTGCTTTAAGTAATCCTGGAAGGCGCAGTAAAAATTTTTCTTAAGTTTTACACAAAAAATGCATATGAATAAATGGTTTCAAAGGCTGATTTTTAAAGGGGTCGGGTCATGTAACGACTCCTTTTTCCATTTTATATTTTTTTTATGCGTAGAATATAAAATTAAAATTGGTGCGCAATTTCGATTTTTCTGTAGAGTGATTCTTGGTTTACAGCTTGAAAGCAAAATATGAAAGTAAAGTGACCTGGTATGAGAAAAATTCTCTCTGCATTTTTGGCCTTTGCCTTAGTTTTGACCATGCTCCCCGCCCGGATGGCGGCAGCGCCTGTAAACGGCGCAATTACGCAGGCAGCGCTCCCGGCCGTCGGGTCTGGTCTTTGGGAGCTGCAGATACCGGCAAGGGTCGACGATGCCGTGATTGTGGCCGTTATCGACACGGGAGTGGATTACACCAACAAGGACCTGGCAGATATAATGCTGACAGTCGGCGGCACCGTAAAGGGTTACAACGCCATAACAAAGCAGGAATCGGGATTTATGGATGATTCGTCCGACAGCCACGGAACAATGACGGCCGGAGTTATCGTGACCGAAGTGGAAAAGATAAGAAAAGAGGCCGGAGAGGACCCCGGCTCCGGCGTGAAGATCATGCCGGTCAAGGCCCTGGATGCAAACGGCACCTCGCTGGCTGCGGCACGTGTTTCAGGCGAGGAAGCGGCGAAGCTCTATACCGCGAGGACGGCGTCGGGTTCTGGATTTACAGTAGCGGAGGCAGTTTACGCCCCCGGTGAAGAGGGCAGTGGAGGTGACGGCAGCGGTCAAAGCGGACAGCGCAACCAAAGCAGCCTGGGCATCCAGAGCAGCGTAAGTACCGTTACCTGGCCTGTCTGGCCCGATGGCACCCTGGTGGGGACGCAGAACCTGGATATCACATCGCTGACCATGGTATGGGGTCCGGCCCAGGACGATGTGGCGGTAGATTATTATGAGATCAAAGTTTACCGTGAGGATGAGCCTGAACCTATCCTCACAGTACAAACCAGTGAAACAAGCTACGACTTTACCGGGCTTACCCCCGGCACCCGGTACATATTCTATTTACAGGCCTTTGATGAAGAAGGCGATTGTTCATCCATATTACCGCTGCTCGTAACCACTATTCCGGCGCCTGGCAGCGCTCCTCCTTCCTGGCCTGTTGGAAGCACCCTTGCTTCCGTCCAGACGACCCCTACCACAGTCACTCTGAACTGGACCCAGGCCCAGGACGACCTGGAAGTGACCGGTTACAGGATATATCAGGACGGTGAGCTTATCCAGACGGTGGCAGGCTCGGTGTATGAGACGACAGTTCTGGGGCTTATACCCTCCACCGACTACCATTTCCAGGTCCAGGCCGGGGATGCGGACGGCCGGTGGACAACCGGCGGTCCGGAGGTTACAGTCCGCACCATACAGGGCACGTCCATGCTGATGCTTAATGCTCCCCGGAGAAATATTAACGGCTCGCTGTATATGGGCGATACTGTGAAGCTGGAGTTGATTTCCACCGAAACAGGTCTTCATCCGGAGGTTACAGTTTCATTTAAGAGATGGAACGATGAGCGCAGCGCCATAGAAGATGGCTCTGCAACTGTTAGCCTTGCGGAAATCCAGCCTGGCAGCCGGGTGTATTCGGCAGACTTTACCCTGACTGAAGGTATATGCAAAATAATATCGCTGGAGGCACAAGTGTCACCGGGGGTATCAAGTACTGCACAGGTGGACTGTAATGTGGCAGGCAGGCTGAAAATCCTGTTTCCACAGCCTTCCGGCCTATCTGAACAGGAAGCTGCAAGGTTCGGCGATATAATCGAAGATTCTCATGTGTCCCTGAACGGCATCCTTGTGCCCAGTCCCTCGGCTCCTGGCATATTCCTGGTGGAGGGCCTGGAAACGGGCTGGAAACCAGCTTCACATATCAATATGAAGCAAATCAGTTACCCAGTTGTCTTAAGGTCCAGGTAGTTGATGCCGGTAAAAAGCCAGTGCAGGGTGCCATTGTGACCGGCAAGCCGGTGCCTTTAACAGACGGTTCCGTTGTTCCCATATCCGCCAGAACCGGGGCGGATGGTTATGCCGCCAAAATAGATGGATACTTTTCAAAAAATATAATATCTGGCTCGGGAATTGAGCTGACAGTTATCCATAACACAAATTCAGACATCATTACCGATTGGTACGAAAATAAAACCGTAACGGTGGACTCTCTAGACCTGGGAGAAAATGATATTATAATCGAACTTAGCAAGGTAAGTATGGCAACGCTTGAGGGAACAGTGACAGACAGCATGAACAGACCCATGAGAAATGTTTTTGTGACCATGCCTCAGACGACCGGCAGCAGCAAAATGATAAACCCGTCCGCACAAACAGATGGAAACGGCAGGTATTCCATGCAGGTGGCCGCAATAGCAGGAGAGGTATCCTTCAGCGCTGTTGGCAATGAGAAAAAAATCCAAGTTATACCCGGACCCGGCATAAACACCCTTGACGTAACCATGCCGCCTCCTGCTGAGGCAACTGTAAATATAAATCTGGAAACAATCGATTCTCAGGGGAGTGCATCCATTATGGATATTTTTACTTTAATCAGAGCCGGTGTACTGCATGTCAAGGTTGTGAATGAAATCCAAAACACCTATGGCTATAGTGAATCCAATGATAATTATACTTACCGTATAAAAGGAAACCCGGGAGATACAATAAATGTTTATGCCGACGGCTCTAATATGTATTATGGCAAGGCCACGGTAACAGCCGTCCTGAACGACAGCAACCACGCCGATATCAACCTTGCTTTAAAAGCAAACGGCAGTGTAAATGCTGTAATAACAGATCTTTCGGGAAACGTCAGGCCGGATGTACTCAGGTATATGATTATTCACAACGCCGACAATGGCGGATATATTACCAGCGTAAGCTCTGCATCCTCTCGCATTTCATGTGCTTTGCCCGATGGCAATTATAAAGCCGTATTAGCGTGGAAGGATATGCCGGTATACTCGATCCAGGAATGGGAGGACGAACTAAACTGCATAATAACCGGAGAGTTCCGGGTGGAGAGCGGCAAGGCTCTTTTACTGGGTACGCAAAGGATAAATTATGAAGAAGGCGGCTATTTCAGCTACAATACGACCAATGATTTAACTTCCAGCCACAGTACTTCATTGCCCGGCCAGATAATAACACTGAGAGCTTCCTATGACTATGACATAGGCATGGTTAACATAGACCCGGGCAAGCTGGACCTTGTAGCGGCCATACCCTTTGGCGCCACTTATGTTGAGAATTCCGCCGTCAACAGGGTGACAAGAGGCAATACAGCTGCCGAGCCTATTATTGAAATTGACGCCCGCACTATTTCTCTTGATTTAAAGGATGCCATACAGACGCAGGACGGTATAGCAGGCGCCCTGACATATCAGGTCAAGGTCAACGATGATATGGCAATCTACAGCAATATTATGGCAAGCGCCAAAATGGAGTTTGTCAGCTTTGGTGTCTCATACTCAGAAGTGATAGGCGGAGTTACTCTCCCCACCACCCTGATTACCATGTTTGCGCCGGCCCATATAGCAAGAGATATACTGCTGGAAAAATCAATCAATCTCAACGGTTATGCGCCCGCCAACGCTGCCGTGGAGCTTTACGACGGAGAAATCAGGATAGGCGGGGCAACAGCGGGGGCTGTTGGTATATGGTCTGCCGATGTTTCACTGCCTGACAGGGGAGCCCCTATTTATCATTTATTAAAAGCCAAAATAATGGTAGATGGCCAGGAGTATACCGATACAGCCTTGCTCCTGGCATCGGTTTACAGAGCAGTCATTACGGAGTTCAAGCTGACCCAGGGTTCCAGCACCGTTACTTTCGACCCCCGGGAAGGAGTCCATGCATTTCCCTACATTATCGGTACAGCGCCTGTTTATGCTGAAGTTACCTTCGATGAAGGCGACAGGGTAGAAAACGTAAAGATAGCAGGCTATGACACCGAGCGTCAGGGTAATAGCTTCAAAGCCCTTCTTTTGAGCTTCCCCAACGAAATAGTGGTGCAGTATGACGAAGATAATGCAAGCGAGGAGGAGATTCTCCAGTTTGACTTCGGCGAGACTCCCGACTATATAGTAAACGCTGATGTGGAGTTTGTGAACGGAACCGAAGATGATATAAACCTGGAATTCGGTGCGGACGGATATATCAATTCTCTCAGCATGCCGGAATTTAAAATAACCATGCTGGATCAGAGCACCAATATAAGCATAGGGGTGGAGGAAGTGAGCTTTGACCCCGCCGCTGCCCAAAATTACACCGATTTTGGAAACGGTCTGTTTGGCTACGATCTGTCCCTTGACATAGTTGACGGCGAATATGTGATAACGGCGTATCTTGACAGGCAGCTGATTGCCATGCCGGAGGAATATCAGGCCAACAGGCAGACCACCCTGCATGCCGCCGGCAATTCGCTCAAATTCGCCAAGACCATAGTAAAGGATGCGGGCACCTTCCAGGATGTGACGGGCGCCTTCGGCGATTTCTCAAAAGCATATAAGCTGACTCAATTGCAGCACGAATATGAAATGGCGCGCCTTGATATGCAGCCATACCTGGCGGATTATTATGAACAGCAGATGGCAAGGCTGGCCAAGGAGGTTCTGGTGGGCAAATCCCTGAGCCTGATAGGGAAGGTAGCCGAAAAAATAGGTAAACGCCAGGTGGTAATTGGAGTAGCGGCTCTTGTATATGGCCACTTGATAGACGAGATGTTCGACAATGAATTTAACTCCGATTATAACAGGCTTATGGGAGAGTTGAAGGCAATACGTAAAAATAACGGCGACGACGGTAAAGAAAGCGACGAGGATAGAGGAATCCACTACAATGACGCAACCAATCCGGGGCGGAGCCGCGATACCGTGGCAAGGCCTACATGGATAATGGACCCCAGCGGCTTTGTATACGAAGCTGTGGAGGGCAACCGTATCGAAGGCGTGACTGCCACAGCGCTGTACCTTCCGATGGAAGAAGCCCCCGATGCGGCTGCCGCCAGGGCCAGCGAAGAGTGGCAGTTCTGGGATGCCGGATGGTATCTGCAGGAGAATCCGCAGACCACAGGCTCTGACAGAAGGTATGCCTGGGATGTACCCGAGGGCTGGTGGATGGTGCAGTTCGTCAAGGACGGTTATCAGACGGCGTACAGCGATGCGCTGCCGGTGCCGCCTCCCCAGATGAATATCAATGTCCCCATGGTGAAGCTGAGCCAGCCCGAGGTTGAAAGCATAGTATGGGGCAGCGGCGGACGCTATGTGGACGTATATTTCAGCAAATATATGGAGCTTTTTTCGATTGAAGCTGCAAATTCCGTAAGCCTTGCCGTATACGGAGACGGCAGCGCCGTTCCCGGGAGCGTCCATTCCGCTGTTCCGGTAAAAACAGGTTTTGGTGGACTCAACCTAACCAGGGTTGCAAGATTTATACCTGCTTCGCCTATGACGGTCGGCGGGCAATACAGCCTGACGGTAAACAAGGAAGTGTCGGATTATGCAGGCTTTTCGATGGCGATTGATTATATTGGATCCGGAACTGTTCCCGCAGCCGCTGCGATAGAGAGCCTGACCGGCTCTGATATAACAGTAGAGCCGGGGCTTGATATCACCCAGGATGTGATGGATGCACTGACCTTTACACCCGTTGATCCGGCTGACGAAGGGCTGCTGGACACCAGAGCTGTATTTGTTTCCTCCAATGCAAACGTAGTAAGCATTTCGGATGACGGAATTATAACTTCGCTGGGCGAAGGCAGGGCACGGATAACAGCAACGTCAATCGATTCAGGCCTCGATGCCGACTTTACAGTAACTGTAGCCTATCCCCCCGCGGCAGTAAGGATCACCAATATGGAAATACTTGATGCAGGCGGCAGATATTTGACCGGTTTATCCATCAAACGCGGGAGTACCTATGAGCTCAATCCCATTATCACACCAGACAATGCCACAAACAAGAATATGACATACACATGCGATAATACCGCAATAGCAACGGTCAGCAGAACCGGCGTGATACAGGCCGTTTCTGAAGGCTTGGCTACCATAACGACAAAGACAGAGGACCAGAACATCAGACAGAGGATACTAGTAAAGGTGCTGCCCCCACAGCAGCCGGGTGACGATCCGGATGACGATCCGGATGAAGATTCCCACAGACCGGGCAGCGGTTCGGGCAGCGGTTCGTGCGTAACCACCGTTGTCCCGCCGCAGATAGTTTCCGCCCCTATGACTGTGCTTCCGTTTACTGATGTAAAAGAAACCGACTGGTTCTGCGAAGCGGTTAAATTCCTGTTTGAAAAAGGTATCACCAAAGGCGTGCCGGGAGCAGGATATGCGCCGTACAAAACCGTCACCAGGGCCGAGTTCATCACCATGCTGTGCCGCGCGTTCGGCATTGAGGAGAGAAGCGGAGAAAACTACGCCGACTCAGGCAGCAATTGGTATACCGGCTTTCTGGCTGCGGCCAGGCAGTTGGGCCTTGCTCAAGGCGTGGGCGGCAACAGGTTCGAGCCCGAACGCACCATAACCCGCGAAGAGATGGTGGTTATTTTATACAATTACTTTAAATCCATAGATAAAATCACCGGTACCGGAAGTGCGCTGACCTACTCAGACAAGGATCAGGTCTCGGATTGGGCAAATGAGGCGGTGTCATACGCCTCGGCCAACGGCTGGGTCAACAGCAAAGGAAACAATATTTTCGACCCGAAGGGAGTGGCCACCAGGGCCGAGCTTGCGCAGATTTTATACAACATACTCAAGGAATGAAGGCCTCAGGCCTTCATTCCTTATCCCTTCCCCATCAGGACAAGGATCTGATGTTCCCTGCCGTCGTCAACCAGGTTTACAACGTTTCCGGGGCATTCCCCCTTACGACTGATACTCCGTATCCTGTCACCCCCATCTGCTAACAGAGATTTTTTATAGTATATGCAGGTTGAAGGAATCTTAAGGAAATCGTAGAATATTATTCATTGGAAATAATTTTCATAGTTGTTTTAAGGAGGGGAAGGTATGAGAAAATTCTATTTTATGCTGATTTTACTTATTCTTACATTACTGTTAAGCTCACTAATTATATACGCAGATAGTGATCCCGTCATTCAACCGCCTATCAGCAACTCCAATTCAGACAGCGATGGGGATGGGCTGCCAGACTTCCAGGAAAAGTATAAATACTATACAGATCCCAATAGTAAAGATAGTGATAATGATGGAACACCTGATGGAGATTGGGAAGAAAGAAGAGAGTATACCTACACTTTAAAATTCAATCTGCAGATTACCGGGCCATGGGATATAAACTCCATGAACAATGATTATCAAGATACTAGGATTATTAAGGAGACAAAGAATTATGCCGAGTGTGAAATAATATTATATCCTGAAAACAGTATCAAAGAAGGAATAGGCAGAAATTATAGCTGGGGGGATTATGGTCAGGAATTTGACAAATATTTAAAACCCTACTTATATGCAAATTGGGATGAGCAAATGAAAAAGGACCTAATAAGTGAGTTAAAAGGAATCGGGATCGATCCTGAAAAATTGAGTGACAGAGATCTGGTTCAGAAAGTCTCAATTTGGATAGAGGGCAGTACAGAATCAATTGAATATAGACGTCCACCTCAATTCTATCTGAAATACGATAAAAACGGCAAATTCTATGTAGATGAAAAGTATAGACGCTATTTTGAGGAATTTGTAAAGTCAGACAAAAGTATTACATTGGATGAGTTAGTCAACAAGCTTGTTCTGGGAAAACAAATGTATTACAACAAAGCTCGAGGTGCATGTACATCATCAACAACTTATGCAGCAACAATATACAGAGCCTTAGGGATTCCTACAAGGCATGTATGTACAACTAAAATTATGTTTAAAGATGACCTATTACACTTAACTGAAAATATAAAAAATCCTTTTGTTAAAGAATTATTGTTAAGCACAAGAAAATCCTCCTCAAATCATATGTATAACGAGGTATACCTTGATGGCCGGTGGATACGAATTGATTATAATGAACTGGGTTTTAGCAATATCCAAGCAGGAAGAGGCATATATTATCAACATTATAGCCCCAATGACTTAAGTGAATTAAACATGGTGGACGATTATGGAGCTATGGTTTCAAGATCAGACTGGGGTCCATTTAAAAATGGGGAATTCTTTAAGCTGCTGGGTATGTCAGATAACTATGGTAAGTATTATAAGCCCCACTATGGATATGGGATTGATCCTGGTTTTTATGATGGCTATTCTATAGTCAGTAATGGTGATAATGAGTTTGCATTAGCCGCTCAAGCTTCTTGTGTAAAAGAATTAAGAAAGTTCAAAGATATGAAAGTTATAAATATCGATAGAGTAACCGAAGAGTATTTTAGTAACAATAATGTATTAATTTCATCAGCTGATATTGAATACAATTACTTGCCAAACATAATAAGGAACCAAATCAGCAAGGACGAATATATGCGACTGGACATAGATGATTATAAAACAATTAAAATAAATAAGGGTATGGTACTTATTATTAAAAAATAAGTACACATGAACAAAATGGTCAGGTTAACAAAAGCAGAAGGGACGGTCTACCGTCCCTTCTGCTTTCGTTATTCTTATGTAACCAGATCAATTCCGGATTAGTTTCCATAATAATCCTGGTGGATCAATTTGCACTTTGTTTTGCATCATATAGGTTTTAGATGTTTTCCCTGTCTGGATCGTCAGGGTTGCAACATCAGTACCTGGAGCAGCAGGTAACTTTACTTCCAGGGGATCTATTGAATAAGCTACTTTCATGCCCGGATAACCAAAGACCTGTATTGTCTCATTCACTATTAACTCACTTTCCGTATGCCAGGGAGTAGTAATTTTACCAAAACCATTTGCCGGAGGCTCAAGTGTAAATGATTTGAACTGCGGCCGGACCTGGTCCAAAATCTGAGCATTTGCCTCAAGTGCGCTTTTCAGGTTTTGATTGGCTTTCCTGCTGCCCAGCACAGCAGCTATAATATAATGCTTTTCACTTCCATTTACTACCGGTGTTGCTGACACAAAGCATCCGCCGGCTATAACACCGGAACCGGTTTTAATTCCCACAATACCATGCTTGCCTAACATAGAATTTACATTGTACACCTTCCCGGCAACAGGGAGGACTGCTTGAGGCATGGCGACAATTTCACGAAAGACCGGATCCTGCATAGCTGCCTGTGCAATTATTATTTGATCGACAGCATTGCTCACCGTAGCCTCATTTGCCCCACTGGCGTCGGCATAGTGTGTATCTGTCATCCCCATAGCTTTGGCTGTTTCATTCATTTTGGCAACAAATGCTTCATTAGTCCCCGCAACCCATCGGCCTAATGTATCGGCGATATTGTTCCCGGACGGCAGCATCAAGCCTTGTAGAAGCTGCCTCTCTGTAAAGCTCTTTCCTAAAGCAACAGGTAAATAGGAATGATTATTTTGTATTGCATACTTATAACCGGCGACATCCTCAGCAGTCATCGTCAGACTCGGTCCTTCTTCGCCAGGCTGTAACGGATGAGTTTTCAGAACCGTATATGCAGTCATTATTTTTGCCACACTGGCAATTGGAATCGGAGTCTGGTCCGGCGAAGCCGCTATAACACCGAAAGTGTCAGTTCCAACGGCGGATTGGCCTTGCTCAGGAAAGGAAACTGATAGCTCACCAGGCAAAACAATATTCTGTGCAGCTGCTGCAGTACCTACCGCCGGAATCGGGCTGCTGAAGCGAAAAGCCCCCATTGCACTCAATCCAACAACTGCCAGGATAAAAAGCGCAGCAATAACCCCTTTGGGGGTAATATTAGTAGATTTTGATGACTTTGAAGTATCAGACATAATAACCTCCGATAATTTTATTAAAACCTAATATCCGATTTTGCTACAGTGAAACAGACAATGTAAAATACATGTCATAACTCCAACTTCTCTAAGTAAACAATCCCCCCATCAATGAAATTTTGTTCTTCATTTTCCAGCTGCCTTTGAATGTGAACCACCTAATTGTCCACCAACTCTCCAACATGCTCTATCATAATTTCTTTTTTCACTGCCCTTTTTCCTGCTGGATTAACCTGGTTTTTATTGGAATCTCTATTCATGGCATACGAAAGCGTATTTGAACAACTCGCTTATTTTTTGCTGACATGATTTCATAATGTTAAATCTAAAAGCAGACTTTAACGCGAGGTTTATGTCCATATAAAGCAAAAACACTGCATTCATCTAAATACAGTGTTTTATATGAAAAGCAAAAAGAACCATCCCTTCTGCTTTTAATGCTCTCTCTGTAATAATGGCGTACACTTTCCTGAATAGTATACGCATAACACATGAAGCGCTCTGGTGCAGGCAGTATAAAACAGCAGTCTTTCCTCTTCACAACAGTAATTTCCATTTCCTGCATTATAGATCAGCACTACATCAAATTCCAGACCTTTTGCAAGATAAGCAGGTATTATTACTGCGCCATTCATATATTCTTCATCCTCATTGGTTATGGCTTTAACCTGAACCTTATCCTTTAAGCAGCCATACACTTCATTCGCTTCTTTTTTATTCCTTGTTAAAATACCAATAGATTTATAGCCTTTATCCTTATATGCTTTGATATCCTCGTGAATTCTTTTCTTTATGTCCTCTTCCTGAGGAAAGCCAAGCACTAAAGGTTCATCTCCGGATCTTTCCACGGATTCATCGGCAGCTTCCCTCTTAAGAAGAGTTCTCGAAAACTTCGTAATCTCTATTGTAGATCTGTAACTTTTCGTTAAGTTCATTATGCATGTATTATCCTGTGGGAATATATGCGAGATATTGTTGTAGTCGCCGACATTCATATATGGGTTTATCGATTGATTGAGATCACCCAGCATAGTTATGCTTGCATGGCTGAAAAGCTGGCAGAAAATTTCATATTGAAGCGCTGTGTAGTCCTGTGCCTCATCTATAATAACATATTTGATTTCTGATGTTTTGGGCAGGTCCCCCAAAGCCCCCTTAAGATACAGCAGCGGAGGCTGATCCTCATAATAAAGCTGTCGTGCATCCAGGTTTTCCAGTGTATAATTTTTAATTTCATCTATTTCCTTTTTACAGTTTTCACTGTTCGAGTTCCCTGAAAAAAGCCCCAGCTCTTCAATAAACTGCTTATAGATATCTACTATGTCAAACTTCGTAATCCTGTCTATTTCAGAGTAAATATCCTTCATTTCATCCCTTACACGAGAAATACCTTTCCCGCTGATTTCTACTTTATCTATATACGAACCGGTATCATTGAGTTCACCGATGACTTCCCTTATCCTTTCCTCTTCATAAGGTTTCAGAAGGAACAAAATTCTTTCCCTGATCTTCTGAAGCCTCTTTTTCAAAGGAAGCTTGAAATAATCGTTATAATACAGTTTTTTCAAGTCCTTAGATGAGATTATCAACTTATCTCCGAAAAAGATATCGGTGAAATTTCTTTCTTTCACTTCAACATATGCTGCATATTTCTTTAACATATCCGTAAATTCAATCGATGATTTAAATTTTATATTATGAATTCTCTTTTGGTAGCCCGGTTTATCCTTTGATCCCAAAATATATTCCATCATTTCATAGTAGTCTTCCTTTTTGAGTTCATCGCCCAGAGCCTTATGCATGTATTCCTTGAAGGTGGTCTGGAGCATATTATCTTCTCCAAGCTGGGGCAATACATTGGATATATAATCATTAAAAATCTGATTGGGTGAGAATATTATTATATTTTGAGGTGCTACCTTATCACGGTGCTTATAAAGCAGGTAAGCCACTCTATGAAGGGCAATGGATGTTTTCCCGCTGCCTGCAGGTCCTTGTACAACCAAATTTTTATACTCCTCGTTGCGTATTACTTGATTCTGTTCTCTCTGAATACTCGTAATAATAGTCCTCATCTTACTATCGGTACTTTTGCTCAGTACTTCCTGCAGTATTTCATCATCAATCTTTAGATTACTGTTAAACATGTATTCGATTTTACCGTTGTTTATTTTGTACTGTCTCTTCAACGTTACTTTACCGCTAACAATCCCTTCAGGACATTTATAGCTGGCTTCACCAATTTCATAGTCATAGAACATGCCGGAAACTGGAGCCCTCCAGTCATATACCAGGATATCATAGCTGTCATTTACCAAGTTCGCTATTCCTATATAGTATTTTTCAGGACTCTCATTTCCATTTTCAAGAAAATCAATTCTTCCAAAGTAGGGCGACAAAACTAATTTCTCATATTTTTCCTCAAGCTTTTTTGTAAACCTATAGGTTCTCTTTTGCCTTTTCATCAGATCGATGTATGCCAAAAAGTCTACAAGCTGATCCAGATTATTTGCTATAGAAATAGAACCTACATCCTGCCATAATTCCCTTTGGGTTTCTATATTTTCTGTTTTGAGCCTCTCACTGGATTCACGCTTTTCATCAAGCTGCTTGCGGGCTTCTTTTAATACAATCTCCAGCCATTCATTTTCCTTGATCCATTCATAGTCGTTTATGTTCACGACATACCCTCCTCTACAAACTCCGACTTAAAAAAATATTCCTAACCATATTGACATTGCATTTTTTATCGTATATAATATAATTAGGGTATTATTTTTATACGCCTTTGCGAATGCAAATTAATTTTAGTTTACCACCCTTTGATTAGTTGTGTCAATACTAAAGACACTTGCTATTTCATAGTTTTGTTCATAAAAAGCCTGTGATACTTCTATCACAGGCTTTCCCATGTAAACTTATATTATTTTATGTTACAGTTTCACTGAAAAAGTTTTGTCACCTTTAGTTCATATCAAATGGCAGCAGCCTCTCCTATCACTTATTTATCTTCTTTAGTGAATACCTCCAACTGCTGTTTTGCTTCAGCCGGTAATGCATCTGCCAGGTAATTACGATCTCTTTCCTGTATTTCCAGATACTCCTGCCTTATTCTTTTATTAGCCTCTTCGATCTCGGCCTTCAATTCTCTGGCGGATAACAGTGAGCACCCCGACCCCCTTACAATTATCTGCTGTAAACCGTCCGAAGTAGCAACCGCTATATTATATTTTTTCTGATTGTCATGGGCAAATTTCTCAATATACTGGTCCGCGGTTTGTGCCTCTTTAGTATATATCATATGGATGTTATGATAGTCGGTTATTTCTTCGCGATGCCCCTGGACACGGTAAGCATCAAATACAACTATAATCTGACATTGCCGGATCCACTGATAATTACTGAGAGAATCAAGCAGTTTCATTCTGGCACCGTCTATATTTTCATCTGCAAGCTCTTTCAGTTCAGGCCATGCATGTATAATATTATAGCCATCCACAAGGAGATACTCTTCTTTGATTTCCTCATGTCCGCCGACATAGGCAACACGTTCATAATAACTTTCCCGGGCTGTTTTGCGTCTTTTCCAGGCAGACTTCTTTCCCTGGTTCACATAGTAGGTTTTATTGATAATCTGGTCAATCTCTTCCAAGCTGATCCACCGCTCCCCTAGCGGTGTTGCTTGCTCTTTTGCAGTTTTCCCCGGTAAATCATCTTTTTTCTGAAGATAGCTTTCAACATGCATGTAGTCCTTTACTTCATCCCAAGCCACTGAAAATCCTGCCCCATGTGTGCAGAATACAGAACCTGCCGGATTTTCCATATCTCTTTCCGAATCATATCCGATGCTTTCTATAACCTCTTCCGGATTATGGCAGGGTTCGTAGCCCTTCAGGCTGCAAAACAGCCTGCCAAGACCTTTGGTATAGGCAGTTACCTCCTTCTGATAATTCCTCATGGTAATAACCGGGGCACTCCCCACAAGAACTGCGGTTTCACCGTCTGTCTGTGACATTTTGCATATTCCGTGCATTTTCTCAATGTCAGCCATGGCTCTTCCTACCATTTTCTCAGGCAGCTCCAGCCGAAAGGCATAATAGGGCTCCAGCAATATGGATTCTGCCTCCTTTAAGCCCTGCCGCACCGCACGGTAGGTAGCCTCTCTGAAGTCACCGCCTTCTGTATGCTTATTGTGTGCTCTGCCTGAGACGAGAGTAATTTTCACATCCGTAAGCGCTGACCCTGTCAGGACCCCTTTATGTGCTTTCTCTTGCAGGTGGGTTAAAATCAGCCTTTGCCAATTTTTACCCAGCATATCCTCACTGCATTCTATCCCGAACTGCAGACCGCTTCCCGGATCACCCGGCTCCAGTAACAGATGGACCTCGGCATAATGTCTTAATGGCTCAAAGTGCCCTACTCCTAGAGCGGCATTGGCGATCGTTTCCTTATAGACGATACGTCCCGCATCAAAGGACACCGGTATATCAAAACGGCTTTGTATGAGGCTCTGCAGAATTTCAATCTGCACCTCTCCCATGATCCGCACCTGAATCTCCTGCAGCTGCTCATCCCAGACAATATTAAGCTCCGGCTCCTCTTCTTCAAGCTGACGCAGCTTGGGAATCATAACCCTTGGGTCACAGCCTTCGGTCAGTATGATCCGATAAGACAGTACAGGCTCCAATACAGGCGCAACTGAAGCCGCCTCTATTCCCAGACCTTCTCCCGGCCTGGTTTGGCTGAGCCCTGTTACTGCAAATACAGAACCTGCCTCTGCTTCATTCACTGCCTCATATTTCTTTCCGGAATAGATACGAATTTGATTCACTTTCTCTTCCCAGATGCCATTCGTCAAGATATCCTTTACCTTAAGCTTTCCGCCCGTAAGCTTCATATGAGTAAGACGGTTTCCTTGCTCATCCCTTGTTATTTTGAATATCTTTGCCCCGAATTCATCGGGATAGCAAGGTATCATTGCGTGCTCTGCTATACCTTTCATAAATTGCTCAATGCCTTCCAATTTTAAAGCTGAACCGAAAAAGCACGGGAATACTTTTCGCTCTCTGACAGCCTTCCTGATCTGCTCGGTTTCAATATGCCCTGCTTCCAGATAGGCATCCATCATTATTTCATCACACATGGCCAGCTGCTCGTAGAATCCTGCTGTTGCAACCTGTCCAAATTCAATACAGCCATCATCCAGCTGCTTTTTCATATCTTCTATCAACTTGTCCTTATCCGTCCCATCCTGATCCATCTTATTGACGAATACAAAAACAGGTATTCTATACATGTCAAGCAGCCGCCATAATGTTTTTGTATGCCCCTGCACTCCATCCGCACCGCTTATCACTAAAATGGCATAATCCAGCACCTGAAGTGTTCTCTCCATTTCAGCCGAAAAATCCACATGCCCCGGTGTATCCAGTAAGGTGACCTGAACCCCGCCCATCTCAAGTATGGCCTGCTTGGAGAAAATAGTGATCCCTCTTGCTCTTTCCAGTTCATAGGTATCCAAATAGGCATCCTTATTATCCACTCTTCCCAATTTTCCGATTTTACCGCTCAGATAAAGTATGCTCTCCGACAGTGTCGTCTTGCCTGCATCAACATGTGCCAATATTCCAATGACTAGTTTTTTCATATTTTATTTCAATTCCTTCATTTTTTCTGTTTCCATATCCACAGCCCGTTTAAGCTGTATGTCGACTCTACTATTATTATGATACCAGTAGGCTTGGAATTTGACAATTTATCATAAGGAATTTGATAGAATGTAGTGTCAGTTGCAGCCATAAGAACTTATTTGCTGCAATTAAACTAATATGTTCTTTTGTTCTGAATTTACCACTTGCTTTCTATTGATATAAATTTACTCAGATGTTAAAATTTGTGTATATATTCGTGAGTATAAAACCTTTGTAGTTGAAGAAGAACATTAAAAATGTTGTTTCGGTGGCTGCCGGCATTCTTTTCAACCTGTCACTGAAAAAAGACGGCAGTTTGTGGGTTTGGGGCTGGAATAATTTTAGCCAGTTTGGAGTCGACACATCTTCAGAGCAAATCCTCACACCTCAAAAAATAATGGATGGTGCTTTCAACTCAATCGAATCAGGCAGCAACAAAAACTTTGCAATAAAGGATGACGGGAGCATCTGGTTTTGGGAAGGCAGCAATAAGCCCACGGCCGTTGAATTAAAGAATGCTCCAGTTCAAAATGGTTCAGATATAGCTTCAAATCCCGCACCTGATTCAGATTCGATACGCTTTTCCAATCCGATTATCGAAGCTGAGACAAGAAGATTATGCAAAAAGGCAACCGGTGATATATATAAGTTGGACCTGGAGAAAATCATTGCATTAACCCTTGAGAACAAGAACATCAATGATATCAGTGATTTGAAATGGTTTACTTGTTTGGAATTCCTTAGCTTGAATAATAATATGATAAGCGAAATTAAACCCTTAAGTAATCTGACAAAGCTTAAAACACTATATGTAAACCAGAATAATCTCAGTGATATCAGTGCCTTAAGCGAACTCGTGAATTTAACTCAATTGGAATTATCCTATAACAAGATAGCTGATATCAGTGCTCTTGGAAAGCTAACAAATTTAAAATCAATTTATATAGATGAGAATAGTATAATTGACATCAGCCCGTTGAAAGCCTTGGCTTCTCTTCAGACCCTTATGATATCACGCAATCAGCTTAAGGATATACAGCATTGAGCACCTTACACAATCTCGAATATGTTGACATAGGCTACAACAAAATCGAAGATATAAGCTCATTAAGGGATTTAGTTAATTTGTTCAGCCTGGATATACGCTGTAATCCGGTAATGGAATGCTTTATCGTAAAAGGCCAGGCAAACGCTTCCGGTGATTTCATCGACCATGCCTGGAATATTGTAAATATAGGCGGCAAATATCGCCACATAGATGTAACCTGGGATGACCCTGAATTTGATTTAGAAGGCAGTATTTGGCATGATTACTTTAGTCTTACGGACGATCAGGTTAGCAGGGATCATCGCTGGAATCAAGCTTTGTATCCTAAATGCGGCGATCAGTGATGTGGTGTCAGGTACAGAACTTAAGAACATACTTACTATAATTAAACTAATATATTCTTATGTTCTGAACCTGGCACTTAATTTACAGAAGACATAAAGAATTCAACTAATTCTGATTACACCCTTTCCTTAATTGTGACGCGGACGCTATCACCCGCTTGTTTGCCGATTTTGGCGCGAATGTCCTTACGAAGCCCTATAATGTAACAGATTGAGCCGTTAGGGTTCTTCACTCCCATATTGACGATACTGCCGTCATACTGCTCACCGTCAAAGGTGGCGCGGACTTTGGCGCGCCCTTTGCCGAACTCCGCTCGGACGTCAAAGGGAAACTCGATATATGCGCCGTCTATGTCAGGAACTTTTTGGATGACAGCGTCAAATTCATATATTTTAGAATTCATATTCATCAACCTTTCGCATTGTACGGCATTTCCATGCAAGCGTTGCCGTTTCGTAGTTCATCAAGCATTTGTGTGAGTCTCTTTTGCCTGGTTTCCTCGCGTTTGCCTCGCGTAATCCACCCGATATAGTCGTTCCGCTGATATGGTGGGCGGGCACGGTAACGTTCCCACAAGTTGTTGCAGTTAATCGCGTCGGCCACAAAGTCGGGGATGTCGTAGACTTGGCGGCTCATTCTGGAACTATCGAGGTCGTTCTTCATTTCTGATTCTCCTCCAACTGTTGTACCCGCCAGCGTGTGATGTCGGCGATTAACTCATAGTCAATCGGCTTGCCGAGCGGCAGTTGTATCGCGCCTTTGGAGGTCTTGTAATCCTTCAACCGCTCAGAGAACACGCCGACCGCCTCGCCACCGGGATAGATGCCGATATGTTTCCTCGCCGCCGCGAAGTGGATAAGGTTCTCGCCCTGCCAGAACGTAGGCATCTGCCACGAGACTTTCTCTTTGGCATTCGGCGCGGCGGCGCGAATCGTTTCTCGGATTTGTCGCAGGAGTGGCTGAACGTCCTCGGCTTGAGCGGCGATGTAGTCATCAATTGTTGCTACCATACTGCAATAATGGTCTTGATTCGTGTTTTTGAAGCTGCGTTCGCATTTCGGGCATTTCCACATTTTACATTCCCCTTCTTTATTTATTATCTTCACAGTTTTTCTTTCAAGGGGTTTCCCAGTCTGTCAACTTGCAGCCAATTATGCAACTATTTTCTAAAAGTTACTATAGCACCAGCAACTATACCCGGGACATATTATATAAGAACTTCATAATGGATTCATTTCAATATAAAACATAATCACTGTATTCGTTTGCGACTTCTATCCCGGTACATCCCAACGGATACCTATTAGCTGATGCAGGGCTGCCGGATTGCTCCTCATACCCCTCGGTACTGTCATCGTCTTAATATTGCGCTTTTATCGGTAAAGCTTTTTGTCACTTGCAGCTCAATGTTATGCTTTCAGGACAAAAGCTGCATACTCTTTAATATCATTAAGATGCATTTCAATGATTTTCCTTACTATCTGTATATTAATGTTCTGGTAATCATGAACCGCTATATTTCTAAAGCCTATCATCCCTTTAAGCTTGTTGTTCAACTCGCCAGTAATAAACCCGTTAGCATGCAGCAAATCAAATACATCCCTGCTGTTTTGCGGAATACCGAAAGAATTCTCTGCTACTATATGCATAGCCATATCAATGCATGCTTCAACTGCCCTCTGTATATTAAGAATAATTGAATCTTGCTTTGTGAAATTATTAAGGTTTTCAGGATTTCCCCCATATTCCTCATGTATACGTTTTATGCATCTTTCAATAATTGTAGCCTTGTTTATTATTACATCACTCTGCATATACAGTACCCCTTTCCCGGACCCGGTCCAGAATCTCTTTTCTCTCCTCGTTAAGAAGACTGTATTCCTTAAAGGTTCTTATCTGAAACTCATGTTTTCTTTTCTCATCATCTGAATAAATAATTTTTCCTGTTCCCAGTATATTCGCTTTAAAAACTGTTGAGGCTTTGCTCAGATCAATCAAGTCCACATCCCTGCCCAGTCTGCTGCCCAATTCCTGTGCAATTTGAAACACTTCATATTCATTATGGCATTTATCAGACAAAAATGCTATGTCGATATCGCTGTCTTCTCTCATTCTTCCTGCTACCGCAGAACCAAAAAGTATGATTAAAAAGGCAGAAGCCTTTTCTACAATTGTACTTTTTATCAGTTCAATATCCATTCATGCCACCCGACCTTCTATTCCATCCGGATTTTATATCTTTTACTGATTATACCATAAAAGCAGACTATTATACAAAAAACACTGCATTCATTTTAGAACACAGTGCTTTGACATTCCCTCCGCTGCACGCCCACAGACAGGCTTACAGCTTCAGTAGCTTCATAATGCGTCAGTTACCTCAAAGCTTTGGCAGTGTATATATACCAAGCACCAAAGCATCAAATTTTCTAACAAAAACAACTGAGCTTTCATATTCTCAAAAACTCTACGGAGCGTTTATTGAATAGTTATGTTCTGACGATTATACTAGATATAGAGAGGAGGAATTAAATTGGACTGTAGTAAAGTTGGCGCATTGATTCTTAGCTTGTGCAAAGAAAAAAACATGACCCAAGAAGAAGTTGCCAGCAGAATGAATATAAGCGATAAAGCTATCTCAAAATGGGAGCGTGGCATGGGTTGCCCTGATGTGAATCTGCTCGGCGATCTTTCAAGGATATTGGGTGTAAATATAGAAAGAATCTTATTGGGCGATTTAGAAGAGAACGATAAGGATGTAGGCAATATGAGACGAATAAAATTCTATGTGTGCAAAAACTGCAACAATGTAATAACAAGTACAGGTGATACTGATATTTCCTGTTGCGGCAGGAGACTTGACGCATTGGTTGTGAAACCGGAGGATGAAGCTCATAAAACTACTATAACTGACATTGAAGATGAGTATTATATAACAACAGAACACCCAATGGACAAATCCCATTATATATCATTTGCTGCCTTTGTTGGTTTTGACAGGGTTATGCTTATAAAGCTTTATCCCGAACAAAACTCAGAATTGCGGATTCCCAAAATGCAGTGCGGCAAGCTGTATACTTATTGCAGTGAGCACGGTCTTTGGGTGAAAGGAATATGAAATGGAAGTAAAATTCAATCCAATTGATTTACAAACATGGCCCCGTGGCCAAATTTTCTATTACTTCAGCAATATTGCTCCAACGGGGTATTCTCTGACGGTTGAATTAGACGTGACAATCATGAAATCAGCTTTAAAAGAACGAAATATTAAGTTTTTTCCTGCTTATCTGTGGTTAACAACAAAACTGCTTAACAGGCAGGTTGAGTTTAAAGTGGCTACAGTTGATGAAGTGCTTGGGTACTGGGATTTCCTAACTCCACTATATGCAACCTTTCACGAGGATGACAAAACGATTTCGTTAATGTGGACTGAGTACAGCGAGTCTTTTCCTATTTTTTATAAGCGGTATTTAGAAAATCAGCATCAGTACGGAAGTAACCATGGGATTCTAGCTCAACCGGAATGCCTGCCTCCTGCAAATAGCTATACTGTTTCTGCTTTGCCCTGGGTGGATTTTATGCATTTTGCATTACATGGATATGAGAATAAGCCGTATTACCTTCCCACTGTCGAAGCCGGCAAATTCCATGAAAACAACGGGAAAATTCTAATGCCCCTATCAATTACCGTCCATCATGCTACCACCGATGGCTGGCATATAAAATACTTTTTAGAAGAACTGCAGCATGAAATGAATACCCCCGAGGTTTGGGCCTTTGAACAATAACCACAGTAGCAATCAGGCAACTCATCGACCCGTCAAACCCTGTTTTAGCAAGCTGTCCGGTTGCATCCGGCTAACAAATCTTTGTCAATGTAAACCATAAGCACTGTATTCGTTTTCAGAATACAGTGCTTTTTATGTAAAATCATATTTATTTTTTGGTCAGACTGTCCGAAAAGTCAGTCGCAGCAACACCTGAGACGCTATGAAATATGGCATAATTGATATAACAGGATTATTGAGGGT
>DASPLL010000054.1:0-3539 GCA_035627615.1 Clostridia bacterium
CTGGCAATCGGTGATAGCGGTACCGATGATAGACAGGGGAAGGCTTGGAGGAGTGGTGTACCTGTCAGTGTCCATAAAGAACAAGGAGTTTGATGCGGGTACCTACAACTATGTGAAGACCCTGTCCGATATCATGGCTGCTGTATTTAGAACAGCAAATAATTAGTAAAATAATAATAGCATGTACGGTTTGAAATTGTACATGCTATTATTATTTTTTCAAATATGATAGAATATTATAAATAAACTTTTTTTAGCAGGTTACACAAATATCTCTGGCATAGACTATCCACACAGGTCTGGTGTGTTTGGGGGAATAAGAATTGCAGTTCATAAATACGCAATATAAGGTTATTGCAATCAGTAATGAAGACCGTTACGGCAGTACCGCAGTTGTTGAAGATTCCCGTAGGGGCCATATGATCAAAAACCTGAGGATAATAAACCATCAGAAGGAAACTCAGGATTTTATCGATTATATGAAGTGCAATATGTTCGACTATAGAAACCTGAATCATCCCAATATGATAGAGTTCTACTTCTTCAACAAAATATCGGAAATAGACACAAAACCAGTAGTTGCAAATAAATATTATTATACCTACGAACACTTCAGTGGGGTAGGTCTTTTTGACTTTATCAAGGATCAGAGTGCTGATGTACTGTTGGACATTGCAATACAACTTTGCATGCTGGTGAAGTATCTGCACATGAGGGGTTTTCTGCTTTGCAGCGTGAATATCAATGAATTGTTTGTTGTATATGACAAGGAAAAGCCGTTGTTAAAGGTCTCCAAGCTGCCCTATATACAGGGCACAGACAGATCTGTAATGTTTGACAGGGAAAATAACTACTTTAAATCACCGGAAGCTTTCCAATTCGGGGATTACTCAAGGGCATCGGATATTTATCTTATTGGTTCCCTGATGTTCTATATTTTTAGCAAGATCAATGTTGAAGGCTCCAACTTCAAGGATGAGCTTGAGCGGTTCGGGGCTGCGGAAGACAAAAGCTGGGCACAGATAACGGAAATAATTAAAAAGTGTACCTCATTGAAGCCCGGGGACAGATATGAATCAGTGGAAAAAATAGTGGAGGACATTAACAGAAGATTAAACAGGAAATTCAATATTATAGACAAGAAGCATATTCAGAAGCTCCCACGCTATATGACCAGTCTCATATCAAGAGAGCACCATTTTAAAAAGATAATAGGCTCTGTTAAAGGATACATTTATGAAAATAAGCTTTATCCAAAGGTGACAATAGTAAAAGGGGGAATGGGAACCGGAAAGTCTGTTTTCATCAAGGCGGCTGCCTACAGACTTGAGCAGGAAGGCATTACGGTTGCGGTCAATACCCTGAACGAGGAAATATCCTGCAGCTTTTACTATATAATCATGCTGATCAAGGAAATAATGAGGACAGCCGATAAGGAGATCATAGACAGGTATATAGCTGATATCTCCTACATAATTCCCGAGATAGCAAGTCTGCCATCCGCTCCTGTGTGCAGCAGCATAATCAGACAGGAGGATAAAGTGAGGCTCATATACAGACTGGGGAACTTCTTGATGGAAGCTTCTGTGAAATATTCCTTTGTAGCGGCTGTAAGCGGGTTTGATTATATTGATGAAGATTCTCTCTCTGTCCTGAACTATATTATAAGGAGCGAAGGCAAGGGGAAAATATATTTTCTATTTGGGGCAGGAATACAGAGCATAGAAGAAAATCCCAAGTTGAAGGAACTATGCAGCTCTCTGATAGAAAACGGTTATGCAGAAATAATTGAGCTTAATAATCTGAATATAAATGAGACAGCAGAATATATAAGGCTTTTGCTGGGTATGGACAGGCCATGCCTTGATTTTGCTACAAAGGTATATAAAGAGACAGAGGGCAACCCAAAGTTCATATATGAGATCATGTACTTTTTATTTATAAATAAACATATTTATGTGAATGACAAAGGGGAATGGATCCTAAATAAAATCGACTTTGACACCTTGAACCTGTCTTTTAATATAGATGACCTGGTGCTGAATAAAATAAACAAGCTGAGTCCTATACAGAATGAGATCATAAAGACAATATCGATATTCAATACGGCTGTATCCCCGGATATATTGGTTAAAATGCTTGATATCAGCGGTGATGAACTTGACAAGCTGCTTTCCCAGCTGGATACCATCGATATATTATCAAGAAAAGTGGACGACTGGGGAATATCCTTTGACTTCAGCTCCATCAACCTGAAGAAGTCGATCTATGAAAGAATACCACAAAAAACAAAGCTTAAATATCATCTTGTAGCTTCATATATACTTGAGGAAAAGTTCACCAGAGAGAACAGGGAAAACAAGGATGAGCTCATATTCCACATGACAAAGGCGATGAGGTACAAAGAAGCCATTGAGTACCTTTTGAATTCTGCTGAGAAGATGATATCCAGCAATCTGGTGAATCAGGCCATCCAGTTCCTTGAGCAGTCATATACCATGCTTAACCAGGAGGATGTCAGCACAGAAAAGCTGGTTGTATGCAGCAAGCTTGGTGAATTGTATGAGCAGATCGGAGAGTACAGCAAGTCCATGCATTTCTACGGCGAGGTAGAAAGCTCTGCAAGCAAGGTCAATGATTTGAAGGTACTGATAGATATATATATAAAGAGATTTTCACTTTCATACAGGGTTGATGATAAGAAAAGCGCCATTTCTTATGCAGTAAAAGCAAAAAGACTGCTGCGGGATATTTCGTATCCGGAAGGACTGTATGAACTGGTTATCAGCCTTAATGAAATAATGTCAAATAAGAGAAAATACAATTCCTATATAAAAATCCTGGAAAGAGTAATGCATACTATAGATACCATAAAGTATGAATGCTTTTATGCAAGGACTATGGTAATCTACGGCAGGACCATATGCAATAAGAACAGGTATGAAGAAGGCCTTGCAATATTGATGAAAGGAATGGTCATATTTGAAAGGCTTTCTGAATACAAATACATACCCTATATCTTGAATTCCATAGGCTATGTATATTCTGAATACTACAATGATATGCAAAGGTCCAGGGAGTACTACGAAAAGTGCCTGAGTGTGAGCCAGAAGCTGAACAATCTAAGCTCAATGGAAAAAAGCTATAATAACCTTGCAGAGATTTATAGGATAGAGGACCGGTATAGTGAAACCATCGAGTATTATAACAAGGCGCTGGAGGTTGTGAGGGTATCCCAGAACATGGTGATAAAGGGTCTGCTCAATATCAATCTCATTATTGCCAGTACTGAAATGGAGGATTACAAGAAGGCAGCCCTATATATCAATACCTCTGAAGAGCTTCTTAATAATCTAAAGGATTCCGGCAATAATTTACAGTTCTTCAACCACCATAAGGCAGAGTTCTTTTATACCATGGGAGAATATGAAAAAGCGTCGGAGTATGCACAGAAAGCGGTGGAAATGTGCATAAGCTGGGGCATAACTGAGAATTACGAAGCTCATTTTGTCAAGCTGCTGTCGGAGATAAAGCTCAAG
>DASPLL010000055.1:0-3997 GCA_035627615.1 Clostridia bacterium
CTGGCAATCGGTGATAGCGGTACCGATGATAGACAGGGGAAGGCTTGGAGGAGTGGTGTACCTGTCAGTGTCCATAAAGAACAAGGAGTTTGATGCGGGTACCTACAACTATGTGAAGACCCTGTCCGATATCATGGCTGCAGCATTTTAGGGGTTGCTGCATAATGCGGCAACCTCTTTTCCTATGAAACAATTTGAATATTTTGGCTTCGGACTGTATAATTTAATTGTATGAAAAATATGCGCCATATGGGCGCAGGTTTCGAGGTTACGAGGTTTCGGGGAATCAGGGTGTTCCTTAAAGATACGGGACTCGTATCACTTACGAGGAGGGGTAGTTTGAAAGGATTTGGCAGTATTAAAACCAAGGGCATTACGGTATTGCTTGCCGTTCTTGTGCTGGTGATAGCGTTTTTCAGCAATATAGCGGTATATCTTATTGATTATCAGTGGTTCTCAGAGCTTGGCTATAAGGAGGTATTTTTCAAAAAGCTGATTACACAGCTGCAGTTTTTTGTTCCGGCACTTATAGTACTTTTTTTTCTATTTTATTTATATCTTAATTCTATAAATGCTCATTCCATAAAACGCAGCGGAGTAATACTTTCAAATGTTGAAAAGAAGGTCAGGAACAGAATATTCCTTTTGGCCTCCGTGGGCTTGTCTTTTGTTCTCTCTCTGGTATTTGTACTTGATCTGTGGTATGACTTTCTTATATTTATCAACAAGACTTCTTTCGGCATAGCAGATCCTATATTTGCCAGGGATATCGGGTATTATATATTCTCTCTTCCGTTCCTTAATAAGCTGTATAATTTTCTACTGGTGCTTATTTTTGCAGTAGTAGCCAGTACTTTGCTTTTCAATCTGTACAATTTCTTTACTACAAAGGTGACCAATGAGCATTTTGACATGAATGTAAGACCCATCAGCAATCCCAAGGATATATACAGGAATATACTTGGTGCCGCCTCAAAACAGCTTATGTTTCTTGGGGGACTTTTCTTTCTGCTTCTGGCCGGCGGCTTTTATCTTAGAACCTTTGACCTGCTTTACTCCCCAAGAGGGGTCGCATATGGCGCCAGTTATACTGACGTGAACGTGACGCTTCCTTCTTACTACATATATATGGCGATATGTATTTTAACAGCTATATTACTGATATTATCAAGGAACAAGAAGAGTATAAAACTGGCTGTTTTCGGTCCGCTGCTGCTTATAGTTACAATGGTAGTATCCGGAGTTGTTTCAGGCGTTGTCCAGAATGTGATCGTAGGTCCGAACGAAATAGCGAAGGAAGAGAAATTCCTGCAGAATAATATCACTTATACAAATTATGCATATAATCTGAACAGGGTAAAGGAAAAGGAGTTTCCGGTAAACCAGGCTCTTACAAGGGAAGATATCAAAGAGAATTTGGTTACGATAAACAACATACCTATAAATGATTACAGGCCTGCAAAGGATATATACAACCAGATACAAGGGCTGAAGAGTTATTACCAATTCTATGATATGGACATAGACAGATATGTGATAAACGGTGTATACAGACATGTCTTTGTATCGGCAAGGGAGCTTCAGCAGGCAAATATACCTAAACAGGCTGAGGCCCAGGCAGCGTCGTGGATAAATAAATACCTTAAGTATACACACGGGTATGGTGTCGCAATGTCACCGGTCAACGAAGTAACACCTTCAGGCCAGCCCAGATTATTCATCAGGGATATGCCTGTTATATCGGACATCGATATAACAGTAGACACTCCTCAGATATATTTCGGGGAGCTTACCAAGGATTCTGTAATAGTTAACACAAGGGAAAAGGAGTTTGATTATCCCTCAAGCAATGCAAATATTGAGACGGAGTATAACGGAACAGGCGGGATAAAGCTCAATATACTGAACAAGGTACTTTTTGCAGTAAGAGAGGGGAAGATAAACTTTTTGTTATCCCAGGACATAAATTCAAGGAGCAGGATACTTATAAACAGGGAGATAACTAAAAGAGTCAGGAACATTGCTCCTTTTCTGGCATATGATGATGATCCCTATATAGTAGTAAATAACGGAAAGCTCTACTGGATGATAGATGCATATACGACCAGCAGCAGGTATCCGTATGCAGAGCCTATCAACAATCAGACGTCCACAAATTATATACGCAATTCCGTAAAAGTGGTGATAGATGCCTATAACGGTACTACTGAATTTTATATAGCAGATACGGGCGATCCGTTGATCCAGGTATATTCCAGAATATTTACAACACTATTCAAGCCGCTGGATAAAATGCCTGAGGGCTTGAAGGCCCATATAAGATATCCTCAGACGATGTTTGACATACAATCCGACATATATAAAAAATATCATATGAGGAATGCAAGAGAATTCTATAATAAGAGCGATGTATGGGATATATCGACACAGATATATGGAGCAAGTACAACACAAGCAAATGCAGAATCGGTAGAATCCTCATACCTGATCATGAAGCTTCCGGACAGTGATAAGGAAGAGTTCCTGCTGATGGTCCCGTATACTCCGCAAGGAAAAACAAACATGATTTCCTGGCTCGCAGTAAAGAATGACGGAGACAATTACGGGCAGCTGCTGCTTTACAATTTTCCATCGGGCAAAATAGTGGAGGGTCCTATGCAGGTTGAGGGGATAGTCAGCCAGGATACGGTAATAGGTCCGCAGCTTAATCTGCTTGCAACCGGAGGGAATTCACAGGTTATAAGAGGGAACATGCTTACCATACCTATAGAGGAATCAATACTGTATGTAGAGCCTATTTATATAAAAGCGCTGAATGCAAATGCTCTTCCGGAGCAGAAAAAGGTGATCGTATATTTCAAGAATCAGGTTGTTATGGAGGATACACTGGAAAAGGCTTTAGGAAGAATATTCCCGGTGAAGGAAAAAGCTGATGCGCCGCCGATTTCTCCTCCAACAGCAGAGGAAACTCCCAATGCTACGGTTGAAGAGCTCATAAGAAGGGCAAATGATATATTTGCTGCCGCACAGAATGCACAGAAAGCGGGTAACTGGGCGGAATATGGAAGCAGACTTGCAGAACTGGAAGATATACTGAGACGTCTGAACTCCCTGGCAGGAGGAACTCCGAATCCTGAGACACCGCCGGCAGATGTGAATCAGTGAATAAATAAAATAACAAATAGAAATAGCCCCGGGGGGAGGGCTATTTTTATTTGAAAACTGCTATTACTAATATTATTTCTTTTTTAGAGAAAGTTATTCAATACTTCTGAACAAATTGAAGAAAAGGTTTAATACACATAATAGAATATGATGGAATTGTTTTTCAATATAGTATAATATATATGTAAAATCAGGAACCTATAAGATGCTATGCAATGGAGTGATATATTTGTATAACGCCAGGGATAAATATGATTATTATGAGCATATGAAGAACATATACGAAAAGAATGGTATTGAGGCAAGCCCTTATACGGAGATCAATTATGGACTGCAGTTTTCCGTATTGATCAATGAAAGCAAATGCATCATAAGAATCTATGAAAGTAAAAAGAAGGGGGTAAGCTGTGATCTATCACAAATAAAAAACGAGGAGAGCTTAAGTTTCATCAAGGAGCTGATGCAAACAGGAGAAATCAGAACACAGCATAAGGATATAAAAAAGGCCGAAAAAGCAGAAGAGCCGGAAACAGGGCTTATAGGAACCGATGAATCAGGCAAGGGGGATTATTTTGGGCCTCTTGTAATTGCCGGGGTGTACGCTGATGCAGACACAAAGAAAAAGCTGAAGGAAATTGGGGCCGCAGACAGCAAGACTCTTTCCGACACGAGGATTCAAAAATTGGCTGAGGAAATAACCAGGATCTGCAGGTATTCTCTGGTTACAATATACAATAAAAGATACAATGAGATGTATGATGAAATCAGGAACCTGAATAAGCTTCTCGCATGGGGCCATGGAAGAGTAATTGAGAATATGCTGGAAGTGGTT
>DASPLL010000056.1:0-272713 GCA_035627615.1 Clostridia bacterium
CTATTACGCAAGGCAGGCATCCACCAAGACCAAGGCGGCGCACAGAGCGCGTGCAAAGGCAGGGATGTACCTCGGCAGTCACGCTCCATTCGGGTATCTGAAGGACCCGAATGACCGACACCACCTTATTATCGACCCTCCTGCTGCCGACGTAGTAAGAGAGATTTTCCAGTTGTTTGCTGATGGTATCGGATATGTACGTATGACGAAAATCCTGAGAGAGCGGAAAATTCTGAACCCAATAGCGTACTTCAATCAAAACAATCCCGATTACTACAAAAGCGATTACTGGAGAAAACCCTATGACTGACATGCCACTTCCGTGCGGGCTATACTCTCCAACCGTGCGTACATAGGACAGGTTGTATTCGGTAAAACAAAGACGAAGGGCTTCTTTGACAAGACCCGTATTCCGTCATCGGAGGAGGATTGGGTTGTAGTCGAAAACGCACATGAGCCAATCATCTCACAGGAACTTTGGGACACAGTGCAGCAGTTGATGAAGAGCCGCAGGCGTGAAAACAGCAGCGGAGAGGTACAGATGTTTGCAGGGCTGGTCAAGTGTTCAAAATGCGGCTCCTCGCTAAACGTAAGCTTTGATAAGAAGAAAGGTAAATATACCGGCTTTTCCTGCTGGGTCTACAAGAACTACGGCAAGGAACGATGCACATCCCACGCCATCGGCTGGAAAACCATGAATCAGCTTGTGCTGGAGGATATCCGCCGTAATGCGAAGGCGGCGAAGCTGGCGACACAGAAATACAAGGATATGCTTCTTGCTGCCAAAACCGAAAAGAAAAGGCAAGAAACCGAAAAATTCAAGCGTGAACTGAAAACTGTGGAAAAGAGACTCTCAGAACTGGACAGAATACTGAACAAGCTCTACGAGGATTTGGCTCTCGAAAAGCTCACGGAGGAACGCTATCAGATCATGTCCAAACGCTATGAGGAAGAACAGGCAGGGCTTAGAGAACGGAGAAATCAGCTTACTGAAATGATTACCAGCGCCGAATCGGTATATGAAAATATCGATAAGTTCCTGCCGATTATTCAGAAGTACATCGACATAACCGAACTAAATACGCAAGTCCTCAACGAACTGATACAGAAAATTGTAGTTTATGAAAAGACGGATAACCCTGACGGCAGCAAAAGCCAGCGAGTGGACATACATTATAAATTTATCGGGTATGTGGAGATGAAGGAGATGTTTGGACTGCCGATGATTATCCCGGTGGCTAAGAATGTCGAGGTTGATGATACGCTGATAGCCGAAGTCAAAGAGATGTCGAAAGAGCTTGTCAGATAGAATATGGATTGTGGAAAAAGGCATATTTTGGTATAATAAATCTAAATAGCAGAACCTTCAACGATTTAAACCCATCGAATTCGAGGGGTTTAAATCATGGACTAATTAAATTACTTCGCAGTGAGGTAATTTATTTTATATGCGGGGGTGGATGTCATGGTAATTCTGTATATAAAAAATGTAGACACTGTCTGCACTTTTCAAAAAGGGAGCAAATCCGTGCTGAAGCAAATGTCTCCAGAAATTAAATTTGTGCAAGCGCCACTTGCAGAAAAGATGCTTTAATTTCAGTACATAGAAAGTGCCATGATTCCAATACCTGAAATCCTGATCATTTTGCTGAGGTCGGCAAAATGATAGCGGCACTGATATTAAAGCATTCATACCATTTTGTTGACGTCAACAAAATGGTCAAGCGAAGGATATTGAGATTACCAAGGTGGTTAATACACTTAGATACCATAATTCATGAATTGCCTCGAATTCGAGGCAATTATAACAAATTTGTTATTGTAACTTAATAACGAATATGTTATTATAATATTACAGATGAGGGGAACACTAAAGAATGTTCGAAGTTGAATTTTATGAAGACCGAAGCGGAAAAGAACCTATAAAGGAGTTCATAATTGAACTGCAGACAAAAGGACAAACAAGCAAAAACGAGCGCATTCGGAGTGAAAAGATTCTGACCTACATCAGAGTGCTGCAGGAATACGGAACAAGAGCGGGAGAACCTTTTGTCAAGCACATCGAAGATGATATCTGGGAACTGCGCCCGCTGGATGACAGGATATTCTTCTTCTACTTCAGAGATAACACTTTTGTATTGCTCCATCATTTTCTGAAGAAGACAAAGAAGACTCCGCGCAGAGAGATTGAACAGGCCAAAAGGAATTTAGCCGACCACCTTGAAAGGAGCAAATAGATATGGGAACTAATTTTAATAAGCTCTGGAACGACCCCAAATTCATTGACCCAACACAGAAGGCCAAAATTGATTTTGAAGTAGCGTTAATCGGAAAGCTTATCGAAGCCAGAGAATCAAAGGGGCTTTCCCAAAAGGAGCTTGCTGATCTTACCGGCTTAAAGCAGCCTGCCATAGCAAGACTTGAAAGCATGAAAGCGACGCCGCAGATAGATACTTTATTTAAAATCCTGCAGCCGTTGGGATATACGCTGGCTGTCGTTCCCTCTGAACAGCCTCAGAAGTAAATCAAGCTGGTCGGTTTCGACCAGCTTATTTATTCTACCTTACGAACAACTACAGGTCGTGGGTTCGAGTCCCATCTCCAGCTCCAGATGAAAAAAACCTTGAAAAATCAAGGTTTTTTGTTTTTGGCCTACTCACATATTTTTGCGTTTTTTTGCATCGTATCGTAATGAAATCAGATAGTCTACAGGACTGAATTTCTTATGTATATGTAAAACATGCGTACTTGCAAGGTGGCTATATCTTCTTACCATTTCAAGGCTTTCATGACCTAATATCTGTTGAAAAAAAATTTAATAAGTCTTTTTTCGATAATTTCTTGCCGATTACCCGGAAGTACACCGATATCACCGAGCTCAACACACAAATCCTCAACGAGCTGATACAGAAGATTGTGGACTACGAAAAGACAGATAATCCAAACGGCGAAGAATGTTGAGATTGATGAGGAACTGATTGTGGAAGTCAAAGAGCTTGCCGGATAGAAGTATGGATTGCGGTTAAAGGTAAATTTTGTTATCATTTATATAAAATATATTTTAAACCCTTCGAATTCGAGGGTTTAACATTCTGACCTGATTAAATTACTTCGAAGCCGATGTAATTTATTTCATAATACGGGAAGAAGAATTGGTCAAGGACTCAACTTGTGCAAAATTTGCACAGGTTCAAATAAGGTAAGCGGATAAGGGCGAAAGCTATTGCCTCGAATTCGAGGCAATTAGACTATTTAAACACCTCGAATTCGAGGTGTTTATACAAAGAACTGTTTCCAAAAAGGAAATAGTTCATCCCAACCATTAAGTATTATTTAATAGTTCAACTAAAGTTTCTTAAGATTTCTCTGTGGTCAGCAAAATGTTAGAGATGGCTGAAGTAAAGCATTTCAAACAGTTTGCTGACGTCAACAAAATGGTGCAAAGCGTTGATATTTCTGTGTTTGCTGGTACCACGAGAAGGAGTTATTGTTCATGTATTATAGATAAAGACTGAATTTCTAAAGCATTTAACGCTGATTTGTGGGATAATATCCATATATTACTTTGATAAATACCTTTTGGCGGCCAGCGCCTGAGAGGAATTGGCAAGCGTATGAAAACTGCAAGTGCCGCCTGCAGAATTGAGAGGAGGAAAGCTCGTGCTTATTAACAATGACAACTATTTTCAGGTGCTGGAAAGTGTCAAGGCTCGAATTCAAGACGCTCAGTACAGAGCTGTTTTAGGTGTGAACCGTGAGCAGATACTCCTGTTTTGGAATATCGGCAAGGTCATCATCGAAAACAGCAAGTATGGCAGCGGGTTTATAGAGAACCTCGCCAGTGATATTAAGTCAGAGTTCCCGAACGCCAAGGGATACTCTGTTCGAAACTTGCGATATATGCGAAAATTTGCAGAACTTGTGACCGATGAAGAAAAAGTGCAGACACTGTCTGCACTTTTGAGTTGGTCACATAACACATATCTTTTCGACAAGAGGAAGATTAGGGGCGAACATTTTGCTGAGGTCAGCAAAATGATAATCATACTACCTTATGAACAACCAACAGTCGTGGGTTCAAGTCCCATCTCCAGCTCCAGAAAAAGAACCTTATGAAACCAAGGTTTTATTTTTTTCTCACATTTAGTCAATTCTTAAGGTGAACTTTTCTATATCAGCACAATTTGACTCGTGGAGGAAAACTCTTTTTCGTATGCACTGCCGCGATATTTGCACACTAAATATATGCAATATATTTAGTGCGAAACATATAGTGCATAGCAAAAGGAGGCGCATTATGAGAAAATACAAAGCTTTTGCCTTATGGCTTATCATAATAGTTATTTCAGCAGGCAGCCTGACCGGATGTGCTTCAAAGGACAGGCAGGAGCTTCTTAATGCCCTGTCAAGCCGGAGCAGCGCTGTGAGACTTGATTTCAGCAATGCATCAGCAGGAGAAATACTCCCGGTCAGGCTGGGCGATAAAACCTTTGTACCCCTTGAGCCGGTCAGCAAAATCATGGGCTTGAAGCTTGAAATACAGAAAAACGGCGAGTTTGTCTTAAATACAAAAAAAGAAAAGATCACCGGAAAAGCCGGCAGTACGACCATCCTGGTAAACGATGCAAAACATTATCTGACTTTTCCAGTAATGAAAATCGAAAACCAGATATTCGTCCCCGACCAGTTTGTAATGCGTTACCTTAGCACTGGTGTATACTATGATGAAAAAACAAAAGAATTGCTGATACAAAGAATTGAGTGAAAAATAGAGCGGTTTCTTTATTCCGCTCTATTTTATCTCTGCCTTTACCAGGTCAGCCGTATTCCAGATTTCCGTATGTGCATATTTTATGCTGTAATTCTTTATTGTCACCGTTGCCTTTCCCTCTGTACCGGGAGCGCCGAATGCCTTCTCCGCCTCATCATGATTCATGAACATGAACCATACATATCTCTGGTCATGAGCCAGCTTAGGAAGCAACGCCTTCGATTCCTCATCCACCGTGAAGCTTATTTCATGATCCATGAAAGCATCGTCTAGATTATGCTTAAAGTCACCGCTTACCGTAACTTCTCCTTCAAAATCCACATAGGCGTCATAGTCCTCATCACTGGCATTATGTACTTCAACCTTGTTCACCTTCAGCCCCGCTATCTGATCTCCCACCTTCACCTTCCTGGCATCAAACAGGTTAGTCTCTTCCTCTGTTACGGTAGGTGTAGGGCTAACAATTTCAGTATTCTGTTCCACCGGAGGTTTGGTCGGTTCGGGTGCCGGCTGCGCTGCCCCTTTGGGAGATTGAGTGCAGCCTGCGAGCATTAAAACTATTAAAAACACTGCTAATAATTTTTTCATTATTTCACCTCATTATATTAGACGAAATCCTATTGTAAAAGTTTCGGCAATTATGCAAAAATCCCCTGTAGTAAGCAGGGGATTTTTTATGCAGTTACAGCTTGTTTCATTTTAATTGTTGATAGTAGTATCTCCTGTTGTTTCTTCTACTTCTTCATTGTCTCCATCTTCGTTATCCTCTACTTCTTCATCCTCGTCAACTTCTACTGTACCGTCTTCATCCACTTCCACCTTGAGCCCAAGCTTTTCTGCCAGGAAGCCTACAGGCATGACGTTCCTTCCGTTTATTCCTTTAACAGGCATTCCAAGGTCAGTTTCAACACCATTTACAAACACTGTGCTGCTGTCTGTTTTTATTACTACCTCAATACCCTCTTTGATTATAGTTATTGTATGGTCTTCCTGATTCCACTGCACTTCTGCCCCATAAGCCTGGGAGAAGGCCCTTACAGGCACCAGCACTTTTCCATCCTTTATCAGCGGAGGCATATCCAGCTTTAAGCTTTTACCCTTTGCTATGATCTTTTCTACAGGAAATACTTCCAGAGCAGGATCTGCTGTTTCGATGTTTTCTGCCATTTGTTCAAGCTGTGCCATTTCTTCTTCGGTATAGCTTTCTATTACCATCTTCTTCAGCTGTTCCTTGTACTCGATTAACTGAGCCGTAAGCTGTGCTACTGCTTCGGTATTGCCGGACTTCTTTGCTTCAATAAGTTGTTTCTTAAGAAGCTTCTTCTGCTCCATGACCTTGTCTTTTTCTTTGATGGCTTTCTCTTCTTCAGTTTCTACAGTACTTTCTTCTTCGGCAGGCATATTTTCCTTTTCTTTGACCTTATCCTGTTCCTTTACTTTTTCCTGTTCCTTTACTTTTTCCTGTTCTTTCACCTTTTCCTGTTCTTTCACCTTTTCCTGTTCTACGTCTTTGTCTTGGTTTTTGTTATCATCTTTTACTTTCTCTGTTTCTGTAGTTTTATCCTTACTATCTGCTTTGTCCTTACCCGGAGCTGCAAAAACCGCTGAAGACATCACTACTGTAAACATAAACACAAGTACTAAAATCACTGCAATAATATTCTTTTTGTTCTTCATATTTATCCCTCCATATTTAATATTTTTCCGTAGATATATATCTCCCTCGTTTCTATCATCGCACATAATTTCTTCGGTAGCCCGGCCACCGTAGTTTCCCTTAGGCCCGGAGCTTTGCGTCCCTGCCTTTCGGCAGGTTTGCCTTTTCGGAGATTATGATATCTACTTTTGAAATATTATTCGTATACTGTTCCTAAATTTTGGGGTAAAATATAAAAATGGGACTAAAGTACTATTAGCCCCATTTTGCTCTATTCTAATCTGTCTGATTTTTAATTGTCTGCCATACATCCAGCTCTGTCCTGCCGCTTTCCGTCTCTTCAAAGTCGGGAATATTACCCAGTCTCCAAAGGGATATCCCGTTGATACCGAATAATTTTGCAAGCTCTATCTTGGCATTGACACTCCTGCTGTCTTCATACCATATGATGTTATTCGTACCGTCGCTGCTGTTGTAATATGTCAGCCATGGGTTCCGGAGCTTCTCAGAGTAATTTATGCTCAACTCCGAACCCGGTTCATTTTTTGTCATACGTTCTCTCAGCTGTGCATATGAGGGACGAAAAGCATTCTTGTTAATGACCTTTCCTTCAGTCATTTTCCATTGAGCTGTGTCAAAGGACAGCTGCAGCCATACCTTACCGGAATCAGCTACCCCCGTGTCTTTGTCCGTAATTGCCTTTAGTGCGTAATATATTTCATTTAGAGGTGTAAGAGGCGTATCGTTATAGCCTATAGCCATATCATTTTCCGTGAGGCTTACTGCGTTGTAGTCATGGGCCATGAGTATCAGCTTATCTGCTATATCACCTATGGTCCTATAATCATATCCGTCATAATATACATGTCCGTTACCTCTTTGGGGATGCACTGCCACATATAGCTTCTTATCATATTTTACGAGTTCCGTCCTAAGTCTGGACAGGAATTCATTATAAAGCTTCCTTAGCTTCTCTCCCCTTAGATTTTCAAAATCCACAACTATACCGTCGAAGGAGATTATATCATTTTCTACCTGAGTATTGTTCAATGTCTGAATAACCTGTGTTATAACCTCTGCCTGAGCATTGGCGTCTGTGAGCAGGTGCTCAACTATTCCCACCTGTCCCCCATCCGGTGAGCTCTGTATCTTTGTTTCGTTGGAAGCGAAAAGATTGAGCTGTACCGGCAGATTGTTCTGCTTTGCAATATTTATAGGCTCTGAATACCCCTCAGGGATGAAAAAGTCGCTTTTCCCATTTTTCGCTGAAGCTACGGAAAAACTATCACTGCTCTCATCATATTCCAACCTGCTCCAGCCAAAGCTCACTGAATCCATGTCAGGTATCAGGTCTACCTGGTCATAGGATTTTATAGCATAAAAGGAATGCAGTTCTTCGACCTTTGAATTCAGTCTCTCATACATCCTGATAAGCATTGCCACAGCCTCTTCCTTTTTTGCACTATTATCCGGCAGGAAGTTCACACCGTCGGCTCCATTGGAAATACCGAAGTCCTTTACAATATTGGCATACTCTGATTCTTCCCTGACATCAGCAAATTCACTTGGGAGATATTCAAGCTGCTTTGCCAGTTCGCCATATCCCAGAGCCCGTACTATCGCCTCTGCGATCTCCATTCTTGTGATATCCTCATCCGGTCTGAAGCTGCCTGTCCCCATAAGTACAGCTCCATGTGACACTGCTGTCTCCACATAGGAATGATACCACTTTTCCCTGCCAACATCAGAAAAGCTGCTGCCGTCTGCTGCAGCCGTTTCCCATCCCATAAGCCTAACAAGCATGGTAATGAATTCACTTCTCTTCACAGGCTGTCCCAATCCAAACTTGTTATCGCCTATTCCCTGGGCAATATTCAGATATCTGAAGTAATGGATATTTCCGTAAGCCCAGTGCTTTTCCGGCACATCAGAAAACTTTTCAACCTGAAAAGGCAGCTTTATGCTGCTGGCTTCTATTTCAAAAATACCGGTCAGTCCTGTAATAATCAATAAGACTGCTGCAAATAATGCTATGTACCTTTTCAAAATCAATACCTCCATATATGTTCTTCCCAATTATTATATCACAAGTATGTCCTATTTGCAGTCACTGCCGTATATTCCCATGAAATAAAAAGGGACTGCAAGGTCCCCTTTACACTCCATTAAAATGCTACTATTATGCCTCCCTGGTTTGCATAGACACTGCTGAGGCCTGCAGTCTCAACAATAATAATATCCTTGAACTTGTATCTTTTAAGAAGTTCCCTTTTGAACTCTTCTGCTCTTTCGAGACAATTACAGTGGGCTATCCCTATGACCTTCTCCTCCAGCTTCTCTCCCTGCTCCCCTATAACCTCAACGAACCGAGCGAAAGCACGTTTATAACCTCTTACGCTTTCCACAAGCTTGATGTCCCCTTCATCAGTAGCTCCCATTATCGGTTTTATGTTGAGAAGTGTAGCGATAGTACCCTTAATCTTGCTGAGTCTTCCATTTTTCATCAGGTTCTCAAGGGATTCAAGCAGGAAAAAGGTTTTCATATTCTTTATATATTCATTGACCTTTTCTACTATCTGCAGATTATCACAGCTTTTCTTCGAAAGCTCAAATATCTTAATGCTTATAAGTGTTTCTGCAATAGAAGCGCTGAAGGAATCAAATACATGTATGAATTTTCCTTCTACATTTTCCAGGACCATTTTTCTGGCTAACATGGCACTTTCATATGTAGCGCTCAGTGCAGAGCTTATTGTAACTGCAAAAACACTGTCAGAGCCTTCATAGGCCTTTATAAAATCATTTGGAGAAGGACATGCGGTTTTGGGTATAGTCGGACATTCTGCCATTTCCTTGAGCATCTGTTTTACATTGAGGTTTTCGTCATCCCTGTAACTATTATTTGCGATATTAAGTGTAAAAGGAACCAGTGTAACACTAAACTCCCTTTTCAGATCCTCATTCAGATCGCAGCTGCTGTCTGCAACTATTTTTATAGTCATTGACATATCCTCCTTATAAAATGTTTAGTGCGAAGCATATAATCAAGTTCCGCAAAAACACATTTGTATACTCTTATATTAATTCTTACCATAAGTTAGCAATCTTTACAATAGGGAAACCACAACTCATGGTATTCATATATACCTAAACTGGTATCAAACACTATTATATCTGAAAAATAATAATCCTTACATCCTTCCTTTTTCCCTGATGCAGCCAGCTAAAACTGCCACCAACGGCGCTGCATAACAAAGCACTGCGTAGGGTGCATATTGGAGCGTTGATATCCCTGTAATGGCCAGGATTATTATGGAATTAACATTCCATGGGATGAGCGGCGCAATAGTCGTCCCTGTATCTGATATTGTCCTGGCCAGAATGTGCTTATCTATCCCAATTTCTTCATACTTTTTCTTCAGAAGCCTGCCCAAAAGTATGATTCCTGCTGTCTGATCACAGGTGACAATAGTAAGCAGGCTGCTAAAGGCTGCCGTTCTGGCAATCAATGATATTTTAGTTTTTGCCCTGTCCACAGCTTTTGCAATTATCGGATTAATTACATTTGTACCTTCAAGCAGGCTGCTCAATGCTATCGCCCCTGTCACTATCAAGAGCACCTCGAACATAGGCAGTACCCCACCGCCGTGCAGTATCCTGTCGAGCTCTGCAATACCGCTGGCTGACTTATATCCTGATAAAATATACACTAGGACTTCAAATATGGTCTTTTTCTGGAGGAATATGCTTATAAGTGCGCCGCCTGCAACTCCTACCGCCATATTAATAATAGCCTTGATCCCACAAACCGACATTGTTATGACAATCAGCGGCAGCAGAAGCAAAACAGGAGTGATTACAAAAGCTCTGCTTATATTTTCCTGGAGCACGGCAATCTTCGCAGGATCGATCACCGACATATAGTCTTTGCCTATAAAATAATACGCTGCAGCTGCAAGTATCATTGAGGGTATAAGAGTATTCAGTGAGTTTTTGACATAACCTCTATATTTTAGATCAGTTGTTTTCATCATAAGATTCACCAGTCCTGACATAGGAGAAATCCTGTCTGCAACAAAAGCTCCCGACACCACTGCCCCCAAGAGCAGATGCTCCGGTATTGAAAAACCCTTTCCTATTCCTATCAGTGCTATCCCTATTGTGCTTACCGTACCGACCGCAGTACCCATTACTACCGAAATCACTGCTGTTACAAGGAAGCATGCGAGAACAAAGTTTATATGCTTGATATATTCAAAGCCATAATACATAAACGCAGGCACTATGCCTGACGACAGCCAGATAGAGACCGTAGCTCCGATCAGTGTGATGATAATGAATACAATCGAGCAATTCTTGATACCTGTGAGCATCATATTATTCAAGGCTTTTAACTCATAACCCTTTTTCACAAGTATACCTGCGGTTAAGACAACTGCCCCGGCAAACCCGAAATACAGCGGAATATCCAGCAAAATACATGCTCCTATGAGCCCCGAACTGACTGCAAAAATTAAGTATGAGCCGAAATCGGCCTTGTTTTTCATCATTGAGCCTCCATAAAAAAAGATATTTAGTAAATTATACTACATAAATATCTTTAATAATATATACTATAAAAAAACCTACTGCTCCTAGAGCAATAGGTTTTTGTTTATCAAATTACCAGGCTATTGACGGTACATCCACTTTAATGTAACCTCTTTCAAACATTTCTATCAGATATGTATATGGCATCTGCCTGTATGAGCCATCTTCCTCAAAAATTTTTACGACGTTGTTGTCTACCTTTGATATTGTCCATTTCTTAGTCATGTTATCAACGGCAAAAACCAAGGTATCACCACTGTGTATATCCATTTATTCCACCTCAATGTAAAATTTATTAAGGAATTTATAATCTATTTTTTCAGCTTTATCCGATCATAAAGACGGTTCAGCTTATAGAATATATCACAGAATAAATTACTTTTCAAGCAGTAATTACAAGCGAAAGCAATTGCACTTGATTTGCGGGAAAGTCTCTGTAAGTATTTTTTTACCCGCGACGCATATTAAAGAAACAACTTATTAAGAAGTTCCACATATTCTGATAGATGCTGGTAGATGCTGAAAAATGCTGTCGTTTTCCTAGTGTTTATAAATAATTATATACCAAAACCTGGTCCTATTCTATAGTAATATAGTGCTATATTTTAGTGAATCTAATAGTACTTTTAGCATAACATTTTCTGTGGAAATTTCTTAATACTACTCATCGTCTATCATATCACTGATTGGATACCTTTCCTCCGTAGTATTTCTCCCTCCGAGGGGACCGATATCATCTTTATAGACCAATGGGTAGTCAAGCTCCACATCTGTCAATGCTTCAAGAGAATCTATACTAGTCTTTTTACCTTTCTTTTTTTTCATTTTATTCATCCGCCTTTTTTACATCATGCAATAATCTGCTGGGCCTTTGACAGCTCTGCCGACATTCTTTCCACCACATCAAGCATCAGCTGATATTCTTCAAAAAACACTATGACAATGTCACCAGGTACAGCATCCAGAATCGCTTTTTCCAGTGCTTTATCCTCAGCAAGCTCGATCAATACTTCCGAAGGCTTGATGCATCCCGTTTTGCAGCCTTTTTCAAGCAGAGCGGCAACCTCTCCCGGTTCTCGTCCCCTTCTATCCCTGTCCTCCTTGATATATATCCTGTCAAAGCAATTACCACACATGCTTCCTATGGTTACCGTGCTTGAATCCGTCCTGTCGCCGGGTGTCCCTATAACTCCTATAAGACGGCCGGTCTTCATTTGTTCCAACGAATCTATTACAACTCTGTAACCGTCAATATTGTGACCATAATCCAGTATCACCTTTATACCATTGACGTCATGCACATTGAACCTTCCAGGATTAGTCCGGCTATCACATCTGAAGGTCGAAAGCCCTGTTATTATGCTTTCAATAGAAATCCCCATCCCTATAGCACCGGCTATCGCAGCCATACCGTTACTGATATTATGCTTCAGAACTCCACCCATTGTGGCAGGAATAGCCTTTGCTTCAATAAAAGGCAGCTCTGCTCCTCCTTTATTCACAAATATAGTGCTTCCATCGCTGTAAATGGCCATACCTCCATTTTGTATATGTGCCCTTACAGCAGCATTCTCAGTTGACATGGAGAATAATATGATATTTGACTTTATCCTATCCCTCATACTTAGACAATATTCGTCATCCGCATTTAGGACTGCATAACCAGTGTCCCTGACTGCTTCTGCAACTAATGACTTTACATAGGCCAATTCCTCAAGAGTATTGATATCATCAATTCCCAGATGATCTTCCGAAATATTGGTCACTATACCTACATCGGCCACATCATAACCAAGTCCGCGATTGACCAGTCCTCCTCTGGCAGTCTCCAAAACAGCATATTCGACCCTTCTATCCATAAGTACTGTCTTTGCGCTTATCGGTCCTGTGTTGTCACCATATTTGATCAACTCCTCATTCACGTAGATCCCGCTTGTTGTAGTCATTCCCACTGTGTGACCCGTCTGTCTTATTATATGCGCTATCATTCTGGAGGTAGTAGTCTTTCCATTTGTTCCTGTCACCGAAACGATAGGCACCCTGCTGGTGCTGCCTGCAGGAAAGAGCATATCTACTATAGCCTTTGCCACATTTCTGGAGGTACCCTGGCATGGATAATGATGCATCCTGATTCCCGGCGCCGCATTTATCTCAATTATTGCCCCTCCTGTTTCAACAATTGGCTTTGAAATATCAACAGTGCTTATATCGACTCCTGCCACATCCAGGCCGACTATTCTGGCAGCTTGTGCTATTACTTTCAGGTTCTGCTCATGTACCTCATCAGTAACATCAATTGCAATACCACCTGTACTGAGATTGTCATTTTCCCGCAGATATACTATCTCTCCCTCTCCAGGTACATAATCAAGAGTTAAATTCTGCTTCCTCAAATACTGCTCTACTACTTTATCAATATTTATCTTCGTCAAGGGTTTCTCATGCCCATTACCACGCAGAGGATTGAGGTTCTCCTTATTAATCAGCTCTGTTATTGTGCTTACTCCGTCACCGATTACATGGGCGGATATCCTATGAGATGCCGCCACCACCTCGTCTCCTACTACCAATACCCTATAGTAGCTGCCCTTAATATATTTTTCCACCAGTATAGTATCTTCGTACTCTCTTGCTATTTTATAAGCCTCCAGTACTTCCTGGGGGTTTTTCAGGTTTATGGATACTCCTTTCCCATGGCTGCCGTAATTTGGCTTCACTACAACGGGATAACCCAATTTCTCACTGTATTCCAAGGCTTCTTGTTCACTTTTAACTACTTTTCCTGTAGGAACAGGTATACCGTATTCATTCAGTATGCTTTTGGTAAGCTCCTTGTTACAGGCAATATCAACCGACACACAGCTAGCATTTTCTGTGAGGGTCGCTTCGATCCTTTTCTGATATTTCCCATACCCCAGTTGCAGGATGCTTCCATCTCCTATGCGTATTATAGGTATGTCCTTTTCCCTTGCTTCCTTTGCAATCACAGCAGTACTTGCACCAAAATCCGTTGCTACACAGACCTTCTTTATTACTTCCAGTCTCCTGTTTACATCCGGCAGTTCACCTGCGAGTATTCCCTCCATGATTTCTACTGCGAGCTTGCCTGCTTCTATACCAGCATACTCATTTTCATATCCATATATAACATTATAAACGCCTTTTTTGCTTGTTTCTCTTGTCTTGCCAAATTTTATATCATATCCCAGCATGGACTGCAATTCAATTGCAGTATGCTCAATTACATGTGCAAAATATGTTCCCTCCCGGAGCCTTTCAATAAAACCACCCTCATACCCCCTGCAACAGAAGTGCTTCATCAAACCTGGCAGAAGTTCCTGAAGAGTTTCATTAAAACCTCCGATGTCTTTAGTCGGAATGTCAGCATGCTTTCCTAAGTCAACCACCAACTTCACCACAGGTTTATAGCTGTAAATGTTTTTTCCTTGATAAGCATGACTGCTTACAATTATCACAATTCTTCCTCCTTGTATTTTTTAGAAAAATGTTTTCTTTTTATCATTTCTTTATTATTTCCTGTTTTTTTATCAAATTAAACCCATAGCCCTTTGGTAAGATATGGATTTTTACATTTGTTATGGCAAGAGGATCATCGGGATACTGTTCTGATATATTGGTAAAGGATATATCCCTGCCATCCACAACTGTAACTACTCCGGAACCCTGAACTATGAATTCAAGCTCCTTATTCACTATCATTGCTGTATCTTCGTCTATACCAACTCCTATAATATTTGGGTTTTGTGCTACTGCAGCCAGTAATCTTCCTATTCTTCCCCGCTGGTTGAAATGCTGGTCTATTATCACACCGGCCAACAGATCCATTCCTGGCGCCATTTTAAGAGTGCATTTTCTTGGTGCCTCCTCGTCTCTTCCTTCTACAACCATTATTTCGCTCATCATTGATGCCCCTGCACTGGTTCCGGCAATTACCCTGCCTTCTTCATACAACTTTCTTATAATACGGTGAACTTCAGTGCCGCCTAATATACTTGAAATCCTCAACTGATCGCCGCCCACAAAAAATACACAGGTTGCATTTTCGAGGACCTTCAGACCCTCGACATTATTGGCACATTCCCTGTCTGTTATATTTATAGATATTACGCTCCTGGCTCCCAGCTCTGCAAAGAGTCTCTTATACTCCTGGCCTGCTTCCTCTGGATTGCTTGTCGCTGTGGTGATCAAAGCTACATGTGAGTCATCCCCGCCCGATAGCTTTATTACTTCTTTGAGTATGGCTTTATCAGCTCTTTTGTCCTCTGCCCCTCCAATTATTACAAGGCTTCCCCTCTCATTTTCAGGCATTATTGTATTCCTTTCCGAAAGTATTTTTATTAATATCTATTACGGGTGCAGACACATGAGGATATAAGTTGTTCTCACTTCTGCACATATTTTAATATTCCAAAAAAAGTATATAAAATGTATTACATCACTAACAAAAAGAAAAATGTATCCTGCTATCCTTCTATGAACTTCATGGCAGATCACGATATAACTCTGCATTAATTCTCCTTTGCAGCAGCATAATACTTTTAAGGGAGGTGATGTTATGGATATAAAGAGAGCAGAGGAGATAATAAACTCCAAGGGAATAATTGCGGTTGACTACAAGAATTCTCCTGTATGGATCGAGAGTGTCTTCAAGGATAGTTCGACAGCTCATGTTAAGCTGCTGTCCAATAACGAAACTATGAATATACCTGTTTCCGATCTGACAGAAAAAAATTCAGATAGTTAATACAATTAAATTGTCCTGATCCATAGCTTTATATTTCCGCAGAGAAAATATTTTAGTGCTATTTCTGCATTTTTCTACATTTTATATACTAATTACGACAGTTCATATAATATCACTTGAAATATCGACAGCTTATATTTAGAATTAAATCATACTTATGGACAGTTTACCTGATTATATTGAAGGATTGATTTTATGGAATTCCCGGAAAGAATAAGCGCAAAAATTACTGCGGCTATTGCAGCACAGCTTGAGGATCTGCCGGAAGATAAGCTTGCTGAGATAAACTATGGAATTGCTGTATTTATCGCCAATTCATACAAGATGCTTTTCATATTCATTCTGGCGATTCTTCTGAGTGTATTCAAGTATTTTCTTGTAGCATTCGTGAGCTTCGGTGCATTGAGAACCTTTGCATCCGGGGTTCATGCGAAGCGGGAATGGACATGCCTTCCTGCAAGTACATTGTTTTTCTTTGGTGTTGTATATCTCGGAATGGCAGTGGATTTAGATATTTATGCAGTCAGCCTGATATTCGCCCTGTGCTTTGCGGCAATAGTAAAATATGCACCTGCCGACACTGAGGAAAGACCGATTGCAAGCAGAAAGTTAAGAAGAAAGCTTCGGATAATGTCCTGTATCACAGTCATACTGCTTTATGCAGCTGCTCTGTATAACCTGGGAACACCGGTTTCTTCAATCATAACTCTATCCACAATTATTGAATCAGTTTTGATACTGCCCATAACCTACAGGCTGGCAGGCAGCATGTATGGTGTGGGTATGCAAATAAGCAAAAAAAGGGAGGTATAGAAATGAAAAGAATACTCAGACCACTATTTGTTCTTATCAGTACCTTGGCTTTGTTTATAGCAAGTACATCATCTATGGCATGCTATGCATGGGCACTTAGAGAGCCAAAGATGCCGGAATCACTAATAAAGGAAGACTAAGCTATAAAAAAATAAGAGCACAATGTGCTCTTATTTTTTTATCACAAGCTCCTGCTTGAATATACTATCTTCTGCAGATGTGTTATGCAGTACATTTGCATACTTTGACAATATCTGACCGGTTATTGTCAGACCAAAACCCCGGTTAGCCCCTTTGGTGGAAAAGCCTTTCTTCTGAATCTCCTTAACATCGATAACTCCTTCATAGGTGTTCTCAACTTTAATGGTCAGATATCCATCCTCATCAGTCAGGCTGATATTTATTTTCTTGATATCCGAAGCTGCTGCTGCATCAATGGCATTGTCAAGGTAGTTTCCCAGCACCTCGCAGAGGTCGGTAAGCTTCATCCCCACCTCATACACCTCATTTATGACCTGGACACCCACAATTATACCTTTACCTTCGGCTTCATTTATCTTGTTCCACAGCAGTCCGAATATTGCGTATACCTTTATCCGCTGCAGGGCAAGCAGCAGGTTGCTGTCCATCTTTTTTGTCTCGTCCATTACCTCTGAGTAGTACGACTTCAGCCCTTCCATATCCTTCTCTTCTATATAACCGTAAAAGCTGTATATGGTATTGGCATAGCTGTGCTTCAGCCTTCTGAATTCATTTATCAGGCTGTCTATAGTTCTGATATAGTCCTGCTGCTGGTCGTACTGCTGCTCCTTCAAGGTCAGAGCACTGTTGGTAAAATTGATATAAAGGCTTAGTATCAGGTATAACCACATAATTGTTACATTTACAAGTATAATATTCTGATTCACAATCCCTATCAGGTTTATGTATATCGAATAATTTACTACTATCACTGCAAAGGTCGCAAACATATATAACGATGTCTTTATACTAATACTCCGTTTGTACTTGTCTGTCATATCCTGGGTTTGCTTGATTAGCCTTATTAAAAAGATAATTATTATTACGGTACCATATATCACCAGGTCCGAAGTCAAAGACAGCAATATGTTGGCTTTTATAGCTTCAAGGGTATAACCGTAAATCTTGACAAATATAAATACGGCAGATGCATCACCTACAACAAGGGCGATCATATTGGTGATATTCAAAACTATTGATTGTATCAAGTTGAGCTTCAATACAAAGTAAGACATTACCATCATGAACAGCAGCACTAGAATTGCACGTAATCCCATACCTATATATTTATCAAAATAAACAAGCAGATTAGTTCCCAAAGCTGTTATTATAATAAAGCTTAATAATATCTTCTTCTCTCTCTGAAAACTATATAATGCCTGCGCTAAGTATGTAAATATCACTATTCCCATTATATTGATAAATATTTTATATAAAATCAGCATTTTCTTGTACCATCCTATCCAGCACTTCCTTTATTTCACCTTTCTGCTGTCTTGACATGTAGCACTTATCATCACTTGACATTATAATGTAAGAATCCTTGTAGTTCACTTCTTTTATATGATTGATATTGATTATATACGATCTGTGACAGCGGTAGAAATACTCACCGTTCTTATTTAATTCGGTAATGATATCCTTCAGATATCCGAAAAACTCTATGTTCCGGTTTTTTGTGTGCACTACTAGCTTTTGATTAATGGATTCCACGTAAATGATATTATGAAGCTCTACAGTATAATCAGTGTTCCCTGACCTTATTTTTATAATTGCACCCTTGTTATGCTTCTGATGGTTCTGGTAATTGCTGTAATGCTTGTTTATCGAGAGCACACACTCCTCGAGGGCCTGGTACGATACAGGCTTGATAAGATATTCAAAAGCCTCGATATGATATTTGAACACTGTCATGCACAGCTCCGGATGACCTGTGACAAAGGTTATATAGCAGTATGGATCATAGCTCCTTATTTGCTTTGCCAGCTCCAACCCATTCATATTGGTACCCAGATTTATATCAAGAAAATATGCATTAATGCCCTGCACATATTGCTTTGCGTACTCAATTATCCTTTTGGGATTATCAGTTGTAAAGCTGATTACCGCATCTATCCCATTCTGTTTTATAACTTTTTCGAGGTTCGTCCTGATATTGTTCAAAATAACCTGCTTGTCCTCACACAGAACTATGTGAATCGACATTTTGACACCTCCAAATATATACAAATCTAATCTATATATGCTAGTAAAAAACATTATTCTAAGAGTAATTCGACAAAAAAACAATATTCCCTTTCAGAGTATGTAAAATGTCTGATTTATTATGTCAAATGCACAGATATATTTTCACCCTTGTATCTTTATTGAGTGAATTATCCTTTCAAAAATAATTTTATAATAGTTTCGCCATTCTTTTTCAGGCACAAAAAAGCTCACCCTGTACATCCTGTTTGAGGGACCCTCTATAAATGCCTCATAAGCCTTATTGTACTCACCATCCTGGTTTGCTCTGCTGTATTCCACCAGATAGCCCTTTCTGTTGTCTTCCATGATTTCTTTAACATTGAAGTACTTGAAATCAACTACACCCACTGCCGATTTTTTTGACTCATCAATAAACTGCTTTAAGGGTTTGGAAAGCTTCCACACTTGAACAAAACCGAGTATTCTTTTATCCTGTGATATGAAATTCATATTATACAATACCTCTCCCCCGGGATAGGCTACTTCCTGTGTATACCATGAATCAGGCAATTCAAAATGAAATGTATTATTCATCACGTTATAAGCTTCTAAAAGCTGTCTTGAGGCCTTCTCCTCCTCAATGCTTTCTTTGAAGGCGGCAACTGTTGCCGGAAGCCTTCCTACATAAAAAAAAGCTGCACTCAGGATTAACATTGAGATGAAGGAAAAAACATATGTAAGCCTTCTCCTGTTTATTAGCATTACCCATCACTCCCCCCAGGCGCTTTGATAGTTTTGAAGCACCAGAATATTAATTTATTTATAGTAAAATAATATTAAGCATCACTCCTATACAGAACAGAAGAACGCTCCGGAAGTAAAATTGTACAACTTTATATATGGATATGTAATTATATTTCAAAAATGACATTTACCAATCATTATTGTATAATGTTCTTAAATTATGATTTTGGGAGGTCTTAGCGTTGAGATACATAGATCTGAGAAGCGATACCGTTACACAGCCTACCGATGAAATGCGTGAAGCAATGGCAAAAGCCATTGTAGGAGATGATGTATACGGAGATGACCCAACTATCTGTCTCCTGGAAAAGAAAGCTGCAGAGTATGCCGGCAAGGAAGCAGCCCTGTTTGTTCCAAGCGGTACCATGGGGAATCAGCTGGCAGTGATGACTCATACCAGAAGGGGAAATGAAGTAATAGCCGGAGAAAACAGCCACATTGTACAGCATGAAGTTGGAGCCACCGCAGTCCTGTCAGGTGTACAGCTCAAAACTATCAAAGGGGAAAAGGGCGTTATGGAACCCCAGGCTGTTCTGAGGGCCATCCGTGACAATGACATACACTGTCCTGAGACCGGCCTGATCTGTATGGAAAATGCATTATCAAACGGTACTGTTGTACCCCTTGCCACAATGAAGGAAATATATTCTATAGCAAAGAAGCACAACCTGCCTGTTCACCTTGATGGTGCGAGGCTTTTCAATGCCGCAGCGTTCCTGGGTGTTGAGGCTGCACAGATCACACAATATACCGACTCAGTAATGTTCTGTCTTTCCAAGGGCTTATGTGCTCCCGTAGGATCAATGCTTGCAGGTAGTAAGCAATTCATAGAAAGAGCAAGGAAAAACAGGAAGCTTCTGGGTGGTGGAATGCGCCAGGCAGGCATACTTGCTGCTGCCGGCCTTATAGCACTTGAAAAAATGACAACGCGTCTTCATATGGACCATGACAACGCAAAGTATCTGGCAAAACGCCTTGCTGAGATACCTGGAATAAAGCTTCTTAATGAGGATATACATATAAACATGGTATTCTTCAGCATAGAAGAAACAGGCATAAGCTCCGACAGGCTTGTAGAAGGCTTGTTTGAAAAAGGCATAAAGATAAACGGCGTCGAGGATGGTCAGATGAGATATGTCACAAACAATGATGTGACTAAGGAAGATATTGATTATACCATACAGTGCATGAAAGAAATAGTGAAATGATTAAAGACCGCAGCAGCCGCTGCGGTCTTTCTATCTCTCAATATAGTTTTTCACATTCTTAAGTATTATATCTATTGTACCGTCACCATTCCGTTTGATTTGAAATCTATCCTTGTCATTATAGACCTCACTGTCTATGTATAGCTCAATAGACTTGTCCACTTTGAGTCTTTTCTTCTTCAGCTTCTTTTCAGCCCATTCCCGATCTATCTGCACATCGTTTTCTGTAATTCCTTCACTTACCATAACGGCCTTGAATTCATTTTTTACCATAATGTCACTGAAGTTCTCTTCAGCTACCTTTTGCACATCAAAGCTGTCCTCGTTCCGGAGATGATCGGATAGCCTGGACCTGAACCGTTCTGCCTCCTGGGCATTATCTTTGAAGGCTTTCCTCGCAAACTGCTCCGACACTCTGTTGATTATCCTGGTATTCTCTCGTCTGTCTCTTGTAAAGGTGCATTTGAGAAAGGAATTTATAAACACTCCCTCTTTATCCTTGTCCAGCACCAGCATGTTGTATTCATTATTTTCTTTAAACTCCCTTATCACTGCGGCCTTGGATACCTTCTGACCCAGTCCGGGAAGTCCTGTACGATTCACTCCTATTGTTACAACCGGATTGCCATCAGTATCCTTTATATAATGACAGTAGGAATTAGTGAAATTTAGCTTCAGGATAGCAAGGTACTTGCCCTCCTGACTTTCGAAGTGACAAACTGCCATATCTCCCGAGGACTCCTTTTCATCTGTGCCGATGCACCTGAAAAGATACTGGGACAGCTTGTTGCTATTGCTGACAAATTGTTCCTCATCTTCGAATATATCCTTGCACAGTTCTTTAACGATATTCTTCTCCTCGCCAAAAAAGGCAGGCTTTGCTTCTTCATCCTTCAGGATCTTCAGCAGGTGGTTTTCAAAATATTCATAAACCTCTTCGGAAAGCTCCAGTTCCTTGTCTGTCAATACTGTGGTTTTGTTCTCCCTATCAAGTACATTAAGTGCTACCCTGTTTATTATGATATCTTCAATGTTCCGCAATCCATAATACCTCCAAAAATTCATATATGAAGATAATAACACAAAAAACGACGGACGACCACTGGTCGCCCCTACATCTAAAACTTGTAGGGGCGATTCATGAATCGCCCCTACTCCGAAACCTCGTACTCCGCACCTATTTTGCTTTCTGCCTTCTTAAAAGAAATATGAAAAAGGGACCTCCCATTATTGAAGTCATTACTCCTACCGGTATTTCCACCGGTTGAATAAGCAGTCTTCCGGCAGTATCCGACAGTACCAGCAATACAGCGCCTAATAGTGCTGAGTATGGTATGACCTTTTTATTGTCGGAGCCTGCAACAAGTCTAATTATATGTGGGGCCACCAATCCCAGAAACGCTATTGTTCCGCCTGTGGATACCACAACTCCCACAATAAGGGCACAGGTAATCAGAAGTATGTTCTTCAGGACTGCCGTATTTATTCCCAGATGATGGGCAGCGTCCTCTCCCATAACGAGAATGTTAAGCTCCCGGGTATAGTACAGCAGTACTGCCGTTGCCGGCAGTATGATTGCTGAAGCTAAATAGAATTCGTTCCAGGTCGCCATGGATAAACTCCCCATGGTCCAGAACACAATATGTTCAATCTTATCATTATTCAACATCATTAAGAAGGATATGACCGACGCCAGAAAATAACTCACTGCCACACCGGCCAGCAAGAGGGAGTTTATGGACATCCTGCTCCTTGTATAGGCGAGACTGTAGACGAAGAATAAGGTCAGGACAGCCCCGGCAAATGCAAATACACCAGTGGTCTCTATTCCCATTATGCTTACATTGATACCTGTAATAATTGATATAACTGCCCCCAGGGCAGCCCCTGAAGACATGCCCAGTGTATAGGAATCAACCAGCGGATTCTTAAATATCGACTGCATTACACCACCCACAGCAGCAAGTCCGGCTCCTATAACAGCCGCCAGCAGTACTCTTGGGAGCCTTATATCCATAAGGATGGATGCATTGACAGTGTCAGTCCCCTTAGTCAGTATTTCAATTATTTCCTTTGTGCTGATCCTTACAGCCCCGGTTGCCGCTGCCAGCAGCAAGGCTGCTGCAAGAAGCACAACAAGAATGGAAGGCACCAGCCAGTTCTTTTTATTACTTTTCTCCATGGGTTCCAACCGCCTTCAAAATTTCTTCGCTGAGCCTTTTACTGTCTGCAAGTATTGAAGAGCTCCTGCCTTTAATAAGCTCATAAAGCTGCAGGGCGGTACCTCCTGTATAATCCCGCTCTGCAAAGCTATCATCCTCAATTATTATAAGAGGCTTCCCTTTCAGATCCTCTTCAAGCAGAAGCTCCAGATTTCTCATATTTGACTTGCCGAGATACAATCCGGCAAGCACTATTGCATCAGCTTCTGCAGCAAGCTTCCTGTTCATTGCATAAGCTTCATCGGATATTCCCACAAAGGGTACTTCCTCTGCAATCAGAACATCATTCTCCTTGGAGATCTTCCAGTCAAGATCCCCGATAGTGAGCACTCCACTGCTAAGGTCAAAGCCTTCAGAATGAAGCTTGCCTATGATACTGCTGCCGCTTCCTCCGCCACATATGATATGCACCTTTATTCCCCTTTTTTCTATGTTGGGCCTGGTCAGGGTGTATATGTAAGGTTTGTTTCCTACCGGGCTGACTGAAACATATACATCAGTACTGAATATTTCTTTGATATTGTAAGCAGTCAAGGTTTCAAAGGGGGTACCCTGACGCATGATTTTTCCATCCTTCATCATAACGATATAATCACCGTATGCAGACGCCATATTAAGGTCGTGAAGAACTGTAATTGCGGTAAGCTTCCTGTCTACACACATTTTCTTTATCAGATTCAGTATTTCGACCTGGTGCTGAAGATCCAGATGCGATACCGGTTCGTCAAGTATGAGTATGTCCGGCTCCTGTGCCAATGCCTGTGCCAGGATGACCCTCTGCCGCTCTCCTCCTGAAAGCTCCATAAAGCTTCTGTCTCTCAGATGAGTCGTATTTGTATATTCCATGGCTTTTTCAGCAATCGTAAGGTCTTCCCTTGTTTCTCCCTTAAGCTTGTTTATGTACGGATATCTCCCCATAAGCACGACATCAGAAACCTTGAAGTCAAACTCCAGGGAGGTATTCTGCGGCACAAAGGAAAGCAGCTTTGCAACGGACCTGCCTTTCATATGGACTATATTTCTGCCTTCAAGGTATACAACACCCTGCTGGGGTTTAAGCGCAGAAGAAATGACCTTAAGCAGGGTGCTTTTGCCTGAACCGTTCGGCCCTACCAGACAAAAGAAGCAGCCCTTCTTAATGCTCATGTCAACCTGCTCCAGAACCTTTTTATAATCGTAGCTGAAGCTCAATTTTTCAACCTGTATATGGCTATCCATGAAAATTACTCCTCACTTATTACCTATGATGACATATATTGCCTCGTGCGACCTGCCGCGTGCCACGTGCAAATATTTGCAGTCTATCAGATCCTACGAAGCCTGTACGGGCGATTCATGAATCGCCCGTACCCCCCGCAGCCTCGCAGCCCAAAATTCTATTCTCCGTAGAATACTTTTTCCATTTCTTCAATACCCTGAATTATCCTTGGTCCCGGTCTTGATATTATATTGTCATCAGACATTACATATACCTTCCCCTGTTTAACACATTCAAGCTTACTAAAAACCTGGTTCTTTGACAGGTCTTCCTTTGTCATGCCTTTGTCTGTGGAATGAAGGGCTGCAATTAGCATTTCAGGATTATCAGCTACCAGCTGTTCCGCACTATATTTTGCCCAGCTTTCAACCTTTTCAGCTACATTAACCCCTCCTGCAGCTTTAATGACATCATTTATGAAGGTCTTTGAACCTGCAGTCGTAAGCGGGTCCGCCCATACAACATAAAATACCTCTGGCTTCTCCTTATCCTTTGTCCTTGCTTCTATCTCTGCAATTTTAGCCTTCATTCCGGCTGTTATTTCATTAGCCTTGGCTTCAGTCCCGGTTACTTGACCGATAAGCTCTATACTCTTATAAATGGCTTCAAAGCTCTCCGCTTCTGTTACAACTACAGGAATGCCCATATTCTCAAGGTTTTCTATAGTCTCCTCCTGTATATAGCCGGCCAGCACAACATCAGGCTGTACCTTCTTTATAAGCTCCATATTCGGCCCTTCGAAGGTTCCTACCTGCTCGACCTTCCTGGCTTCTTCCGGGTAATCACAATAATTGGTGACACCTACTACCTTTTCCCCCGCACCAAGGGTGAAAAGTATCTCCGTATTGGATGGAGACAGGGAAACTATCCTCTGAGGAATTTTATCAAGCACTATGTTCCTGCCATTAAAGTCCGTCACTTCCAATTTTGCCGCAGCTTCAGAACTCTCATTCTGTGCCGGTGCTGACTCCTGGGGTGCCACAGGCCTGATGCAGCCGGCAAGATTCAGTATCATCATAAACGCCATTGCCAATATTAACAGCTTTTTCATATAACCAACTCCTATATAAATAATTTCAGGCATTACACAGTTTGCCTGTACAAAAATAAAAGTTCCTTCTACCAAATAAAAGGAACAAAAATGCCGTAATGAGCACCTCCCTATCTCTCGTAGGTAAGCTTCAAATTCAGGCAGGTCTCCTGGCTTGGGTTCATCATATGCCTACACCTTCCCGGAGTACAAGCTCCAGTGGTATATATAGGCTACTCCCCTTTTACAGTGGCGGGACCGCATGGGATTTACACCCATTTCCCCTTTTAAGCTGACCGGAGGACAATCCTCCGGATAAGCACCTGAAAAATTTTGCTGTTCAATTCATATTGATTCTATCATATTGTACAATACTTTACAATGTTCAAAAATCTATATCCTTCCCCTCATATATATATTGAAGCACTCTTTTCATCTCCTCCTGCGAAATCTTAACAGGATTCACCCTTGTAGACCCCTTTAGTGAGTTTGTTACCAGAATATCAAAATTCTGATCAAAATCTTCTCCAGTAATGCCCATTTCCTTGAAGGAGTCCGGTATCGAAAGTCTTTTATTCATTTGTTTTATAGCATCAATAAAGCTGCCGGCACCCACTCTTGAAGCGAGATATTGAAGTCTTTCCTTTACATGCTCATCCCTTGAGTTGAATTGCAGTACATAAGGCAGCACTACTGCATTCAGGAGTCCATGTCCATAATTGAACCTTCCGCCTATTGCATGGGATATTCCGTGAGCCATGCCCAATCCGACATTTGCAAAGGCGCTTCCCGCGATGCACTGGTAATTATGTACCTTTTCACGGTATTCAATCGTCCCTTTTTCATAAGAGAGGGGCAGATACCTGAATAAGCCCTCCACGGCACCGGAGGCCAGGCATTCGGAGTAATCATTCTGATCTGTGTTTATGTAGCATTCGACAGCATGTGTCATGGCATCCATGCCGGTTTCCGCAACTACATTCTTCGGCATTGATAATGTAAGACCTGCATCCAGTATTGCAACATCAGGAATAAAGGCATTGGATTTCAGGCCTATCTTCAGATCGCTGTCCTTGTATGTTATCACCGAAACTCTTGTTACCTCCGTTGCAGTACCCGAGGTAGTGGGTATGGCAATAAACCTCAGCTTCTCTCTTGACTGAGGCAGCGGCTCATTTAAGGCTTTATCGAAGGAAAGCCCGGGATACTCATAGAAAAGTGTCATTGACTTGGCTGCGTCAATTGCCGATCCTCCGCCCACAGCAATAATCATATCCGGCACAAAGCTTCTCATTACAGTGACTCCTTCAATTACCTCGCTTGTAGTCGGGTTCTTCTTTATTCCCGAATACACCTCATATTTGCAGCCATTTTTGTCCAACATCCCCTTAATGGTATCTATCGTTCCATTTCTGAAGGTCGAGCCTTCTCCCGTTACAATAAAAGCTCTGCTGCACTCTATGCCTTCAATATAACTTAAGCTTCCTACACCTGTTACAATAAGTTCTCCATGTAATCTCAATTCTTTCATAAGCCATACCTCTTTCTTTTCTATTAGCGCTTGTTCAGCCAAAATCCGCCGATCTCAATTCTTTCTTCCTCAGGATCATAGTTGTGGATGAACATATATTGGGGTGTTTCCAAAAGTTTGTCCTGATGTTTTATAGTGAAGGGAGATCCATTGTAGACCGTTTCAATTATATCATAATACATTATGGTGCTTCCCTTGATCCGGTATTTACCCTCTTGTATGATAAACGTATCATTATTGTCTCCAACACTGACCATCCGCATCCCATAAGTACCATCTCTATTGTACCTATAAGCTGTGGCAAAAGCAGGCAGCGACATAGCTCCGCCCGTTATATCCCTGTAGTCTGCAAAAATGTCGGTTTCCGTATCTGACCAGGTACCTGTCAGAATATCTGAAGGAAAATCACTTCTGTATTGTATGTACAACATTTTATCTTTAAGGTCCGCTTCTACAGCCATATCCATTTCAGCAATGAATATGTTGACAGGAATAAACAGCTTTCCGTTTTCACTATAGGGAGCCATACCTGTCTCAACCTTCTTACCATTTATGAAAGCCTCCGGATTATCTTCCCTCAAATCTGTCTGAAGCACAACACCTTCCTCATTCCTCCAGCTTATGCTGATGCTGCTGCCATTGATATCGACTTCCGGATAGGTGTAGTTTCCGGCATTTTGGCGTTTAAAGGCATAATTCAGCTTTTCAGCTGCTATGAAAATGTAATAGGAGCCATCCTTTTCCTTGATATTGTAGTCATCCTTATGGATCTCTGTATCGTTTAAAACTATTTGCCCCAGATCATTTAATCCATCGCTGTCCATGCTGACTGTCTCATTATTGTCCTTTGTATCCTCTTGTCCGGTAAAGTACTTTTCATATACCCTTGTTGTAATAAGTACAGCCATTTCCCTCGTACAGGTATCCTGGGGACTTATCCTTCCTTCTGCTCCCTTCAGGAATCCATTTTTGTGCATAAACCTTACAGACTCAAGAGCCCAGCCGGATATATCCTTTTCATCGGTAAATTCACCGGCTCCTGCTGCCGACAGATCAGCCTCCGGATTCATGGCTTCCAAAGTACGGTATAACATAGCCGCTACTTGCTCCCGGGTAGCCAGATCATTTGGTGAGAAAAGCCTTAAGAATTTATTCGTTCCATTTACAATTTTCAGATCATATGCTTTATACACTTCCGGATTCACAACATCGGCAAAAGCGCTCATATCCCCTGCAGCAGCTTGTTTGCCCGTATACTTTTCATATAGCTTTACAGTAAGTTCCGCAAGCTCCTCCCTTGTTATTGCCGCATTCATCTTATCCTTGATTTTATCCGTTATAAAGCCATATCCTACCGCCCTGTCAAGCTCCTGCACTGCCCAGGTGCTTGCCTCCTTATACGGGGCATTATCATAAGCTGCATATGCACTGCATGTCAATAAAGCAGCAATAATAGCAAATACCATCATCATACTGATTGATTTTTTCAAGCTAACCCTCCCCTTTATATATCTCGTACAGGTAAATCCCTGTACCAGTAAACAAATTACATATTTACTATTATTGTACCATTTTTTACTGCATTAAAAAGTTAAGAAACTATTACAAAATAGAACATATCCGGAATAGATATGCCCTGAATGCTGCATTATGTAGTATAATTCAGATATATCCTTATTAAAACTAGTGGATAGTGTAAAATGACAAGGAGTTGAGTTTTTTGGGTAATCAGAGAAGAGATTTAGCGAAAAAGGATTTTGATTATGAAGAGGATGACTACGACCGCCTTAAGCGCACCAGCAGAAACGATAGCCCTTATAGAGGCTTTACCAATAAAGTAACAAGGAAGAAGCCTGAATTTGATTATGAAGAAGATGCCTATGAGCCGGAAAAGTAGAAGATTGCGCCCTATGGGCGCAGGCTGCGAGGTTTCGGGGCTGCGAGGCTGCGGGGAATCAGGGTATTCCTTAATAGCAAAGGAACGGAAACCGTGGTATCCGTATCTGGACCCGTAAGGAATACACGGACTTTCCTCGCAGCCTCGTCGCCCCGCAGCCTCGCAGCCTAATGCCGCATCATTATATAGGTTGGTCTATAACCACTTATCTACCTGCCTGCAAATGCTTCATATGCTCTTTTTACAAGTATCAGTGCCTGTTCACGGCTGGTATTGTCTTTAGGCAATATCTTATTTGCTCCTGCACCCTTCATAATGTTGTTCTTATACGCATATTTCACCTCTTTTATTGCCCATGAGCCGATAAGATTTTCATCTGCGAAAGTGGGAGCTCCTTCTATGCTTGTTTCGACATTTGCAACTGCGCCGGTGATTGCTCTATAAAACATTACACAGATGTCCTGCCTTGTAATGGGATTGTAAGGTGAAAAAGTATCGGCGCCCGTCCCTTTGACAATTCCTGCTCCAAATGCCTTCAGTATGTTTCCATTCGCAGTATCACGGAACGGATTTGGCGAGACGGGGATAGCCTCGGTACCTTTAAGCTTTTCATACAGCTTTATTACCAATTCGCAGAATTCCTCCCTGGTAATACTCTGTGAATAATTTTTCATTATTTTATCCGTGTACAGGCCATATTCCACAGCCTTTGCCAGCTCTTCCACAGCCCAGCTGCTGGCTCCGGCAAAGTCCGCTGCCGCAGTGGAAGCCTCCTGGTCCGGGGTTGTGATTTCTGCCAGGTTTGATTCTGGTGAAGCAATATTACCTGCGTATGCATAGACTATATAATAATACTTAGTGCCCGGCATCACTGCCTTGTCAGTATAGGCGGTAACATCGGCATTCAATTTTGCAGCTTCTTTCCATTCCCCCGCAGAAGCTTTATAAATCAAAAAACCTTCCTCGTTGTCAGATTTATCTTCCCATGTGAGAAGGACTTCCGATGGATTCTGAGCCTTTGCACTCAGGTTCTGCGGCGCGGCCAATTCTGCCGCTGTGTTTGCCGCTGTGGCTGCTTCAGCCTCAGGTGTTTTAATTTCCACCAGGTTTGACTGTGAGGATACATTATCGCCTTTATAAGCAAACAGCACATAATAATATGTGGTATCAGGCTGAACTTTTTTATCCGAATATGTGGTCGTATCGGCATCTAAAGCCGCAGCCTCCTCCCATTCTCCCGTAGAAGCTTTATACAGCAGAAATCCTTCTTCGTTATCTGATTTATCTTCCCAGGAAAGCACAATCTCATTCCCATTTACCTCTGTTGTCTCTAATGCTCCGGGAGCATTTATCCCGACCTCATATCCGTTTTCTTCCTCAGACTCCGATGTTGTTTCCGGTGTAATCTCCGGTATAGTTTCCGATGTATCCTCCGGTATAACCTCCGGTGTGGTTTCTGATGTATCCTCCGGTGTAATCTCCGGTGTGGTTTCCGATGTATCCTCCGGTTCAGTTTCCGGTTTGACCTCCGGCTTAACCTCCGGTTCAGTTTCCGGCTTGACCTCCGGCTTGATCTCCGGTTCAGTTTCTATTATCGGGAATTGTATATCACCGGGAGTCTTTATATCCGGTTCCAGCTTCCTGACCGGCGGTGAAGGCGCAGCCGGGGTGTCAACCATTACTTCATCGGAATAGTCGGAATAAACTACCTTTTTTATACGGGTGAAACCCGAATCGTTCTTTCCTGCTTTCACTCTGTAATAATAAGCAGTGCCGGGCTCTACCGAGGTATCTTCATAGGTTGTAATGTTCTGACCAAGTACTGCCAGCTGAACATAATTACCGTCTGATATTTTCCTTTCAACTACAAATTCAGTTTCTGCAGTGGAATTATCCTTCCACCGGATCGAAACCAGATTATATTCGATTTTTTGTGCCTCCAGCTCAGATGGTGCTTCAAAACTTTCAACCGGCTGTACCGTATCCGGTGTTTTTATGTCCGGTATTTTTGTGTCAGGCAGTGCCGGAGCTGTAACAGCAGGTTTTGACGGCATAATGCCCGAATCCGGAAGCGCGGGCGTTGTGGGTACCGCAGGTTTCAAGGGTGATTTTGGCATAGGCAGATCCTCCGCACTTACAGCAAGGCACATGAACATCAGCATCACAAAACAGATTAATATTGTTACTCCTCTTTTCACTTATTAACCACCTCTTTATTCATAGTTGATAAATTACCCCCTCCTGCCGGAACAGCCTTCAGGAGGGGGAACAGCTCTGTGCTCTTCAGGTTCAGTGTCCCTGCATGCCTTGATTCAATTGATTCATAATATCTGCCGGATTTACCACCGGATCTATTTCTTCTTGTGCAGGCGAGGCAAATTCTTCTCTCAGAGGACCAAGGAAATCCTTGTTGAACTGCAATACATTCTCATAGTATTCCGCAAAAGGATTGTATATCCTTTCCAACTTATATCCTTCATGTTCTATCTCAATTTTATATGCCACTACATCAGGACGGCTGAATTCAAACCGTGCAGCGGAGGTTGGATATTCCTCCACCCTGACGCCGGCCGGGCTGCTGCTGTCTTTTACGGGTTTCAGCAGCATTGCCTGCTGTGTTCTTGTTGTTGCAGTATACAGAGGATCTCTCGGAGAAGGTAAAACATGTGGTTTCTCCAGTTTTTCCCGCATATGATTAAGCGCCGACTGCACATGTATTTCAGTGATTTTTACTTCGCCGTCAAAGTGCCTGAGTCCGGTACTGCCGTTCCCCTGCCTTGTGTAGTCGTCTCCCTGACTCTCAAGCCAGCCCATATCTCCCTTATTTGATATTGTACCGAATATCCTGGTCGGTTTTTCCAGCCTATTGCCTTCAATATCCCGGGATGATAGTTCATCAAGCTTCTCTTGGGCTGAAGATACGCTCTCAGGCAAATTAACTCCCGGATTAAGTCCCGGAACTGTAACTGACGGTCTTATTTCGCTCTCGCCAGCAGCTTCAGCCGGTTTGCTGAAATCATTAAATATGTTTATAGTCAGCGCATCCAGGTTAGGATAGCGTAGCTGCGGAAATTTCGGGAATAATGAACCTTCAAAGTTGACTCTGGCACTCGCCCATGCAGTTGACTCATCAATAGGATACTCAGCTTTAAACAGTCCCTTGACCGCGTCCGCCTCAATGATTTCGTTTACAGTGCCCTTTAAAATTTCAATTTCAACAGGCCCAGTATAATTGCCGGAAATCCAGCCTGTTATAACATCATTGAAGGCATCCAGATTGACGTCGGACTCGCTGAAGGGAACCGTAGGCTTTATTTCCGGGCTCTTGCCTACAACCTGGAAGCTCTGATCTTCAATTTCAATCCGGGGAGTCATATTATTCATCAAATTAATATATACTTTGTCCGTAGGCAGAAGGTTATACAAGCCGGTAAGCTGATATGAGAATTTGCCTTCGGCATCCGTATTCTGGCTTGTTTGCAGCTTAAGCTTTGAATCCTTATCATACACTTCTACTAAAAACACACTATTTGCATAGGGTTTTAAGGAAGATTCCAAAGCAGAATCATCACCGGCATATTTAATTTCATCTTTACGTTCTGTGCTGAAGGCAATCTTCCCTTCAATTTTATTTGTATATGCATCTGCTGTCACCCGGACATAAGGCGGCACCTCTTTCAGCATATCTCCGCCGCTGCCGGAGGCCTCCTCTCCGATACTCCACTCACCATAAAAGAGTGGGAATTCTATATAGAAGATGGAGTATCTGGAACCAAGCAGAAAAGCTACCAGCTCTCCAAAGGCCCGTAAATCTATGGAGCCGCTGGCTTCAAACCCCTGGGAGCCGCTTGAGCCTCCGCCTCCGGAAGCACTGAATACAGCTTTGGATTTGAATCCTACCCATATCTGCAATACACCCAGCTCTTTACCCCAGATAATTACACCCACCTGAGGTACGCAGGCCAGGGTCGTATTTATCTCACCGTTTACCGTAAAGCTCATATCAAAGCTTGAAGGTCTGTAGATCGCATAAGGCCCGGTATAATACGGTACGCCGCCGTAACCGTATGCCCTGTAGGTAAAGCCGGCTCTGGCATCTCCTGTAGTAATGGTCCTTACCTCTACATGAATCTCTCCTTGCACGCCAATGACTAAAAATATTCCCACAAAGGCTTTGTTGGCTTTTTCCTTCCCCATTACCTTTCCCAGGTCTATTTCATATCCATATACGCATTTCTCTATGGTTTTGTTAAAGGTTATATCTCCTTCCAGGGTTACATCGGCTTCCGCCTTAGCATCAAAATAGAAGTCTGCAACTACATGGGAGGTCCACGGATCAAGGTCAAAGTATGCGTGGAATTTCGGATCTTCAATAGTAATAGTTCCTTCTTTAACCTTTACTTCAACGCTTAATTCGCTTTTATTCTCAACTCCTCTAAGATCAGTGCTCTGATCCTTTTCCCACCAGTCTCCGTCGAATTTTTCCCTTTCGGCTTCTGCCTGAGCATCCTTATCTGATATCAGTGCTTCCTGAAAGGGGTACTTGAATATCGTCACTCCCTGTTTGAGTGTCAGAATATGCTTGTTTCCCTCTTGTCTGAAGCTTACAATATCATCAAAGGGTCCGGCCATAGCCGTGTAATTTTTGGTCATCCCGCTGTCAGGGCTTAATTCAACCCCGGGAGCAATATATGCTATATTTCCGGTTGTCAAATCCAAAGTCTGCTCCGGAATTGTATAGGACTTGAATATTTCCGTCAGTTCAGGGGTTCCGACTGCATATTGGGAATTCCCTGAAGCATCCTCCTCCGTACCCAATATCTTATAAGCCGTTCCCTCTTCCTCATCAATGTATATTTCATCGGCCTTTGGTGCAAATGAGGAAGCAGACCTGCGGGGTACCGTCAATAGCTTTGTACCCGCAGGGTACCTTATACCGTTTACTTTTTCAAGAGTCAGTTCATTTTCATCCCGGGTTTTTCCTTCTGTGTCAAAAGCTGCGAATTTATCAAAGGTCAAAGGCTTGGAATCATATTGCATCGAAGCGGGAATTCTCTTTACCTCATCCTTGAACTCATAGCTGACCCCTTTTACCCTTGCGGGCGCCTCCCACTTTTTCAGCGGTGCGGTAACCGGGGGCCTTATCCCCTGAGTACCTGCACCGGGGATATTTACTCCCGGCTTTACCGGACTTGGAATATTTGCCCCGGGAGTATTTATCCCGGGAGGCGTAATGGTCGGTGCACCTGCAGAAGCTGTTAAAACAGGATTAAGAGCAAGTGAAAAAAACATAACCAAGGATATCAGCAAAGCAATAGCCTTCCTGGGCTTATACATGACCTCACTTCCTTTTTTTTATTTTTAGGGCTGCCGGAAAGTTCCGTATATTCACCGCCTTTGCCGCTATTTATATGCTTCATATACCCTGACAGCTATCAAAACTGCCTGTTCACGGGTACACTGGGTCTTGGGGGCGAACCTGTTGCTGCCGACCCCCGCCAGGAACCCGTTCTTTGTCATAAACTTTACATTGGTTAAAAAGTAGGGCGCAATTTGCTTTTCATCTGAAAAAACCGGCGCACCGGCGATTGACATATCTGCAGCAGGCTTGATAACTCCCACTGCCCTATTCATCATTGCTGCAATCTGCTCGCGGTTGGTGGGGGCCTTCGGATCAAACTTATTGCTGCCCACCCCATTTACGATACCTAATTTGTAAGCTCTTAATATTTCCGGATTATCGGTATCGGTAAATGTTGATGCCGGTGCAGCTTCCGCAGTTTTACCGGTATACACCCTGTAGAATCTTGCTGCAAGCTCGGCGAATTCCTCACGGGTAATAGGACCCTTCATATTATCCTTGATCCTGTCGGTAATAAGCCCGTAGCCGGCCGCTTTGTCAAGCTCCGTCACTGCCCAGCTGCTGGCGCCTTTATATAGTGCATCTGCACCAATGGATGCAGTATTTGAAAAGGAGCTGTACATATAGTGGTCTCCGGCATCATCGGAGTAATAGTATGAGTACCTTACCCTGAGGCTATAGGAATTCGACTTTATATCCACAGTATCCAGCAGACCTTCATTTATAGGATCATATGGCGCGTTGTTTACCGCGAAAACACCTGTCTCATCATCTCCTGCATGGAGTGAATTTCCAGAAATCGACTCACCTGTATCATAACGCCATTTACCGTCTCCGAGCTTTAAGTCAATCTGATATCCCAGGGGAGCGTCACCATTATCGTCCCAGTAACTGACCAGCTCCAATATGCTCCGGGGATTTGCCCATTTTACCTCAAAATAAGGTTTTCCATCTTCATGGGCTTTAACTTCCACTGTAACATTTTGCGGAGCTTCAAGCTTCTCCGGCAGTACATCCGTATCCGCATGTATGCACGGCGCAGGCAGCAGGGTTAATGCCACCGCAATAACCGCAATGACCGATATTAATATTTTTCTCATGCTCTTTCCCCCTATTTTTTTCTTGTTCCGTTCCAATCCGTCCACTCATCTTCTCCGGTATAATGATATTTCCCGGTAAATGATTTTGCGTCGCTTTCCAGGCTGAATTCAAATTCTCCGGTGAATTCCCCTTCCCTGACTCTTCCTGTAAAGACATTGCCTGAAACCGTCCCTTCAAGCTGAAAGACAGGTGTATCCGTATATACTCTATATACTCCGGTAATACTGGAGCCGTTCTGTGTCAATACCATTGGACCAAAGTCCGTATACCAGGTCCCTCCCCAGCCGGTGCCCGTGTTCCCGAAGGAATCGGATACTTTGACTCCCATCCATTCAATGGAATCCTCCCAGTCTTCATAGCCGTCGGGACGGCACCATCCGTCTATTCTTCCGTCAGGGGATACAACAAATTCAAAGCTGCCCGGTTCTCCATAGTAATCAATCGTCCCGGCAAGCTTATTTCCTTCTGCTATGCCGTTCAACTGATAATTATCTTCCCATTCACCAAAGGCGCCGGATACATCGTTGCCCGACTGAGCAAGAGTCAACATGCCCATGTCGATTTTCCATACACCGTTCCACCGGCCATCCCCCTGCTGCTGGTTTGAAGCACCTGTATCCGTTGCTGCGTCTGCTGCCTGCAGGCCGGCAGATGCAGTATCTGAAAAGGGGCTATACTTATAATACTCACCGGAACCATCAGAAAATAAATATGAGTATCTCACCCGGAACTGATAAGAATTGGCTGTAGTATTGACAGTATTAAGCTGTCCCATATTTACCGGGTCATAGGGCGCATTGTTTACCGCAAAAACGCCGGTTTCATCATCGCCTGCATGAAGCGAATTGCCGTAAATAGTCTCACCCATGTCATAGCGCCACTGTCCGTTTCCTACCTTAATGTCTATCTGATATTCCAAAGGAGCCTCACCCCGTTCATCCCAATACCTGACCAGGTCCAATACGCTCTGGGGATTGGTCCATGTTACCGCAAAATACGGCCTTCCGTCTTCATATCTCCTGACTTCAACTGAGACATCCTTTGGAGCTTCGAGATCCGCAAGGGCCTGATTTCCTGCCGCAGTATCGGCAGCTTCTGTACCGGAACCGGATCCGGCGCCGTGTCCTTCAGCCTCCGCACCGGTTTCCGCCTGCCCGTCGGAAGCTGTACCTGCTGCATTTGTGGTTACTCTAAGTTCATTTGAATAACCCGGAGAGTAATTGATCGAGGAATCTATGGTGTTTACCCTGAAGACATAGGCAGTATTCGGATTAAGCTCAGTCAATGTACAGCTGTTCGTCGTGGACGAGTCGGCAAACTCAAACCCGTTTCCGCTATCCTTATATATAATATAACTGTGCAGTCTGTCATTATCGGTCGATGGGTCCCACTCCAAGCTGACACTGGTGTCTGTCTTAGACACTAATCTGAGGTTGCCTGGATCAGTCGGAGGAATATTATCGGGGGCAGTGATAAAAACCCAGGCCGTACAGCTGTCTATACCTGAGAAATCGTTACCTGCCGCATCCTTAAAAGCCCCCTGGTCGATTTTGACATAATAAGCGGAGCCATATCTTAATCTGAAACCTGCAGGAAAGGTAAGTACAGCTGTATTTGAAGCATTAGTGCGAATACCTCCGGTGTAAAGGTTGCATATATTGTAGTCTTTACTGGCTTCATAAATACTCAACTTTTTGTTGTCTTGCCCCCATACCGGTTCATTAAAAACAAGACTCAGATTTCCAATATTCACAGCTAAACCGGTAGTACCATCGGTTGGAGCAAAGCTTGTCAAAACCGGCGGAGCTGTATCCGGTACCGCTGATACCGGATCACAAAGCAATACAAAAAAGAATATTACGGTCAATATTGCCGTCAAATATCTCCTGCAATAATTGCCATACGTCATATTAATCTCCTCCTTACCTGATTTGAATCCATGGCTTGTCGATCTATGGCTGCCGGACGCTAATCATTCATACCGGAATCCGGCGCACTGACTGAGTATTTCTCATAGACTCTTGCCGCAATGAGTACCGCCATCTCTCTTGTGCATATCCCATTGGGATCAATTTTGCTGCCTGAGCCCTTCAGGAAACCGTTCTTATTCATAAATCTCATGGCTTCAATAGCCCAGGGGGCTATATCCTTTTCATCGGTAAAGCTGCTTGCTCCCGTAGTGTCCAGATCAGCACCCGGCTTCATTGCACTTAAGGTTCGGAGCAGCATGGCCGCAACCTGCTGGCGGCTGGTGGAAGCCTTGGGTGAGAATAGCTTTTGTGCTGCATTTGTTCCATTTACAATCTTAAGGTTATATGCCTTGAATATTTCCGGATTTGTTGTATCTGAAAAAACACTCATGTCTTCAATATCAGCCTGTTTACCGGTATATTTCTCATAAAGCCTTACTGCTACTTCCGCAAATTCCTCACGGGTTATGGGAGCGCTCATATTATCCTTTATCCTGTCCGTTATGAAGCCGTATCCTGCCGCCTTTTCAAGCTCAGCTGCAGCCCAGCCGCTTGCGCCTTTAAAAACCGGAGTTCCTGTCTGTACTGATTTGGCATCATTGTCGGAAATACCGGTGCTGCCTGATTTTTTTTCCATATTCTCAAACATCTCGCCAAAAGCTTTCTGCAATGCTTTCACATCCTCTTCAGGCATATCGGCAGTATTGTTTATTATTATTTGATCAATGGTACCGAGGTTGGCGCCTTTAACATTCTTCAGCGTGCATAATACGCTTATTGACCTGTATTTCACAACCTCCGCCCTCATTTCTTCCACCAGCTCAGCCACATCAATAAGAACATCATTTTTGCCGGCAGGAATACCTGATGAGCCCTCTGCTGTTTTCAGCGTCTCATTTGTGTCCGTTTCACACCGGATCCTGTATGTGAAGGTTATCTCTGTATCGTTAGGGATTTCGCCGGTAGAAGCATCCTTTACTCTTTGCACTTTGAACGCATATTTTCCGTCTATCAGATCCTTTGTCACACAGATTATGGGATCATCCCAGGATGCAAAGCCCGCGCAAACCTGTGAAAGCATCAGTACGGCAATTATTGATGCTGCGGCAAACAGTCTGATTATACGCACCTTCATTGACATGCCCCCCTATTTTTTATTTTTTTCCGATACGTAGTGCTCTATTTTTTCAATTCTATGATATAGATATAGTACTCAACCTTCTTCGGATCTTCGTCCGATACGGAACCGTTGATACTCACTTCATAACCCTTTATACTTACATAAAGCTCAAATGACGTGGCGCTTACGGCCTTATCTGTGTTTTCTATGGGACCCCATTTGTCTTCGTAATACTCTACGATCTCCTCAGTACTCTTTTGTGACTCTAAAATCAAACTGTATTCAATTCCATCCTCGAATTCATGTTCCCGTGCAACCATAACTACATCTTCTTTGTTTACAGGAAACAGGCTGGCCGGATAGTTTTCAGGGAATTTGACTGTTCCTGCCTGTTCAGAGCGGCTGACATCCGGTGAGCCGGATCCGTCTCCATCATTAACCATTTCTGCTGCAGGCTGCACACCCATACCGGCATATCGATCTTCGGGACTATATGCCACTACCCCTTGCTTATCACTGTAATTGTATGCAAAATTAACAATTTCGCCTTTATCTGTCCCTCCCATAAACAAAATCCCATCCTCATTCTCTGTGCGCATTGTTTCTTTATAACCCATTTTCTTGAGTTCCTCTACATATTGTTTGGCATTATCAGTTTCAAGCTCTGATACAGTTACAGTGCAGCCTTTAGTTTCATCATCCTTCATAATGAAAGTAATCTTGCCTTCAGGCTTCGGCATATCTCCCATTGCTTCCTTCGGCCATGGAAGATCCTCGCCAGCCTCCATTGCCCCCCCGTCGACCTTGATTTCGCCTCCATCCTCAGAAATGTCGACATCAACCCCGAGTGCATCCTCAATAAGCTTTTCTGCGCCCTTTTCTGCTATTTTTTCTTCAACCTTTCTGCATCCGCATAATGAGAACACCACGGTTGCAATTAACAATACGGCAACCAATCTGGCAGCTTTCATCATCACTGCTCCCTCCTTCTTGCTTGTTTTCACGGTAATCAATTTGTTATTAACACCGCACCGGCGGTTTCAATGATCACCGCCGAACAGGTTGCCGATTCCAGCGTTGCCCAGTATGCTGCCTTCCCCTTTACCTCCCTTTCTGCCGGAGGAAATTATCCGGTCGGCCATACGGGAAAACGGCAGGGATTGTAACCAGACCGTCCCTGGCCCTGTCAGGGTAGCCAGCACCAGCCCTTCACCACCGAACAGTGCGGTCTTGACATCACCTGAGAACTGAACGTCGTAATTCACCGTCTTTGTCAGCGCCACCAGACAACCGGTATCCAGCTTCAATGTCTCACCGGGCGCCAGCTCTTTCCTGATTATGGTTCCGCCGGCGTGCATGAAGGTTAGGCCGTCTCCCTCCAGCTTCTGCATGATGAAACCTTCACCGCCGAACAGTCCCGCACCGATCTTCTTTTGAAATGCGATGCCTACGGATACGCCCTTTGCCGCGCACAAAAATGAATCCTTCTGGCAGATTAGCGTCCCGCCCACCTCGGTCAGGTCGAGGGGAATCACGCATCCGGGATAGGGAGCGGCGAAGGATACGCATTTCTTTTCATGCCCGCTGTTAGTGAAGGTGGTCATAAAAAGGCTTTCGCCGGTGACCATGCGTTTGCCGGCCGAAACCAGCTTTCCCATCATCCCCTTGCCCTCGTCGCGGCCGGAGCCGTCCCCGAAAATCGTGTCCATCCGGATGGCGCTGTCCATATACATCATACCGCCTGCCTCGGCCACAACAGTTTCGCCGGGATCCAGCATGATTTCCACGAACTGCAAATCCTCGCCGTATACTTTGAATTCCACCTCATCTGCACGCTTCATCCGAACCGGCTGTCCGCAGTCCGCCTGCGCCTGCCTCCCGCACGAGGGGCAGAACTTTACCCCATCCTGTACCTGATTTCCGCAATTACCACAAAATGTCATGTCTTTTTCCTCCTTTTTTATCACAAGATTCCTATTAATTTAAGCTTATAGACTTCAGTATTTGTTCATAATCTCCGGAGACTCACCAATGTATTCAATGTTCCGGAAACTGCCTTTAAATGTCGGCTAAAAAGACTTTCCGTACAGGTTCACAGTGAATTTCCCATTGGCAATGGTAAATAAGTTAGTAACTCCGCTAGAGAACCAGAACCGTGACCGCGCAGCCGACGGGCGTATCAATCATATCTATAAGAAACAGCCGGTTTCCGTAACGGAAGACAATATCATGGCTTCTGTGGCCGCCTGTATCACCGCCTTTTTCCCTGAAATCCCGCATGTTTTGAAAATGCCCGAAATAGGCGGGCAGTATGTCCTCTACAAAAAGGCTATCCTCGGTATAAGAAAACCTGCCGCCATATACTGATGTTGGCGGCTGCTCCAGAAAGCATCCTTCCATAGGCCTTTGCACCGGTACAAAACCCTCGGGCAGCCACTTTGATTGCCCCTCGAGCATCCCACCCATGTTTTGCATTGCCGCTTCCATCATTCCACGCTGTTCGTTGGTGAGTTTGACGCCCGACAGCTCAAAGCCGGCCATAGCCCCCGAATATGCCTCAGGGAACCCCTCCGCAGTGCTGTCATCGCCGTAATAAAGAGATTCGGCTTCGTACAGGGCGAAACTCTCGTCGGTTATTGATTTTATTTCCGGTGTAAGGTCGGTCAACTCTCCGCGAATTTTTCCGTCAAAGCCAGTACCCGGCAACTCGGCATATACCTCTGTGCCCGCCGCTGTAAGCAGAATCGTCTGCCCGCCGCAGACGGCTGTAGCCATGTGCGATAACCGAGCCGTCTGCCATTCCGGCATGTGGCCTCCGTCTTCCCTGTAAGCCCCGTACTCAAAAGGAGCAAATGTAATTTCCACATCCTCAATTATTTGACCGGCTGTTTGGCCTTTTGCGAAGACTCCCTGCATCACGGTCTTTTCCTCCGCCTTAGAATAAAACAATGCGCCTTTATAGCCTTCACCGCTTTTTTCAGCCAGAATGATAAGGCGGTACATCTGTTTTACTCCGTCCTCTTCCCGCGTCAGTGCTCTTTCATTGATGTACAGCGCGGTTTTACCAAACTCACCGGGCAGCGAAGCCTCTGGGGGTACATCTTCTATAGTGCCATCAATCGCAAGTATAGCTTTATTATGGAGATAGAGGTACAAGGTCGCAGAGTGTTCGTCTGTGACAAGAAGGAAAGGTATCTCGCCGCTTTCGGTTTGCGTTCTGGAATAGTCCACAGGTGGCAGAAAATTATTGGCCGTTTCCGTAAATCGATGGTCAATTATTCTCGTGCAAACAGAAACCGATCCAAGCATGCGGTTTTTCCTGTTGTCCCCGCCTGCTATACCGTCAAGAGCGGCTTTGGCCTCAGCGCTCACTTCGCCGCGCTCTTCGAAGAACAGGCTTTCGTATTGAAGCGTCATTTGGCCTCCCGGATATCCGGTCTGCGGCTTTATGCGGGTTATATTCAGCCGCCCGTCACAGCCTCCTCCGTCTTTTTGAAATAACACAGCATTGACTGAAATACTGCCGGTATCGAATGCAGGGCTCATGTCTTGCGGATCGGCTGTTTCAACTTCAAACGTCAGTCCCCTGACTGCGTTTATGTGCGACGGAGCATCAAGGCTGCCGATCGACGGTGGTGAATCCGCAAATGCGCTCATGTCCGGCATGGACAGCATGGTTAATACCATTACACTGGCAAAGATAAATATAAAAATTTTTGTTTTCATTGTTTATCCTCCTATAACAATTTTGTTTGTTATACACGCAGCAGCCCGTGTTTACTTGTCCTGTCCTATGTACTTTACTCATGGCATAAACACAATCACACCGTGGGTAATTTTAGCATCATCGGCCGGAACAGGAAAAATGACAGCCTTATTGAAACTGTCAGACTGCAGCGCACTTTGCCGTACAATTCCTGAAAACATGGAAAATGGATTATTTAAGTCCTCTAAAAAGAAGGTATCTCCGGCAAAGACCTGCATGACCGCTGCAGCCAGTTGCGTATCGTTGATCTTGTATTGAAGAATGCGGAGTGCTCCTTTTTCCAGATTCATAAACCGCGTTTTTGTTTCCGCCGCAAAAGCCTTGTTCACCATGGCCAGTGTATACTGCGGCGTAAATATAGCGATGGGATAAGGAAAAAAATCGATGATTTGAGAAAACAGCCCCTCATTTGCAATAAGCATCTGAAATTTTCTTATCATATGACCTTGAGTCTCTGTTTTTTCCTCCAACATTTTCTGTACCTCTAACAGTTCCTCAAGCAGTTGTTTTTTCGTTTTATCACTCATAAGAATGCTCCTTTCCATTAAAACTGCTGATATTTTTCATTGCTGCTGTTAATATTTTATTAGCCTGCTGGCTGTATGGATAGGTTAAATATGCTTATGATCAGTACGAAAAATGTTATTTTGGAATTAAAAAAGAAGTCGGGCTTTCGTATTAAACCAAAGCCCGGCTTCCTCTTATTACTTTACTGGACAATCCATTTTACTCTGACATTTTCCGATATACAGACGGGGGAACGCCAACCTTTTCTCTGAATAAACTTGCGGAATGGCCGTTATAGTCCATATTGCAGGCAGCAAAGGCCTGTGCGATGGAAAGGTTGGTATCCAGCAGCTTCTCCCTCAATTTGCTAATTTTATAATTGATATAATACTCATGAGGGGTTATGCCGGTATGCTTCTTGAACAGCTTTGTGAAATGTGCCTTGCTGAGGCATGCCGCCTTTGCCGTTTCGTCGGCGTCAAACGGCTCCTGCCAATGCGTTTCTATGTATTGTCTGCCCCGTCTGACTTCTTCTTTCCCCCTGTATATTTTTTTAAAGATAAAAACGGCGGCAAAGTATTCTACCACACCATCAGACTTTACCAATGGGAAACATGTAATGTCTGTGCTTATGGTCTGTATATCTCTATCTTCCACATTAAAATACCGGATCATATCCTGATAGGGCGCATTGAAATCGGTAAGATATACGGTTTTGCCCGTCAATACCTGCCTGACCTGATCCATAACACCAAGCTCACGCACGATGGGATCCTCAAAAACGTTGTATTTGCCCACATGGGATTCCATGCTTTTTATGCCTATCATCTCCAGCGTCGCTTTGTTAATCAGCCTCGCTGTCCCATCAAGTGAGAAAACCTGGATCGGATAGGGGAAGAACTCGATTACTTTCGCAAGCAGCTCTTGCTCCTCAAAAAACGACTGGAATGATTTAACCAGGCTCCTTTGTGCATCCTCAACCTGATCTTTCATGGATTGACCCTCATTTCTTTTTAACATGATATTTTCCGATAAGCGGAAGGGGAAACGCCGGTTTTGTCTTTAAATAATCTTGCGGAATGGCCGTTATAGTCCATATTGCAGGCGGCAAAGGCCTGGGCGATGGAAAGGTTGGTATCCAGCAGCTTCTCCCTCAATTTGCTGATTTTATAATTGATATAATACTCATGGGGGGTTATGCCGGTATGCTTCTTGAACAGCTTTGTGAAATGTGCCTTGCTAAGGCACGCCGCCTTTGCCGTTTCGTCGGCGTCAAACCTTTCCAGCCAGTGGTTTTCTATATATTCTTTCGCCCTTTCGATTTCATCCTTGCCGCGATAAACTCTCCTGTTGATCAAAAATGCCGCAACATATATCACCCGTCTCAAGTCATCCAGAATAGGGAAAACTGTAATGTCCTGATATACGGCCTCCACATCAAAGTCCTGTATGCCGTAACGCTCCGCAATTTCTTCTAAAGGCACTCTAACATCCGGGAAAAAGACGGTCTCTCCCTGGAAAGCCCGCTGCAACACATGGAGCTGGCCCGATGCGATAATATAAGGATCTTTGAATACATTGTATTTCCCGACAACCATGTCCGGGCTGATAGCATGATATTCGGCCAGCATAGCTTTATTCACCAGCACCGATGTTCCGTCCGGAGCATAAATCTGAATTGGATAGGGGAAGCACTCGATCACTTTGGCAAGCAGTTCTTCCTTTCCAAAAAGCGATTGAAATGACTCTATAATGTTGTTTTGCCTGCCGTCCATATTATCCCCCATTTTTCTCCCGCTTCTTTAACGGTCATATAATTCAGCATGGTATCCCCATATTGTTTCTTTTATTATACTATAAATTTCAGTATATTTCGATGTTTAGAAATATATTGAAGACGGAAAAGTAGAAGAATGCGACATAATTAAAGTCCGTGATGCACTATGGAAGCTATTATAAGACAACGAACACCGACGTGGGGAAGCTATGTTTGACGAAGCCTTTCACTGACCTCGGAACGGGAATACCCCTGGCAAAATAACCAGACGGGCCTGCAGCGATGGGACCCCCGAAAGTTTTTTTGCTGGCTTTGAAAGGTGAGGAGGACATACTTCCCCTACAGTCGGAGTTCTTCACAAACTACGTCGCATTTTTCTACTTTTTTCTTGCCGATACAAGCAGCATCATTGGCCGGCGCAGTTCATCCAGCATTCCGGGAATGGTGTAAAGCAAATTTTCAGCCGGTTTTGGTTCAACAAGTCCTGTTATTTCAAATCCTGCCTTTATAAGGCTGTTTAAATATGTAGTTAATGTTTTGTGATACTTTAGAACTTCCTCACCTAAAAAAACAGCTTTACGCACATCCTCGGTGAAATATTGATCGACAGGCCAGTGCAGACGGTTACCCTGACCATCATAATACCAATCCTGCGTTCCATATGCGGTGAAAATGGGGTGCTCCACTGAAAATACAAAATCTCCGTCCTTTGAAAGGCATTTGCTTATTTTGTTCAGAATATCCTCAAAGGATTGAACATAATGAAATGCTAAAGAACTGATAACCACATCAAAGGAATCAGCCGGAAAGTCTAAATCCTCAATTGGCATACACATATACCTTATAGCTGCATTCTGCGTTTTGCTCCTTGCTTCACTTAACATTTTCTGCGAAATATCAATACCGACAGCAGATTTTGCCCCATGCTCTGCGGCATACCGGCAGTGCCACCCAAAACCGCAGCCCAGATCCAACACCCTTTTACCCTTAAAATCGGGTAACAGCTTTTTCAGCTCATGCCATTCCCCGGCGCCATCAAGCCCCTTTTTCGAACGTTCCATATTACTGTATTTTTCAAAAAAGATGCTGTCATCATATTTGTTTTGCTGCATTTTGATTCCTCCGTTCCTTCTTCATTGTATTGATTCACTAGAATACAATAAAGATAAAAAATGCAACCCTATTATATCATTTAACAAAAAAATAAAAAAGAAGGTTCTTCTCCTTCTTATTATGATCATAATGGTGCGGTCGATGGGACTTGAACCCATACGGTTGCCCACACGCCCCTCAAACGTGCGCGTCTGCCAGTTCCGCCACGACCGCTTGTCACATTGACTATTATATATCCTTATAGCCTCTATGTCAATAGAAATCTATATGTCAAAAAAGTAAAGTTTTCCCGGTAATATTACTCTTCTATTGTTTACTCTCCGGTATGAACCACTGGTGTATGTTCCTGTACGGATCCGCAGCATCAGGCTTGATCTCTCCTGCTATTTTATTTCTTACAACGATCGCCGCATCCCTGAACATGAGGCTGATGCACGGCACTTCTTCCCGGAAAGCCTTCTGGAGGTTTTTATATATTGCTTTTCTCTGTTCATCGCCTATAGCGGTATATGCCTGTTGAAGCAAGGCATCCATATCGGGATTGGCATAAGACATAAAATTCTTTCCGCTTTCGATCTGTGTACTGTGGAACGCAAAGGACATATCCTGCGTATTTGAAAGATTGTAGCCAGTGAGCACAGCATCAAAAGCTTTTGTTCCTATAGCAGACATCATATCTGCAAAAGGAACATACTTGATTTCTACATGGAAGCCCACTTCTTCCAGGCTTTTCTTTATGTCCTCCGCAGCTTTTCTCCTGAATTCGTTCTCTTCATTAGTCATTAGGGTGAACCTGAGCTCCTGCTTTACTCCGGCAACTTCCCTTTCAAGCACGCCATCATTGTCCGGATCTGCGAAGCCGGCCCCCTTAAGCAGATTCTGGGCTTCCAACCTGCTGTAGCTGTATTTGACGCCTTCTTCATCCTTCAGCCATGAGGCCGGATTTACAGGCACATCTGTTACTACCGCATTTCCCAGCAGGTGTTTATCCACGATCGACTTTCTGTTAATACCTTGTATCATTGCCTTCCTTACCGCTTTTTCCTGAAAAACCGGATTGTTGTAATTCAGGCCGATAAAATCATAATACATGGTGGTATATTTATATGCATTGACATCCTTCATTTCGCTGTACTTTTCCCAGTCATAGGAGGTCGTATTCAATAGATCCAGCTCCTTGGACTGGAAGGCTGTGGAAAATGCTTCGGTATCATTAATAAATAATATGTTCAGCTTCTCAACATAAGGCTTTTCCTCGCCCTTCCATTTATCGTTGTATACCAGCTCTATGAATTTGAGCTTGTTATACTGAGATACCTTGAACATACCGGTACCAACGGGCACTGCATTCAGATCCGCTTTATAGATATGCTGGGGTATAATGGGAAAACTCAGCATATCTACAGCATTTGCAAAAGGCTGGTCAAATACTATTTCTATTGTTGAAGCATCCCTTACTTTATATGAAAACACATGCTCCAGATTGCTCTTATATATAGAGTTCTCAGCTTCCTTTATTGTATCCAGAGAAAATTTTACATCATCGGCGGTAAAGCTTTCGCCATCACTCCAAAGCACATTATCCTTCAGCTTGATCATGCACTTTGAAGAACCCTCTTCGAAGCTCCAGCTCTGTGCCAGAACAGGAACTATTTTAAGGTTTGTATCATATTCTACCAGGCTTTGAAAAATCAACCCGGAGATCTCATTATATGTCTTGCTCCTGCTGAGAAGAGGATTCAAAGAACCGGGTTCCACCGAACACATATTTATTGTCCCGCCTGCAACAGGCTCTTCGTTCTGTATGGTTATCTCCGTTTTCTCCGGTTCAACTACCTTTTCACAGGATATCAGTACAAGTGATACAAGCAGTAGCAGTACCAGTAAAAGCCTTCTTTCCTTCATTATCCGTTCTCCATCCTTCGTTATCCCATATTATTCAGTATTTTATTCCCAGTTGTATATCCGTTTATAAATACTGTAGTTTTTTTTAACCCTTTTCACAAAATTTTCCGTTTCTAAAAATGGAATTGTATCAAGTGTCCTGCCATTGAGGCTGTAGTTTCTGTCCTTCAACCACTTGTCCACATTCCCGCTGCCTCCGTTGTAAGCAGCAAAAACCAAATCGAAGCTTCCGCTGTAGTACTCACTCAAGTGTTCAATATACCAGCTGCCCAGCTTGATATTTGTTTCCGGATCATAAAGCATGCTCTCATTATAATCCTTAACACCTGTAGTAGCTGCTATCCATTCTCCGGTAGAAGGCGTTATCTGCATCAAGCCTTTTGCCCCCTTCCTTGATTCCGCATAGGGTTCAAAATTGCTTTCTGTCTTTATGAGTGCAGCAAGCAGCGGCGGGTCTATATTGTGCAGCTGTCCGTATTTAATTATCGCTTCTTTATGCTCTAAAGGATAAAGGAGCTTTAAGATGCCCGGTATACAAAGCATTGCTATATAAATCAACAATACTGCCGTTATAAGTCCGGTGTATTTGAATTTCCTGTCTTTAGCCAAATACTATTCTCCCCCAGAAATAATATTGTTCCATAACTCTTCCAGCTTCTTCTCCACTTCCTCAACTGGTTTGTTATTATCAATGATTACATCAGCGTATTTTTTCCTTACCTCATTTGTAAACTGCGAGTTTATCCTGTTCTCCGAATCTTTATAATCGAATTTATCACGCTCTATAAGCCTTCTTATCTGGGTATCCCTGTCTACTATCACAACCCAGACACTATCCACATATTTATGCAAGCCCATTTCAATAAGTATGGCAGCATCCACAACAATAATCCTTTTTCCTGATACCTTAAGCTCCCGGATCTTATCCTTCACTCTGCTTATTATTTCCGGATGGGTTATACTATTTAAAAGCGCCAGCTTTTCTTTGTCGGAGAATACAATACTTCCCAACCTCTTTCTGTTGATTTCCCCACTTGGAAGAAGTATGTTCTCTCCAAAACACTGAACTATTCTATTATATGCAATTTCCCCTTTACTTACAACACCTCTTGCCAGTATATCCACATCTATGACAGCAGCTCCAAGCTTCTTAAGCTTTGCTGCCACGGTACTCTTGCCGCTAGCTATTCCCCCTGTCAGGCCAATAACCATCACACATCCCACCTTAATTCCACCTATTTCGCATAATACCAGTTATCACCGCTGCTGATATCGGCAACTACAGGCACCTTTAATTCAATAGCCCTTTCCATACATTCCTTTACCAGCTGTTTTACTTCCTGAAGCTCGCTCTTGTGAGTCTCTACAATAAGTTCGTCATGAACCTGAAGTATCAGCTTTGACTTCAGGTTTCTCTTTTTAAGTTCTTCATGAACCTTGACCATAGCCATTTTTATCAGGTCTGCAGCACTGCCCTGTATCGGAGTATTCATAGCCATCCTCTCTCCGAAATTCCTGTTCATTGCATTCCTTGATGCAATCTCCGGAATATATCTTCTCCTGTTCATTATTGTTTTGACGTATCCGTCAGCCTTAGCTGCTTCAACTATATCGATCATGTACTGCTTTACAAGGGGGTACCTGGCAAAGTAATTATCTATATATTTTTTCGCTTCTTTTCTCGAAATCTTCAGATCCTGTGACAGGCCATAATCACTTATACCGTATACTATTCCGAAGTTCACCGCCTTGGCCCTTCCCCTCATGACAGACGTAACTTCATCAAGTCCGACCCCGAAGACCTCGGAGGCCGTCCTTCTATGAATATCCTCGTTTCTTATGAATGTATCAATGAGCCCTTTATCTCCTGATATGTGTGCAAGTACCCTGAGCTCAATCTGTGAATAGTCGGCGTCCACAAGAGTATAATCCTCGTTTTTAGGCACAAAAACCTTCCTGATCTGCCTCCCGTTTTCGGTTTTTATAGGAATATTCTGCAAATTGGGCTCTGTGCTGCTGAGCCTTCCTGTGGCTGTGACCGTCTGGTTCAGCTTGGTATGTATCTTTCCTGTATCAGGGTTTATTATGCCTATAAGCCCGTCAACATAAGTGGACTTAAGCTTTACAAGCTGCCTGTACTCAAGAAGCCTCTCAATTATCGGATGCTTGTCGGAAAGCTGCTCCAGCACTTCAACATCTGTGGAATACCCCGTCTTTGTCTTCTTTACAGCAGGAAGCCCCAGCTTGTCAAACAGTATCACTCCCAGCTGCTTGGTGGAATTTATATTGAATTCCTCTCCGGCTTGTTTGTATATGTCGGAGGTCAGTACTTCTATCTGTTTTGCAAAATCAGCAGACAGCACCTGGAGCATTTCCTTGTCCACATTGAAGCCCTCATGCTCCATGTCGGCAAGCGCTGTAACCAAAGGCAGCTCAATAGTATAGTACAGCTCCGCCATCCCATACTCGAGAAGCTTGCCTGCAAATACCGGCTGCAGCTCCGATACCATTTTCACGGTAGCTCCATACTTCTGCACCTGATCTGCTCCTTTGGCGTCATATCCGTCCATTGCAGCTCCCAGATACTCCTGGCTCAGGTCCCTGATTTTATAAGAACCCTTTGCAGGATTCAGCAGATATGCGGCTATCATAGTGTCAAAGCCTACAGACTTCACTTCAATATCATACTTTTTCAGGAGCAGTATGTCCTGCTTGATGTCATGCCCTGATTTCTCGATTCCCGGATCCTCCGTAACACTTTTCAGAAGCGACCTGCTGCTGTCGCTAAAGGCAAACCTATACTGTTTTCCTGAAACAGATATATATACTGTCCTGAGCATTTCTCCCATTTCGTCATCTATTTTGAAAACAAGCCTGCCGGATTCTTTAGCTTCCATAAAGACTTCCTTAAGCTTATCCATGCTGATTATTTCCTCTACCGTCAATTCTATTGCCTTTTCTTCCACAGCCGCATCAAGACTGCCGCACATTTTGTCGATCAAAGCCTTGAACTCCAGCTCGGAAAAGAGCTTGTGAAGCCTCTCCCTGTCAAACTCCTTCAAGGAATAATCCTCCAGGCTGAAACCTATTGGAGCATCCTTTACTATTGTAGCAAGCCTCTTTGAAAAGATGGCCTGCTCCGCATTGTTTGATACATTCTCTCTTACCTTATTCTTCTTGATCTCCGACACGTTCTGAAGGACATTTTCCACTGTTCCGAACTGCTGGATAAGCTCCAATGCAGTCTTCTCCCCCACTCCGGGCACACCTGGAATATTATCTGAAGCATCTCCCATAAGTCCCTTGAGATCGGTTATCTGGGCAGGAGCGATCCCATATATTTCTTTAAGCTTTGCTATATCATATTCCTCAATTTCACTTATCCCTTTTTTGGTCATAAGTGTATGTACATTATCGCTTATGAGCTGGAGCGCATCCTTGTCTCCGGTGACAATAAGGGTGGCTATGCCTTTTTCATCACACCTGGCTGCAACTGTTCCTATTATATCATCCGCTTCGAAGCCGTCTATTTCTGTCTGTTTGATATTCATGGCAGCCAGGACCTCCTTAAGCACAGGAATCTGCTCTGCCATTTCCTCCGCCATCTTGTGTCTGCCTGCCTTGTATTCGGCATATTCCAGATGCCTGAAGGTAGGCGCCTTCCTGTCAAAGGCGATGCCTATATACTGAGGTTTGTACTCCTCAAGTATTTTATTTATCATATTCACAAAGCCATATATCACACTTGTATGAAAGCCCTTGGAATTGGTGAGCTTGGGTAGAGCATAAAAAGCTCTGTGCATCAGGCTGTTGCCGTCAATGATTATGAGTTTGCCACTATCCATCCCTAATATCCTCCAAAATTTGATATTGAATTCACGGAAATGATCTTAAATGAAATAATTAAAATTTCCGTTATATATTTCTGCATTTTTCTCATTATGTAATACATATTATTTCCACTTAAAAGCTAAAAACCCTTTTAAATTATGGATAAATAGCAAAAAAGCATATCAACTATAGTGCTGATATACTTTTTATTAGCCGCGAAAGTTGGACAAGTCATTTTAGTATATGAATCAGTTAAATAATTACATCATTTGTTCAACCATAAAAGCTCTCCCCGCAGCCTCGCAGCCCTGTCCTCTACTGCTTTTTCTTCATCTTTATCCTTCTTACCATAATTACCCCTATAACTGCAAGCACTCCTGCCGCTATCAGGTATGGAATTGCTGTCACCAGTACTATAAAGGTCTTCTCCAGCCCGACGACTATGTTGTTTATGGCTTTTATAAAGCCCTGATATGCCTTTCCCCACATTCCGGTCACGTCCACACTCTTAAGCTCTTCCGGCTTAAGCTCCCTCATATATATGTGGATGGTGGAAAGCTGCACCAGATTATCCCACCGCTTCAGATCTCCGGATTTAATGTCGATTTCTGTCCTTACCCTGTTCAGCTCCGTCTCTATCTTAAGTATCTCATCCACGGTCTTAGCCTTGGTCATAAGCTGCTTCAGACTCTGCTCCTGTATTTTCAGGTTATCCACCCTGGCGGCAGTATCTCTGTATTCTGTTGTTATGTCATTGCCGCTCGTATTCTCATTCACCAGCTTGCCCATACCTTTTATGCTGTTGAATATATTGTCAAAACTGGCTTCAGGCACCCTCACAGTCATATTTGCATACTTCTCAACGGTCTCCTTGGCTGCAGCGCCGGAATCAACCTCCTGGACAGGCGGCATCGTAATAATGTCTATCTGCGAATTCTCTACATAGCCTCCGGTGTCTTCAGTGAGCTTTTTAATATCAGCAGCTGCCTTTTCCACATCTTCGACATTGACTGACAGGTTGCCTGTCCGGATCACCATCCTGCCCGACCTTGAACTCTCAATTCCCCTATCTGGTGCGGCCCTATCAGCTAAGAGGTTTTCACTGAATTCCATCTTTAAAGAATTATTTGCAATCGCCGTGTCTTCAACCGAAGTTATTTGAGGCTGTTCTGCCGCTGTCTCATATTGCCGCTCATCCGATTTCCTCTTGGCAGAGTCCGCATCAAAAGTACTTGGCGGTGCGGCAGGTGCTGCTGCGCCGTAACCCGGGGAAGCGCCATTTTCCTGGGACATTTTCATATTATTATTATACAAAAATAACGGCAGGCTTCCCAGACCTATAGCTATCACCAGTGCTGCCGCAACAAGCCCGGATGCCATTCTCATGTTCCTGTTTCCCATTATACCGCTAAAGAAGCTCTTTTTCTTTTTCTCCTCAACTAACCTTTGGTGAAGTTCCGCCCTGAAGTTCTGAGGCAGTTCAATTTCTTCGAGGTTTCCGCACACAGCTATTATATCAAGCATGCTCTCGTATTCTTCCCTGCATTCCTTGCACTCGGCAATATGCTTTTCCAGTTCGGCCTTTTCAATATCGTTCAGATCTTTATCTATATATGAGGATATCATATTCCTTATTGTTTCGCACTTCATAACCTTCTACCTCCCTTCACCAAATTAGACTCTATATTGCCGGGAAAGTTCCATACTTGCCTTCAGCTTATCCCTGAGCATGGTTCTCGCCCTATTGATCCTTGATTTTACCGTACCCAGGGAGCAATCAAGCATATTGGATATCTCATCATAGCTGAAGCCCTGTATGTCCCTTAACACTATTACACTTTTATATTCATCATTGAGCTCCCGGATCGCCTTCGTTATCAGTTCCCTCTGCTCAACCCTCTCATAAGCGCTTTCTGGAGTCTCCTTGTCGGAGCAAAGCTCCATATGCAGCTCACCGTTATCTGTCTGTACCGTGCTTTCCAGAGGCACATACTTATCGTTCTTCCTGCGTCTTAACTCGTCCAGGCATACATTGGTCACAATCCTGTACAGCCAAGTAGAAAAGGCCGATTGCCCTTTAAAATCCTTTATAGATTTGAATACCCTGAGCAGTGCTTCCTGCGCCATATCCTTCGCATCTTCCTCATTCCCCATTATACGGTAGGCAATGTTGTATGCCCTTTTATCATAGGAGCTTATCAGGAGTTCAAAGGATTCAACATCTCCGGATTGGCTCTTTTTCACTAACAGCTTTTCCAAATCACTCACAGTATTTCCCCCTTCCGCTTCTTAATATCCTATAGTGCCTCGTAACGCATATAACTTCTTGAGCATGCGAGGCACTAAATCAAGGTTGTGATTATTAACACTATGAAAGACAAGAAATTTGTTGTGTTAATAATCACTAGATATCCGCGTTCCTTCAAATATATATTCGTATATGTAATCCATTTTTTTGGTGTCTTCCGGTAAATTATACCATATATAATCAAAGAAGGCATTAATATGCCTGCTTTGATTAGACGAAACTTTTAATAGAAAGTTCCAGAATATACATCAAAAAAACATTTCTTTCAAAATTGCCGCATATGATATTATTTTATCCTGATTTATCACTATATATATTGGCAAAAAAACAACAGCACCTTTATATAAAAATGCTGCCGTTTTTTTGCCATCATTCTTCCACGGGTTGACTTTCCTTGCTTTTAATATCTATTACAGTTCTAAAAATATTAGAATTATAGTCATAGTTCCCTAGAAAAGTCTCCAGATCAATATTCTCATCCGGCTCCTCCATTTGAGCTAAAAAAGCCTCCTGCACCCAGCCTGCTTCCTCACATATATCATAAGCCGCTCCAGCATTCAATACAAGTCTTCCATCGAGGAAATCCGTTCTATAGTACTCCTGTCCTGATCTCAGGAAGGTTGGTAGTCTTATATCTACTGCCCCATAGCAGGAGTTCATGCTCTTGTAACCGCCCAGGACTTCAATAATATTATCCACATCAACACACTGTACCTTATTCCTGTCAAGCTTCATAATTCCTTTATCAAACAGTCTCACATCGACAGAGTCTTCAGAATACTCGTATCCAAGCTGTTTAACTGCTGATATGTCCAGGAGATCAGCTTTATCATAGTCCCCGAGGTTTAGACCTGCAAACACACCATTGATCTTTATTATTTTCATATTTATATATGCATTCCTTACTGCTTTGTCATAGCTGATGCTTCCACCAAACTGCTTCACTACCTGTGAGAGATTGACATATATTACTCCATCCAGCTCTTTTATTCCTATATCAAAGCTGCCGGCTATTTCTGCAGTCAGTCCGAACATGTCCTCAGCCGCCATATAGTTCACATATATTCCTTCCTGCTCTTCTATGGAATCACAGGTCACCGGACTGCCGTTCAGGAATATTCCAATGCCTTGAGATACTGCCACCGGTTTGCCGGTAGTCCTTTTTAAAATTTCCTGAGTGGTTTTTATCGATCCCTCAGGTATATCCATTTCCTCCAGCTTCTCCTGCAGCTGCCATTCATCCAAATCATCAACTTTATAACTGTCCGGATATATGATCACAGCTTTTTCTCCGGAGTATTTATCCTCAAATACCTTTATCCTGTCGTATATAATGCTGACAGGTGTACTCACAGCTACCATGTTGTATAGCTCCACCACATCCCGGTTGTACATCCTGATACAACCTGAAGACGCGTAGGTTCCAATGGACTCAGGCCTGTTATTGCCGTGAATCCCTATGCTTTTTGTTATTCCTATCCATCTTACTCCAAGAGGATTCTGCGGTCCGGGCGGTATTACATCACCTTCATTTATCCAGTATGGGTTTTCAGTTTTGTAAATCACCCTGTATTCCCCCTGTGGAGTGGGAGTAGACCGCTTTCCTACACAAACCGGGTATTCCTTGAACAGTATACCGTCCTTATACAAGCTCAGAGTGCGGGAAGGCAGATTGATCTCTATACTTGCTTTGCCGGACTCACTTCCGGCCGATACCTGAATGCAGCAAACAAAAACAATAAGTGCAATAAAAAAGGACCTCTTCACATCCAATTCCTCCTTATTATATGAACCCTCAGGGAGTATACTCCTATAACCATTGCCTTCAGATTATTGACAACAGCCGGAAAACTTAATCACTTAAATTGCACAAAATTAATATGTATTGTCTGATCAGCACATTTATTCAGACTTTCCTGAATATCAGACAAAAAAGAAAAACCTGGAAAATCCATGCTTTTCCAGGTTTAAGCCTATACTTCTATACTTCTACATTTCTGCTCTTTGTATACGGATGAAACAATGACGTCACCACTTCAAGGTCCCTGTTTATAACAGCTGTTGCATGGTGCAGAAAATCCTTGGCAAGATAGTACCTCAAATCTATAAACTTGAAAATATAGCTGTCTTCTATCCTTTCACAATCAATATGGAATATCGGAGTGAACTGGCTGAAGAATCTGGCTACAGGTGTGTCTATCGCAAGCTTATACAAGCTCGTATCTATGTTTTTCTTTATATCTATCACTTTGAACCTTCTGGGAAAAATATTCACTTCCCCGATAACCTTTTCTTTCCCTGTGCTCAGGATAAAATGCCATTTGATAAGCCCGATCATTGAAGGCAGTATCCTGAAATGGACAGGTTTGTACTTACCGCCCAAATTCTTAAGAACAATGCTTTGCGCCAGTTTTTTCATCAAATGACGAAATATTAAGTAGCCGATAAATACAGGCACTGCCATATAGTAGGGCATGATGTTTCTTGTGTAGGGCAGTATAATACTCAGACATACTATTATAAGCATGGGGTCGTAAATAAGAAGAAGATCAAGCGTTATACGTTTTTTGTTCAAAGGCCATAAAATTTGTGCACCGTACGAATTGGTTATATCCAGGGCAATGTGTGAAAAACAGCCCAGAAGCGTAACCGTAAAAACCTTCCAGAGTGCTATGTTGCCGAATGCCAGCCATAGCAAGCCTGTCAGGACGCCTGAATATATGAACATCATTGGTATTGAGTGAGACATGCCCCTATGATTTTTCAGATAAACATAGTCGCCCTTAAGCTGCATAATAATGTCCCCATCAGGAATAATCGCACCTGCCACACAGCCTAATATTGCAGGATTTGTAACAGTCAGAGGCTCGCCCGCCAATACAGCAATGCTCAATCCCACAACTGCGTGTGTAATTGGATCCATCAGTCAATTACTCCTCTCATTTTTGTTTACATAATATTATATCATAAAAGCGTATTTTTTTATAAATGCAATTTTTGTCTTGCGGTAAACTATAGTACAATGTATGCATGTTCGTCATTTTATGTTTACATGCCCATGAGTAATTTTCATCATGTAATGTCAAATATATGTGTTGATTTTTAAGGATTTATATGCTATTATATTTTACGTGGCTAAATGCCGGAGTGGCGGAATTGGCAGACGCACATGACTCAAAATCATGCGGGAAACCATGCGGGTTCGAGTCCCGCCTCCGGCACCATATATTGAAATCAAAAAGGTTCCAAAGCAATACTTTGAAACCTTTTTTTATTTGTCTTTTTCAACTTATGCATTTCTGCTTCATTTTCCAGGGTGGCGGCCTCGATTCTTTCATATTCCTGATTATTTCTGCATGACTGAGTAATTACCGGATACAAAGGTTATTAAGTTATGCTTTATTAGCACTGTTTATAACCTAATAACCTGCATACCCAACATCCTCACTTAGTATCCCTTTCACTCTGTTTTGCTTCATATACAGCCTTATCATTCATCTTGCCGGCGGCGGCAGCAACAATAAAAGCATTGAACAAGGCCAGAGCCACAGATGCCCAGGTTAATCCTCCGGTTATGACTGTGGTGGCAACCAATAGCACAATAAATGCCCAGAAAACTGCATACAAGTCGGTTCCGATAGCTCCCATAAGCTTTGGCAGTAATTTATCCAATGGCCTTTTGGTATAAGCTACAATAAAGTACACGAGCGTAGCAGCACCTGTCAAGGTGGCTATCGCTTCCCAGGTAAAAAGTTTATCCATTTATTTTCACTCCTTTTTGTCTTCTACCCTTATTCTATGACAAGCTGATTTAGCTAGTTCCTTGATTATCTCTTGTAAATAATCTATGTTGAGCAGAATAAAAAAGAAGCTTGTAAAAGCTCCTGCTATATCCTGCATACTTGACATTGCAATCCTATTTTGCCTTTTTCAATTTATGTATTTCCGCCTCATTTTCCAGGGTGGAGACCTCGATCCTCTCAATTCTCCTGATTATCTCAGCATGACTTCGCTTATTCTCGTCGTAATGGCTTTGCTGTATTTCTGCCATCTGCTCCAGCTTCGACTGCATTTTTTCCTGAGTTATATGCAGTTTATTCTGACTTTTTTGGAGTTCCTTGATATATGATTTCAGACTACTCTGTCCTTCCTGGAGTTCTTTATTATCTGATTTCAGGCTACTCTGCCCTTCCTGGAGCTCCTTGATATCACCTTTAAGACTATTCTGTCCTTCCTGCAGTTCCTTGATATCATCTTTCAGGCCGCTTTGCCCTTCCTGAAGCTCCTTAATATTACCCTTCAGATCTATATACATTCTTTCCATCAGATCATATATCTTATCAATTTTATCTTCCATACCCCCAACCTCCCATACTCCTATTATAACCTACCGTCTTTTACAATAAAAGTATTTTATTCCCATATATTCCCTTGCATATGTGCAGCCAAAGACCGATTTTTAAGAGCCGCATTATTGCGGCTCTTCTGCCCTGTTCGGATCTACAGTCCTTTTCTCTATCCTTATCTTGGATATTCTCTTGTCATCAACCTCTTCTATCCTGAAGTATATATTGCCCATGTCCACCTCATCGCCTACCTCCGGCATTTTGCCCGAGTGGCTAAGTAACATACCGCTTATTGTGTCGAACTCCTCTTCCGGTATGCTGGTGTCCATAATATCATTCACATCACCTATATCAAGCATTCCGCTGACAATATATGTATTGTCGTCTATCTTCTCAAAATCAAGAACGACGTCATCGTATTCGTCAAATATGTTTCCGACTATCTCTTCAAGCAAGTCCTCTATCGTGATCAGCCCGGCCGTTCCGCCATATTCATCTATGACAACCGCAATGTGGGTTTTGGATTTCTGCATTTCCTTGAAAAGCTCGTCGATCTTCTTGTACTCCGGTACGAAATATACTGACCGGATTATATTTTTAAGGGAAACCTCCCATTCCATTTTCCTTTTTATCATACCGAAAAGGTCTTTTACATACAATATCCCAATGATATTATCTATTGATTCTTCATATACCGGGATCCTGGAGAAGTTCTCCTCCACTATCACATCAAGTATCTCGTCCAGTGTAGCTTCCGAGCTTATTGCAACAATATCGGTCCTGGGAGTCATAACTTCTTTTGCGACTGTATCGTCGAATTCAAAAATGCTGTTGATCATTTCAGTCTCAGTTTCCTGGAATATCCCTTTCTCTTCCCCGACGTTTATCATCAGCCTGATTTCTTCTTCGGTTATTTGCTCTCCTGTGGCTTTTACCTGGCCTCCCAGCAGTTTTACAATAATATTTGTTGAAAAGGTAAGAAATTTTACAACGGGCGAAGTAATCTTGGACAAAAAATTAATTGTTCCTGCAACTTTAAGTGCAATCTTGTCGGATTGTGAAAGAGCCATTCTCTTTGGAACAAGCTCCCCCAATATTAAAGTAAATAGTGCAATCACACTGGTTACAATGAATGTAGAAATCCATGCAGCTGAGTGTGATATGCCTGGAACATTCAGACGCACCAATAGCGTAGCCAGGCCTTCCGATAATGTCTGAGCACCTATTGCGCTGGCAAGGAAGCCGGCAAGGGTAATGCCGATCTGAATAGTGGCCAGCAGCTTGCTCGGCTCTTCAAGAAACCTGTTTACTAAAATTGCAGCTTTGTTGCCTTCATCAACAAGCGGTTTGATCCTGGATTGCCTTACTGATACTATAGCCATTTCAGAAGCGGCAAAATACGCATTCAAACCTATCAGTATGAATATGACCAGCATTTGTGTCCATAAGTCTCCGTCCATTAAAAAAATTCCCCCTAATTATTTTGCGGAAATCAGCTATACATTAATTCAGAATCCGCAAAATGCTTTCCTTGATGTTATTGAATTCGCATAATACCCCATAGGAATACTTTTGTGCGTTCAATATAGTAAATCATTTGTTAATATTATACTATTTATTCTCCTATAAGTACAAACTAAAACATAGTCAAATATATCCTGCTACTTCCAGTTTTCCAGCCATATCACCTGCTATTAAGGTATAACAAGCCCTATTGCAATTATATCAGACAATTTGTACTTTATTTGTCGAATCTCAGTTTTGCGCTTTATTCCAAGCAGCCCTTATTGTAGTAATGCGCCATATTAGCCGCTGCTATTCTCCTGTTTGGCAAATCATGCTTTTCTTCAAAAAAACGGCCTACTGTTTGTTAAGCCAGCAGGCCTTGCGGTAAATCCATTATGAAAACCAAAAGCATTAGCACCAGAAAGGTCTTGTCACACTGGCTCTCTACATACAGAATAAATACAATGGCAAGGATCAAAAAGTCTTCCGGGCTTAACCTGTTGAGTATCCCCAAGGCTAAACGTTCCACACCCATTTCATTTCCCTGCCTTACTCATGAAATTTTCAAAGAATGCAACCAGGTTCATAATTCTAATGCAGTCATCAATGCCCTTCTGTCTTTTTTCCGATACAAAAGGCTTTACGGAATTTAAGAGTAAAATCCTTCTATCATCTTTTACTCCTGCAAACATCTTGTCAAAAAGCAGCCCCATCAATGCTTTCTCATCGAAGCCCTCCAGATTGTCTGCAGCCGGAGTCTGCGGAGCTTCTTCGCCTGCCTCGCTGCCCTCCGTTTCCGGTACTTCCTGTTTTTCCTTTACTTCATTTTTTTTTTGTGAGCCAAGACCCGAAAGGAGCATGCCCATAAGTTGTCTTTTCAGACCATCCATATCATTATTTTTCAACATGTTTATAAGCTGTTCACTGGAGCCGTCCTGAGACTTGTTATTGGACAGATATTTGATTATATCCTCCTTTAAGCCGTCTACATCCCCCCTGTTGATTTTATCCTTTATGGCGGGGTCTATAGTGTTGTTCTTGCTTATTTCATTTACCAGCATATTCTTAACCTGGTCAGGAGATACATTGTTTACATCTATGCCTCCCAGCTTTTCAGAAACCGCCTTTTTTATCTCGTTGAGTCCGCTGTCAGACGTGTTATTATCCTTACCATATGGCATATTGTAACCTCCAATCTTCATTACCCTTATTATTATATTATTCTCTTCACACTCATTGGTTACAGAGTTTTAACCTGATGCACTCCCTGGAATCCTATGAATACCGTCCCACTTTCATTCTATGTACAAACCGGAGCTTTGGTGACTCGGTAGATTGTATAAATATTGTTAATAATATATATGTTATAATAAGAGTGAACGTTGTGGAAAAGTATTTAAAAGGAGGAACGGAATGGCAAAACAGATGTGGAAGCCCGGTACACTTCTTTACCCCGTACCGGCTGTAATGGTATCCTGTAAAAACAGTGAGGGCATAAACAATATAATAACAGTAGCCTGGACAGGTATTGTCTGTTCGGATCCGGCGATGCTTTACGTATCTATCAGGCCGGAAAGATATTCCTATGACATGATAAAAGAAACCGGCAGCTTCGTAGTAAACCTTCCAAACAGGAGTCTGGCCTATGCTTTGGATTTTTGCGGTGTAAAATCCGGCAGAGATATCAATAAGTTCGAGCATCTGGGCCTCACTGCTCAGAAATCCAATCAGGTTGATGCACCCGGCATTGAAGAATGCCCTGTGAATCTGGAATGCCGCGTTAAACAAATAATTCCCCTAGGCTCTCACGATATGTTCATAGGTGAAATCCTCTGTGTGGATGTTGAAGATGCCCTGCTGGACAAATCCGGAAAACTGCATCTCAACAAGGCGGATCTTATATGCTATAGCCATGGTGAATACAGGGCTCTGGCGGATTCCCTGGGAACTTTCGGCTTCTCTGTAAGGAAGAAGCCTGTACGGAAAGAAAAGAAGTAAAGCAGATTTTGCTTTACTTCTTTTCTTTCCTGTATTGGAACTTACTTTTTATTGCATTGTTGATCAACTCCGCTTTTTCAAGCAGTGAGCCGGATACTATGCTGTACTTTTCTGCAAGCCGCCGCTCAGAGGCTTCAGCATTGCACAGACTGCAGTAAGTGTACTCCAGTGCTGCAGCCCATATATTCACATCATCTATTTCCGGCACAGCCGGAAAGGTTGATTTTATGAATTCATACCAGATGTCTTCAACAATTTTCTTATAAGGCCTTTTATAACAGCCTCTCATCATGGATATTGCCTTATGCTCCACCTCACCCCATGACTTTTTCCATTCAGACTCCGGAAAATCCAGGGAATCTATTGTCACATTCTTTATCTCCCCGTCGAAGTTCACAGTGTATGGCTCCTTTGCTCCTATGGAATTCAGGAGGAATACCGATTCCATCTTCATATAGTTCTCCACGTCGTCCCTTAACATAAACCTTTTGATGGCAGCTTCTGTCTCAACCAACTTGTCATTTTTGATCTTGTTGAATATCAGCTTCCTTAAAAAATACTTGTCAAAATTTATGCCAAAATAAAGTATGTCAGTCACATGCTTGTTTTTGGCAAACTCGGCCTTACATTCATCAGTCGGCATTTCTATGAATTTATATATGAAATCCAGCCTGTTCTTGATTTCTTCCCTGGGAAGCTGATATACATAAGGGAAACAAATACTTTCATTTTCATCTTCATTTTCCAGCTGTTTCATGGCGGTTTCGATGTAATAGTGAGAGAGCATATTTTCATTATCCAGTACCGAAAGCCTTTCCCAGAGCTTTATGCTTTCCTTATATTTTTTGCTGTTATATGCTGCGACTGCAGTAAGATGCACATACATAGGATTTTCCGGATCCACAGCCAATAGCTTTTTAAAGTTCCTGAGCGCCTCTGTATGCCGTCCCAGACTTCCATAGGTGTCCCCTATCTTATATAGGTAGTCTTCATTGTCGGTACGGATCTTGCTTATGATCCTTACCTGCTTTTCAACCCAGCTGGTTGAACCCTGCTTATTATAGAATATCGCAAGGTTGCAGTTTGCGTGCACATTGGTCTCTTCATAGACAAGCACTTCCCGGGCAAGTTCTATGGCTTTGTCCAGAAACCCAAGATAATAGTATGCCAGCGAGAGATTGTTCCTTGCCGGTACGGCATTTGGAAGCATCTCCACCACAGTCTCAAATTTTCTTGTAGCTTTTTCATATTCCCGTTTTTCCAGGTGATCAATGGCTTCCTCTTCTATTTTATATATTTTTTCAAGCTCCTCATCATCCAGGTTGTTATTGGCGTCCTTTATCATTGTGAGCATTTCCAGCAGTTCTTCCGCTTCCTCGGAAAACTCCCCGTTCGGATCCTTTTCCAGGTAAAGGCTGAAGTATTCGGAGGACTTCTTAATTTTCTGCATTTGAAGGTAGTTGCACCCCAGACCAAAATAGCACTCAAGATAATCAGGATCAAGGTTTTTTACTATATTGACCAATACCTCGGTAGAACGGTCAATATCTCCCAATTCTGCCAGCAGCCCGGCATAGTTGAACTGTATGAAACTATCCTTGGGCTTCAGTTCAACAGCTTTTTCAATATATCTTAAAGCGGTCTTCATATTGCCCTTCTGGATGTATTTATATCCAAGATCAAAATAAAACTCCGCTCCTCTTTCAAAAGTTACAACTTTTTTATTCATATTCCATCACCTACTTCATTGCAAAGTAATATTCAGTATTTCACCGGTCCAGGCAGCATTACCTTGAAAAGGTTCCTTTTCTCATTATTTAAGAACCTGGCACCCCCGTGCTGCTTAAAGGCCTCGTGTATTTTTTTCATTCCTGATCCTGTTTTTAAAAACCTTCTCTTGTCGTCCAGTATCAGAAGTCTTTGGTACAGCCATTGATTCCTTCTGCAGGGATTGTAGTCCTCCACAACCCCGAAAACATCGTCATCACTGCAGGTGACACCCGGATTGCTTATTTCTATCCTGTTGTTCTCTATCAGTACGACAATTTCCCTTCCCATGGAAAAATAATCTCTATGAGCAGCGGCGTTAGCCACAGCTTCAACAGCTGCTGCTACGGGATATTCCTTATTGATCCTTGTTATCGTATGCTCCAGGTAATTTTCTATATCATCCAGCATTCTCGTTATAGGGCCGGAAAAATATTTTACTTCATCAGCCGAGCATTTATTTATCAGCCTCACCCCGGTGTGGGGAAGATAAAGCTGGGGATGATATCCGAAAGCCAGCAATCCGCCGACAGTCGGGTGATATCCGTTATTATCCTCATCTCTCCCTATTATACCAATTCCCTCAAGAAGTGTGTAATAATCTTCATTTGTACTGGTAAGACCTGTCTTTGAAATATAATCGTTTATCAGCTTTTCATCCAGTTCCTTTAATTCCACCCTGTTTAAGACTATTCTTTCATGCTGGATCATTCCTGACTCCTGAAGCATGCCGGCTATTTCCTCACGTCTTGCTATATCCGTAGTAGAACCTCTTCTTATGTAAAAAACTCCTGTCTGCCTTATCTGATGCGGTCTCTGACTGCTCTTATATATTGTCAGAACAGCAATCTGCCTTCCCTCCAGCAGAATGATATCAAGCCTTACGGATACAGGCGGGTCACACCTCTGGCTTATAAGCTGCTGTATCTGTTCTTCTGTATACCGCTTGCCTTCTATTCCCAATATGTTTTTTGTACCATCCTCTATGCCGAAAACTATATAGCCCCTTCCGCCCTTTGAATTGGCTATTGCCGCAACATCCTTCGCAAGCTCTTTTTTTTCACTTTCAGTCTTTAAAGAAAGCACGGCCTTAAAATCCAGCTTGGTACCTTCCGGCTTCTGTAAAAGAGTATACAGCTTCTGCCTATCCAACCAATTCACTCTCCTTATCAGATGCGAGATTCGAGATGCGAGACTCGAGATACGAGACTCGAGATTAAGCTATGCTTCGAAGTTGAGCGAATGTTGTTCGCCTAGCGGAACGCATGCAATGCGTTCCCTACGGTCAAAGCCCCGGTCCAATACCCGTAAGGACTACCCGGACTTTTCCTCGCATCTCGTATCTAGCATCTCGTATCTGATTTATATATATAGTTTAACATAACATTGGAAATTATCAAAACAAAAAGCCGGGCATATATGTGTTATTCACATTTTTACCCGGCTTTTATACACTTATTATCTTATAAATGTATTCACCACGTTTCCTTTTAATCCGGAATCATCGTTTTTTAAATATTTGATGTTGTATTCCATCGACCTATACAATCTATATCCGTAATCATTGATATTACTGTCTGCTTCAGTCGTGTACTTTCTTGCTTCATCATTGTAGTTTAATTCCACAAAGATCCTTTTTAATAAATTCATGCTGTTACCTCCTCTGTCAAATTTCCTGGCTGCGGTATTCTTAATAAATCCACCTGTTTCTTCAATAATCAATTGATAGCCTCCCCCTTTCATAAGTTGTAAGATAGTGCCTCGTAACGCATATAACTTCTTGAGCATGCGAGGCACTAAATCAATGTTGTGATTATTAACACTATGAAAGACAAGAAATTTGTTGTGTTAATAATCACTAGGTGTTGTAAATAAAAAAGCCATGGGTAACCCATGACTTTTAAAAACGTCTTGTAAAGATGACTTCTATGCATTTATATATAAATATAAAAGTCACGGGTTAATGGCCCGTGACTGCTAAATAAGCTATATACTATCTATCAGATCTCAGGCCGTGATATATAATTTCGGGCATAACGATCCCGCATGCAAAAAAATCCATACTAATGATTGCAGTGCTGGTTGTAATAACAAAGTTCCTATTCATATTCACGACCTCCTTTCAAATTCTATATATCCATAATTCATATATATTTTTATTACTTAATTACTATACCACCAAATTACCAATTTTACAATCCTTCCAAATATTACAATTCTGTAACAGTAATATCATAGTTCGTTCCTATGCTTCATCAGGTTTATCCCACAGCCTATTTCCTCTGCGGGGTATCTATATCCGTGCTCAAATGTCTCATACAAAACATTTGCAGGGTCATCATTATCTTTATTTTCTACCGTCCCGCCGTTATTTATCTTACTCCTCTTCTTCAACTTCAATAACAGTTTCCTGACAAGATTCATATTACTGCCTCCCTTATGTCATATCAAAGCAGGTCTGTCTCTATAGCGGAATGCATGCAATGCGTTCCCTACACCCCAGAACCCCGAACCTATTGCCCCTTGCCTATCGCCCATTGCCCATACCCAATAGGAATACCCTATTTCTTTATATTATTCTTATATGCATATATAGCTGCCTGTGTTCTGTCGCTGACGTTTATTTTCCTGAATATATTGGAAACATGATTTTTCACAGTCTTTTCACTTATAAAAAGCCTGTCCGCTATATCCTTATTGTTCAGCCCGTCTGCTATAAGGGCAATTACCTCATATTCCCTCTGAGTCAGCTCATTTTCATTCTTGGTCCTGGTCCCTCTGGGCCTGTTGATTTCCCTTATAAGTTCTGCTGCCAGCTTCGGCTGTATGTACGCTTCACCATTATAAGCATCTCTTATGGCCTTGAAAAAACTTGCGGAATCAGAGTCCTTGAGGATATACCCTGAGGCTCCTATCTGCATTGTCTCCAGGAGATATTCCCTGTCTTCATGTATTGTAAGTATCACAACTTTTGTATCTATACCATCTTCCTTAAGCTTTTTCAATGCCTTTATACCATTCATTATAGGCATATTAATGTCCAGCAGCAGTACATCAGGCTTAAGCTCTTTAACCCTTTCTATAGTTTCAACCCCGTTGGAGGCTTGTCCTATAACTTCAAAGTCATTTTCCAGCTCCAGGAGCTTCTTGAGTCCTTCCCTGACTATGGAGTGGTCGTCTGCGATCAGTATGCGTATCTTACTCACACTATCCCTCCTCATTTATATCTAATAATAAGCTTACAAATATTTTGGTGCCTTTACCTCTGGCTGTTTTCAAGTCAAACTTCCCGTTCAAAAGCTCAACTCTTTCTTTCATACTAAGCAAACCATAGCCCGTATCTTCCTCTTTGACCGTCTTAAGTCTGCTCTTGTCAAAACCTTTTCCATCATCATCTATTAAAAGGTTTATGTGTTCATCTGTAAATTCAACTCTGATACTTGCATTCTTGGCATAAGAATGCTTTTTTATATTGGTCAATGCCTCCTGCACGATTCTGAATGCAGCAAGCTCGACAACAGGTTTTAATGGTTTAGGTTTCCCAAAAACCAGGAAATCGACCAGTATATTATTTTCTTCGACATAATTCGAAATATATCTTTGTAGTGTCGGAACCAGTCCCAAATCATCCAGGGACATAGGTCTCAAATTATATATGATCTTCCTTACATCACTCAAGCTGGAACGAAGGAAACCTTTTAAACTGCTCAATTCCTCCCTTGCCTTCTCTTTATCTATATCTATAAGCTTTTCGCACAGTTCTGTCTTAATAACAAGATTGGCAATGAGTTGCGCAGGACCGTCATGTATCTCCCTTGCAACCCTCTTTCTTTCATCCTCCTGCGCTTTAATTATTTTTATTCCCAGGTACTGCTTCTGTTTTATATCCTCCAACTGTATTGAAAGGTCCTGAAGCTCACCGCTCAGATAGCCCATTGCGACTCCCACCTTGGATACAAGGGATTCAGCTTTGACCACAGTTTCTCTGGCTACTTTAAGTCTTCTCTCCAGATCACCCCTGCGCTGAATAAGCAGCTGCTCCTCTGCCTTTTTCGTCATCAACTCCACCTGAAGGTCCTTTGCCCTGTCATAAGCCCTTTTTATATCCTCTTCCTTGTACTCCTTTATATTCTTGCTCACTATCATAAGCCGGTATCTGCATTCCCTGTCCAGCTTTTCCAGACTGTCTACCTGGTTGATCAGATTCGAGGCAAGCAGCCTGATCTTCTCCAACTCCTTCTCTACCAGTTGGCATTCATTCCGGGCATTCTCAGCTATGCTGAATATCTCACTTTTGCTTTTTTCGATAATATCCACAGTATTTTTGATTATTTGATTCAATCTGTCGATAATGAACACCCCTTGTTAAGTTAATAATCATTCAATAATGCGATAAAACTTCTGCCTGTGAGGTATTTATATTACTATTATCGCTTAATAATCAGGTATTGTTAAGAAAATAATACCAAATGCACGTATTTTATGTTAAACTGCAAGTTTCCATACCGATTTAATGCTCGCTATCAAAGCCGACACACTTTATATACGCATATTATACTATTGTACAATAAAATTGTTAATAGCAGTCTTCTCATAATTTAATGATTAATGTAACATTTGTGCGAAATTTGAATTAAGAATGTAAAATGTATTTAGCGTAATGTGTAATACAACAAAAAAAGTGCGGTTTATCTGCCGCACTTTAAAGCCAATCTCTACATGGTGGAAAGCTGCTTCTGCTCCTGCTCGTTAAGTAAAAAGCTCAGATCAAGTATTATCAGCAGTCTTTCCCCTTGCTTTCCTATACCTGTTATATATTTTCTCTCAACCCCAGCAATTATTTCAGGGGTTTCCTGTATATCAGACTCATCCAATGTCAGTACCTCGGATGCATCATCGACAATAAAGGCTATCTGTCTGTCTCCGAAGTTTATTACAATAGTCCTTGTGTTTTCATTTATTTCCTGTCCTGGTATATTGAATCTTTTCTTCAGGCTTATAACCGGAATGACACTACCTCTAAGATTCATTACTCCTTCTACGAATGCGGGGGTATTGGGCACTTTGACCGGTTCCTCATAGGGCCCTATTTCCTGAACCTGCATGATATTTACACCATATTCCTCTTTTCCGAGCTTGAAAATAACAAATTGCAATTCAGCCATAAAAATCCCTCCTATAGCTAATTATACCACGAAAACCTATTTTGTGAATAATTATTGCAAATTTTAATGTTTTTTACAGCCGCAGTTGCAATCATGATGTTCATGTCCGCAATCATGCCCGTCTTCGACAAATTTTATTGAATCAAGCTGACCCCTTACCTGTCCTTTTATATATTCAATATATTTCTTCCTAAGCTCCTGCTGTTCCAGAGTTTCTTCCTCAGTCAGACCATCCTGCCTGGACTTCCTTGCCAGCTGATTTATCCTGTCTATCATTTCCCTGGTTATCATACCATACCTATCCTATCCTTGAGTTTACTATATCAAGTATTTCATATTGAAGCTTCCGTCCTTCAATGGACATCATCCTGCATTTCTCATAAGCCTTCGTCTTGACGGCTTCATCTGAAATTCCGGGAAGGTTGATATTCACATTCAATATCGCTCCTTCAAGTCCTGAAAGTGCCAGTAAAGCCCCTACCCCTACATCGGATATGGCATTCTTATTTCCATATCTGGCAATAGTGCTCTGATTTTTAAGCAGTTCAAAGCAGCTTTCTGCAGTTTTCAGAGGGATCTGCAGCGCATATAGGCTTGCTTCCTGCAGTTTCGCCCCACGCACCTGCTTTTGCTCCTCCGTATCCTTTGGAAGCTTCATTGCCTCCATAAACTTGTTGAAGGCTTTTGTATCCTCATCAACCAGACCTGTAAGCTCATCCTTAAGTGCTTTTACATTTTCGAACTCTTTCATGAACTCTGTCTTTATGGTTTCTTCCAAACCCTCATAGTTTTTCTTCCCAAAAGAAAGATTCACCACCATCATTGTAAGATCCGCACCCAAAACCCCGGACAATGCCGCTGTACTTCCACCGCCCGGAGCAGGCTCGCTGCTTGCCAGTACGTTACTGTAATCCCTTAAGGTCATATCCATTAATAAACTCATAAATACACTCCTCTTCAGTTTTTTACTATTCTTCCATTTTCGACAACTGTTTTTCCGCTCTTGATAACAGTATCTACATGGTTTATACCAAAATGATATACTATATATTCAAGATTTGGGGCATCAAAAATCACTATATCCGCCTTTTTACCAACCTCCAGGCTCCCGATCTCCCCGGCTCTGTCCAACCCGTATGCTGCATTTAAAGTCATTCCTTTTATTATCTCTTCAGGAGTCATCTTCATTCCATAGCAGGCGAAGGTCATTATTGACTGCAGATTCTCCGTGGGACATGTACCCGGATTGTAGTCAGTTGCAATCGCTACCCTGACACCCTTATCCATCATTTTCCTTGCAGCTGCGTATTTTCCAAGCATAAGGTAGAAGGAGGTTCCCGGAAGCAGCACCGCTGTGACTCCCGCTTCTGCCATTGCAGCTATGCCCTCATCTGATGCCGCAAGCAGGTGTTCTGCCGATACGGCGCCCATTTTGCCCGCAAGCTCCGCTCCCTGGAGAGGAATAATTTCATCTGCATGTATCTTCAGCTTGAAGCCTTGATCCCTGCCATTCCTCATTATGATTTCTGACTCCTCCGGAGAGAATACACCCTCCTCACAAAATACATCCATGAATTCTGCAAGCTTATTCTTCCTGACATAGGGCATTACCTTACCGCACATGAAATCGATATAGCCCTTGGTATTCCCTTTGAATTCCTCAGGTACCGCATGAGCACCCATATAGGTGGAGATTATGTCGACAGGATGGGAGGCATTCAGCTCACAAGCAACCTTGAGGCACTTTATTTCATTGTCAAAATCAAGGCCATAGCCACTTTTGGCTTCAACGGTGGTAGTACCATGAAGCAGCATCTGGTTCAGACTCTTCTCCGCTTTTGCCTTAAGCTCTTCCTTGGAAGCTCCTCTGGTATTCCTTACGGTGCTTAATATCCCTCCGCCCATCTTGAGAATCTCCAGATAGGGTACCCCCTTGAGCTTCAAGGGCAGCTCCTTTTCTCTCGAACCTCCGTGAACAAGATGCGTATGGGCATCAATAAGTCCCGGAGTTACTGTTTTCCCGGCTGCATCAATTACCTTTGTATCCGGACCCTTCATATCCATTGGGGCATTTCCTTCTCCCAATGCCATTATCTTTCCGTCCTTAACCGCCAGATATCCGTTTTCAATTACTCCTGCACCTTCTCCTTCGGTGCAGGCAGCTATTATTGAGGCATTTATTATCAAATCAGCCTTCATGCATTTCACCTTCTTTTTATGTGCTCTATTCAAGTTCTCCTACTGCGCTTTCTGCGGCTTCTACCAACGCTGCGGATTTCACCATCCTATCCAGTGTACTCATATCGGTATACATTATCCTGTCCTCATCCACAGGAGCCACTTCTTTTCTTATGGTCTTATAGGCTTCGGAAGTACCTTTTCCAAGCTTCACATCTCCCCTGAAGCTTATTGCCTGTGCTGCTGCAAAGGCTTCAATACCCAGCACCTTCTGAACATTGTCCAGTATGACTCTGGCTTTTCTTGCAGCTGTAGTTCCCATACTTACATGGTCCTCCTGGTTGGCGGAGGAAGGAATGGAGTCCACACTTGCAGGGTGTGCCAGTATCTTGTTTTCTGAGACAATAGAGGCAGCCGCATACTGGGTTATCATAAAGCCTGAATTCAGTCCGCCTTTTCTGGTCAGAAATGCAGGAAGATCGTTAAGCTGAGGGTTTACCAGTCTCTCCAGCCGTCTTTCCGATACATTTGCAAGCTCTGAAACTGCTATACCCAGAAAATCCATAGCCAGGGCTATAGGCTGTCCGTGGAAGTTCCCTCCTGATATAACCTGGTCCTCATCAGCAAAAACAATCGGATTGTCAGTTACTGCATTCAATTCTATGGTAATCTTGTCTACCACATACTGGATTGCATCCCTGCTGGCCCCGTGTATCTGCGGTATGCACCTTAATGTATATGCATCCTGTACTCTTATCTGCCCCTGTGTTGTCGTAAGCCCGCTTCCTTCGACCAATCTCAACATATTTCTCGCAGCTGCCATCTGTCCGCTGTGACCCCTTACTTCATGCACTTTTTTATCAAAAGCAGTTGTTATTCCCTTAAGGGCTTCCAGTGTCAAAGCAGATATTATATCAGCATTTTTCAGTAGATTTACAGCATCGTATGCAGCAAGTGCACCTATGGCCGTCATTACAGGAGTACCATTAATAAGCGCAAGCCCTTCCTTGGAAGTCAGCTCCACCACCTTGATGCCGGCTTTATCCATGGCTTCTTTACCGGACAGCTTTACCCCCTGGTAAATCGCCTCTCCTTCGCCCAGCATTACAAGCACCATATTGGCAAGAGGCGCAAGGTCACCGCTGGCTCCAAGAGAGCCTTTTTCGGGAATTACAGGATGTACTCCCTTATTGAGCATTTCTATCATTGTGTTTACGGTTTCAAGTCTGATACCTGAAAAACCCCTGGCAAGCGCATTGATCCTTAAAAGCATTATTCCACGCACGATCTCTTCGGCAAATGGATCTCCCATAGAGCAGGAATGGCTCACAATAAGATTCCTCTGCAGAGCCCTGGTGTCTTCCTTGGATATAAATACATCACTGAACTTCCCAAAGCCTGTAGTTATTCCGTATACAACAGCTCCCTTATCAACAAGATTGTCAACGTATTCTCTTGATTTCTTTATCTTGGTTACAGCCTGTTCCGACAATTCAATTTTGCGGTTGCTTCTGGCAACATCAACCACATCCTTTATGGTGAGATGCTGGCCATCAATCAACAAATGCCCCATTTTAGAATACACTCCTTATTTATTAAATTAGTGCATATTATACACTTTATCAGTTTTGCATAAACAGAACGTCAAAAAATTTTGTACGTCTGCCACATATATTTTAACAGAATTGTATTGTCAAAGTAAACAAAAGTTGAATAATATGTATTACTCGATTTTTCTGAGGAAAGGAACCGTTGAAATGACAATTTCCACAGGCTTTAGCAAAGGCTTGGCATTGTTTCTTGCGGATTGCTGTCTCCAGGCTTATAACCTATTTAGCTTCAAAGGGGCTTTCAGTGCACCCCCCGGTTACTCTCTTGTTGCTTCAATAATGGCCGCTCCAGCCGGGGCCATTGACGCATATGGCTTTATCATTGAATCCCCGGAAAGCATAGTGATCTCCTTCAGGGGCAGCAGGTCCAATCCCGATTGGATCGCAGATGCAGCAATATTGCAGACTTATTTTCCCTATACCCGCATAAAGCTTAATATCCATTCCGGGTTTGCCGCTATATACAATGCCTGCAGAAAGCAGATAATGGATATACTAAACACTCTGAGTTCTTCAAAACAGCTTTATATCACAGGCCACAGCCTTGGGGGCGCTCTCGCAGTGCTCTGCGCCCTGGATACAGCCGCCAATACTGCTTACAGCAATCCTGTCATGTACAACTTCGGAAGCCCCAGGGTAGGTAGTCCCCAATTTGTCCAGACCTATAACGAGGTCGTCAATAACAGTGCAAGAATCGTCAACACAAACGACATAGTGCCTCTGCTGCCCCCGGCTGCGGTACAGCCTCCCCTGTCGAACCAGCTGCTGTACTACAGGCATGTAAAGGATTCGATCAAAATCACAGTGCAAACCGGCAGTATAGCAAGGAATCATTGGGTGGAGAATTATATGAACGGAATAAGAGCAATGAGCTAATATGCTTACGGGGTTACGAGGTTTCGAGGCCGCGGGGTTTTGGAGTATTTTAGCCAGTCGTTGGAGAAGATATCCGCAGCGTATAATTACCACTTGTCCAGATGAACCCTGTTGTCGTCATATCTGTCTGCCGGGCCTTTTTTCTCGCCGGGATGACCCACTGCAATTACATTCATTGGTATTACATGCTCCGGGATTCCGAAAATTTTTCTTATGCTCTGCACCCTGTCCTCTCTGGGATAGACTCCCAGCCAGACAGTGCCGAGTCCCTTCTCCTGCGCTGCTACAAGAATATTCTCGGTGGCTGCCGAGCAGTCCTGCACCCAATAGTCCTTATACTTTTCCTGCTGCAGATTTCCACATACAACAATTGCCAGGGGTGCTTCATGAAGCATTGCTGAATACGGGTGCACCTTTGTTATCTCAATAAGCAGCTGTCTGTCCTTGACTACTATGAATTCCCATGGCTGTTCATTCCCCGCAGAGGGTGCCGCCATGGCAGCCTTGAGCAGATCCTTAACGTCACTGTCCTGCACAGGCTCATCGGTGTATTTTCTTATGCTTCTTCTTTCCAATATTGCTTTCATATCATCACTCTCCTATCTATATTTTTTGGCTCGTGGCACGTGGCTCGCGGCCCGTGGTTTTTTAGAGCCGGCCTTTACTGTCCCGCGACTATTTTTTGCAGTGCTGCCCGTTCTTGCTGCAGTGCCTCTTGGAGGCTTTATCAGGCATTTCTCGTCAAAGCCTATCAGATCTTCTCTCCCTGCCGATTTCAAAGCCTTATGTACAAGTTCATAATTCTTTGGATTCCTGTACTGTATCAATGCCCTCTGCATTGCTTTCTCCTCAGGCTCCTTTGGGACATATACATGCTTCATTGTCCTCGGGTCAAGCTCTGTATAGTACATGCAGGTGGACAGCGTGCCCGGAGTCGGATAGAACTCCTGTATCTGTTCCGGATTGTAACCCATGTCCCTTACATACTCGGCAAGCTCAATTGCTGCATCAATATCCGAGCCGGGATGCCCGGACATAAGATAGGGTACAAGATACTGCTCCTTATGAAGCCGTCTGTTCATATCAAAATATTTTTTTACAAATTTATTATATGTGTCTTTACCGGGCTTGCCCATGTACCGCAGCACCTTGTCGGACACATGCTCCGGCGCTACCTTGAGCTGCCCGCTTATGTGGTTTTCGCAGAGCTCCCTCAGGAATTCATCATCCTTGTCAGCCAGCATATAGTCATATCTGAGTCCTGAGCGGACAAATACCTTTTTCACTCCGGGAAGAGACCTGAGCTTTCTCAGCAGCCCTATGTAATCCTTGTGATCCACCTTAAGATTCTTACAGGGTGATGGATGAAGGCACTGCCTGTTCTTGCATACCCCTTCTCTGAGCTGTTTGTCACAGGCGGCAGCCCGGAAATTGGCTGTCGGCCCCCCCACATCATGTATGTATCCCTTAAATTCCGGGTCCTTCAAAAGCCGTTCAGCCTCTTCCAATATCGATTCATGGCTCCTGCTCTGAACAACCCTGCCCTGATGGAAATTCAAAGCACAGAAGGAACAGCCCCCAAAGCATCCCCTCTGGGAAATCAGGCTGAATTTTACTTCACTAAGGGCAGGTATCCCTCCCTGCTTCTCATATACCGGATGATACTCTCTGGTAAAGGGCAGGCTGTAAACATCATCCAGCTCCATTTGTGTCAGAGTGGCAGGAGGGGGGTTCTGCACCAGAAACCTTTCTCCATGGGGCTGTATCAATATACTACCTGTATGATGGTCCTGCTCCCTGTACTGGAACATAAATGCCTGGGCATATTTCCGCGTACTGTCTTTAACCTCCTCATAGCCCGGTATGACTAATGAATCCTGCACGTTGTCAAGCTCTGAGGTTATGTAAGCGGTACCGTTTATATAGGTTATATATTTTATTCCCATACCTGAGTCAAGAGCTTCAGCCACTTGTATTACAGGCTTTTCTCCCATTCCGTATATCAGAAGGTCTGCCCTGCTGTCAAAGAGTATTGATCTTCTGACCTGATTGTCCCAGAAGTCATAATGGGCAAACCTCCGGAGGCTGGCTTCAATTCCTCCTATTATTATCGGAACATCCTTATAGGCCTCCCTGAGCCTGTTGCAGTATACCGTAACTGCCCTGTCAGGCCTCTTTCCCCTTGCGCCTCCCGGAGAATAGAGGTCCTCCCTCCTGGACTTTTTACTTGCAGTATAGTGATTGACCATTGAATCTATATTGCCCGAAGACACCAGAAATGCAAGCCTTGGCTTACCCAGGACCTTGAAAGCGTCTGCACTTTTCCAATCAGGCTGCGGAATTATACCGACCCTGTAGCCTCTGCTCTCCAGAAGTCTTGTTATTATGGCATGACCAAAGCTTGGATGGTCTACATAAGCGTCTCCGCTTATATATATGAAATCAAACTGCTCTATTCCTCTTTTCTGCATATCTTCCCTGGATATGGGAAGAAAATCATCCCTACTAATCAAAAAATCACATCCGAATATTTATTTAGATACGAGATTCGAGATTCGAGACTCGAGCATTTTATGGAAAAGCCTTCGAAACCTTGCCTGGATCCCCGTATCTCGTATCTCGCATCCCGTATCTATTTTAGCCCAAAGGCCGAAATTGGGGTGTATATCCTTTTCCCCTGAACCTCCTCACTTTTTATCAGGGAAATTTCCTTGACTTCGATGGTCCTGAAGCTTTTGAAATCCACCTTTTCCTTCAGCTTTTCAAAGGGTATCCTGAGCAGCAGATCCTGAGCTATTGTTATATGTGGCGTATAAGCCTTGATCTCTTTCTTTATGCCCAATTTGTGCATTTCTTCCTCAACGTCGGAATATAATGCTTTCAATTTATCCAATTCGCCTGAAAAGCCCAGCCACAGGGCATGAATGCTTTCTTTACCGTCAAAGTACCCGATTTTGTCAATATTGAGATGGATTTTATGGTGCTTAGAGGCGATAGCTTTAAGCGACTTTCCTATGTCCGCAGTTTTTTCCTGCTGGATTTCACCGAGAAATTTAAGTGTCAGATGAAAGTTCCCTACATATTTGAATCTTCCTCTTTCTGAGTTTTCCCGTACAATATGCTGTATCCCTGCAATATTGTCCTTTATATCCCTGTTAAAATCCGCTCCGATAAATGTCCTCATGTTAGCCTCCCTATGCTCATTACTTGCCATAGCCTTTTCTTTTTTATATATCCGTCACATTCCCAGCATTTTTTTAAGCATGATGCCGTTTATTACGGCCTGAGCCCTGAAATGGTTGTTGAAGCTTACGAAACAGTTTTCAGACTGTCTCTCAAGCTCCAGCAGTTTATCCTTCCACTGCGTAAGCTCGCTTTCCTTATATAAATAATCATATCTCTCATATGCTTCCTTATGGCTCCACCATTTTTCATCATTCCTGCCATGGAACCTGACATAAGACACCCTTGAGGTACCTATTGCCCTGCGGTCCGGAAGCCCTGCCACGGCCGGCTCATCCACACAGACATAACCCAGTCCGTTTGTCTTTAGGAATTCCATGGTTTCATCATTAACCCACCTATTGTTTCTGAATTCCACCACCATGTCAAAATCAGCGAACCTTTCTTTAAGCCCCTGTATATACTCCATATTCTCCCTGTTGTAGTAAAAGGAATATGGAAACTGAGCTACCAGGCAGCCAAGCTTCCGGACCTGCCTCAGCACATCCGCTGCGCTCTGGAAATCCTCATAATCCTTATCTCCTGCATCTCTTCCATGTGTCATGGACTGATGCAGCTTAACGGTGAAAACAAAGTCATCTCCGGTCTTCTTCTGCATATTATAGAACATAAAGGCATTGGGTATCTTATAATAGGTAGAGTTGATCTCTGTAAAATTAAAAGCGTCCGAATAAATACCCAGCATGTCCCCTGCTTTGGCATCAGCAGGATAAAACGGCCCGACCCAATCCTTATAGCTGTATCCCGATGTTCCTACATATATCATCCTCTTGTACCCCCATCAGAAAATATGAAAGCATAGAAAAGTTATGCAAAATGAATACTTGCGCCATTGATATCGTGCCCTGCAGCTACAGGCAATACTGCTGCAGGGCACATTTTACTATATATCCGGTGTGAAATTCATTGGTGCATATTTACATTCTATAACGAGTAGGGACATATTTCCACCTTAATTTGTCATGTCCCGTAAGCTTTTATCTTTTTTTCAAATCCGAAGTCCTTAATACCTCATTGTATATTTCATCTTCAGTTTTGCCGTTTGCATTTATTACCGCCGTGCTGGTCATTATATCCTCCATTCCCATGAAGTTGGAATCTGCACCTGTGACAACAATAGCATCAAATCTGTTCAAAGCTCTCCGGGATTCTTTGTTGTTGCTGTCCAGTACCTCAACTGTGCAATCCCTGCTCTCCAGGTAGTTTTTCACATTGCTCAGGGTTCTCTCTATGCCTACCTTCTTCATATCAATACCTCCATATAAATTTCTTTTCAAAGCAATTAAAATTTTCTGCTTTTATATATATAAATATATAAATATATTTTCCGCTAAATTTTTGCTTTTTATTCGATACTGCTTAATCCTTAATATCAGCACCTTTGGAGTTTGTTTCACATTAACATATCATAAATATCCGATAATTTTGGGACTATACATTATGGCAAACTTAGTCTAAAATGGTAATAAGTCTCCCTTTTATGAGTTCTCTCATAAAAAATCCTTTATAGGATATATTTTGACTCCTTTGCAGATTTCAAACCTTTAAGTCATGGAACTGAGTTTGAAATCTTTATATCTGTAGATTTTTAAGCATTATCAATATATAAAGGATGATTCATTTGAAAAAAGCAATGGTGAAAAAGAAAATAAACTATGCTACTTTCATGTTCATTCCCGAAGGTCAGTCCACTGTTAAATCTTTCAGGCTGCCGCTATGGTTTCCCAAATTTGTTACCCTATCTATAGTCCTGCTTGTTTTGGCATCCGGGACGAGTTTTTATGCTTTATCCGAGCTCAGGCTCCAGCATGAAATCAGCAGGGAAGAAATCGGGAAGCTTACAGCTATCAACAGTTCTCAGAAGGTTGAAATTGAGAAGCTGCAGAAGAATTCTGAAGAAGTACAAAAACAATTGCAAGAGAACTCGCTGATGCTGGAAGAAGTTAAGAAAGCGGTAGGGATTAACCCCGCATCTGCCAATGAGAGCGTTGAAATCAAGCTTGCTGCTCCGGAGGAAAGTACTCCCATAAGCTTGCTGAAAAGAGAGTCAGTCCTCGATATGTCGGCTAAGCTGGAGAATATTGAATCTGATTTCGCATCTCTGTCTGATAAAATTGCAGCTCAAAAGCAGGCAATCAGTGATTCTTTGGGTCCAATAAAAGATCAACTTGCATATTTGATGGCCAAGCCCTCCATTATGCCCGTTACTGCCGCTATAACCGCCGGTTTTGGCTACAGGAAAAACCCTTTTACCAGCAGGGGCAGCGAATTCCATAAGGGAATTGACTTTGCAGCCTCTTATGGACAGACTGCAGTGGCAACCGGTGACGGTATAGTAATATTCTCCGGCTGGAATGCAGGCTACGGAAGAATGGTGATAATATCACACGGCTACGGCATCACCACTTTATATGCCCATAATTCAAAGCTGCTTGTTAAGCAGGGAGATAAAGTCAAGAAGGGACAAGCTATAACAAAGGTAGGAAATACAGGCAGAAGCACCGGAACTCACCTGCACTACGAAGTAAAGCTGAATGGAAAAAATGTTAATCCAGCAAAATACTTCAATTAATCTATTCTAATGCTGAAATAGTGTAATTGCAATTTATATAAATGGGGAGGTCGTAGGAATGTTTGGCTCAGGCAGGAAATCAATAAACGGCGAAAAAACAGATACACTTATAGGTAAAGGCACGAGCGTTGAGGGCACCATCAATGCCGAGGGTACCGTAAGACTGGACGGCAAGGTGCACGGAGGGCTTAATATCGCAGGCAATCTGATTGTTGGAGAAGAAGGAGCCATTAAAGGCAATATAAAAGCAGAGAATGCATTTATTGCCGGAGTCGTAGAGGGTAATGTCATCGCAACCTCCCAGCTGCATATTACACATACTGCAAAGCTTATAGGCGATATAACGGTGAAAAATGTGATCATTGATGAAGGTGCAATATTTATAGGCAATTGTAAGATAATAACTGAGAATACATAAAGCTGTAACAAGCATAAACCCAAGCCATGATTTGGCTTGGGTTTATTATTTGTATAAATAGTTACACAGCGTTGCTCACAACTGCAACAATCCTATCCAGAGGTATATCTGTTACTGAACCTACTGTACGTACATTTCCGTAACCGCCGCCATATCCGCCGCCATATCCGCCGCCATATCCGCCGCCGTAACCTCCGCCATAGCCACCGCCGTAGCCGGGTACTCCACAGCAGCTTCCTAGTGCACAGCCGGGAGCCGGTCCTATATGCGTTACAAGTCTTACGAAGCATGGGTTTACAGAGAGTATCACACCTGTAAAGCCGGAGCCTGAATCTCCTCCGCTTGTAGTGTATATCGTTACAGTCTCTCCTATATAGTTTGAAAGCAGGTCATAAATATTACCATAGCTGCTTCCTCCACCGTAACCAAATCCGTTTGCCATTGTTTCACCCCCTTTCCCTCGGTTGAACGTGTCGCTTCCCACTTCCATATTATGTACATGCACTGATTTGGTGACAGGCTGTATAAAAAAAACTTAAGGGAATACATGGATACAAGCATCCGGTATTCCCTTCTGAATTGTTGTTAATTATTCTTCCATTCTGTTTTTTACACAGCGTTACGTACAACTGCAGCAATCCTGTCAAGGGGAATATCTGTTACCGAGCCTACTGTACGTACATTGCCGTAACCGCCTCCATAGCCGCCCATGCCATAGCCACCGTATCCGCCGCCGTATCCGGGTACTCCACAGCAGCTTCCTAATGCACAGCCCGGAGCCGGTCCTATGTGGGTAATAAGCCTTACAAAGCATGGGTTTACAGCGAGTACTACTCCTGTAAATCCGGAGCCTGAATCTCCTCCGCTTGTAGTGTATATCGTCACAGTCTCTCCTATGCTGTCCTGAAGAAGATCAAAGATGTTTCCGCCATAAGCATTGCCTGCTGCTACTCCATCTACCATATTGACACCTCCTTTCCAAAATACATCCTGTACTCTTTTTCAATACCATGATATGTACAGGCATGTATTTGGTTACTATAAATTAGACTTTCCCAACAAATAGCGACCTTGTCAGCTTAATATGCTGCTCCTCCGCCAAAACCAAAGGTTCTTCCAAAACCGCCAAAAGCGATTATAGCGAGTATTATGATGAAGAAGAAGTTTTTCTCCCTGCCCAGGGTTGTGCATGATGCCAGAAGCACAAACAACAAAAGCAGCAGGAGGAATCCATTGCCTTTGCACATATCCATGATCGGGCTTACTGCTGTAGGAACACCGCACCCCGCTGCCGCTACGGCAGGATTTACCCCATATGAGTTTGCCATGATGTCACCTCCTTTCTCTATTACATACTATGTACATGCTTCGATTTGGTGACAAGTTTCCTATGTAAAGCATAAAAGTGAGCAAGAGAGCTCACTTCCATGCTCGAGGTGAGTTATGGCATCTGGGTTAGGATTGTGTGGTTGACACCCCTTCCCACTTCCATACTATGTACATGCTTTTAAATGGTGACAAAAAATTCAGCCTGACCTAATATTTTATAGGTCAGGCTGAATTTTCAATTTATATTTCCATTACACATCCGCTGCGCCGAAACCAAAGGTTCTTCCAAATCCGCCAAAAGCGATTATAGCGAGTATTATGATGAAGAAGAAGTTTTTCTCCCTTCCCAAGGTTGTGCATGATGCCAGAAGCACAAACAACAGGAGCAATATCAGGAACCCATTACCTTTGCACATATCCATGATGGGGCTTACTGCTGTAGGAACTCCACATCCGGCTGCTGCTAATCCGTTTGCCATATTCTCACCTCCCCTCATTATAATGTAGACGATTTATATGGCAAACCCGCCAGGACGAAAGCCTGGCAAGATACCAGGGACCAAGAAGACTATCAATATCAGAATCCAAATCCAGCTCAGCCCTCCGAACAAGCCTCCTAAGCCGCCGCATCCTCCGAGGCCCAGGCGTGGGAGTACAAAAATCAGAATTACAATTATCCAGATCCATGAGCTTTTAAATCCGAAAAAACCTCCGACAGGTGCCGGCGGTGCACCACATCCTGCGGCTGCTACTGGACTGACCGTTCCAAATCCACCTGCCACAGTTCAAACCCCCTTTCAAAAGGTTGTTCACCTTTCCACTTATATACTATGTACACATGACAGTTTGGTTACAGTAAAACGGAAGAAGCTTATATAAAAAATTAAATTGACACACATTAAATCGAACATGTGTTCGTATAATATTCTAAGGAATATCTTTTATTTCCATGAATCAGCCAGTTAATTCATCTGAATTTACTTATACCGTGCCACAGCGGAGTTTCGGTGTCTGTAAAAACATGCTAATATTAGAAATACAATCTATTATGCGGGGTGTAATACATGAAGACTATTAGGAAGCCTATTGAAGCAATAGTACTTTTTGATCTGGAAGGAAATCCGGTCCCTATAAAGTTCAGGTATCTTGATGATGGGTCGGAACTGGTAACAATAAAGGTGGACAGGGTAATAAAAAGGGATCTTGACAAATTCGCCGGCAACAGGATGATGAAATTCACCTGTCAGACATGCATCGGCAACCAGGTCAGACCCTTCGAACTAAGATTTGAAATAGACACCTCAAAGTGGTTTATATACAAACTTTAGATACGAGATGCGAGATACGGGATACGAGGGGCCTAAGCAGGGCTTCGAAGGCTTTGCGGACGACCACTGGTCGCCCCTACACCTCGCGCAACCATACCCCATAAAAATACCCAAGCTTTCCTCGAGTCTCGTATCTCGTATCTCGCATCTATTACAATATACTGCTCATTACCGGGTAGTCCTCTCCTCCTGACCCTCCGGACATGGGCGCAAACTCCCCGTCCGCAAATACCGCCCTCATGACGGAATCATTTCCGTACCTGCACCTTATCACATCTATGGCACTGTCCAGCGCTTGCTTCTTGCTTTTGCACTGCCCGTCAAATATCGAGGCCTGCATGAACTCATCGCTGCAAAGATCCGTGACCCTTACCCCCAGGTGCCTTATCCTTTCATTTTTCCAGCACTCATCAAACAGCTCTCTCACAGTCTCAAATATCTCCATGGTTATATTGGTATGGTTCATAAGCTTCCTCTGGTGGGAATAGAAGCTAAGCTCAGCCGTCCTTATCTCCACCGACACTACCCTGCAGCAGGCCCTGGCGGCCCTGAGCCTCAATGAAACAGACTCCGTAAGGGACAATAGCACCTTGTGTGCTATCCGGTTCTCCGTCACGTCGAACTTTATGGTGGTGCTATTGCCTATACCCTTCATTTGCAGGTAATAACCCGAGTACACCGGAGATTCGTCAATACCGTTTGCATAACACCATATCACATTTCCGAAGGATTTGAGCCTTCCGCACAGGAACTTTCTGTCCGCCTTCGCCAGATCCCCTATTGTGGTTATATTCATTTCCAGAAGCTTCTTTTTAGTCTGCCTGCCCACCATAAACAGGTCCCCTACAGGCAGCGGCCACATTTTGCCCTCTATCTCATGAGGAAACAAGGTATGGACCATATCAGGCTTTTTAAGGTCCCCTGCAACCTTTGCGGTAAGTTTGTTTGCACCTATCCCTATATTAACGGTAAAACCCAATTCCTTTTTGATCCTATCCTTTATCATATGTGCGGCAGCAAGCACATCGCCAAAATGAGGTTCCATACCCGTATAATCCAAAAACATCTCATCTATGGAAAACCTCTGCAATTTTGGGGAATACTCCTTCATGGTTTCATACAGCATATTGCTGCATTTCATGTAAAGGTCATAATTGGGAGGAACCACTACAAGCCCGGGACACTTCTGCCTCGCCTGCCAGAGCACTTCTCCCGTTACTATTCCAAACTTCTTGGCCGGTATGCTTTTCGCCAGAACTATACCTCTCCTGTCAGCCTGGGAGCCTCCCACCACCGAAGGTATTTCCCTCAGGTCAAGAGCCTCCCCCTTTTGCAGGTTATAAACCGCCTGCCAGGATAAAAAAGCCGAGTTCACATCAATATGCATTATAGTTCTTCTGCAGTCGCTGCCACTCATGATACATCCCCTCCGCCATACTAGAAATTACTGACTTATATTAAAATTATACGAACATATGTTCGATTTTATTATAGCAGCTTTTGGTAAAAAAATAAAGGGCTTTTAGCCCTTATATTCATTCTCCAGCATCGACATTATCACCATTGAGCGGTACCCGTCCCCCTGCTTCTTGCAATCCCGCAGCAGGCCTTCCTGCACGAAGCCCTCACTGCGGTAAAGGCCTATCGCCCTTTCATTGTCGGTATATACATCCAACCATAATCTGTGATACTTAAGCACCTCGAAGCAGTATTTCTTTATGAATCTGACGCTTATACGCCCGCAGCCCTTTCCTTTGACAGCTACGGCCATGCGTCTGAATTCCAGCACGCGATCTTCTCCGCCGATCCCGGCAAGTATTATATAGCCTATGAGTTCATTGGCAGACGCATCTATTACCGATATATGCATTTCATCCACACGGTTTATGGCTTCTATATGCCTTTCTTTCGTCCATACGAATACAAAATCGCTGTTGTCCTTCTCTATACTGCCAATAAGGTCCAGATACTCCGGTCTGGTGAAACAAAATAACAGTCCGTCCATTTCCATCAGAACGTTTTTCACAGCCTATCACCACTTTCTACAGATATATTTCTCCCTTCATCACCACAACAGCATCACCGATAAATTCCAGCCTCCCGCCGCCGGCTACCCTTATAAGCAGCTCTCCGCTCCTCTGGGATGCCTGCAGGGCCTTAAGCTCCCTTTTTTTCAATATTGCCGACCAGTAGGGAGCAAGCACCGTATGGACAGAACCGGTAACCGGATCTTCATTCACACCTGCCCAGGGATTGAAATATCTCGATACAATATCATAGCCGGCTTGTCCTTCCGCAGTAACCCCGACTCCCTTTACAGGGAAACAGACCTTTACGGATTTCATCCTCTCAAAATCCGGTCTGAGCCCTCTGACTTCCGCTTCACTGTTGAGACGCACTACAAGCTTTCCGGTATTCCTGCCGTAGACAAGCTCCTTGTACTTCCGGATGCCCATGGCTTCCAGAAGATCCGAGGAGGGACCCGGCTCAAGAGGCTCATCCTCGGGAAAATCCATGGTAAAGCCTTTGGCATGCCTGCGGCTTTCAAGCTGTCCGCCTATATATCTGAACACTACCCTTTCACCCTGGAAATCCAGGCAGTCAAATATGATCTTGGCGGCAGCAAGAGTCGCATGCCCGCATAAGGGAACTTCAGTTTTCGGTGTAAACCATCTTATATAATACTGTGCAGTCCCTGCAGTATCATTTTCCTCCAGCTGCTGCACAAACGTCGTTTCAGAAAGGTTCATTTCTTCAGCTATATCCTGCATAACCGCATTCTCAAGCTTTCCGTCCACAAGACATACTGCAGCCGGATTGCCTTTATACGCTTTACTGGTAAAGGCATCAACCTGATAAACAGGTATTTTCAAAATTACCCCCTCCTATAATTGCAAACTGCTCCTTATCCGCTCACAACCTTTTCAAATCTCTCCATAACCTTCTTTTCTCCCATTACCTGCATTACCTCATAAAGATCCGGAGTATTTTTTCTATTTGACACAGCTATCCTGATAACCCCGGTGACATCTCCCACGTGACCTTTGTAGACTCCCGGGTTCTTCTTGAAGGTCTTGACATCTTTGGAATAGCCCATAGCCTCACAGAATTCCTTTACCCTGTCAAACCACATATCCTTGTTATCTGTATGTGTATACACCTTCGCATACTCATTTACTATCCTTTTGACTTCATCCGGTTGCATCGTTTCAGGGAAATTGTAGCCGTCCTCGGTATCTTTTTCAAACAGTTCGTCGAAATAATAGAAAATAAACGGTTTTATATCCAGCCATTTTGCAAAATCCTTCCTGGGCTTTTCACCGCCTCTGTCAACATTCAATATCCTCTTCCCATACTGTTCATCCCTGCTGAGGAGTGCTGCAAGCTCAGTATCATACTCTTTTGCCCATTCAAGAGCTGCATCGTAGATCTCTTCTCCGGTCATGCCTGCAATGATATCCTTGCTCATATCCGTAAGCTTTACTATGTCGAACATCGCGCCGCTTACACTCATTCTTTCCAGTTCGATTTTGAAATTGGTATTGGGCTCTGTGGGATTATCCCTCCTCCATTCTTCAAAGCCGGAATTTATAAGATTCACAAGATACTCTATTACGGAAATACTTGGGAAACCCTGCTCATGATAGTAGCTCACATCCGCCTCAGGATCCTTCCTTTTGCTGAGCTTCCTCTTGGAGCTGCCCTCCAGCTTCATTACGGGAGCTATATGTGCAAAATAGGGCTTCTCCCACTCAAGCATTTCAAAGAGCTGTACATGCAGCGGAGCCGAGGACAGCCATTCATCCCCTCTTACTACATGGGTGGTCCTCATCAGGTGATCGTCCACCACATGCGCAAAATGATAGGTGGGCAGGCCGTCAGACTTGAGCAGTACGATATCCTGGAAGTTTTCCGGCATCTCCACATCGCCTTTTATAAGATCCTTGAATATGAATCTATTATCGGGATTGTTGGGAGCTTTTACACGCAGCACAAAGGGTTTGCCCTGGGAAAGCTCTTCTTTCACCTGCTCCAGGGTAAAATTCCTGTGTACGGCATACTCTCCGTAATAGCCCGGGGTCAACTTTTGTTCTTCCTGCCGGGCCCTTATCTCATTCAGAGCTTCCTCCGAACAGAAGCATGGGTATGCAAGGCCCTTTTCTACCATTCTCTTGGCAAACACCTTGTATATCCCCATTCTTTCACTCTGCTTGTATGGCCCGTAGCTTCCCTTCTCATCATCAACATCCGTAACACCCTCATCAAAGTTGATGCCAAATCTGGACAGGGACCTCACTATATTGCCGACGCCGCCTCCTACCTCACGCTTCTTATCCGTATCCTCCACCCTCAGGAAGAACACACCGTTGCTCTGGTGTCCCAGCCTCTCCGATACAAGGGCCGCATACAAGCTCCCCATATGTACATAGCCTGTCGGGCTGGGGGCGAACCTGGTTACCTTTGCTCCCTCGGGAAGCGTTCTTTTGGGATATAGCAGCTCATAATATTCCGGGGCCCTTTCCGTATCCGGGAACAGCAAATCTGCCAATTCTTTATTATCTGTCAAGTTATGCATTATAACAAACCGCCTTTCTAGTGATTATTAACACAACAACTTTCTTGTCTTTCATAGTGTTAATAATCACAACCTTGATTTGGTGCCTCGCACGCTCAAGAAGTGATATACGTTACGAGGCACTAGTTTATAAATCTATTGTTCTGTCAGTTTTGAAGCCCACTTCTGGGCTTTATAAAGTATTCTTTCCTCATCAAGTGTGATCAGATGTCCACCCTCCATTACCAGACTGCCGTCAATTATGACCGTCTCCACGTCTGCAGAGCTTCCTGAATAGACAATGGCCGATTTTATATTGTACTTCGGGTAATAATGGGCCTTCTCAGTGTTCATTACTATAATATCCGCAGCACTTCCCACAGAAAGTGTTCCCACATTTTCAAACCCCAGGGCTTTGGCACCGCTTACCGAAGCCATTTTCATCACCTTATCCACCGGCAGTGCCGTAGGATCATCAGTATGTAGCTTCTGCAGATAGGTTGCCATCCTCATCTCTTCCAGCATGTCAAGATTATTGTTGCTGGAAGCTCCGTCGGTGCCCAGACATACGTTTATGCCCCTATCCAGCATTCTGACCACAGGTGCGGTACCGCTTGCCAGCTTCATATTGCTTCCCGGACTATGAACCACATTTACCCGACCGGATGCCAGGATATCAATATCGTCTTCATCCACAACAACACAGTGGGCTGCTAACGTCCTCCCATCCAGAAGTCCTATATTCTCAAGGTACCTGACCGGTGTACAGCCATGTTTTTCAATGCAGCTCCTTACCTCTTCCTTTGTCTCGGAAAGGTGCAGCTGAACGGATATTCCTTTATCCCTGGATATGGCCGTAATTTTCTTCAGGTATGCCTCCGAGCAGGTATATATCGAGTGGGGTCCCAGCATCACCTTCAGGCGTCCATTACAGCCGTTGTGGTAGCGGTCATACAGCTCCAGGTTCTCACGGAGCCTGTAGTCAAGCTCTTCTTCCCCCGACTCCCCCTGAAGACCCCTGGAAAGTACTGCCCTCATCCCTGATTCAGAAGCAGCGCGGGCACTATTTTCCATAAAGAAATACATATCTGTAAAGGTTGTTGTTCCGCCTTTGATCATCTCAACCATGGCAAGAAGACTTCCCCAATACACCGCTTCGTCCGTCAGCCTGTCTTCCAGGGGAAATATCTTTTTGAACAGCCAATCCATAAGCTTCATATCGTCTGCATAGTTTCTGAACAGTGTCATGGCAAGGTGATTATGGGCATTCACAAAGCCGGGCATCACAGTCCTGCCTTTGCAGTCAATAACCTTTGAATATCCTGGCCCGGGTATGTCTTCACCGCTGCCTATGTAGTCAATTATATTGTCTCTTATTCCTATATTGCCTTCCCTTATTACGTCATCATTCCCGTTAAGGGTTATGATCTGTGCATTTTTCAAAAGTATATCCATCAATTATTCTCCCCAGCCTCTAAGATATTCCTGCTGCTCTTCCGTAAGCTTGTCTATCCTTATACCTAGAGCTGCAAGCTTCATATGGGCAACCTTTTTGTCCACTTCCTCCGGTACCTCATATACCCTGTTCTGAAGCTTTCCGCGGCTTTCACCCACATACTTTGCAGAAAGGGCCTGGAGTGCAAAGCTCATATCCATTATCTCGGCAGGGTGTCCGTCCCCTGCGGCAAGGTTCACAAGTCTGCCTTCCGCCAGGAGGTTTATTATCCTGCCGTCCTCCATGACATATCCCATTATGTTATTTCTCATTACCTTCTTCTCTTTGCTCATTGACTCAAGGTCGGGCTTCCAGACCTCCACGTCAAAATGTCCGGCATTGGCCAGCACCACTCCGTTCTTCATAGCCTTATAATGTCTTCCGGTGATAACCTTTTCACAGCCGGTAACAGTTACGAAGAAATCTCCCACAGCAGCCGCTTCATCCATGGACATGACCCTGAACCCATCCATATATGCCTCAATAGCCTTTATAGGGTCTATTTCACACACTATCACATTGGCCCCAAGGCCCTTTGCCTTCATGGCAACACCCTTGCCGCACCAGCCGTAGCCTATTACCACTACGTTCTTACCGGAAACAATAAGGTTGGTGGTTCTCATTATACCATCCCATACCGACTGTCCCGTACCGTACCTGTTATCAAAAAGATGCTTGCAGTCGGCATCATTCACAGAGATCATCGGAAACTTCAAAAGTCCCTCTCTATCCCTGGCTTTGAGCCTCAGGACTCCCGTAGTGGTCTCCTCGCTGCCTCCGATTATATCCGGGAGCAGCGCCTGTCTTTCCCCGTGCAGCAGATGCACCAGGTCGCCTCCGTCATCTATGACTATATTAGGGCCGATATCCAGTGCAGCATTAAGATGCTGGGTATATTCCTCAGTGGTTGCATTATACCAGGCATATACATTAAGCCCATCCTCCACCAGCGCTGCTGCAACATCATCCTGGGTGGACAGGGGGTTGCTGCCGGTTACCGATACTTCTGCCCCGCCTGCCTTTAGCACCTTGGAAAGGTATGCGGTTTTTGCCTCAAGATGAATGGACATGACTATCTTCTTACCTGCAAAGGGCTGTTCTTTTATGAATTCCTTCTCTATAGCCGACAGCACAGGCATATAGCCCTTTACCCATTCTATTTTCTTATGCCCTGATTCTGCTTTTTTGATATCCCTGATTATACTCTCTCTCATCATACAACCTCCATATATATATAATAGTCGCTAGTCACTAGTCTCCAGTCGCTAGTATGATGCTGCGCCTTCGAAGCCTGTACGGGCGATTCATGAATCGCCCCTGCCCTCGAAACCCCGGAACCTCGTAACCTGGTAACCCATTGCCCCTTGCCTATTGCCTATCGCCCGCAAGTTTATATTCTCCCTTTTTTACATAGGTAATGCATATAAATGCCAGCAGGAAGAAGCACAGTGCCAGTATGAAAAGCACCCCTGTGGGCATAAACGGGCAATTGAACATTAATTTCTGCAGCCCAGATACAATTATGCTTTTTGCTCCTGTTCCGGCTCATCAAACTCTTCAGCGATCCTTGCAAACTTCTCAATCTTTTTCTGCACCCTGTAGTAAATGGTATCCTCAGGGTAGCTGCCATCCTGAGCCCTGATCCCTGCGGCCATACCGGTAAGCAGCTCTATACCTTCATCTATGCTCTTTACGGGATATATATGGAACTTGCCCTCCCTGACAGCCTCAATGACCTCATCCTTCAGCATAAGATTGACAACATTCTGCCAGGGTATCATGACGCCCTCATTTCCCTTGAGCCCCCTGGTCTTGCAGGTCTGAAAAAAGCCTTCTATCTTTTCATTCACTCCACCGATGGGCTGTATCTCACCTTTCTGATTAACCGATCCGGTTACCGCAATATACTGCTTCAAAGGCAGCTCAGCCAGACTTGACAGCAATGCATACAACTCGGTGCTTGAAGCACTGTCGCCTTCAATACCGTCGTAAAGCTGTTCAAAGCATATGCTTGCCGATATGGTAAGAGGAAAATCCTGTGCAAACTTGTCGCCAAGGTAGCCTGTAAGTATAAGCACACCTTTGTCATGTATGCTGCCGCTCATTTCAACTTCCCGTTCAATATTGACTATCCCTTTCTCCCCGGCATAAGTCACAACAGTTATCCTGCTGGGTTTTCCAAAGGTATAGTCGCCAAAATCCATGACTGAGAGCCCATTGACCTGTCCTATGACCTCTTCCTCGGTGGAAATAAGCACCACGCCTGTATCAATAAGCTCCTGCAGCTTTTCCTCTATCCGGTTTGAACGGTATTCCTTCTGTCCGATGGCTTTTTTCACATGGCTGCCGGAGGCTACATGCGACCCTTCCATCCTTGCCCAGGCGTCCGCCTCATATAATATCTCAACGATATCGTTAAATCTGGTGGAGAGCTTATCCTTATGCTCCGCCAACCTTCTGCTGTGCTCTATTACAGCTGCCACTGCCGACTTGTCAAAATGCATGAGCCCTTTATTCTCACAATGGGAGCTTATGAACCTGGCATATTTCATGCAGTTTTCCTTACTGCTGCTCATATCTATGTCAAAATCTGCCTTGATCTTGAAAAGCTTCCTGAAATCCTCATCATAGGTATAAAGTGTCTGATAAACATAGGAGCTTCCTATAAGAATGACCTTTACATTCAGGGGGATGGGTTCGGGTTTTATGCCCCCGGACACAATACCTGTCATGGAGAATATGTTTTCAATGGTTATATTTCCGGTCTTCAAGGCTCTTTTTATACCTTCCCAGCTTTCAGGATTCCTGATGAGATCAGACATGTTGATTATTATATAGCCTCCATTGGCCTGATGAAGGGATCCGGCCTTTATTTTGGTAAAGTCCGTTGTAACTACTCCCATATTGCTTTCATATTCAATTTTACCAAGAAGGTTATAATACTTGGGGTTTGATTCCAGGATAACGGGGGCGCCCTTCAGTTCCCTGTTGTCCACCACCAGGTTCACCTGATACTTAACAGTAAAGTCCTTCTCCCTGATCCTTTCAACCAGATTCAGCTGGTCGGCGTGACTGGTCTCCAGATTCCTGAAATCCTCTATATTATGTATTACATCCCTCTGGACAGCCTGAAGATATTCAAGCACATTCCTGAACTGCCCGAATTTTTCTTTAAGCTCCGATATCGGCTGTTCCACTGCCAGAAGCGCAATTTTAGTCTCCAACTGGTCTATCTTGTCTCTGGTGGTTTTTTCTATATCCTTTATGCGCTTCATCGTCTCCAGAAGCTTTCCCTGTACTATGAAGGAATTATCTTCTATCCTCTTCCTGTCCTCAGGGCTCATCTCCATATAGTCCTTGTCCTCTATCGGCTTTCCTTCGTGAAGCGGAATGGTCATAAGCCCCTGCTCGCTCTTCTTTATCATAAAGCCCTGATCCTTTGCGAACAGGTTGAATGTCTCCATGTGCTCAGAGCTCTTTTCCTGATATTCCTGCACGATCTGGCTCTTCTGCTTTTCATACTCTTCTCCCTCAAAGGCCTTGGGTATCTTCACCTTAAGGTCTTTGAGAAGCCTCTTCATATCCTTCTGAAGCCTGTAGCCCATGCCTACGGGGAGATTTATACACATGGGTTTATCCGGGTTCTTGAAGTTATATACATAGCACCAATCATCAGGAATCTTTTCATTTGCAGCTATCCTGCTTATTATGGATTTTGTATAGCTGCTTCTTCCCGTGCCTGTTATTCCGGATACATATATATTATAGCCGGCTCTTTTGATTGTAAGCCCAAACTCCATTGCTGCAGCGGCTCTGCCCTGTCCGATTATACCATCCAGCGGATTCAGATCCGCTGTTGTCTCAAATTCAAATTCCGTATAGTCGATTCTGTTGCTCAATTCTTCAGGGGCCAATTCCCTAAATTTACCCATGCAGCACTCTCCTCTCAGTTAAACCTTTTAATGTAATTAATAACATTATATAAAATTTTATCCTCTAGTACCATAGTATTCAGCGAAACATTTCCGATTATGACTGTTTGGATTTAGCATCATAGAATGCCAGGGCTATGAACTTCGGAAGCTTCATGATCCTGCCGATCCTCCTCGGTTCTTTCATCAGCCTGTAAAACCATTCCAGTCCTGCTTTCTGATAAAACTCAGGGGCTCTTTGGGATCTGCCGGAAAGGATATCCAGACTGCCTCCTACTCCCATGGCAATCCTGGCCTTCAGCTTATCCCTGTGCTTATATATGAACTTTTCCTGTTTAGGTGCACCCAGGGCTACTATAAGAATGTCCGCATTACTGCTGTTTATCTCGGCTATTAGCTTTTCCTCGGAATCCTCCCCGAAATAGCCGTTCCGTGTGCCCGCTATTCTAAGCCTGCTGTAGCTCTCGGTCAGCTTTATGGCAGCCTCTTCAGCCACACCCTCCTTGCCCCCAAGCAAATACACGCTTTTTCCCCTTGAGTCCGCTATTTTCATAAGCCGCATCATCAGGTCAATACCCGCAACCCTTTCCTTTACGGGGGTACCGTAGAATTTGGAAGCGATCATAACTCCTATGCCATCCGGAACAACAAGCTGGCCGTTGTTAAGCACACCTTCAAATTCCCTGTCCTTTACGGCCTCCAGCAAAATTTCGCTGTTGGGAGTAAAAACCATACTGCAAATATCCATATCAAGATATTCTGCCAGAATACCGGCGGCTTCATCCATATTTACATTGTCAATTTTTATTCCGACTATCTCAACCTGTTCTCTCATAAAACACCATCCCCTAACCCTATATGCACTGCATGCATTACGGCCGTATAATAACGGAATGCCGGAATGTATATAATGCGTTCCCTAATATTATAACATAGCACGATTATATATAAACAAGGATAATATCATAAGAAAACTTTACATAGGCTCCTCAAATGGGATAAGGCCCAATGTTTTCGCAAAAGACAATTACAAATTCAGTAAAATAGTGTATAATGTGAATTGTAATATTCATGTAACATTTGTCATTATGTGTGGAATCTGAGGGACGCTGCAATTACATATTAACAGCTATAAATCTATACGATAAGGGGTCGGATGTATTGGAAAAAATATTAATAGAAGGCTCACAGAAGCTTTCAGGCGAGGTCAGTATCAGCGGAGCCAAAAATGCGGCAGTGGCAATACTGCCTGCAACGATTCTGGCAGGTTCAACCTGCACTATAAAGAATCTTCCCATGGTCAAGGATGTTACTTATCTGAGAGACATGCTTATACAAATGGGAGGAAAGATCCAAATACTTGATAAGGATAAAATAACTGTAGACGCCTCCGGCATAAGCACTCACAAAATAGATCCGGAGCTGGCGAAAAGGATGAGGGCTTCATACTATTTTCTGGGAGCTCTCCTCGGCAGGTTCAAGAAGGCTGAAGTACCGTTTCCCGGAGGCTGCGAAATAGGGGTGCGCCCCATTGACCTTCATCTTAAAGGTCTGGAGGCTCTTGGCGCCAAAATAAAAATATCCCACGGTCTTATAAGGGCAAAGGCTGAAGAACTGAAGGGCGCCAAGATATATCTGGACGTAGTCAGCGTAGGAGCTACCATCAACATAATGCTTGCCGCCTGTCTGGCAAAGGGTACTACCACTATAGAAAATGCGGCAAAGGAACCTTACATAGTAGATACGGCAAGCTTTCTGAACGCGCTTGGCGCCAGTATAAAGGGTGCAGGTACCGATGTTATTAAAATCAAAGGGGTAGAATCCCTTGGGGGCTGCGAGCACAGCGTGATACCCGACCAGATGGAGGCAGGGACCTACATGATCGCCGCAGCTGCGACAAGAGGCGACGTGCTGCTTAAAAACATAATACCCACACATCTCGATGCAGTATCTGCAAAGCTACGGGAAATGGGTGTGGAGGTTACCGAATACGAAGATTCCATAAGGGTTAAGGCAGCAGCCAGGTCAAAGGCTGTAAACATAAAAACCATGCCTTACCCGGGCTTCCCGACAGACATGCAGCAGCCTATGAGCGTATTGCTGTCTGTTTCTGAAGGCACCGGTATCGTGACCGAGAGCATATTTGAGTCCCGGTTCAAATACTTTGATGAGTTGAAGAGAATGGGTGCAAAAATAAAAACAGAGGGCAGAGTGGCAATAATAGAAGGTGTGCTCAAGCTTTCAGGAGCCCCTGTTTATGCCACCGATCTCAGGGCCGGAGCTGCAATGGTTGTTGCAGGCCTGACCGCAGAGGGCAGGACCACCATAAGCAATATAGGCTATATTGACAGAGGCTATGAAAGGCTTGAGGAAAAGCTTATAAACCTTGGAGCAAGGATAAGGCGTATCGAGGAGGAATAGAACAGCTGCTTCACGGCTAAGAATATATAAAAGATATCGATTCGGAGGCACGAAATGCATAATTACAATATACTGATAACTACTATGCGTCTTGATATCGGAGGCGCAGAAACCCATATAGTAGAGCTTGCCAAGGGGCTTTCCCGTGAAGGCTTCAATGTAGTAGTGGCATCTACCGGAGGCGTATATGAAAAAGAGCTTATCAATAGCGGCATCAAGGTATATCGCGTGCCTCTGGACAACAAGAAGCCTCATAATGTGGTAAAAGCTTACTACCAGCTGAAGGCTATAATAAAGAGCAATGCCATAGACCTGGTACATGCCCATGCCCGTATCCCCGGATTTATATGCGGCCTTCTTCATAAGAAAATGGGGTTCCCTTTTGTGACCACTGCCCATGGAACCTGGAAAACCGGTTACGGGCTGCGCTACATAACCAATTGGGGCCAGAAGACGGTGGCTGTAAGCGAGGATCTCCGGAAATATCTTCTGGACAACTATAAAATTGAAGATAAGAATATCAAAGTCACAATCAATGGAATAGATACAGATAAGTTTTCACCTGATGTCGATTGCTCCGGTTTAATATCCGAGCTGGGTCTCAGTCCGGCGGACAGGAAAGTCGTATATATAAGCAGGTTTGACAGTGATAGGAGCTATATTATAAACAAACTCCTTGAAATAATCCCTGCGCTTGTGGAAAGCATCCCAAACCTGAAGGTCATAATGGTAGGAAGCGGAAATATTCTGGACCAGGTTAGGGAAAGAGCCCAGGAAATAAACCGCAGTACCGGACATGACACAATTATCGTCGCTGGCTCCCGTACCGATATAAACAAATTCACCGCCCTGGCAGACCTGTTCATAGGCTTTGGCCGTTCCTCACTTGAAGCCCTCTCTTCAGGAAAACCCCTCGTACTTGCCGGAAATGCGGGCTATATAGGGATACTGGATGAATGCAGCCTGGAAGCAGCTGTCAAGTCCAATTTTTCAGGCCGCGGATATAGCAAGGCAGAGAGCGAGACCTTCAAGTGCGATATTATAGAGGTTCTGATGATGAGCGATAAGGAAAGAAAAGCACTGGGCGGCTTTGGCCGCAGCCTGATTGAGAACAGCTATTCCGTAAAAAGAATGGTTCAGGATAACATTGAAGTATACATGCAGCTTTTAAAACATGAACAATAGCTTAAAGGGGACAAACCTATGTATGATGTAATGATATCAGGTTATTACGGATTTAATAACAGCGGTGACGATGCAATATTGCTTGCCATTATAAATAACCTGAGAAAAATAAAAAAGGATGTACGGATCGTAGTTCTTTCCAAAACTCCAAAGGATACCGCAGAAAACTATGGGGTGGATTCTGTTGACCGCTTTAACCTTTTCAAAGTCATAGATACGATGAAAAAGACCACGCTTTTCCTGAACGGCGGCGGTACGCTTATTACGGACATTACCAGCACACGTTCACTTGTGTATTATCTGACCACCATTTATCTTGCAAAGCTTATAGGTCTCAAGGTCATGCTGTATGCAAACGGCATAGGTCCGATAAGCGGGAGCTCCAACCGCTATTTTACTTCAAAAATTATTAACCTTGTGGATATCATAACTCTCAGGGAGGAAGCCTCAGGTCTGGAATTGCAGTCACTGGGCGTTAGAAAGCCTGAAATCATCGTCACGGCTGACCCCGCCTTAGGACTTGAGCCGGCAGATCCCGGGGAGATAGAGAGAATATTGTCCGCAGAAGGAATATCTACGGATAAGCCTTTAGTCGGGTTATCCATAAGAAAATGGGCCGGCTATGACGGTTACAGCCAAGTTATCGCCCAGGCAGCTGATTATATGGAGGAAAAGTACAATGCCAGATCAGTATTCATACCGCTGCATTTCCCATCCGACCTGTCGGTGGCGGAGGATATTGCATCAAAAATGAAGCACCGTCCCTTTATAGTAAAGGATATGTACCCCGTAGACAAGACCCTTGGAATTATGAAAAAGCTTGACCTGGTATTGGGTATGAGACTTCATGCCCTGATTTATTCAGTAAGCCTTTCAATACCCAGCATAGGCCTGATATACGACCCCAAGGTTCAGGGCTTCCTGGAATACGTAAAACAGCCCTCAGCAGGAAACATAGCCGACCTGCAGCTTACGAACCTCAAAAGTCTGATCGACGAGGTATGGAGCAACAAGGCCGCCATAGCACAGCAGCTTCAGGAAGGCAACATACAGCTGAAGCAGAAGGCCTTCAAAAATGCGGAGATAGCAATTGAGCTGTTAAATAAGTAGAGGAATGCGGCATAACGGGTTCGTAAAATATTCCGACTGTAGGGGAAGTATGTCCTCCTCACCTTCCAAAGCCAGCAAAATCACTGGCGGGGGTCCCATCTCTGCGAGCCCGTCTGGTTATTTTGCCCGGGGTCACTTCCGTACCGAGGTCGCTGTAAGGTTCGTCGGAAATAGCTTCCCCACGTCGGTGTTTGACAAATTACAAGGGATTGCATAGTATCTCAGGATCTTGGACTGCTGTGAAATATTATGAAGTAGCCTTGCGTAGAAACCTTAGAACTTCTTAACGAAATGGAGGAAAAGCAGCATCAAGTGTTTGAGCGGAGCGAGTTTTTGATGCTGCCCGGAATGAGTTTAGAAGTTCTGGTTGCGGAGCTCCGGCTGCCGAGTAATATTTCATAGCAGTCCAGTGTTTTCACGTACTTCAGTTATGTCGCATCTTTCTATAAATACGCTTTTTTACTGTGCCTTGCTGAGGTTCTTCACGTCTACTATCTTCGTCTCCAGTATTATCGTCCTGGTATCCAATACATGCTGCTCTTCCCTGTTAAGGTCCAGCCTGCCGTTTGCCCTGAAGCCATATTTCGACTCGACCCCCGGGACCTGTATAGTGACCAGTACATTGAACCTTCCGGGCTTTTCCGCTATTACCACCGTTCCGTCGGCCTTGGTAAGCTGGTCTGTTGCCGGCAGCACCTCCTTGCTCACTATTTTCCCCATGGGAGTGTCGGTTTTTACATGGTATATGTCCGTTCCGATCTCTATAGCATCTACCGACTGCTGCCTGACTTCCTCAACCAGGATTTTGTATTCCAAAGTATCATATTTGGCAGCATTATTGTCTTTATCCACCATAAAAAATTTGTAATACGCCCCTCCAAGAAGTGCGACAATGAGCAGCAGCACACCTATGTCAATTATACTAATCTTTCCGAATAATCTTCCCTTTTCATCCAACAGCATACAAACCCCTCCTTACTGCCCAACCAGGGTCAATTTTGTCACAAAACCCTGGTTCGCATATCCCTTGCCTTTTATGGAGAATTTCTTGCCTACCTTGACCTCGGCGCCGCCCACTATTACATTCGCCGGAGTAATGTTGGCATTGGCCTCGATTGTTATTACCACATCATACATATCAGGCACATCAGCTATAACATATCTGCCGTTTATCAGATCTTCATTCAGCATTGTAGCGCTCCTGGAGGTCTTGCCTGTTACCGTGCCCAGTTCACTTCCCCTTATGTTATCCCTTATGGGATCTCCCGGGTTTATCGCATCCACAAAGTCCTTATTTACATTGGTTATCTCAAAATCATATATGATCTTGCTTGTCTCCAATACCTGCTTGTCGCTTCCGCCGAAGAATGCAAAATATACTCCTCCTGCAATTGATATGATAAGCAGCACTATCAGCAAATCCACTATGTTGAGCTTACCGAACAATCTGCCCTTTCCATCTGTTAACGCCATAATCTTCACCCTATTCCCTTCCGTTTTTCTTTATGACCGCTTCATACAACTCTTCAATACCCCTTGCCATTGCATCAGACGTAAAGTTATCGCCTACCAGTTGCCTGCCCTTTTCCCCCATGGTTTTTCTAAGCTCAGGGTCCCGGATCAGCTTGAGTACGGCAGCTGCCAGCCCGGCTGAATCTCCGGCGGTTACAAGGAATCCGTTATATCCATCCTTTATAACTTCAGGTATGCCCCCTGTGTTCGTCCCGACAGAAGGTGTGCCTACACACATGCCCTCGATGATTGAAAGGCACAGTGCCTCTGATAAGGAAGAAATCACGTTGATATCTATTATATTGAATATCTCATGGACATCTTCTATAAAGCCTGTGAAAATGACCTGTCCGCCAAGTCCCCTTCGTGCAGCAAGCTCTTTAAGCTCCTGTTCCTTTGGGCCGGCGCCCGCTATCAGGAATTTCACATTAGAATTGTCCCGGGAAATAATTCCGGCAGCCTCTATAAAATACCTGTGCCCCTTTACCTCAGCAAGCCGCGCCACAATCCCTACGACAATATCCTCTGCTGCTATTCCCCATTTGTCCCTCATACGTCTCTTTTCCTCAGTATCAAGCTCTTTAACGGGGCTTATCCCACCATATATCACTGATATTTTGCTTTGAGGAATTCCATTGTCGGTCATATTCTGTTTTACAGCACCAGATACAGCTACCATGCTGTCACACAGCAGATTGTTCAGACAGGCGCCTGCAAGCTTCTTTATACCGGTCTTCCTGCTATCGATACAGTGCTTCGTATTTATTATCCTCACCCCTGCCAGCTTAGCTGCAAGCCTGGCGGACAGCGAAGCATGAGTATGCACTATCTGGGGCTTTTCCTTCGTTATGATACTGAGCAATATGCTTACAGCCCCCAGATCAAAGGATTTGTCCTTCATACCGTCAACAGGTATTGCTTCAAACCCCAGATCCCTTACCTTATCAATAAGCATGCTCCCTTGCGGAAGCACCACCTTTATTTCAAACCTCTCCTTATCTGCCGACCTTAGCAGATTCAGCAGCCAGCTGCCTGCCCCGCCTATTTTCACATCACTCAGCACATGTATGACCTTTATCATAAATCCAGCACCTCATTATCCTTTGTGATAAGAGCCTTGGCTATCATTCCAAAAGCAAGCATGACCCAGAAGGTCAGGAGTACCCTGTTGTTGTACCATATATTCTCTACCATTCCCTGAGCCAGATATCCTGCCATGCCGGAGGCAACAGCTATCACGAAAGTGGAGATAAAGCCATCACGAGTCTTATAGAAGCTTGTAAGCATGGCCTTGTAATAAACCAGTATCATGGCAAAGAACATGAGAAAACCTGAAATACCCGTCTCAATCAGAAGCTGTATATAAATATTGTGTGAATGGTGAGCATATGCAGCATTGAAAGAGTATTTGGGATAAAGGAGCTTGAAGGGCTCCAGGCCCAGTCCTATACCGGAGGGCCAATAATCCATGGCCAGTTTTAAAGATCCGAGCCATACGGAAATCCTGTAGTAAGAAGACGTATCCGAAAGGTTCCCTATACTGGTGAACCTGTTTATTACAGAAGGCGGCAGCACAAAAGGCAGCATGAGCAGGCCAATTACCCCGAGAATAACAAACCTCCTGTCCCTGAGCACCGCAAACAAGGCAAAGGCAAGCATCAACCCGACATATGCTCCTCTGGAATATGTATAAACAAGGCATACAAGCATGACCGCAACGAGCCCAATGGTCACAAGCCTTGAAAGCCAGTTCTTGTGTCCCCACAGCATTGCTATGGCGACAGGTATGATGAGCACCAGGTATTCTCCGAGTACATTGGGATTTTCGAAGGTAGAACCCACACGGGCCTTTATATCCTCAAAAAGTGTCGTATCTACCCAGGCTTCAGAGGTGGCTCCCACCGTTTTCAGCTGATATAAGCCGTACATCGATGTGAGGGTGGTGGAAAGCACCAGCAGTGCTACTACTGTAAAAAGCTGCTGTCTCGTCTTTATGGTATTGATCAGCACAAAATAAAACAATATGTAGGCGGCATGCACCAACAGAGCAAGCATACTGTTATTTGGCGTATACGAGGTAATACTGCTGTAGAAAAGCACTATCCCAAACAGCACAACAAAATAGTCCAGTATCGTAATTCTGAAGCTCATGCTCTTATCCCTGAAAAGTCTTACCCCGTAGGATACAGCAGTCAGCAGGATCAAGCCCAGCAGCGCCATAGTCGGAGCAAGAGGGATGAATCCTACAGCAGCAAACACTCCTATCTCGTATTTCCAAAGCACCAGTACAATCCCGGCAATTGCCCCGACCGCCAGGACAAAGGTCATTGCCGGAAGAAGATATCCCAGTATGCCTAACAGCACTCCCGCTATTACTGCAGTTATTTCCAGATTTTTATACGTTATCGTCCGTTCCATCCTTTAATCCCCTAACCTTAAAAAAGTCATATGCTATGGCGCCGGTTACACTGCCCTCTACGAGGCGTCTCACCGGCCTGTTTATCAGAATCATCACGGTTCCGGCAAGCAGTAAGGCCAATCTGATCATGCCTTTCATATCAAGCAGCATTTCCCCATTATTCAATGCAAGCTTCAACAATCCCTGAGTCACGGCAAAAGTAAGGAACAGGAGCCCATAGACCCTTGTGCTCATATTATAGAGGCCTTCCAGAAAACCTTTCATGGCACTGAGTGCCCGGCTTCCCCCCAGAGCACTGTTTGTCCCATCCGAAAGCCTGCTTGAAGCAAACTTGAACAACCTCAAAGGTAAAACCAGAAATCTGAATATAAAGCTTTTCTTCCATGCGCTTCCTATGTTCCATTCCCTATCAAAAAAATTCAGTATACTGCTGCCTGCCGCAAGCTTTCCGAAGCTTCGCCCCATCCTTTGCAGCACTTTAAAGGTTCCGCTGTTTGTATAGTAGAACTTCAGCTTTTTATAAACAACCAATATACTTCCTATTATCAGACTGTTTCTCATCATTTCACTTCCTATGCGATTATATCAGCAATACAATTTCATCTTATTATAGTATTATTGCCACATAAATGTAAAGTATATAAACCCATACAAAAACATACAGGCGGGAATTAAACCCGCCGCAAAAGCAGAACGCATGGAATGCGTTCCCTGTAACCTTGTACGGGCGATTCATGAATCGCCCCTATCCCTCGTGGCTCCGAAACCCCGAAGCCTATTTTATCGTATATGTACCCTTGATTATAAGGAAGGACTTGTCAGCTATGGCTTTAACCCCTCTGCCGTCTCCTCTTGAAGCGATAAGCATGTGGTTGTTCACTATCGCATCGGCATTTTTCAGATCCTTTGCCGATGTAATATCAGACAGTCCCCCGTTAGCTCCGTATATGGCAGAAAACTTGCCGGACCTGGGTATTATTTCCGCCCCTTCCCCTGCAACAAGTATCTGGTCCTTTTGCATTTCCACCACTTCGAACCTGCCGGATCCACCTGCCGAAGCATTATTTACAGCTTCAATCAGCTGTGCTATCTCCTGGTTCTTCAGCTCCAGTTCAGTCTTTAGCTTTGCGATCTCCTGATTCAGTGCGGCATTGTCCTCGTTTGCCTTTGCAATCAGGCTGTCAATATAGTACTTGATCTGCTCTGATTTCTGCTCTACATAGCTCTGTGTAACAATGGGATCCTGTTCGGAGCCTGGAGCTACTCCATCCGCAGCACTTATAACGACCGCAGACAGCACCAGGATAGCTGCGAATAGTATGGCGACACTTATTTTGCGACTCTTACTGTTTAACATCCCAATTCTCCTTTTTTAGTGATTATTAACACAACAGCTTTCTTATCTTTCATAGTGTTAATAATCACAACATTGATTCGGTGCCTCGCTTGCTCAAGAAGGGATATACCTTACGAGGCACTAAAAATGTGCAATATTTTCTAGCAATGCATATATTTCGCCAAATATCGCAAAAATCCTGTATATATTACAAATTTGTATTAAAGGAAATATATCCCTGCTGACATACCCTATACCTATCTGCCGTTCATTCCGGCGCCTAATTTTTCAGCCTTCTCAGTACACCGCTGTATCGCCTCAATGACATGCCCCCTGAAGCCTTTCTTCTCCAGGCTGTAAACTGCTTCTATGGCAGTTCCTCCCGCTGAGCAGACGCTATCTTTCAGCTGTCCCGGATGCTTTCCTGTAACAAGGACCATTTTTGCAGCCCCCAGTACGGCCTGTGAAACCATCCTGTAAGCCTTGTCCCTCGAAAGCCCCTTAAGCACCGCCCCGTCGGTCAGTGCCTCAATAAACATGTATACCAATGCGGGAGAAGATGCGGATACTGCCGTGATCACATCCAGCAGCTCTTCATCTAATACTTCAACCAGACCAAAGCTGCCGAATATATCATAGATGGTTTTCAGCTCTTCCTCACTCACTTGCCCGTTCCGGCATAAGGCAGTCATAGCCTCCCCGACAACGGCAGGTATATTCGGCATAGCCCTTACTACTTTAAGCTCCCTCCCAAAGGCGGCTTCAACCGTACGTATTTCAATACCGGCGGCGATTGTGACAATAACAGCCCCTTTCTTCACATCATTTTTTATCTCTTCTATTACCCCTTTGTACTTGTTCGGCTTCACCGACAGCACCAATATATCCGCAAACCGGGCAACAGCCCTGTTGCTGGAATTGGTTCCTATCCCATAGTCGAGGCTGGCAGCCTCCAGCTTCCCGGGTGTGCTGTTGCTGGCCAAAATTGAGTCCGGCTCAGCAATCTTTGAATTCAATAAGCCGGCAATCATTGCCCTTGCCATGTTTCCACATCCTATAAATCCTATTTTCTTATTCATAACAATTCCTCCTCAAAAAAATAAAACCTCCATCCCCTTGAAAGGGACGAAGGTTATTCGCGGTACCACCCAAATTGAACACATGCATATATGCTGCATGCGACCACTCAGCGCCTGTAACGCCGGCATGCGGACAGACTTTTCATCTGCAGCTCCGAGGTCGGGTTCAAAAGAAATGATCTTGGAAAACCTTTCAGCCGCTGAGTTTTCCTCTCTTTCAGAATCTTCCCTTCTACTATTCCTCATCATAGCCATGTATAGTTATTAAATTATATTATATATTATGCACTCTTTCCTGTCAAAGAAAATTCCTCACATCTGGTGATTTATGGAACATACGGCATTTTTGATAATCCGGCAAATATATAATATAATAATATTATCAATCTACAGGAGGTGCAGCTTTTTGAAAATCTACACAAAAACAGGAGACAAGGGTACCACATCTGATGTACTCGGGCAGAGGGTATCAAAAGGAGCTGTCAAAATCGAGCTTCAGGGCTCTATAGATGAAATAAATGCAGGGGTAGGATATCTAAGGTCATTGCTTGGGGATGCCCTCACTGGTGAAGCTGTCGCAAATATTGATGAAAGCCTCAGGGATGTGCAGCATGCATTGTTCCGGATCGGCGGCGATGTATCCTCCGATTTCAATCAAAGCTATATAAGCGAAACCGATATCGGCTCCCTGGAGCATAGCATAGATATCATGACAAATGCCGCAGGTCCCTTGGAGAGCTTCATATACTACAGCGGCAGCAGGGCAGCAGCTTACTGCCATGTAGTCAGAAGCGTTACCAGAAGGGCTGAAAGGGTGTTTGTAAGGTTTATGGAAGGCAAGGAATACAACCTCGATTACCAGTACATAAACCGGCTGTCGGATTTCCTGTTCTCACTGGCCAGATATATCAATTTCCTTGCGCAGATTCCCGATGAGGCTATGAAGCTGAAGGATTAGGATGGGTCAAGACCCATCCCTACTCGCTCAATACCTCATCAATTATAGCTACCGCCCTGTCCAGGTATTCCGTTTCCACATTAAGCGGCGGCAGGAGCCTTACTACCTCTGGGCCCGCCCCCACAAGCAGCAGACCTTTTTCTATGCATTGGCTGATGAATTTCTTGGTATCGATGGAAAGCTTCAGACCTATAAGCAAGCCCATGCCGTGAATATCCCTTATTGAGCCGTGCTTTTCCTTCAGCTTCTGAAGCTTACCTAGTAAATAACCTCCCATTACTTCGACATTTGCAAGAACCCCGTTCTCAAGAAGCTCGTCAAGTATTGCCAGAGCAACCGAGCAAGCAAGAGGATTGCCTCCGAAGGTTGAGCCGTGATCTCCCGGTGAAATGCTTCCGGCCACCTTTTCCGAAGCAATTACAGCACCTATCGGGAAACCGCCTCCCAGGCCTTTTGCAAGGCAGACCAGATCGGGTGTGACCCCAAATTTTTCGAAGGCGAAGAGACTTCCAAGCCTTCCTATTCCGCACTGCACCTCGTCAAAGATAAGCAGTGCCTCATATTTATCACAGAGCTTTCTCACTTCCTCCAAAAATGATTTTTGGGCTGCAATTATACCCCCTTCTCCCTGTATCGGTTCTACAATAACCGCACAAACATTTGAACTCATCTCTGAGTTGAGCTTGTCGATGTCATTGAATTCAATACTCCGGGCCCCCGGTATCAGCGGCATGAAATCCTTCTGGTACTTATCCTGCCCGGTTACAGAAAGTGCTCCAAGGGTTCTGCCGTGAAAGGAATTCTTCATATATAAAATTTCATGCTTGGATATTCCACCCTTAAGCTTTCCGTACTTTCTCCCAAACTTTACTGCCGCCTCCACAGCCTCGGTACCGCTGTTGCAGAAAAAAGCTCCCTTAAGTCCGCTTAATGCACACAGCTTTTCAGCCAGGCCAAGCTGTTTCTCGTTCCAATAAAGGTTCGACACATGCATCAGCTTGCAGCTCTGCTCCTGTATTGCTTTTATAATAGCAGGATGGCAGTGTCCCAGGCAGTTTACTGCTATTCCGGACACAAAATCCAGATATTTCTTTCCATTTTTGTCGTAAACCAGGCAGCCTTTACCCTCAACTGCAGTAATATCAAAGCGCGCATAAGTGCTAAGTATGTTTTCTCTAGACATGATATTCTCCCCCTTTAATTATAGTTCCTACCGGTTCGCCCTGAACAAGCTCCCGTAAAGCATGAACCCTCTGTCCGCCTATCAGGCAAACCGACTTCACGCCCTTTTCAATAGCTTCAGTACAGCACTTCATTTTTGGTATCATCCCTCCGGATATGGCGCCCAGCCCTATAAGTCTCTCAATTTCTGCTGCGGTGATACTTCCTATCAGGCTTTTTCTATCATTGATATCACCGAACAGCCCATCCACATCAGATAAATACACAAGACTGTCCGCATCAAGGGAGATCCCTATAGCTGCTGCTACATAATCTGCATTTATATTGTACACATTTCCATCCCTATCCTCCGCCACCGGCGAGATGACTGGCACATACCCCATATCCAGCAGGTCCCTTACTATTTTGTTATTGATTCCGGCTACTCTGCCGACAAAGCCTATATCTATCTTCTCACCATCCTCTTCCGCATACATTTTTTCCGCTTCTATAAGCCTTCCGTCCCTTCCGCTTATACCTACGGCAGCTACCCCTTTACCGAGCAGCCTGGAGGTCAGCTCTTTATTCACCTTGCCTGACAGCACCATTTCAACAACCTCTATTGCAGTTGCCTCCGTAACCCTGAGACCTTTGACAAACTCAGCCTTCATATCCAGCCTGCCAAGCATCCTATTTATATCAGGCCCTCCGCCGTGTACGACAACAATCCTCGCACCAACCTCCTTCAGAGCCGCTATATCCTCCATCAGCGCGTCAGTTGCTCGAACATCCTTGGTAATACTGCCTCCATATTTTATTACTACAGTTTTACCCTTGAACTGCTTATAGAGCTTATCAGCCATCTCTTCACAAGCTCCAGCCCCCATATCAGCATCCACCTCCAACTCTTAATGGTATTAATTATACATATATGTGTATTAATATGCAATGTTTTTTATGAATTTTTATAATCTATATTGCATATTTAATCATATATATGTATAATGCTAATAAAAAAGTATATAAAGGTGGTATGTATATGGTAAAGGCAGGTATTATCGGTTCGACGGGCTACGCAGGCTATCAGCTTTCAGCAATACTGTCCCGGCACAAAAGTGTTTCTTTAGTTTTTTTATCATCGCATAATTATTCCAATATGAAAATAAGTGATGTGTACGGAAATCTGGGTGGGCTGGTGGACAATCTATGCATAGATATTCAATCCGCAGAAAAGAAGCTTTCAGAAATCGACGTACTATTTCTCGCACTTCCTCATGGTCAATCCTTCAATCTGGTGGAAAAAGCACTTTCAGCAGGAGTAAAGGTCATAGATCTCGGTGCTGATTACAGACTCAGGGACCAGAAGGATTATGAAAAATGGTACGGCGTGACGCACGAGCTCCCCGGCCGTCTGGGAGAGGCGGTTTACGGACTGCCTGAAATAAACCGCAAAAACATATCCGGCAGAAGTCTGGTGGCAAATCCCGGCTGCTATCCCACTGCAGGAATCCTTGCTCTTGCACCTTTAATGCAAAACGGCATTATCGATAATACCTCCGTCATTATCGATGCAAAATCGGGCATATCCGGAGCAGGCAGAAGTGCGAACATCCCGACGCTGTACTGTGAATGCAGTGAATCTGTCAAGGCATACAATATTGCATCTCACAGGCATACGCCGGAAATAGAGCAGCAGCTTTCCGATGTTGCAGGTGAAAAAATCCTGCTCAGTTTCACACCCCACCTTGTACCGATGAGCAGGGGAATACTCGCAACCTGCTACGGAAGCCTCAAGAAGGCCATCTCACAGGCTGAGATCCACGATCTGTACAAGAGCTATTACAAGAATGAAAACTTTATCAGGGTCACCGAAGCTCTTCCGGAAACAAGGAATGTGAGAGGCTCAAATATCTGTGATATTGCGGTGAGGGTGGATGAACGGACAAAAAGGGTGATTGCGGTCAGTGCAATCGATAACCTTATAAAAGGAGCTGCCGGGCAGGCAGTACAGAACATGAACATCCTTTTCGGCTTTTATGAGCATGCGGGATTGGATATGATTCCAAATATAATATAACAGGCTGTTGAAAAATAAGTGGAACAGTTTAAAGACCGTTCCACTTATTTTTCAAAGAGCCGAGTATTCCGCGGATAATTGTTCTGCCCAGCTCTCTGCCGATAGTGCTTATGACAGTATCTGCAGTTTTCTCCAGAACGGATTTCCGTGAATATGTCCGTCTGTCCGGGGCTCCTTCTCTTCTTTCCTTTTCTTCCTCCTTCAACTGCTTCTGTCTATCCAGCCGTTCCTTCTCCTGCTGTTCAGCAGCTTCCTCCTGCCTTACCTTTGCCTGCAGAAGCTCATATGCGGACTCCCTGTCAACTTCTCTTCCGTATTTGCTGCCCATGGGTGAAGCTTCCATTATCCTGCTTCGGAGGTCAGCATCAATTGTTCCGAGCTGACTTTGGGGCGGCAGTATAAAGGCACGCTCCACGATACCGGGGCTGCCATTGGAATCCAGACATGAGACCAATGCTTCACCGGTTTCAAGCTTCGTTATTGCTGTTTCGGTATCAAAATCAGGATTCGCACGGAAGGTCCGGGCTGCTGCCCTGACACTTTTCTGCTCTGCAGGTGTATATGCACGCAGGGCGTGCTGCACACGGTTCCCCAATTGTCCCAGCACATCCTGGGGCAGATCCGCCGGATCCTGGGTTATAAAATATACACCAACACCTTTGGAACGGATCAGCCTTACCGCCTGCTCGATTTTCTGGAGCAGCACTTTTGGCGTGTCTTCAAACAAAAGATGAGCCTCACCGAAGAAAAATACCAGCTTCGGTCTGTCCATGTCTCCCACCTCAGGCAAGGTCTCAAACAACTCGGAAAGCATCCACAGCAGGAAGGTGGAGTACAGTGCGGGGCTGTGGAGAAGCTCTATACTGTGCAGTATATTGATATATCCCCGTCCGTCTCCATCAGTCCGCATCCAGTCCGAAATGTCAAGGGCAGGCTCCCCGAAGAAATTGGCTCCCCCTTGATCCTCCACCGCAATCAGGCTGCGCAGGATAGCCCCTACACTTTGAGTTGAGATGCTCCCATATTCCAGGGTATACTCCTTTGCATGATCTCCCACATATTTCAGCATAGCGCTGAAATCCTTCAGGTCCAACAACAGCAAGCCCTTGTCATCCGCTATACGGAATATGATATTTACAATGCCTGTCTGAGTTTCGTTCAATCCTAATAAACGCGACAGCAGCAAAGCCCCCAGCTCCGAAACGGTAGTGCGGACCCGGTGTCCGCCCTCACCGAACAGATCCCAGAAGCACACCGGATATGACTTGCAGACAAAACCTTCTATTCCCAGCTTTGTAATCCGCTCCTTCAGCTCCGGGCTATCGCTCCCCTGCGCAGCCAATCCGGCCAGATCGCCTTTTATATCGGTAAGAAACACCGGAACTCCCATATCGCTGAAGGATTCTGCCATTACCTTCAAAGTAACGGTTTTCCCAGTACCGGTAGCTCCCGCTATCAATCCATGCCGGTTTGCCATACCGGGCAGCAGATAAACAGGTTTATCGCCTTTAGCAATCCATAATTTATTCTCTGAATACATGGTCTTTCCCCCCTATGCAGTATTTTTCGATTGGATCCAACATAAAAGCACCTTCTGCCATTATACTAGCAGAAGGTGCTATAAATGTAAATATATTACTTAATTTACTGCATTTTATATCTCAACACACGAAAGGACTTCTTTTGTACGCTCATATTCAGAATATCGCAGACCACGATCCTCTGTCTCAATTTCGCCCAGCTGATTATCGTAGGGATCTGCACGCCACTGCTGTTTAGGTATGGTAAATTCCGCCTGGAATTCGGAATTCGCCACCATACGATAGGCATCAAGACTTCCAAAATAGTGCTGCCGGCGGACTTCGTTGCCCTCCCGCACAGCACCGCCCCCGAAAGAGGGATCAGCATACAGCCAACCATAAGGTGCCGCATAGAACATAGCCCAATCGTGGGCACCGCAGAATTCCGGTTCGGCTATCCAGCCACTCTGCCAGCGGGCTGGAATACCTGCACAGCGGCACAGTGTAATAAACAGCAGGGCCTGCACACCGCAATCGCCCACAAAGCTGCGGGCGCAGGTCTCCGAGATATTTTCCAGCCCGAAGTATGCCCGCATGAAGGAATACTTTACATTCAATGTAATGAAATCATAGAATTTTTTCGCTTTTTCCAGCGGATTAGTCACACCTTCCGTCAGCGTGCGGACAAGCTCACGGATATACGGTGTAAACATAATATGCGGAGATGCTTCCTCCGTGTCGAAGGATGGCTGCTGTTCAGACGGCACGATCCGGGATACCTCATGATATTTTGCCGTATGTACATAAGAGAATTCCACGAAAAACTCATGATTTTCTTCCATAATCTCTTCCCAGCATACCGTACGCTGCGGTGCGGTCTCCGGAGCCACAGAACCGCTCTCCGGATACAGCTTTTCGATTATGATATCACTTTGCTGTTCGCAGGCGCAAGGAATCGGCAAATGTACCCTCACCAGTTTGCCCTTTTCAAAATACGCATCTTTGATACGCACAGAAGTGCGGCAACGGATACGGTTCGTCATTTTTCCGTTTTCCCGCATGATACGGCAGGCATGATCCTTTGTGGGCTCACCATTAATAAAAGTTGCAGTCCCCGGCACAACGACCCCCGCACGTACACCAAAAGCCGCATCCGTTTTGCACATCGTTTCAAAAAAGCGGTTGAAATAATGAGGCACACCGTCAATATATATCCAATCGATCTTTCCCGCATCCTCACGCTCCATAAATTCCTCTTCGGTAAAATCCGGAATATGCTCACGCACCACAGCAAGCGCTTCTTCCTTTGTCAGCGGATAGTCGTCCGGCAGACGGAGGATCATCTCACGTTGTACTGTCAGGCATTTTTTGAATGCTTCCGGCGTATTATCCGCAGATAGTTTTTTGTCTATCATGCGAATAGCGCCCGCAAAATCACCGTAGAATTTACGGCGCAGAATGTCGTCAGGAAGGCCGATATTCAGATATTTGAAATTCTCGTTGATATTCATATTACATTTCCTTTCTCAAAACTAATCCATATTTCACATTTCCCGGCTTCAAAGAGTTAGTAATGAGCCGCCGCATCGGACTAATCCGAAGCGGCGGCTCAAATGTAAAGCTCAATCAGCCGGTTAAATTAACAGGCACTATAAACGGCTACGAAAACAGCTTCATAATATAGCCGCAGATCATGCCCAGATAGGTGCCTGACACAGTTCCGAGCAGCGCCATCAGAACGCCTACAGGAACCAGAGATCCGCTGTAAGTACCTGCCAGGATCGGTGCGGAAGCTACGCCGCCGATGTTGGCCAGGGAAGCAACCCCGCAGGTAAACATATCAAACTTAAACAGCTTGGCAATTGTCAGGAACAGAATGCCGTGGATAGCCAGAATCATAAAGCCTGATATAATCCACAGAGGAGCGTCATTGAGTTCCATGAAGTTTGCACGGGATGCCAGCAAAGCAACTACGCCATAGAGGAATATATTGGAAAGCTCCACTGTGCCGGCAATTTTGCCGAAAGGAGTCATTGCGGCGATCAAGCCTAAAGCAGTGATGAACAGAACACACCATGTTGCCTTGTCCAGGAAGCTCATGCTGCCGTTAAGTATTGTGCCTACGTTCTGTCCGACTGCAGATACCAAAAGGGCAGAACCAATCAGCAGCATCAAGCCCGGGAAGGTGACTTCCTGCTTCTTTTCAGCCATTTCAGCTTCCAGACGTTTGCTGACTTCGTCCAATTTGCTGGTGTCAGCCTTTGTCCACTTGTTGAAAACCGGCGCAAAGCTGATGGACCACAGCAGGAACATAACCCAGATAGAATAGTCAATGGAGTCGACAACCAGTGCATTAGCAAAGTCCCCTTCGCCTACTTGAAAGATTTCCTGCAAGGTCGCCATGTTGCCGGAACCGCCGATCCAGCTGCCGCACAGAGCGCCCAGTGCTTTCCATGCCTCGGAACCCAAAGCGCCTTTCATGATAAAGAAAGTAACTATAAAACCAATCATGACGGTGAGACTGCCGGTGAAGAAGCCAATAATCATTTTGGGCCCAAGTTTGACCATCTTGCGGATGTCGCAGCGCAGCAGCATCAGGAAAATCATCGCATACAGAATGTTGTTCTTAAGGGCACCGTAGGCTGCCTTCGTTTCGGCCAGATCCCAGAAGCTTAGAGTACAAAGAATCATACCGATGAGGTAAACAAGAACGATAGGCGGCAAGACACCGAAGAATTTCTGCACGAACTTGTTTTTGACGTACTTCTGTGCTGCCAGAAGACCGCCGCAGAGTGCACACAGAACTGCAAAATAAGTAAACCCGTTAGTAATCATAAAAACCCTCCTTAAAATATAAAAATATTTCCTCCCGGCTTTTTTTCGTTCCACGGAGCCGGGATCTCAGCAGAACATACCTATAAACAGACAAAACCCAGCAAAAGAACGTCACCTCTACGGTCTCTTACTGGGTTTTGTTTATTCCAATAAAGGGAATACCTCTATCACATAAACAAAGCAGTTTTATATGATTGTAGTATTGATTTTTATAGTCCTCTCTCTTATCTTTGTCAGGCACTATCAGTATTCATCCCGCCTTCCAGATAAGTTAAGCAGTACGCCCTCCATACCATTAACAGAATATTTTCATAATTTATTATAGGATAAATATAGCACCATTGTCAATATCATGAACAAAAATCGATCAGGCGCCAATCTGTCAACTTGCTTTCATACATCATTGTACCGGGTATAGAAAATAATAGGTATTACAAGTTGAATTGAAGGCAACTTCTTATCTGCTGTATCCGGTACATACTTCCAGATGGTAAGTATTGAATCTAATCCAAATACCTGATTCCGTTAACCTTCTTAATACCAAAACCAGGTGCTTCATTCAAAGTGATTCTATATTCCTCAAAGGCTGCCCCACCCTCTATCGGGTCTACTTTGCAAAGTGCCGGACCATCCAGATCTATCTTCGTTATTATGCTTTTAGCTGCTGCAAGATGAACTGCAGCATTCACGCTTACCTTAGCCTCCAGCATGCAGCCTATCATACATTCGACTCCGTATGTTTCTGCAGCAGAGCATATCCTGAGGGCATTATGTATCCCGCCTGTTTTCATAAGCTTGATGTTCACAAAATCCGCCGCCCTCTTTTGAAGTATTATCAACGCATCCTCCGGCGAAAATACACTTTCATCCGCCAAAACCGGTATGGAAACATTATCTGTCACAAATTTCAGGCCTTCTATATCATGAGCTGCTACAGGCTGCTCCACAAATTCTATTTTCAGGCCTTCATCCTCCATTCTCCTCAAAGCTATTACAGCCTCTTTGGGTTTCCAGCCCTGGTTGGCGTCGATCCTGAGCTGTACGTCATAACCTACTGCTTTTCTGATGGCTTTCATTCTCTCAATATCAACCAGAGAGTCTTTTCCTACTTTTATCTTTAGGGTCTCAAAACCTCTTTTGATGGCATCTATGCTGTCCTTCGCCATTTCTTCCGGCGAATTCACGCTTATGGTAATGTCGGTAATTATTTCTTTCCGGTAGCCGCCCAGCAGCTTATAAACAGGGGCATTGTACAATTGTCCGTATAAGTCATACAGTGCAATATCCACAGCCGCCTTGGCACTTGTATTTTTAACCAGGGATTTATCCAGCTTCATCATTATCTGTTCAAAGTTTTCGATATCCATGCCGATTATAGTTTTCCCTATGTGTTCCTTAATGGCTCCGATTATGGCTCCCTTGGTATCTCCGGTTATGACTCCGGTAGGAGGCGCTTCTCCATATCCAATGTTACCCGTGTCGGTGTGAATCTCAACAATTATATCTTCCACACTGCTGACTGATCTTAAGGCGGTTTTGAAAGGAGTTTTCAGCGGAACTGAAATCTCGCCTAATCTGATATCCGTGATTTTCATTTTATCCCTCCATTTTAATTAATTTAATGGAATTCCTTTTCATTTATTCGATTTGCTTTTTATTCACAGCCAAAATATGGAGCGCCCCATTTCGGCAATGAGTACTGATAGAATCGTGCAATTGCTATATTTCCGGAAATTCAAAAAACCCAATAAATGAACATATCATTTACTGGGCTATGTTTACGTAATACTGCTTGCGGCACATTAATAAACAAAGTAGTAAAACAAAATTAAATATTAAATTACTATCATTATTGTATTATAAATCTTTGAAAATTTCAACATGTTTTGTGTATTTTTTGAAAATATTCAGAATAATCCTTTTGTACCACAATTCCGAATACTGTAACCACTAAATTATATTCATCTTGCCATTAATTTATTACTCAAGTAAAAATACCCTGGCTCCATACAAAGCCTCCATATAGATACCCCCCGATGATCTCAGTATACTGAGTGGAGTTACCGCCACTTCCCAGCTGCTGTAATTGACCAGCTCCCCATTTCCGTTTTTTACACTGAAGCCTGAAAAGTCGTGAATCATGTAGTATTCATCCTCATATTTCCCTAAATACAGCATGGCATGGCCGCTCATATACAGTGCCGTTCCGGGTTCCAGCCCGTCGAAGAGCCTTTTCCTTTCCCCAAGGGTCATTGATGCAGGCATATCATAGTATCTGCCCACCATAAGCTTGCCTTGCTCCGATGCATTTCTCGGAATCCTCACGCCCATGGTCCTGAAGATATCCATCAGGAAGGCTGAGCAATCCCTTCCATTGAACATGCCGCCCCAGCCATATCTCTCGCCTTGCAGCTTAAAGGCCTGCTTAATGATATTTTCCTTAGTGTATGGAAGGTACCCCAGACTCACATCAGCCGATCTTGAAATCAGAACATAGTCAAATATCAGCTTTCCCTCCTCATTCCTGGTTGGAACCTTAACAACGAAATTGCCTGCAGGATTCTGGTCATAAAATGCAGCCTTGACCTCGGACGCTGTTGCCAGAGGAAGCCTTGCTCCCATATCAAACCTGAGCTCCGACAGCTCCGCATTCATCGGGTTAAAGCTGGCATGTATCCTGGGTGCCGTCACTGTCAGGAAAGGTTCTCTGTTAACATAACTGAATAGCTCTGTTTTATCCCCTACGGCCACATCCTTTGCGGGAATCCAGGCCAGGTAATTATACATCTGGGCAAAGTACCACTGTCCATCCTTGCTGGTTGACAGGATTACCAGGGGTTCTGCCGGATACGCCACCGTTTCCATAAATCTGTCTATGTTATAGTTTGCAGGACTGCTGTATAGTCTGTCGTATGTCGGGAAGGTCCTCATCTCTGTTCTTCTCACTGCTATTCCATACCTTACGGCATTGACATCCCGCAATCCATTCAGGTTCAGATTGCTAATAATCAGGTCATAGTACTTCTTACCGACCAGTTCTCCGTCAGAGTTATATCTTTCCGAGGTCGCCGGTTTGCTGAGGCCCCTTATTAGTTCAGCCAGCTCAGCTTTGGTAAAGCTTTGCTGATAGTTTTCGAGATCTGCAAGGGGCGCAGCCGCATCCCGGACATTAACCCTGTTGAACTCTGCGATCTCTTCAGCAGCCGCAATAAGCTTACCGGCGTCCGGGGTGTTTTTTATCCAGAACTCCGGATAAAGCATGCTCTCAGATACGCCAGGCACATTCGATTCAAACTGTTTATAGGCGGTTATATCCTCCTGTTCCGCAGTTAGTGCCGAAAATGCGGTTATATCCTCCTGTCCGGCAGTTACTGCCGAACCGGCAGCCAGTACAAGCACTAAAAAGAAAATCATCAATACGCGGAGCATTTTCATACATTCACCCTCCTTTATAGTTTTTCCATCAGCCTATATCACCTCTGAGGCAAAGCTTTATGAGCAGGGCATATTTGACACTCCCACAGCTAAAGTAATGGGATTCTTGAGTAATTAAACCGAAGTGCATTTCTGCTATCGGAGTATGACCTCAAGCTCAGGGTGTGCCGTCACCCCTTCTGAGCCAGTGCATATAGCAGCTCAGGCTGGCAGACTGTCGCTGATCAAGCCACACCATATGTCACAGGTGCCTTAATGATATTCGCAGCACCCAAACGGTCTCTGCGCGTTTTGAAACCGCATGTACATTGATAGTCTCTATCCTTTGCTTCACCCCCTCATCTTTTGTTCGTTGACATAACGTTTAATGGTTTCGCTGGATACATTACCGGCAGTAGATACATAGTAGCTTCTGGTCCATAGACTTGGCAAATGATGCAGGTACTGAAATTCCTGCCTTAGCTTTCTTGATGTCACTCCTTTCACTTTTGCCATAATGTCTGCCGGACTGAGTGTTGGAAGGACGTTTACAAACAGATGGCAGTAATCCTTGTCGCATTCAATTGCCAAGATGTCTATACCCATCTCTTCACTTATTTCATACAGGAGCTCTTTGAACCTTGTTTCTACCTCGCCTATCAGGACCTTACGCCTATAGCGCGGGCAGAAAACGAAATGATAGTTGATTAACGAAACTGTGGTTGATGTTCTTTTATATTCTTGTCCCATAACTCTATTGTATCAGTATTTTATATCTACTGCAACATTACTATAAACTATTAGTGCCACTCATCCCACGGCTAAAGCTGTCAAGTATGGTTGGGCTTTCTGGCACTTTTCTGTAAACATCTGACTAATTTTATTTTTTTATTCAGGGTATGACACTTAAGCTTATTGATAAAACGAATAGAAAATAGGATAATGATAATACAAGAAAAAGGAGGTAATGAAGATGCATTATAAGGAATTGGATACGCCGGCACTTATTATAGACCGTGAGATCATGATGGACAATCTGAAGTTCATGCAGGACTATGCCGACCGGCGGAATGTGAAATTAAGGCCTCACACAAAGACGCACAAAATGTCAAGACTGGCACTTATGCAGGAGAAAATGGGTGCCAGGGGAATTACCGTGGCAAAGGTCGGTGAAGCCGAGGTCATGGCGGCAGCGGGGCTGAAAGATATTTTCATTGCCAACGAAATTGTAGGAGATACAAAGCTTTTGCGTATCCGGAAGCTTGCAGAAACCATTGATATTTCCTTTGGACTCGATTCCATTGCCCAGGCGGAAATGGTTGAAAGGGTTTTTGAAGACAGTGAAAAACCCGCTCAAATACTGATCGAAATCGAAGTGGGCGAAAACCGCTCCGGCATTATAGAAGAAAAAGATTTCCTTGAGCTTCTTGATTTTTTGAAAACCTGCAGGAATATCGGCTTTAAAGGCGTTTTCTCTCATGATGGAAATTCTTATGGCGCCGTGGATGTGGAGGAATGCAGGCAAATTAACCTGAACAGTCAGAAGCGGACTCTCGCTTTTGCAAAGCTGGCCGAGGAAAAGGGAATGGTACCGGAAGTCATAAGCATCGGCTCCACTCCCTCAATGATGCACGACTTTCCGATTATGGACGGCATAACGGAAATCAGACCAGGAACCTATATATTCATGGATGCTTCCCAGGCGAACGCGTATGGAAGCTTTTCCCGGAACGCAGCAGCCATATTGACCACTGTAATCAGCAAGCCAACCGATGAACGGGTCATTACCGACGTAGGCGCAAAAGGCATCACAACGCAGACAAGAAGCAAAGGCTTCTCTGCAACCAAAGGCCTGGGGCTGATCAAGGGTTGGGATGATGTTTACATCTTCGCTGTTTATGATGAGCATGCCATTATTTACAACAAGGCATTCAGAGATACAGTAAAGGTTGGGGACAAAGTGGAGATCATTCCGAATCATATCTGTCCAGTTGTCAATCTGCATGAAATAGCCTACCTGGTATCTGATGGCAAGGTCATAGAGGAAATTCCCATTGATTGCAGGGGAAAACTGAGATAGTAAAAAGATTAATGGATATTGAAAGAGAGGTAAGCAGGATGAAAAGTATCACACCCAGGTATCTAGCTGAAAATAAAGGGCACTACACTCCCGGTATCATTTCAAACGGTATGCTGTATATTTCGGGACAACTGTCAATTGACCCGGATAGCCGAAAAGTGCCGGAAGGCGGGATTGAGGAACATGCCAGGCTGGCTTTGCAGAATGTTGACCGGGTACTGAAGGAAGCAGGGCTTTCCCGCGACAGTGTCGTCCAGTGCAGAATATATGTGTCGGATATAGATCAGTGGGATCAGGTAAACAAGGTCTATGCCGAATTCTTCGGCGGACATAAACCCGCTCGAATTGTTATACCAGTGGGCAGGCTGCATTTTGGATGCCTTGTGGAAATAGAAGCTGTTGCGGAGGTTGAAGCCAGATGAAATATGTTTGTTCGAAATGCAGTAAAACTGCTGACGTGACCACAGGTCAGGCGAAATGTGACTGCGGCGGCTTGTGGAAGCTGGATTTCAAGCCTCCCAGGTTTGACCTCTCACTTGTAGACCGTAATAACTGGAGCCTCTTCCGGTACCGGGCCTTTTTGCCCATACAGGACGGGGATTGGCAGGTTATAAGCCTCGGAGAGGGAATGACTCCTGTAATCCAGTTCGATGAGGACGTCCTGCTGAAAATGGATTACTTTATGCCCACGCTGTCCTTTAAAGACAGGGGGGCAGCGGTGTTGATCGCCCACTGCAAAGCGATCGGTGTGGACTCTGTTGTCCAGGACAGCAGCGGCAATGCGGGCAACAGTGTGGCGGCATACTGCGCAAAAGCCGGTATTGACTGCGAGATCTTTGTTCCAGAGGGCACCTCGCCCAAGAAGATCGCCATGATCGAATCCCACGGCGCCCGTGTCAATGTCATCCCGGGAACAAGGGATATGTGTGCCGATGCCTGCAGGGCAAAGGTAGATACGCACGGAAAGTATTATGCCAGCCATGTTTATAATCCTTTCTTCTACGAGGGCACAAAGACTTATATATATGAGATTTATGAGCAGCTGCACAGAATTCCCCGGAACATATTCATACCCCTGGGCAACGGTACATTGTTCATTGGTGCTGTCAAAGCACTGGAGGAACTTGTTGAGAGTAATATAATAGCTGAAATGCCTCATATCGTTACCGTTCAAAGCGAACGCTGTGATCCTTTCGCAAAGGCGGCAGCCGCAGGTGAAAAGCATCCCGCAAAGGTCACGCCTTTGCCTACTATGGCGGAAGGCATAGCAATCGGTGAGCCCATGCGCGGGAATGAGATTCTGGAATATGTCTACAAGTATAACATCGAGGTCGTTACGGCACCGGAAAACCGCATTCTTGAAGCCAGAGGCGCTCTGGCTTCAAAAGGGATTTACTGTGAGCACACCACTGCTGCTACTTATGCAGCTTATCTGGCTTACTGCGAATCCCATGGAAAAACGCCTGACTGCCTGATCCCCATGTGCGGTGCCGGCTTGAAATCACACAAGGAGAACGCATAGGCGTCCTCCTTGTGTGGATGCCAGGCACGACGTTTAGACGGTTATTTGTTCGCACCCTCGTTTTTATATATCATATCCTTTACTGAACTTTCTGTTATGTTGATGTTGTGTGCAATTTCCTTATATGTGTATCTTAACGCTAACGCTGCTCTTGCGTATTCCAGCTTATATTGCGTCAGCCTTCTTTTCCTTGAGCCTGATTTTACCAATTTATAGTCTTCATCACTTATTCCTGTTTCTATCAATATCTCATCAAGCCGCTTTCTTTCCTCTGTTTTTCTCCTGCTCAAACACATAAGCCGGTATGCTTCATCCCCGATTACTTTCTCTTCCCCATAATCCTTTTCCTCTTTTTCAGCCATCAGTTCCTTATATTTTTCTACCGCCCTGTTTCTGTCGGAATCCAGCATATTAAGCACTATATCTACATTTACAAATCCTTTGATTCCCTTTCTATAAAAGATATCACTGCTCCACTTGTACCCACTGACTGTCTGGCACATGCCTGCTTGCACAGGATTTTGATGTATGTACCTCAACACCCATATCAAATACCTCTCATCCTGTACCAGAGTCGCTTTGTATCTTCCCTGGAACACATGCCCTACCCTCTTGTATTTTCCATTGAAATATTTACTATACTTGTTATTGATCTGGTGCATTATCTCCTGTAGCCTTTTATCCATTGTCTGTATCAGGATGTGATAGTGGTTGTCCATCAAGACATATCCGAATATACGGTAGTTCATTCCTTCTATGGTCTGTCCAACTTTTTTCATATTGATGTTGTTTCACATACTGCTTCTGTAGAATCTTAAAGTGGTTGCTTTTATCTTCCTTGTAGTATTAATGCCCCCCACTAATGCCAACCCTCTTTTGGAATCATCTTAACTCTTCAAGATTACTGAGATAAGAATAAAAAGAAAGGCCACAGCAGCCGAAACTGTGTGACCTGTGACTTATACAGTATTACATTGATATAAAAAACTTAGTTCTCTAGCTCCTTCAAAAAATCCGGGTCAATCCATACATTTTTAACTTCATATTTACTCATATCTACATCTTCATGACTATATGGTTTCATTTTCTGAAGCAATTCATCAAAGTTTAATGCAAGCTTTTCCATATTACTAATACTAATACATTCAATTTCTCTTTCATGTTCCCAAAGAAATATCTGCCCATAATTATCATTTGCCAAATTAAGACAGAGTATATCTCCGCCTTCGGCTCTTGCTATAGGCAAACACCCCTGAGGGATTCTCTCTTTTAGCTCATTTAGCTGTATATATATATCATTGATTGAATCTAGACCTATTCCAAAAAAAGTATTTACACTAAGAGAAACTTCTTTCTTTCCTTCTTTTTCAAATATATTTGGTTCAGGAATACCACCATTAAACTCTTTTAAAAAACTTGTATAGTCTTTTGGAAGAAATAAACCACATATTGCTTGTAGATTATCTATCGCTTCTACATCAATAGCCTTTCCGCGTGTTATTATTGTTATCATTATTATCCTCCTTCTTATGGCACTATACCCTTTTCGATTAGTGACGCTCCTCCAGTATGTCTTACTGCTTGATGCAAATCTGTGGGAACTAGTATCATAGTTGTCCCATTCTCAACATGATGCCAAGTATACCCCGTTGGAGTAGTTTTTAAACCTGCAGCTTTGTTTGCCATAGTAAAGTCAGAAGCTTTTCCTGTCAATCCACTAACTTCAACTTTGACTTTAGCATAAGGATTAAAATCCGGGAACCCTTCTTTTGTAAAATTAACTCCTTTTGGATATTTCTCTGCAAGTTCTCCACTTAGTTCATATACTTGACCCGCATATTTCTTATTTATTATTCTTAGGCTGTCAAGTGATTCAGCATATCTTGCTGCAACTGCCGGGTCCTTAAATACCGCTATAAGTGAAATGTACGCTTGCTCTCCTTTTCCTTCTGCAAGATACCATGCCGCATTAACTACATCAGCTCCATCTGCTAAATTAATACCAGGCGTTGCTCCTAACATATCAAGTGTAGAATGACTTTCTAATTTGGGCTTATATGTGGCAGACCATGCTTCAATATCATTTGCCATTGGAATTAGTTTCTTATTTCCATTTGAATCTGTGACTGCAACATATTTACCTTCGAACAATTTACCATTTCCACCGGGGATTAATACCGTATCTCCAGCTTTAGGTTCACCCATCCCCTCACTACAAGAGCTATTACAATTATATAATCCCTGTGTCAATATCTCAATTAAAAAGAAAATAACTTCCAAAGCTTCAAGCCATAGTTCTCAAAATCAGTTCTTTACTTCAACCTTCTCAAGCGGTCTGTATTCCGTCTTTGTCTTCATCATGCCGTAGATTATTCTCACAAGCCGCCTTGCCACGCACACAAGCGCCTGTGGTTTGCTCTTGCCTTCTCTGACCTTCTGTTCAAAATACTCCCTGAATACCGGGTGTCTCGGCTTTCCACCCTTTGATACAGCCACCATCTGGATTGCAAGGAAGTGGAATATTGCATTTAACACCCTGTTTCCATTCCGGCAGCGTTCATCCTTGCCCTTTCCGGCAGAGCTGAAAGATACAGGAGCCAGCCCCATGAACCGGGCAAGCTTATCCGAATCAGGAAAGCGGTTGATATCACCGATTTCAGAAATAAGATGCGCTTCGGTTACAAGGTCTATTCCCGGCATTGTATGTAATTTATACCCCACCAGCGGAATTATCCTTTCAAGCTCAACATCGATTTCCTTGATTTGCACAAGGTTATTTTTTATGCTCTTTACAAGGCTTTTGACGATGAAATCCCTTTCCTCCTGAAAGTCCTTCCTTGTATTGCCATCGCTTTCTATCAGGGCAAGAATCTGATATACACGCTCCATTTTTAGACTTTGATTTACAGCCTTTAAAGCCTCATAAACCTTTTCCGGTGTAGTATTCTGAATATGCTCCGGTGAAGGATAGTTTTCCCAAAAGCATAATGCACTTTTTCCATCAATTTCTGCAAAAAACTTCCTGTAGCTTGGGTATGAGTACATTAGCTGATTGTGAAGCGTGTTTTTGTTCATGACATTATTTTTCACAAGCAGGTCACGTCTTTTTACCAGTTGACGAATAGTCCAATATATGTCTTCATGCTTGGCATCGGGAAGTGTATCCACCATATCCCTTAATACTCTGGCAACACAGTAAGCATCATACCCATCATCCTTGTACACAATGGGATTAGAGAGCCTTACGGCACTTGTATAAGCCGGATTTACGTGCTTAACATCAAACTTCCTGCCCACCAGATAGGCTGACAGGTTTCTTCCAAAGCCTCTGGTATCTTCAAGTCCGAATACAAATTCTTTTGTACCGCATATTTTCTTCACATCCTCAACAAATGCAGGAAATTTTGACGGTCTGTTCTCAAAGGTGATTTCACTCAGTTTATTCATCCAGCAATCAATCACCACCGCACAATGCGTGTCCTTGTGCATATCTATTCCAATAAAACAGGTATTTCTTTTTTGATAAATATGTATCCTCTCCTTTTTTCTTGTCTCCATCTCTCATACCGGCAACCTCAATTTAAGAGCGTTAACCCTTTGGGGGTCTCGCAAGGGGACGGCAACCTATCTAATCCAAATGTGACAGATTACGTGATTTCAAGCTCACGAGGCTGGATTCAAGCACTTTAATGATAAAAAGCTTTTGTCTTTGCTTGAATCGAATTTTAGTTGTGTGTGATGTTAACTCTGATCGAAGTCGATTGCAACTCAAACTTTGAGGAATTATTATTACAAAAAAACAAAACAGCAGAGAAAAAATCATTTAGATTTCTTCTCTGCCATTAATTCGATTCATATTCAAAAATTAGGTTTGGAGTTTTTGAGCGTTCCCCCCTTAAACCCCCTCCTTGCTCCATTTTATCATGGGGTCAGAAATGTGGTCAAGGTATGGTTCACCGATTTTTATTTATTTTTCTGATTTTTTTCTGAGGGTTCAGAGACTGCATTTTCAGCTCCAAGTATTGCAGCTACTGACTTTTTTATTTCTTACCCTTTTGTAGCGACGTGTTCGCCCTGTGTGACGTTTTCTAGTCGAAAGTAAGGTAAAGATACCCTATCGGATTTTTAAAGCAAATTTTAGGGCGATTTTAGCAAGGTTATCTTTTACATTTTTCACCTGATTTTAAGCTGAACCATACGGTCGAAAATGAAGCAGGTTAAAGAGGGGTGGTCGCAAGCGACTTCCCCTCACGTTACATCAGCCCGCAATGCGGGCTGTAAGGCATTTGGCTTAGGTGGTCGGAATAACCGCAAATGTGTCGGGTAGGTGGTCGGTTTATGCTGAATGTCGCTTTTGCCAATGGGTTTCATAATACCCAAAATCGGAAAAGGGTATATTTCAAGCCTGACCCAATTCATGCTCGTCCCCTCTACACAGAAAGTGCAAAGCAATATTTAAAAGAAACAGCCCCCTTGATAATATCATTATCCTAATATTACCATGAGGGCTATATTCATTCAATGCTGGATAACACTCTGATACCTAACACTTATTTCTTACCATAGAAATCGATTTTTACAACCTTTTTTCACAGCCTCTGTAGAACACTTATCTATCTAATTTTTGATACATAAAATTTATACAAAACAAACCATACTACATCAAACAGTATCGCTGTAAGAAGTAATACAAGTGCGGGCTGTTTATCATTTCCACTACTTTTTATAAATATAGATGTGGTAGTAATTGAAAATAATGTACAAACAAGAGTCAGCAACACTATAACAAATGTTTTTATTTGCTTGCTATAACCATAAAACATGTTTTTTCTCCCTCCTATTCCTTCTTTCCTACACTCAACCATGCACCCGCACCAAGCCCAGCTATAACCTTTGCTCGAGCCTTAAATCTACCGTCAATATACCCAATTTCAGCCCTTGCACCTACCCCAAATGCGGAACCTTCTAATCCGACTTCTATTTCATATCCAAACACAGTTACTCCTCCGGATATATTACCATCGAATACAGATGCTTCTGCACCAACTCGAGCTCCTAATCCCGGTCGATCTGCTCTAGCAGTAAAGCCTGCATTTGCAGATGCTGTACCTATATGCCCATGTGCATCACCATCAACTCCAAATTGATTATCACCCAGTTTTCCATATACACCAGCTTCGACAGCAGAAACTTGTACATCACCACGAACATCAACTCCAAAAATGCTCACGTCTTTACCGCCTTTTGCCTTTGTGCCATTCCAGTTAGGTTCAAAGCCAGCTTTTGCTTTTCCATAGACCTCAAGTAATCCGCCTGTTGCATGTGCATTTAAATTGCTATCGTCATATGAAACTTTTGCCATGTAAGCACTAAGAGCAGGTGCTGGATTTGACATTTGTACTTGCAAGTAAGAAACACTAAACTTGCTTTCTGCATCATTACCCGTCCCCTGAATTGATATCATTCAAGGTTAGATTAATTCAATTTTTTCCTATCTCCGTAAAAAACAGTTTATTCCATTTTATTCTATCACATTACCTGTTTTTCCGGTAGTTCCGGTCTACGATACTCTGTCTTGCTCTTCATCATGCCGTAAACAATGTTTACAAGCCTTCTCATTACACAGAACATTGCTTGTCCTTTTGTTTTACCTGCTTTAATCTTACCCTGATAATATTCATAAAATAGTGGGTTCCTTGGTATCTTACTACCCTTTGATACTTGTACCTGTTGAACTGCAAGGAAATAGAATATTCCATTGAGTGTCCTGTTACCCTGCTTGCTTGCATATTCCTTGTGATTGCCACCTGAACCAAATGTAACAGGAGCTATTCCGGATAAACGTGCAAGCTTGTCTGCGTTACTGAACCGCTTTATATCTCCTATCTCTGCAATCAGCTCGGCTGCCATTACTGTATCTATCCCCGGCATTGTTTCAAGCTTAATACCTGTAAAACCTATGATTTTCTTCAGTTCTTCCTCTACCTGTTCTATTTCCTTATTTTTAAAGTTAATTTCCCTTACAAGGCTCTTAACTAGGAAATCTCTTTGCTCCTGATACTCTCTTTCTGTATCCCCGTCCTCCTGCACTAGGCTTAGTATAGCTTCTGCTTTCCTAGTTGAGCATGAATTACGGCTTGCCTTACGCAGGAAGTCTGCCAACTCTTCTATGGATGTACCTTTTAGTGCCTGCGGTGAAGGATATTGCTCCCAAAAAGCTATAGCAGCAGCTCCATCAATTTCACAAAAGAACTTCTTGTAGCTTGGATAGGAATACCCCAACTGAATATGCAGTTGATTTTTAAGAGCGCTATTAGTCTTTACCAAGGCTCTTCTATGCCCTACTATCTGCCCTATGGTCCAATATAAATCCTTCGGATTAGCATCAGGCAGTTCATCAAGCTTGTTCCTTAGTACTTCGGCTATACAGAAGGCATCCCACTCATCAAACTTCTGCGTAGTAGGATAGGATTTTCTTGCCTGATTACTAAGTGCCGAGTTTACTTCCTTTACTATCTGACCGCTTTCCACAAGGAAAACTGCCAAGCTTCTGCCGTAGCCTGCGGTATCTTCTAGACCGAATACAGGAAGCTTATCTTTCTTACCATATTTTTTTACCTTCTTTAGAAATTCCGGAAATGCCGATGGTCTGTTTTCAACAGTGATAACAGCCAACTTGCTTTTCCAATCAGAGAAACAATCAATTACAACTGCAACGTGCTTTTCTTTGTGCAGGTCTAAACCTATATAAACACATTGCTCTTTATGATGCATATCATTTCAACCTCCTTAGATTATTATTTATCCTTTCAGCAGCATAGTTTCTTATGAACAATACCGGCAACCTGAGTTCAAGCGTTAGCTATACCCCTTAATAGGGGATACCCGCAACGGGACGAAAGCCTATCTATCTATCCATATTAACCCTACTCGCTGCATTTCCTGGGACGATGTTATCGTCTCAGGCCGCTAAAGTCCAGCTTTTTCAATGAAAACCCCCTTTACTTTTAACCTTTTTATATCCTGCCGGATTAATGAGCTCAACTATTTTTCTTTTTATGCTGTAATAACTGTCTACAAACCCGGTGCAACTGTTGGGGATTTTATTATTTATGTTATTAACCTGCAATATATATGGATAGAGCGCTGACATAACAGTAAGGGCTACAAGTATAAATACCTGTAGCCCTTACTGTTATATGTGTATTCTATTTATGACGGCAGCTTGATATGGTTTGCCAGAGCCTGTTCAATTAACTGCGGTTGGATTCCTATATAGCGCTGTGTCACTGCAGATGTGCTATGCTGCATCAGTATCCTGCACAGATCGATGTTATAGCTGCTATTATTATATATTTCTGTACAGAAAAACTTACGAAAGCTGTGCGTTCCGATACCATCTAGTCCTAGATGTCTAGCTGTAATCCTAAGATGCTTTTGTACTGCTCTGATACCAAAATCAAACAAAGGCTGTGTGGGTTTAATACCCCTTTCTAGCATATACCCCTGTATATATGTGTATATTTCCGGAGGCACTGTAAATTCCCTTTTCTTGCCTGTTTTCTGCTCTGTTATGCTGAGCCGATATCTATTACCCTCTTTTATAATGTCGGTCTGTTTCAAGCTGATGGCATCCGATATTCTTAACCCTAGATTAGCTTGCAGTACCAATATGGTACTTACCTTAACATTCGGCTTTACCTTTACGCCCTCGGCGCTTGTATAGCCTTTTCTGATTGTATTTACTAACAAATAGTACTCCTGCTGTGTTATCGCACGCGTTCGTTTGTTTGGCATACTGTATAATTCTCCCCTCTTGTCAATAATTTTCTACTATAGTAGCTATTTATGAGCCTATAAAGTTAATTTATTGATATCCTTAAATTTAGCGCTTTGAATTAGCAGCATAGTTTCAAAAATGTAAATTATATGTACTCCTGTCCTGCATTGTAAACCTAATCCTGTTTACCCCTATCCTTTAAAAATCGGTATAGTGTGCTATTCGCAATTCCGGTGATACGCCTGATGTCCCGGATGCTGAACTGACCGGAATCGTAGAGCTTCAATGAGTCCTCAAGTCTTGCCGCAGCTGTGGCATCTCTTTTTCGTCCCATCCTGCCCTCTGCCTTAGCTTTCGCAATGCCTTTAACCCGTTTTACTGACTTCCAAAGCTTATCCATATCCATATAGTCTTTCAGTGCCGGGGCATAGGTGTCATAGCTATAATTTACTTCATTGACTGCAACGACCTTAATCCCGTTTGTATGCAGATATTCCAATGTCTTAAGCAGGTCAACAAGGTTATTTGACACATCGCCTATGCTCCTCAATATCAACGTATCTCCGCTTTTCAGCACATTCTTTATTAGCTCCCTCAGTTCCGGCCTGTGCGAACAATCGTCAAGATTATCTATATATACGCTATCCTCATGGACTTCGTTATCTCTTAACAGCTTTATATAAGCTGTGTTTGAAACATAAATATCTGTGCGATTATTTGAAAGCATATATCCGTACACCATACCACTATCACCTCCGACTGCCGTTCCCAAAATCTCTAGATTATCGGGAATAGCATATATCATAGGATTTATGGTATTCCCACTGCTGTTATTTGATTCCCGGATTCCCATACTTTTTATCTTTGTTCTTTTTCTAAAACCTCTTTTTACAATAGGTTTTGTTGAAAAAGAGTAATCCTTTGATTGGGAATTATTAAATGGGATTTCTTAAATATTCTAGAACTTCCGATTATTCAATTATATCTAGAGCTTTGGGATTCCCAATGCTCTAGATGTTTTGGAAGCAGAGTTTTTCTATTTATCACTTTACTATGTGAATCTGTACCCCATACCACGACATCAGTTCCTCTAAGGTTTTAGCAAATTCCACCTTGCTATCCGCTATATCCTCAGGACTAAGTACTACTAAATACTCAAATGCCCCTGACTTTGACAATCCCTTTATTCTGTTTATTGTTTCCTTTGGGTTTCCAACAAATGAGATGACATCTACAATAGCAATTTTCCTTGTCATACAGTACGTTGTAAGCCTTGCGACCTTCTTCCCTAATAGCTCAATATCCTTCTTGTTTGTTGACCCAACCCTTGTCAGTATCACTGCCGATGTCTGCATACTACCCCTCCCCGTTAGCAGTCAGGATAATTCTGTTATCTGTTTTTCTAGTACTGCTCTAGTTCATCCATCTCTATGTAATTAATGTCATAATCGTCCTCTTCCTCTGAATACCTTGCTCTTAATTCTTCTATTTCTCTATGCCACTTAGCTTTATCCTCTGCTTCTTCTGCCTCTGTCCTGTCATCCCCAAACTTCTTTAACTCAAAATTCATCTTCATACCCTCCCTTCATATTGCCGGATACTTAATCTAGTTATTTCTGTCCAAATAACTGTAGCTTCCACTTCCTTTCTGTAGCTTATTTGTAAATTTAGTTCCTTTAATTGTGATTCGTGTCCATTTTGTGTAATGATCCAACCTTCGGTTGGATCATTACACAAAAGTATATGAAAATCAGAAATTTTATCTATTTTTTAGCTATCCTTTAAAAGCTTGTTGTTGCAAGGTTCCTGAGCACCTCGATTTATGCACTTTCGAAATATCTATTTACCCTGCAATATCAACCATTTAACCACTTTTCTCATTTTGAAATTTCCACCTTATTGAGCGCTAAGCGTTCATTACCCTATCCTAACAGCGCCATAAATCTTAAATTTCAATTAAACGCGCCTGTAAAAAAGGGCATAAAAAAAGAGCCGCCATCTTAAAGCCGCTCAATAGAGGTTTTCTTTGATATATGCTAACTTCTATAATTTTCATTCAAGTCTATGTGCATCATAAACAACGCCGTCTTTTATGTATATAAGACTGTCTATACTCTGACTATAGTTTATAGTCCAATTGACTTGAAAAACATAATGGTTGCATCCAATAACACTACCCCTGACAGAGTTTACTGAGTAATGGATTGGTGGAAGGTTTGCGCCTTCATATTCCACCTTACTGAATAGCAACTTCTGAAGTTCCGGTGCAATTACATCATAAAGCTCTGCTTTCAATTCCTGATAGGTTTCTTTGTTGTAGTTGATTATTTGAAGATATTTAACCGCAGTACCTTTTGCATTTTTATACGATGCAATTGCGGATATACTGAATATCAGCCCGGCTGTCAAAACTGCAATTGTCAGTAGCTTTAATACTGAGCTTGTTTTATCCATCATATTACCACACATACTGTTTACCCCTCATAATCTTTATCCCGGCACAATTATATCACATAGAACGTCTTTAGATGTGTACTGCGGCTATCATATGTAAATGGTGCTTCTTAGATGTAATTTGGTAAAAAAATATGCATCAAAAATGTCCCTTACCCAAAATTCTGCTTCTGTCCACTTTACATCAAAAAGTTGCATCTCTTGAATCAAAAAATCACTACCTATTTTCAGCTTGTTTTCATTGTCATATCAAGGAGTCTGCATCTCGATGCAAGAGCCAATTTCCATATTCTGTGGGTATGTCCAAAATCGGGAGAAACCTTGCAATACATAGGAAATCTCAAATGAGGTAGAAAACTTTCTCGGTGAAACCGCTAAATGGCTTGAAAAGCAAAGGACATCAAGCCTTTATACTGCGCGATGACCCTATAATACCCATTCTATATATCCTATGCTTCATTCAAACCCCGATACAGCCTGTCGTCAACCTGCTCATCACAGATAATAGTTGGATTAACAAGCTCAATACTGCCATGTACTTGGATGCAGTTATCAGTTATTACCAAGTTCAAACTGTCCAACTGATTTAGCATATAATATACACTTTCCGGTACTCTGACCTCAAAACCCTCTAGTTTACACATAACAACCGTCCTCCGTTTCTTCATAGTGCGGATTATCCCATATAATACACGTGTTTCTATCTGTTATCTCCGACTTCCCGCCGCTTTGATAGATATACCCCGATGCCCTGAATCCCAAGTGTTTGTTATCATCTATAAGGCTGAAAGCTCTTATCCGCTCTGCTTCACTAGATATCAGCTGCAGCATCCTACTTCCCAATGCACACTTGCTGTTAAATACTTCTTCATATACCCCACCATTCTTCTTATAGCTAAGCTTATATACAGGCTTTTCCCACTGAATACCTATAGGTACAGGAACCCATATATCTCCGCAGGAGTTTTCGCCTTTTGATAATGTGAAATTCATAGGAACTGCATCCACTAGTACAACTATACCGGTATTATCATCGGAATTGCTGCGGAGGTATTCTTCAACCTTTTGAAAGTCCGGCATACTCTTTAATCTCCATGAATGTGTCATGGTTTCTGTATGTACCCAACTGCTCTGAAAGTCCGCTAGCTTTGCCCTTGCAAAGCTGAACACGCAGTATTTAGGAAGTTGCAGTTCTCTGTCCTTATTATCATCCCCTATACCGAATGTATTGCCCGACTTTAAATTGACGTCATCATTATGGGATACTGAAAGAGTGCTGTTGTCTAGTATATACTCCACAAGGTTATTAGCTTCACCGAATCTACTAAACTGCTCCTTCAGTATGATTTGCTTTACTGCCACTGTAAGCAGTTCTCTTATCGTTATTGTCTTCACATTGTCCTCCTTTCTTCCTGTTGCTTTTATTATCGATGTTCCTTTGTCCAACTTTCCGGAATTTTTTATATTCCTCTTCCTTATACTTATTTTATGTCCCTAACAATGTGTCCAACTTTTTTCATATAGATGTCGTTTCACCTGTTGCTTCTGTAGAATCTTAAAATGGAATTTGTTATTTCCCTTACTGCTCTCAATGCCTGCCACTAATACCATCCCGATTTTGTCTCATCTTAACTCTTCAAAATTACTGAGGCAAGAATAAAAAGAAAGGCCACAACAGCCGAAACTGTGTGACCTATAGTTTATGTTGTATGCAATGCTATATCAGTGTATTATCGTACTCTTCTCTTTTTCAAATAACCTTTAGTTTCTGTACATAATACAGGCTCTATGAACTCATATTGTTAACCTCTAGATTCCATATTTCATCAATAGATACGATTGACCGTTTTAGTACTTTATTTTTACTTTCACTAGACCATAGAAATGGGTAAAATAATATTGCATTGTCCATATCAACCTTTTCGACTTCATTATCCCATCCATTCCATCTATATGATTTATAAAATAAATCAGTATCGCCAAGAATAGCCCAATTCAAGAAACTTGAATACTGCATATTTAGATTTTCCCATTCTAAGGTATCCGGTGCTAAATAATATACATTACCCGCATCCCCTTCGAACGCATTACCATTAACTGCATAGAACCCTCCAAGAACATCATCTGCCACTAGCAAGGCACCAGGAAGCTTAGAGCACTTTCCATTTGTAGCAATTTGATTCCAGTTTGAAATGTTTCTTCTAGTAGTCTTATTTCCAGAACCTAAAATGCGTATCCATCCATGGTCAATCATTAACCCTGCATAATAATATATAGTAGCTCCCAAGACTGATTTTGTTGTAATCTGCAAATCTTCAATGGTTCTTGTAGCGCACTCTCTATCTGAAGGAATTGTTACTATCTTTTTTGATGATTCACCTATCCATTTTTCAATAAGCTGTTTTGTTGATTCATTTGCATCTACTAGCTCAGTTGAATATTTCATATTATGCACCCCTTTCTCCAATAGTTTACTTACTCCTACGGCAGAACAAATGAAGGACTAAAGCTAAAACCACTACCAAAATTGAAATTAAACCCGCCACTAGGATTCATAATAGGTACTACGACTTGAGTTCTTACTTCTGTGTATGAATTATTCTTTTCATAATCATAATAACCGATAATGTTACCATTTCCATCACGTATTTTACCGTTCTCGTCTATGGCGCTACCTAACGGTATTCCTTTTTGTTCAAACGTATATGAGCCTGAACCACCGCCTGAAGCACCCGGGGTATTATTATCAGAATCATCGTCATCATCAATTACAATTTTCACTTTTGTTCCATCAGGGTAAACTCTTAATTGATTACCAATACTAGCTCCTGAACCTCTATTATCAGAAGACTTAATTGGTTTTACACTTGCACCTTCTCCACCTTCCTTAAACATTGCCGGCGGATACTCATCTAGGTCCAAGCCTGCTGATTTAACATGTCCTTTCAATGATGCTGCACGATTTGCTCTTGCACCTTTGCGGTCAATAGTCAGTTCATCTGGGTAACCGTTATTTACAGCCTCCTTTATATGCTGAGCAGTTTCAGGATATTTCCCTGCAGGAACCTTAACTATAACAGAGCCTAATGCTACATAAGCATTACCCGTCCCCTGAGTAGCCCCTTCACCTGCTGCATCACCAAGGCTTTGCGCTTCTACATTATCACTGTTATATTCTACGGCATTAAGCCTTTGTTCTTCTATACTGTCATTATTATATCTCCCTTTACCGGATTGTTTCTTGTCCAGTATTTCGGCATATGAGTTGAAGTTTGAGCCTATCAGCTTATTTAGGGTTTTTGGTCCCGCTGTTCCGTCTTGCTTTAATCCCTTCTTTTCCTGGTATGCCTTTACTGCAGCTTCCGTTATTGCTCCAAATTTGCCATCTGCTTCTAGTTGAGAAACCTTACCGTTTACTTTCACTTCTGTGATTCCGGCTCCAATAAGCAGCTCCTGTAGCTTCTTTACTCCATCGCCTTGGTCTCCAACCCCTAATACTTCTTTTGTATTTGCTGCTGCAACTGCCTTTGTCTCTACTGGTTTTGCCTGCTGCTCCGGCTTCAGCATTTCATCAACCTTGGGTTTTATCTGCTCTGTCGGATCCTTCTTTCCAGCCTCAGGCGGTGATGAACTCTTGATACTCGCTGCATCTAATCCCTTTTTGCCAGTTCCATCATCCTTTGCCTCTTTTTCCATTTCTTTTGCTTCATCTTCTACCTTCTCCGCTTCTTCCAGCTCTCTTAATGCTTTTTGCAGTTCTGCAAGCTGGGCCCTCAGTTCATTTGCCCTTCTGTGTGCTTCCCTCTGCACTTCATTCCACTCGGACTTCTTCCGGCTGGCATTGTTGTAATGCACTTCATACCACCAGATTGCCTGCTGCTCTCTTATCACTTTTCTTATCTGGGCTATTTCCGCCTTTATTTCCTCCCTGCCGTGTCCGGTAGGGTCTATGAAGTTAACCGGGTCATTCTCACAGTAGGTATACAGATTCAGGCTAAGTGGATTATCATCCTCACCCCAGTAGCTGTCTTCACTGATGAAGCGGCCTATATACGGGTCGTAGTATCTCGCTCTCAGGTAGTAGAGTCCTGTTTCGCTGTCATAGTATTCCCCGGCAAACCTAATTGCACAGTCATAGCTTTCCACCGTAAGTACCGGATTGCCGAATATGTCGTAGTCGTACTGGTTTTCTATAGCTCCATCCTCAGACACAGTCTGTACCACGTCCCCGTGTCCGTTGTACAGGTAGTTGGATAATCTGCCCGATGCGTCTTCTCTTGATATATAGTTTATGCCTCTTGCATAGCTTACCTTTGCATTATCCGATCCATCTGTTTCCAGTATAACATGCTGCCTGTCGTAAAGGAAGCCGGTTATCTCTGCTGTATTGTCTTTGTCCGAGCGTCTTACTGTCTTCTGTGTCCTCAGGTCGTCCCCGTTGTATTTGTATTCCACTACCGTCCTTACCCCTGCCTTGATGCTTTCCGCTTTTACAAGCCTGTTAAAGGGGTCAAAGGTATTGCTGACCTGTTCCACCAGCTTGTGTATCGGCTCTGTCATGTTATCACCGTATACTGTTGTGGTATAGGTCTTTATATAGGTATTGACATATGGAAGGATGTACTCCGCTGTCTGCCTGAGCTGGTTGCCGTTGTTGTCATACCTGTAGGTAGTCGCTTTCTCCAGCATTTCCTTATCTTCCGCATCCAGCATCTTTTCCGTCAGCTTCAGCAGCTGGTTGGTGTTGGAGTAGACATATTCGATCTTCTTTATGATATATTTTATTTCTTCCATATTCGTTCCGTCAATACTGCCGATTGTCTGCTCGGAGGTGTAGGTCTCCAGCTGGGACAGTCTGTTGCCAGATCTGTCATAGGAATATATTGTAGTTTTACCTGGGGCCTCCACTTTTTCTATTCTTCCTGCTGCATCATAGGTGTACTCCGTTGTTCCGTAGCTGTCGGTCTTTGATATCTGCCTTCCTGCTTTGTCATAGGTGTATGTATAGCCGGATATCTCACTTCCGTTTGCCCTTGTGTTTACTAAACTCAGTAGGCCGTTGTTCCTGTCGTATTGGTATTCTTCCGTTACTCCGCTGTCATATGCGACCGATTCTCTGTTGCCGTTCTTGTCATATTCATAGGCGGTTGTCCTGCCACTATTGGTTACCGTCTTCATCCTGCTGGATTTGTCGTAGGTGTATTCTGTAGTGTTGCCCAGCTTGTCCGTTACGCTTTCTATATTGCCTATTTCGTCGTACGTGTAGCTTATCTGGGTATCACCGTTTTTCTCTATTTCCTCCAGCAGGTTGTTTCCATTGTATTCATAGGTGCAGGAGCCTGTTTCGTCGGTCATGGAGGCCCTGTTGCCCGCTTCATCATAGGTAAAGCTTACGGTAATACCGCTATCCAATGCTTTTCTCTCTGTCAGCAGCCCCCTATTGTCATACCGGAAGGTGATTTCATTTCCGTTCCTGTCCTTTATATAGGCCTGTTTCATGACGGCATCATATTTGTAGGTCATTTCTCTTCCGTCCGCGTCTTTCATGGAAACCATCAGCCCGAAATCCCCGTAGCCATAGCTTGTAAGCTTACCCCTGCCGTCGGTAGTGGTGAGCTTGTTGCCCGCCTTGTCATAGCTGTACTGTGTTATTGTCTCCATGGGGTCCGTTACCTTTACAAGCCTGCCCATACTGTCATATTCGTACAGCGTTGTATTGCCCAGGGCATCCGTCTTTTTTACTGCCTGTCCGAACTGATCGTACTCATATCTTGTTACGCCGGACTCCGGATTTGTGACCTTTACTGCCTGTCCTGCAAGGTTGTATTCATATTCCGTCCCGTACCGCTCATCATTTGTATCTTCCGACAGGTATCCCTTTGCATCTATTTCCTTGATTATATTGCCTTTTTTGTCATATACCTTGGCATTTATTACAACATCATAGGGATCGGTAACCGTTTCCACCCTGTTCAGGCCGTCATAGCTGTAGCTGATGCTGTCGCCCTTTGCATTGGTTTCCTTGAGCTTATTGCCCGATAGGTCATATTCATATATGAATTCTCTGCCCAAAGCATCGGTCTTTGTCAATACCCTGTTCATGGAATCATAGGTGTACTCTGTTGTAAAACCTCTTTCATTGATCTCCTTTATCCTGTTTCCTGCCTCATCATAGAAATACTCCAGCGTAATGTCATTGCCGTTATGCATCCTTCTGACGGTCTTTATCCTGTTCAGTTCATCATAGCCATATACCGCAGTATATTCCGCTTCCTCATCATATACAAAGCCCTTGGGCTCTGTTACCTTCGTCCTGTTGCCGAGAATATCGTACTCATAGGCGGTAATGAGCATAACTTTGTCAGGATGCTCCTCATCCCGCAATGCGCTAATATTGGGGAGCTCCGAAGCATTGTAAAGGTAGTCACGGTCTATAAGGATAATTGATTTTATCTGCCTGTCCATCTTGTCGTATTCATATCTGGTTATATCGTAATTGTCGCCGTCTCTTTGGGACATTGTCTTTATGACATTGCCGTTCTTGTCATAGAAATTCTTTGTTACTCTGCCGCCGCTGTCGGAGACGGTCTCCACCTGTCCGCCCGGATAATAGGTATAATTTGTTCCCCTCACCGAAGCCGTATCCCTGGTGCCTGTGGCAATATGGCTCAGCACATTGCCCAGTGCATCATATTCGTATTTTTCCATCATATAGTGTGAGCCTTCGATAGGTGTTTTCTTTTCTTTCAACCGGTTGTTTCCGTCATAGCTGAATGTAGTTTCACCGTCGTTCGCATCAATGAATCTCACTGTGTTGCCGTTCAAATCGAATTTGTAGGCTTCTGTGCCGCCCATGGCGTCTGTTCTGGATTTCAACTTGCCGAAGCCGTTGTAGGTATATGCCGTGATATTGCCTCTCTGGTCCTTTTCGGTCAGTTTCCTCCCCAGTCCGTCATAGGTGTACTCCACTACTCCCGTATCGGGATAAGTTACTTTTCTCAATGTCCTGTCGGCATCATATTCATAGCTTGTTACATTGCCCCTTGTATCGGTTTTCCCAACCAGGTTGTCCAAAACGTCATAGACAAAGCTTTCACTGTTGCCCAGGACATCCGTAGTCGTAACCAGTCTATTGAGCCCGTCATAGGAGTATTCCGTTCCCGGAGAAGTAACCGGATTGCCGTTGTATCTCAGCCCGTCTACGACCTTTATCAGGTTGCCGTTCATATCATATTTGTTGTACTTGGTTATGTCCCCGTAAGGCGAGGCTGTCGATATAAGCCTGTTCATCGCATCATATTCATATTTTGTACCCGCCATTGTCCCCGCAAGATCAGGGGTATCCTTTGAGGACTCGTAGTTATTCGGGGTTATGTCCATTATACGGTTGCCCATAACATCATATAAATACCTGTAGTTACCTCTTCCTCCGCCGGCTGTCGATACTATTTTCCCGATGAACCTGTTCATCTCATCATACCGATATTCTGTTGATGCATTGTTTGGGTTTATTTCCTCTACCAGATTTCCCTTTTGATTATAGTAGTATTTTGTTATATTGCCTACCGGATCGGTCTTTTTGGTCATATGCCTGTCCAGGTCATATTCATAGGAGGTCTTGTTACCGCTGGGGTCAAGCTCGGATTTTACCGTGCCGTTGCTGTAGTACTCATATGTAACGGACGCCTTTACTTTATCCGGTAAAAGAGTATCAAATTTGGCACCGATTAGATATTTAGGCTCCAGATCTGATTTTTCTAAAAGCGTACTCTTTTCCATAATCCTTGATTGCAGATCATAGGCGTATCTCTCTATATACCTGTTTTCCCCATTTATCTTTGAACTCTTTGTAGTTATATTACCTGCTCTGTCATAGTCGTTTTCCGTCTCCCTGCCCTTTGGTCCGATTGTCTTTTTGAGCCTGCCGATATTGTCATAGGTATAGATAATCAAATCCCCTGCGGCTTCAAGGGTTTCAGTTCCCGAAGCTTTTGCCTTCTTCACAAGGAAGGTTTCACGGCTGGTTATACTGTTCATTTCATTATAGGTATTTTTCACCATCCGGAAGTAATCATTGCTATCATCTGATTTAATGTACTCTATGCTGCCGATAAGGTTTCCGCTTTGGTCATACTCGTAGTATTTCCGGTTCCCCATTTTATCGGCACTTTGCTTTAGCTCTCCGGTAAAGGAGTATTCAAAGCTCTCCTGCGTGTTATCGGGGTAGATAACAAAATAAGGTTTTCCGAATATATTGCTGCAGCTCTTTGTAAGCTGATTCTTTTTATCCGTCTTTACACTTTCAGCCTTGCCTGTAAGGTCATAGGTATAGCTTTCCTTCGAGCCGTCCGCGTAGACTTTTTCCTTGAGCATGCCGTTCATATAATAGCTGCTGCTTGTGGTGTACCCTGTTATGTCAATTTCCTTCAGAATCCTTCCGGAACCGTCATAGGTATATCTCGCGGAATAATCATTTTCACCCTTCTCAGTATTGCGCTTTACGGTCTCAGCTGTTTTGTAGCCCACAACACGGTCATGCACATCATATTCATATTCCTCACCTATGGACGCCGACGGATTTGTCGGGTTAAAGCCCTCGCCGTAAGCATATTTTACCGGATTGCCCCGTCCATCATATTCCCTGTATTGTATTACTGTCGGTTTGCTGTTTTCTACGGCAGCGGTTTTTACAAGACGGTTAACGGCGTCGTATTCATACTCAAGCCTGTCTGCGGTATTGAATATCTCCGGCTTATTGTCGTCCGACACGGTTGTATGCCGGGGGTCAATTTCCTTTATCCTGTTCCTGTTGCCGTCATAGGCATACCTTGTGATATTTCCGAGCAAATCCGAAACTCTTACAAGATCACCCATACCGTCATATTTGTATGTCTTCTTCATAGCTATTCCGCTTACGACCGGAATCTCCGCCTTTACATTGCCCCTGCCGTCATATTCGTAGCTTGTTACCTTTGTTTTGCCGCCTGCGCCAAAGGGCTCTGTCCTTTTAATGATTCTATTCCTGTAATCATAGGTAAGTGTGGTAGTCCTGTACTTTTCTTCGCTTGTCAGCTCTTCTTTTGTAAGCATATTGTCCGCATAATCATAGGTATAAACAGTCTTGTAGTATCCTCTCCGCACATTTCCTACATCCTGCAGATAGCCTTCGTCAAGTATCATTTTCCCCGCAGGGTTGTAGTCATAGTTATATATTATATACCTGTCCTCAGTAGAATTGATAAACTCCGTGGCCTGAGTCCTGTTGCCCAGCAGGTCGTACCGGTAGTTTACATGTGCTGCTGTTGAAGCATCCACCTTCCTGTATTCATCTGTCACCCGGTTCATGCTGTCGTATTCATAATCGGTAACGGCAGACGGAATATCAGCTCCGCCTTCAACCATCCCTTCAGTGATGTTCAAAATGTTTCCCGCATCATCATAGGCATATTTCTTATATGTGTAATCACTGTCTCCCTTTTCGTACACCTTCTCCTTTACCGCCCTGCCCAGCGTATCGTATTCAAATTCAACCGCCTTTCCTCCCGGTTCTTCCTTCTTTACTAATTGATCAAGGTTGTTGTAAACATATATTATCTGGTTGTTAAGGGCATCCTTCTGGCTTATCAGCCTGTTCAGATCGTCATACACATATGCTGTGGCGCCTCCTTTTGCATCAGTCATGGAAATCTTGCTGCCATCGTAGTCATATGCGTATTTAGTTGTGTAAAAAACATTGTTATCAGGTGTTTTATCAACAGCAATCAATCTTTCGGCAGCGTCGTAATGGTTGCGCGTTACATAACCATCCTCATCTGTTATAGTCACAAGCAGGAAGGTATCGCTGCCGGCTCCGTAATTATAACTAAGGCTGAGCTTTTCCTTTACTTCAGCATTGTTTTTCAGATATGCCTTTTGAAGCAGCCTATTGTCACTGCTGTATGAATACGTTACTGCATGCCCGTTGGAATCTGTCTCCTTCGTCTTATTGCCGTTGGAATCGTATTCAAACTTGCTGACAACGTTCCATTTATCATTATCGTATAATTTATGCGAGCTCAGGTTCCCGAAAATATCATAGGCATAAAGATTCCTGTAGCCCTCCTGGTCGGTAACCAGCTTTTCCCTATCGGCATTCCAGTAGTCATTATACTGGTACAGCTTTACTCCTCCGTCGGGGTATTCAGCCTTGGTCACTCTGTGAAGAAGGTCATAAGCATATTTTGTTATTTTTCCGTTTGCAGCTTTTTCCTCTTTTAAATCACCCGTAAGGAAGTCATATACATACTCCTTGCCGACATTCCTATTGTCTATAACGCCGTACTCCCTTGTAAGGTAAGCACCGTTGTAAGGAGCCCCATACTCGCAGTTGGTAATATAAGTATCTTCAGGAGAATGCACAGTCTTTTTGGTCATGTTGCCGTAATCATCATACTGATAGTCAATCAGGACAGACTTGTCCCCATTGTCCGTATGAAGACGCTTCTCCTGCACAATATTACCCTTTCCGTCTATTGCAAATCCTATCTGACAATTTGTCTGACTGTCCTTCTTCCAGGATTTTTGTGAAAGCACATGGAATCTGTCAATAGCGTAGTTGTAGGTCACCGTATTCTCACTGTCCACCGGGTAGCCCTTCTCATCCCTGTTTGCGATTGGACCCGTGTAGTTTACCATATTGCCGTATTCATCATAACGGAAGTTTTCAATCTTTTTAACAGGGTCGCCAGCCGCCACGCCGTTTACGACATTATATATCTGCTTTTCAGTTTTTATGGGAAATTTCTTTTCATCATATTCGGTAGTTATACTTGTCTTGTGGTTCGGGCCGGATTCCTCTATATTGACAAGCTCATGGATTCCATTGTAGGTATATCTGGTTACGGCATTTTTCATGTCCTTTACATCCGTAAAGTACCTGTATTTGTCTTTAAGGTAATCCCAGCCTTCATTATACCCGGAATGGCCAAACCCGTCCGGCTCCCTGGTATATGCATATGTAATCCTATTTTTCAGAACTCCTGCATAGCGTTTTGAAAAGTCCTTTTCATTCGCCAAGTATCCGGTCTTTTCCATTTCTTCTTTGGCTACTATTTTCCTGTACTGCATGCTCCCTTTATCGCCTAAGCTCTTTTTATAAGTATCATAGATGTATCTTGTAATTTTATTTGTTTTGAAATCATTTATTTGAACAAGGTTTTCATAGGGGTTATAAACCTCATAGCTTTCCCCGTTCATAAATGTGAACCCCAGGTCCTGCTGCTCATACCAGTAATGGAACTTCACCTTTCCATCCACGTCATAAACCCTCTGCAGTCTTGTTCTTATAACATTCCGTGAGCCCTCCGAAACAAGGGCCGCACTCTTGTCGTATATGATTGATCTGCCGTTTGGAAGCTCTATTATGACTTGAAATCTGCCTTCCAAATCTCCAGAGTATTTCTCATCAGGATTGTTGGATTCCTTATAGCTTTCTTCCTGACTGTAATTATGCGTACTGACAGGCTTGACACCAAAGCCGTAATTCTCTTTATATTGAATATTTACTACTCTTCCCACTGTATCTGTAATCTTTGATATAAGCCTTTTTTCCTTTGTACGTCCGTCTATTTTATACTCTAAAGCGGAGTATTCAAACTTTATTGTATTTCCATACCTGTCCATAATGGCCAGCACACGGCCGTCAGCGGCAAAGTATGTCCTCCTTCCCTCCTTATCTGTCATCAGGAATTTCGAGGTCCCGTCAGTCTGCCCGTTGGTAAAGCTTGAATCTTCAATTATGCTTACATCCTTTACTGTCTGGTTAAGAGGAAAATACGATTTGATATTGTTATTTTCATAAGGTCCGTCAAGTCTGTATACGGCTCCGTTTTCCGTATGCAGGAACATATAGCTGCTTCCGTCGTCATTTTCCTTTACCTCGATTGAAGGGAATGAGAATCTTGTACCTATTCCGAGGTTGTATCTGTCTTCGAAGAAGGTTGACGTATCTTCATCTGCTTCAACATAATCCACCCATACGTCGTCTTCCCATTCTACCTTCATTTCCTTGATATTTGAAGCGCTGTTCTCGTATATTCTCTTTATCTCAAGATCCAATCCATTCCTTCCCGGCAGCGAATAATCCGTCTGCACCAGTGTAAGTCCGCCGTTCTGGGGACTAATTGTTTCCTCGAATGCGTTATTGCTCAGGTATACCGGCGATAGGTCGGCATCATATTGCTCTTTCGGACCTACCAGGTTATTGAGGTATTCCTCCAGAGTATCGGCATTCACAGTCTGGAGCGGAGTAAATGCCAGCATAAAAATAATGAGTAATATAATACTTTTTAGCTTTTTCATAATCCTTCACCTCCTGCCCCTATTTCCCGTACTTTTCACTGTAGTAAAGAGCCAGTATATCCTCTTCCCTGCTGCCGTCCTTCAGCTTTCCAACTATTTCAGCCTGAGGTTTTCCAACTTTTGCGGCAAGTTTAAAGCCCTTCACTACCTGCTGCCTTGTGAGGCCGGTAGTTTTGAGGTATGCTTCCATCTCTTCCTTATCAACGGCAACTATGGGGAATGAGCCTGAAGTGTTGATAACACCAAGCTCTGAATTTATATCCTGCCAGTCCCACCCCATCATACGCTTGTTGACCAGCTCGCTGAAGGTCCCAAGGCCTTTTTGAGAGATTCTGTCCGCTGTCATTATATCGTCAGGAGAAAGATTTCCCGATTCCATCAGGTTCTCCAATTCTCCCGGCTTGAAATTTCCAGGTACAAACTCCTTCTTATTCTTATTGTATTCTTTAAAGATCGAAGCCCAGTCTTTACCGCTCTTTTTTTTGTTCAACAGTTCTTCCAGTTCATCAATGGTACCGAATTCGTCGTATAAAAACTCATAAGCCGTCAAGACTTCAGGCACACTGTGTTCCTTTGTATACATCTCCTCAAGCTTCGTTTGAAGCTTTTCAGTTACTTTCAATGCTTTTAATGCCTCTTCATGATTCCTTATATTCCTTGCGGAGTCAGCACTGTCAAGTGCTGCAATTTTGTCTTTCATTTCCTTCGTTACTACCGGAACCTTTTTAACCGGAGGCAGCTCTTCAGCGTTTCTTTCTTTCTTGGTCCCAACCTCCTCAGAAACAGGGGGTTTCTCAATTGCTTCAATGTCTACGTTACTCTCGTTATCTGGATTAAGCATAGCTATATAGCCTGAGGTTGCTGAAAAAACCATATATCCCATAGGAAGCACACTTCCAATCAACAGAATGAATACCAGCAGTTTGGCCAACTTCTTATTTTTCATAACCCGCTATCTCCTTTCCGCTCCCATACTTTTTTCAGTTATTCCACTTATTTCTTTCATAAGCTCTTCTGCCGGGTCTATGGGCTTTACGTCCTTTATCTCCGCCTCTGGCAGCTGAGGCGCATTATTGTCCATATGCAAAATATCTGTTTCATTATATCTATCAGCATTTTGATCTATTATCACTTCATTAGTCCCATTAAGATTCTGCGCCTGGAACTTGTCCATCAGTTTGGTTTCTATGGAAGCTACGGTGATTATGCTTAATGGATCAACAGTTAACAGCTTTTCCTGCTTTTGTGCTTCATATTTGCTATTGTCAATAAGCATTTCTTCAATGTTCATATCAAGCTGAAGGGCACACAAGTATTCGTCCATAGCTTCATAAATATTGTTAAAGCCTTTCTTTACTTTCAGTATCACAGCTACTGCCTTCTTAAGCTCCAGCTTGGTGAGAAGAGCTTTATATCCTTCAGGATCTTCAACCTGATCCTGTCCGCTACCTATCGCGGGTATTTCAGTTATCCTGCTGGAATATTGAAGCTCTTCCAGTTGGTATAGCACTCTTTCAACGACAGTTTTGGCTTCCATTATTTCACTTTCACCAAAGCCTTCGGCTTTCAGCTTATCTACTGCATCAGCACCAAGGCCGGTATATAAAAGAGTTTTATCTCTCATGGCCGAATCATTTTCAGCCTTATAGCCGGTATCACTCTTAATGGCTTCAAGCACTTCATTCCAGGTCCTGCCATCCTTTTTAAGCTTTATGATATCCTCAGCCTTTACTCCGCTCATGTTGGATATCTCATCAGCTATCCTTCTATCATCGGCAGCCGGTTCATATGCATCTTGATTATTCTTGTCCGCTATACTTCCTGATGTTACGGCCACTGTCTGAAATACCAGCATCAAACCTACAAGCAATGAAACATATTTTACATATGCTTTTTTTATCTTCATTATTATTTCACCTCTTCTTCCGGTCAAATTCCTTGGCTTCCAGTGCCTTGAACTTTGACGCTTTTAGATTTTATTCGATAGCATAGTTAATGGTTATCAGACTATTGACCTTTGATCTGAAGGTTATTGTTGTTATCACTCCCGACCATGCCTTACCCGGCAGTATTGGGTTGTCCATCGCCAATTCTATTCTTCCTTCATTTTGTACCACACTTAATCCCGTATCAGGTATCCTTCCGTTTTCAACCAGGTTAAGCTCCGGCGTCGCTTCACAAAGGTCCAGTATCTCCATCTGAGCAGGATCAAAGGTTACTATGAATTTTACTCCGTTAAAATCCTGTATGCCTGATGCCGTCAGTGCCAGGTGATATTCTTCCCCCGCTTCGGCTTCCAGTGTGTAGGATGGGTTTATCGTGCTCTCCGTTATCTTCTCACTCCATGCTGTAGCTCCACCCAAATTCTTCGCTCTTATCCTGTAGCTGTGCTGTGTTCCGGGAGCCAGGTCTTCATGGGTGAAGGTGCTGCCGGTTACTGTCTCCAGCTTCAATCCGTCTTCAATTTCTATATCATAGCCTGTTGCATCCGCTATTGCTTCCCATGTAAGCTGTATCGTAGTGTTTGTTACTGTTGCGGTTATGCCTTTCGGTGCATCCGGCGGATTCGGCAGGGTAAACAGCGTTATTACTGCACACCATTCTCCCGCTATTCCGTCCTTTACCGGTCTTACCTTGTAGTTATGCTGGCTTACCGGCGCCAAGCCGCTTTGACTGTATATGGTGCTGCTTCCGTTTCGTATTATCCTTCCGTCCGTTTCCACTTCATATTCAACGCCTGCTGCCACTGCATCCCAGGATAATGATATGGAAGTGCTTTTCACTACTGCCGCAACATTAGTTACTGCAATTGCGGCTTCCGGCAGCGTGGTTATCCTTACAGCCTTGCTCCAGCTGCTTTCTCCTCCTGCGTTTACCGCCATAATTTCGTAGCTGTGCTCAGTGTTGGGCATCAACCTTTCATGTACATAGCTTGTTGCTGCCAAACCGCTTATTATTCTGCTGTCATCCCCGTCTATTCTCAATTTGTAGCTTTCTGCCCTGTCTGCCGTATCCCAGGTTATAAATATGCTTGAGCTTTCCGCCGTTGCCGTTACGTTGGCCGGTGCATCAGGTTTCATAGGCAAAGTGGCTGCCTCAAGCTCTGTCCATCCGGCGCTTGGGCCGCCTTTGTTCCATGCTCTTACTTTATAGCTGTATTTAGTTACAGGAGAGAGCTTTTCATGCAAATAGAATGTTTCAGTTGTATTGGCCAGGAAGGCATTGTTTACCCATATTTCATAATATTCCGCTCTTGCGGTCGCATTCCAGGCAAGCTTTATTGTATAAGTCGTCGGCTCTGCTTTCAATTCAGCCGGTATATCAGGTATATCAGGCAGTGTCCTGACCTTTGTTCCGCTGCAATATCCGCTTTCCCCGCCTTTGTTTACCGCCTGCACCGATATCGTATATTCAGTATCCGGCGCAAGTCCTGTGAACTTATAGCTTGTGCTCTTTATTCCATTTATTGTATTGCCGTTTATCCTTATTTCATAGTTTTCTGCCCTTGCCGCCGTATTCCATTCCACCGCGATCTCGTTATTTTTTATCTCCTTTACATTCAACCCCGTAGGTATCGCCGGAGGATTCGGCAGTGTGGTTACTCTTATCTCGCCGCTCCACGGTCCTGCTCCCCCCGCGTTTCTTGCCCTCACCTTATAAGTATGGGCAGTTTCTGCTCCCAATCCGCTGTGGGTATATGTGTTTGTTGATATGTTGGGTTTTTCCGATCCGTCTGCATACACATCATATCCTGTGGCTCCGGTTATTTTATTCCAATCAAGCTTCACTTCATTTATTCCCGGTGTCCCCTTCAGTCCTGAAGGAGCACTGGGAAGGGTTGTCCCGCTTGCCGCCGCACTTGCCGCTGTTTCTGCCGAAGCAGCATTTCTCGCCTTTGCGGTAAAGCTGTACAATGTATTATTATTAAGGCCTGTTACCGTTATCTTTTTATTGGTGAGAGTTATCCAGGTTGCCGTTGTTGAAAGGCTTCCCGATGCAGTTACATATTTCCCTCCCGTAATTATCTGGTATTGTGTTGCTGCCGGATTGCCGTCCGTTGTACTTACTACCAGGGAGTTTATTGAAGGACTGCTTACAGTCAGTGCCGGTGTCTGCGCCTTTGTATATACAGCCTGCTGTTTTGTTGCTATATTTCCCGCTTTATCCCTGGCTTCGAAGGTCACCGTATAAGAGGTGTTTGGGGAAAGGCCCGCAGGTGTAGTGTAGCTTTTATCGACAGTCCAGCTTTTCTGATAGTTCACACTGCCCCCGGCAATGGTATATCTATATGGAGCTGCATCCAAGCCTGTAGAGGCATCTGTAGCCACCCCTGCTACCGTCATATTATTATGTGTCGGTGTATAACTTACAGTCCCTATCACAGGTGCTGTTTTATCCACCTTTATTGTTACACTCTTGCTTACTGTAGTGCTTCCGTCAGATACTTCAAAGGTGACCGTATGATTGGCATCAGTATAATTATTGGCAGGTACAGATGCAAAAGTGTAGTCTGTCGGCGCTGCAGTATTTGTTGATTTGTTCAGTGTTCCTACTACGGTACCGTCTATTTTACAGGTCATGTTCAGGGTATTTCCATCAGCATCATGTACCTTTATTTTCGGTATTATCATCGTTCCAGCCTTGTATATTTGGTTGACTGACGGCGATATTACTGTATCTATCATCGGTGCTGTATTGAAGGTGATTCCCGGCACTTGAACGGGAGTAAGCTGATTTGTGGTGTTTCCAAGCCCAAGCTGCCCATCCTCATTATTGCCCCATGCCCATAATGTTCCGTCATTCTTGATTGCCATAGAACTTTCATATCCGGCAAATAATTGTTTTACGCCGGAAAAATTGGGTATTGCCACAGGTGTAAGTTGATCTGTCGTATTTCCAATGCCAAGTGACCCACGATAATTATTTCCAGATGCTTTTACGTTGCCGTCACTCATTAGTGCCAGTGTGTGGGAATGACCTACAGCAACCTGCTTTGCTCCTGTGAAACCCTGTATATTTACAGCTAAAGGGCTTACGTCTTCATTACCCGCTCCATATTCACCTGAACTATTTAATCCCCAGCCCATAACTGTTCCATCATTCAATAAAGCAATAGAAAATTCATCGCCGGCCTCAACTTGCTTTGCTCCCGATACTCCATCTACTAAACTCGCCCAATATACTCTATTGGTCCTGTTACCTAACCCTATTTCTCCATATCTATTCATCCCAAAGCCTTCTATTGTTCCATCCTGTTTCAGTACCATCGAATGAAAAGCTCCACCGGCAGCTTGTTTTCCCGTATCTAGATAATTTATCGGGTATGGTTCAACTGACTCTTCATGGTTGGAAAATGCTATCTGTGCCCAAGAGTTATCTCCCCATCCCCAAACCTGTCCATCCCTATCAACAGCAAGAGCATGATAATCACCAGCAGCTATATTTATGATATTTGATAAAGTGGTAATCTTGGTTGGCACATTAGTTTTACTCATTTGCTTAGGTGATATCCCTAAACCGAGTATACCTGACTCATTGTCTCCCCAGGACCATACTGTTCCATCGTTTTTGAGGGCGAAACTAAAATGCATGCCTGCTGCAACTTGTATTACCCCAGTTAATCCAGGTACAGTAGTAGGGGTCAATACATCATTATAATGGCCTAACCCCAACTGACCCGAGCTATTCCTTCCCCAGGTTTTCACCGTTCCATCGTTCATTACTGCAACCACATGCTCGCGGCCTATAGCAATAGGCGGCGGACTGGTCGCCGGGTCAAAGTCTCCATAGACCTTTGTTCCCAGTTCTATATCAAGCATTCCTGAAACCCCTCTCATATCACATGTCAAATTTACCTGGATGTTCAGGCTGAACGACAGCAATATCACCAACATAAATGTTAAAGCCTTCCTAAACCTTCTTCTATTCATAACTTTCTCTCCTTTCCGGATTGATATCATTATTCAATCACATAGCTGATATTGGAACTCAGGTTGGTTTTTGCCATGAATTTTATAACATTCATTGTTGTCTTTGTCACATTTTCAGCAGTCAGCACAATTTTTCCCGGTGTAAAATGCATGACTGTGATATCCGTCCCTTGGATCCTGCCTTCCTTCAGATCAGCTCCAGGAGTAGCTGCGTATATGTCCAGCACTTCCAGTTCATCTGCATTGTATGTAACAGTTATAGTTCTTTGACTTATATCTGCCTTTTTAGGTATTGCCAATACGAAATTGAAGGACTCATCCGCTGCGCAGTTTATTGTCATTTCAGGCGCGGTCGTCTCAGTCAGCGGAATGCTCCATTCACTTGCAGCACTTGCGTTTTTTGCCCTTACACGGTAGGTATGCTGTGTATTGGGAGTAAGCTCAGTGTTGATATATGTTATCTGTTCACCATTGTCGATTATGCTCCCGTCCGCCTCTACATCATAACCAACTGCTCCTTCCACTGCGTCCCAGCTTAAGGTTATCGATCCGGTTGTCGAAACAGACTTCAAATTAATGGGTATATTGGGTGTGGTAAACTGGTTGATATATGTGCTCCAGTCACTGGCATTCATTTCACTTTTTGCTTTAACCCTGATAATGTATTCAATATTTGCCGTCAATCCAACAATTTGATATTTAGCCTCTTTTATATCACTAATGACTGTTCCGTTTACTTCCACCTCATAGCTGACCGCATCTCCAATGGCATCCCAGGTGAGAGTAATTGCATTTACCGCAGGTACAGGCTTTATATTTACCGGAGTCTTCAACATTGTAAGTGCTGTTACCGGTAAGCTCCATTCACCCTCAGCCTCTCCATTTCTGGCTCTAATCCTGTAAAAATGTACCGAATTGGCGTTCAAGGCTGAATGAGTATAGCTTGTACCATCTAAAACAGGCGCAACTATTCCGTCCGCTTCCACTTCATATGCTGCAGCGCCGTATACTGCTTCCCATGTCAACGTAGTTGAGCTGTCGGTAACCATTGTAACGATATTCAGAGGCGCTCCAAGCAATGTAGTTGCCGATATCTCATTACTCCATGCACTTCTGCCGCCTTCGGCTATTGCTCTTACTCTATATACGTGTGTACTGTCAGGAGCCAGGTTCATATGCCGGTAACTGTTTATCAGACCCAGCTCTATAATCGTCCCGTCGGCTTCAAGCTCATAGCCTGCCGCCCCTTCTACCATATCCCATGTAATATTTATATCGCTGCTGCTTGCAGTCGCTATAATATTGGCTGGAGTTACAGGAAGTGAGTATATGTCCAATGCTTCGGACCAGCTGCTTATACTGGCTTCAGTCTTTGCCCTGACTCTATAGGTATGACGGGTATTGGCGGTTAAATCCCGGTGAATAAAGCTTGTACCGGTTCCATTGTCAAATATAATCCCATCAACTTCCACATCATATGCTGTGTCTTCGGAAACCGGCTGCCAGGTTAATGTTATAGATGTTTCCGACGCAAGGGCTGTAAGCCCTTTGGGAGCACCAAACATTGTCGCTTTTGTAATGGTTTCGCTCCAGTCTCCAGCTCCTTCAGAATTCTTAGCTCTTATATTGAAAGCATATTCTGTATCCGGCAGCAGCCCATCATAGACGTATTCCATAACCATAGTGCTTTCAATAACTGATGAATTAACCATTATATCATATTGATCGGCTCCTGCCACCGTATCCCACTTGAGAGTAATTGCAGTTTCTGCAGCTTCAGCTGTAACATTTGAAGGAATACCGGGCAAGGTTGTCTTTGCGATTACCTTACTCCAATCACCTATCCCATTTTCATTTTTGGCTCTCACTTTATATGCACGCTGCGTATTGGAATTCAATCCCGTATGTGTATAGAATGTACTATTTCCTACATCCACTGCCGTTCCATTAATCTCAATATCGTATCCTTCCGCAGCTTCAACCGCAGCCCAGCTTATCATTATTGAGCCGGAGGCCGATACAGCCTGCAGGTTCACCGGCACATCCGGCGCAGTAAACTTATATACCAGCTCGCTCCAATCCCCTGCGCCGTTTCCATTAACTGCCCTAATCCTGAATTTGTGCCCTGAATTAGGAGCCAGTTCAGAATATACATAGACTGTCTCTGTTATGTCGGTTAAAAATTCATTATCTATCTCAATTTCATATATATTGGCTTCATATACTTCTTCCCAGACAAACCTGATCTCTGTACTGTTGGAAAATGCATTTATCCCTGCAGGTACATGAGGCGCTGTTGTTTTGCTCAAAGACAGGCTCCAATCCCCTTTTCCGTTGGAATTGACTGCTCTTACCCTATAGCTGTGTTCGCTGTCGGGATCAATATTCTCATGTACAAAAGCAGTATCCGAAGTACTTGCAACAATTTCTCCGTCTGCTTCCACTTCATAGCCTTCAGCCTCATCAATCACAGCCCAGCTTAGTGTATTGGTTCTGCTGGTAGACATGGCTGCAAGATTCACGGGTATATGCGGTGAAGTAGTCTTAAGCAGCAGCCTGCTCCAGACGCCTGTGCCATTGCTATTAATGGCTCTTACCCTGTATTCATGCCGGCTGTCCGGTTCCAGCCCGCTATGGGTATAAGAGGTATTTATGCCGTTGTCCAGCACTATTCCATCAACTTCTATTTCATAGCGGTCTGCAGAATTCACCGTATCCCACTTTATTTCCGTTATGGTACTTGAGGACTCAAATGTGATATTTGAGGGGGCTTCAAGCACAGTGATTATACTCTGTTCACCGCTCCATTCACTCTCATTACATTCACAGCCTGCCATAACCCTGTAGGTATATCTTGTATTCGGATTTAAACCATCAAGCACACATTCCGGTCCCGATACCTTAACTGTTCTGACACCTGTCAGTTCAACCTCATAACTGTCAGCACCGTCAACCGTATCCCATTTTATTGTTACGGAAGTGTCTGTTGCTTCAGCATAGAAATTTGAGGGAGTTGAAAGCAGGGTCTTCTTTGTCAACGGTTCGCTCCAGTCCCCTGCGCCCAGGTCCTCACGGGCTCTCACCCTGTAGGTGTGCTCTATATTTGCCGCAAGACCGCTATGTGTGAATGTGGTGCTTCCACCGTTATCTACAATGGCTCCGTCTGCTTCTATATCATAATACTGTGCATATTCAACAGAGTCCCATGTTAATGTTATGGTACTGCTGGTTGCCTCTGCTGTAATATTCTGAGGTACTGCCAGCATGGTCGATGCTTTTATCTCTTCACTCCAGTAGCCCGCTCCTCCATAGCCAATGGTCCTTATCCTGTATGTATGCTCTGTATTAGGTCTTAAGCCCCGATGGATATAAGTGGTCTCCAGGCCTATATTCCGCGCCTCCCCATCAGCCTCTATCTCATATGACAGCACTCCCGGCACGGCATCCCAGCTTACTGTTACGGTATTGCTGGTGACTTCTATGGTGTAGTTCTCAGGGGTATCGGGAAGCGTATACTTGCTGTGAATCTGGCTCCATTCACCTTTTCCGTTTGAATTCACCGACCTTATTCTATACTTGTGCTCTGTATTCGGAACAAGACCGCTGTGTGTATAGCTTGTGCCGCTGCCGTTATCAGTTATTTCCCCGTCCTTTTCCAATTCATAAGCTTCAGCAGCTTCCACAGCATCCCAGGCAATTGTTATTGTCGTATCGGTTTCTTCCATTGCTATATTAGTGGGTACTCCCGGCGCAGAGGTTCTTGTGACAAGCCCACTCCAGCCGCCCTTGCCCACTTCATTGACAGCCCTTACCCTGTAAGTATGCTGTGAATTTGGTATCAGATTTTCATGTTCATACCTGGCTTCCATTCCTATGTTTATAGTTGTTCCATTCGCTTCCAGCTCATAAGCCTCTGCTCCGGGTGTATTATCCCACGTGACTGTTATACTTGAACCCTCGGCAGCAGCTTGCAGGTTTTCTGTTATTCCCGGAGTCGTAAAAAGCTGTTCCCTCGGTATAATTGTCTTTTCTTCATAGGGATTGGACCAGTAAAGCTTCACTTCTGCATCGCCCATTATGTTGAAATATTCTATTTTTATATCGCATTTTTCTCCTGCAACCAGATCTACGACTGCAGTACCTTCTTTGGAGCTGTGAGGCTTCCAGTAATCAATAAGCTCCTTCCCGTTTATCCAGAGCTTTGCCCCATCGTCGGAGTAAAGATATATAGTATACTTTCCCGTATATTGCGGCAGCAGCTTGCCTGTCCATTTTACAGAGAAAGTGGTGTTTTTCTTTATCTTGGGATCAGGCGTTCCCTTGCCCCAATCAAAGTCGATCTGTTGATCGACCCTTTCAAATATCAGCTTTTTGAAGATTATATTATCATAGTATTCTCCCTTAAGTCCGTTACCATTTCCTACAATAGCTTCCTGATCCTCAAGAGTCGCTACTGCAATTGCTTTGCTCCATTCACCGGTACCAAAGCTGCTTACACTCCTGATCTTTATGGTGTACTCCGTATCGGGAGTCAAACCTTCAATTTCATATTCCGCAGCATTCACTTTACTGATTACCTCATCATTGATACTGATGTCATAGCTTTCTGCTCCGGCTGCTTCATTCCACTTCAAAGCAACTGAGGTTATGGAAGGCACTGCGGTAATCCCATCGGGAGCTTTTGGCAGGCAGTAAAGCCGCTCCCGGGGTATCAGCTGCTTATTCTGCTCCTTGCACGACCATGAAAGCACGGCCTTGGCCCTGCCTATCATTTCCTGGTATTCAACCTTGATATCATATTTTTCGCCTGCTGTCAGTTCAATTGTTCCTTTGCCTTCTTTTGGAAACAGGAATCTCCATTCATCTATAATGCGCTTTCCGTTTACCCATAGGCGGACTCCATTGGATGCATATGCATAAAATGTATACTTTCCGGTGTATTCAGCCTCTACCTGGCCTGTCCATCTGACCGAGAAGCTGGTATTATCCATAGACGGATCAGGAGCTTTGAAGCCCCAGTTGAAGTCTATTTCCGGATCAACCCTGGTAAATACCAGATCTTCAAAATCAATGTCATCATAATACTCGCCCATCAGGCCATTTCCCGTACCGTCAGTTTCTCCTTCCTTAGGCACGACTTCTTCATATATGCTTTCCGTTACCGTAATATCATCAGTTATGTCGCTGTTTATCTCTATACTATTGCTTTCCTCCTCCGGCAGCGGATCATTTTCCGGTGTTTGCGTACTGTTGTCTGCAAATACATAATTTTGAGGCATTCCGACCGTACCGAAGCACAGCTCTACAATGAGCACAAATGCTATAATCCTAAATAGCTTTTTACTACGTCTGATTCCGATCATTCAATAATCCCCCTAACATTCTTATTGATTTTCAAATTACTCCACTATATAATCCAGGCTTATCTGACCGTCCACCCTGGACCTTATCAGTATGGTATCCATTACTCCTACACAAATTTACCAAAAAACAACTCCACAAAGGAGTTGTTTTTTGGATTTCATACTACCATTTTACATAAAAAATATAAATGTTTACATAATAATTATACAAAATGTAGTAAAAATTGCATAAATTGTTTTATTTTACGTTAATTTGCCAAACACATGGATATTATGTCATATTAAATACCCTCTATTCAAATACAGAATATATCTGCCCAAAAAAAACAAAAAAGGCCGGGATGCAACGCGTCCCAGCCAATATATATGTATTATGTACTACCTGTATATTCGATTAGCCCGAAGCTTATCTGTAGCGAAGTATCCACCTGCTTCATAAGCTCTTCGGACAAGTGGCCTATTTTCTCCTTCAGCCTTTTCTTGTCTATTGTCCTGATCTGTTCCAGCAGTATCACAGAGTCCTTTGTTATTCCATAGCTTTCAGCTGCCAGCTCAACATGGGTAGGCAGCTTTGCTTTATTTATCTGCGAGGTTATTGCAGCAACAATAACAGTGGGACTGTATTTGTTTCCTATATCATTCTGTATGACCAGCACAGGCCTTACTCCGCCTTGTTCCGATCCTATAACCGGGCTCAAATCGCCATAGAAAATGTCCCCTCTTTTTACAACCACGTTATTCACACTCCGCAAGCCTTGTTTCATACCCCATCATTGTTTCATTATCTGCTGTAAGACCTATCTCTGCTAGTGTAATGTTTATCTCAGACATCTCCAGATATCCGCTTTTCATTTTTTCAATTATACTGGTTCTCTTTATCTCACTTATATAAAAACGCATGGCGTTTCTGATGAATTCACTTCTATTGATGCATTCATGACAAACCATGTCATCTATTTCCTTTAAAAGTGTATCCGGCATACAAACGGCAATTTTTTTCAAATCAGCCACACTAGCACCTCCTAAGTTCTTTAAAACCCTAAAACAATTGCAGAAAGCATTATTATGTTTCTACAATGCATATTAAGGTTACAGAAGTGCGAAAGGATATAGAAAATATTTATTCGCATTCTGTATTTCAATAATATGTATGAGCAGAGCATGTCAAATTATGCAAAATGTTTCTATGCTTGTTATTGTTGCTTTATCTTTCACAATAAAAAAATGCACATTTGTACCATATACGATTATACTAACCGCATATACAATATTATATACCAATTCTTACATTGTGCCTACGTGAAATATATGGCAACGGCCTGCATTTCTAATCCAAAAGATAATTTTGTACATCGACTATTTTTCCGCCTTTGACATAAACCCTTGGAACTCTCTTGCTTATCATGCATACTATCTCATAGTTTATGGTGCCAAGCTTGTCGGCCAACTCATCAATATGGATGAAATTACCGTCCTGTTTTCCGAATAGCACTACTTCATCGCCCACTTTTACATCTTCAATGCCGGTAACATCAATCATACACTGGTCCATGCAGATCCTTCCGACTACAGGCACTTTTTTGCCTTTTACCAGTGCTTCCGCTTTTCCGGAAAGCATTCTTGTATAACCATCGGCGTAGCCTATAGGCAGTGAAGCGATTTTTGTCCTTTTATCGGCAATGAATTTTCTTCCGTAGCTTACACTCTGTCCTGCCTCTATTTCCTTGACATGACTGATCCTGACCTTCAGGGACATTACCTGCCTGAGCTCCAGTCTATCCAGCAGCACTTCATCTGAAGGCTTCAAACCGTAAAGCATGATACCGGCTCTGACCATATTCAGGTGCATATCCGGCAGATCTATTATTGTTGCACTGTTCCCGCAGTGCCGTACACTAATTTTGACTTTTTCCTTCTCTAATTCTCCGCATATCCAATTGAATTTTTCATACTGTCCCTCTGTATATTTCTTATCTACAGCATCAGCTACAGCAAAATGCGTAAATATACCTTCTATGGCAATACTGGGAAGCCGGCTTATTTTCTTTATCAGCTGCACTGAGTCCATGTTTGGCTGCAGGCCTATTCTTCCCATTCCGGTATCAACCTTGATATGGAGCTTTGCAGTTTTTCCCTGCCTGGAAGCCTCCTTTGAAAGTGCCTCAGCCAGCTCCCAGGAATAAACAGCCTGCTCCAGTTCATTGCTTACTATTTCTTCTGCCCTTTCCTTATCAGTAAAGCCCAGGACCAGTATCGGCACCTTAAAGCCTGCCCGCCTGAGTTCGATACCCTCATCCAGCACGGCAATTGCAAATCTGTCTGCGCCATTGTCCAGAAGGGTTTGTGCTATTTTTTTTGCTCCATGTCCATATCCGTCGGCTTTGATTACTGCAGTTACAAGGGCATCCTTCACAGCAAGCCTTCTGACCTCCCTGATGTTGTGAGCAAGAGCATCCAGGTCCACCTCCGCCCATGCGGCTCTGATTTTCTTCAGATCGTACATTATATTCCATCTCCTGTAAATTAATTTTGTATAATCTCGAAATCCCCATCCTTCAGGCCGGGATTGTAGACGAAGTTATTGTAGTATACTTCTACGTATGTTCTGCCGTCATTCCCGTATATTTCCGCCTTTAACGGCACAATCGCCTCCGGATCCAGCCACAGCTTTTCAACACGCATATAATTGTTTGGCTCTGCAACTTCAAATTCCAGAACGATCAGCTCTTTGTCCCCCTCTTTTTCGCTGCTTATTTTTATGTCATCAGATTTGCCGATATGCTCCAGGAAGGAGCCTATAAAGGAATTGTACTCCACTGAGCCTGAAAAGTCCTCAGTTACAAGGTATTGGTTGATCTGGGGATGATATATGTATGAGCTGCTTCCATTATATATTGTCACCTGCCCCTCAAGCTCCTTCGGAGCCAGAACCTCCACCCTGTATTTGTCGGGGCTTCTATAAAAGTGCTTCAGCTTGTATAGATTTGTACTCTTGTTATTTGTGACTTTCATTGTCACATCACAGGTGTAGTCATTAAGCTTTAGAAGCCTCCTGCTCACTTCCTCAAAGCTGTTTCCGGATTTTAAAGCTCCGCAGCCTGTGAATATCATACATACAATAGCCAGTAAACATATAATTCTGCGATACACAATGCACCCTCCTGCGGACGGCCATTTACCGCCCTTTATCTAACTATATGTTTTTATTGTATGTGAAATATTCTCTATTATGTCACCTGCCGTAAGTCCATATTCTCCTATTTTCCCCGCTGCACGGTCTCCTGCAGCTCCATGTATAAATACCCCGCACAATGCGGCATCGGATAACTTCATTTTTTGCGCGGCAAAACCAGCGATCATGCCTGCAAGGACGTCCCCCGAACCGGCAGTAGCCATTCCGGGATTGCCGGTCGGGTTAATAAAGCCGGTGCCATCAGGCAGCGCTATTATTGTCCGGTAGCCCTTCAGCACTACGACTACATCATACTCTCTTGAAAACCGCTCTGCAAACCCCAGTCTGTCCTTCTGGATATCTGAGCTGCTGCAGCCGCAAAGCCTTGCCATTTCACCCGGATGAGGAGTTATAACTATTTCGCCTCTGCGTTTTTTCAGGATACCTGGATCCTTCGAAATTGCATTCAGCCCGTCAGCATCTATAACAACTGGTATAGAACAGTTCTTAATAACCTCAGCCATTACCGTCCTTATGTTTTCACTGTCTGTCAGTCCCGGCCCTATGAGCAGGGCGCTGCTCTTTTCCGCAGCCTCCAGAAGCTGCGGTATGCACTCCTCCGTAAGGATGCCCGAGCCTCCGTCCTCCAGACTCATTGTCATTATCTCCAAAGCCGCTGCACACATAAGCTTTTGCAGGCTGCCGGGCAGCGCAAGCCGAACGATTCCCGCTCCACTCCTTAACGCAGCCCTTGAGGACATTATACCCGAGCCTTCCATTCCCCTGGAGCAAGCTGCCGCAAGTACGCTGCCGAAGCTTCCCTTATGGGTGCTGCGGTGTCTTTTGGGCAGCATACCCCTTATCATATCCTCTTCCAACAGGTTTAAATGCAGCTTCATGGCGTCAATAGCCGCCTTCGGCATTGAAATATCCTTCACCCTAAGGTCTCCGCATGCTTCCGGACCGTCATTCATCAGCAGTCCGGCTTTAGGCAGCTGAAAGGTGACAGTATAATCTGCCATTACACAGGTCTCACCGGAAAAACCGGTATCGGCATCCAGGCCGGAGGGTATGTCCACAGATACTACACAGGCTTTGCTTCCATTTATCCTATCAATAGTTTCCCTGTATAAACCTTTCAGCCTGCCTGTGAAGCCCGTTCCCAGCAAAGCATCAACTATAAGGGGGCTGTCCTTGATAAAGCCTTCCGGAAGGCTTGCAGAATCCCCTTCAATAGAGCAAACCGGAATGCCTGTATTCCTGGCTATCTGAAGGTTGATGAGCGCATCTCCCCTTATCTTCCCTGCTTCTCCGCAAATACTGATATTGACCTTCCAGCCCTTATTATATAAATGCCTTGCAATCACAAAGCCATCCCCGCCGTTATTTCCGGTTCCGCATACCACCTGTACCTGTTTTTCCGGTATATTAAGCCTTTCAAGCTCCTGCACCACAGCCAGCCCTGCATTTTCCATAAGCACCACGCCGGGTATCCCGTATTCATTAATGGATATTTCGTCTAGCCTCTTCATCTGGTTGGAAAAGCAAATCTTCAATTGCTATGCCCTCCCTTTCCGTCGAAACCTCCGCCACTGCCGTTGCAGTAGCGAAGTCTTTTGAGTGGGATATGGTAACATGAATCATACCTATTCCATTGTCTTCCATAAACTGTCTGACATTCCCGCCAAACCTGACTATTGGCTTTCCCACCGGACCCCTCAATATCTCAATATCTTTCCACCTGAAGCCTCTCAGTCCTGTCCCCAGAGCCTTCAGCACAGCTTCCTTTGCAGAAAATCCACCTGCGATATGCTGGGCTTTCATCTCCTTTTTTCTGTAATATTCCATCTCTTGTTCAGTAAACAGTCTTTCAATGAACTTCGGACTTCTGGCTATTGCCTTCTTGATTCTTTTTATTTCAATAATATCAGTTCCTATACCGAATATCATTCAATCTCCCCCCTGTTCTGTTCTATCCTGTCCTGTCTTAAGGTAAAAAACTTTCATCGAGGCTTTCCATTTCATCTGCCCCCAGCATTCCGTGAACAAAGGAATACAGCTTGTTCACCCGATCCTCCATATCAACCTTTTTCTGTATCAACGCAGCCAGCTTCTGCCTTATTTCGTTCACCTGCTCCTGGCACTTCTCAGACTCTGATTTATGCTCCTTTATAAGCTCATAGGACCTTTTGATGGTTTCCTTCAGAAGCTGTGTATTCATTTCATTTATAAGGCCCGGGAGTATCTCCAGCTCTTCTATGAGCTTAGGTATCTTTTTGTTGATTTCAAGAAGCTCCTTCTCGGCCTCTTCCATTTTGGAAAGGGCTGTCTCATCATTGTTTTCGTTTATATCCTTTGAAAGATACAATATCTTATTCATTACCGTTTTTTTTCTTTTTTCAAAACCGCTAAGCTCGGAATCAAATTCCTTTTCCCTTGCAATAAGTTCCTCAAGCTTTGCAATTATTTTTTGCATGCTTCTGGATTTATAGCTGGAAAAAAGCTGTATCCATTCCGGCACATAAATGAGTATAGGAATTTTGTTTTTCTTTACAATATTGTCTTTAAAATCAATATTCTTCATCTGACGCCCTCTCCGTTCATTACAGTCATATATTACCAGTAGTAATATCGGACTAACCATCATACTAATTTTACTACAAAAATTGATATAATAAAACTTTTTTCATAAATAAGGGAGTGCCGTTATCTCCGGCACTCCCAATCATCATTTATTTTTCATATCGTCCTCTGCTGCCTTATAGGTCTTGTAACCTCCACTGAGGTTCCTTATATTTTCAAAGCCGTTCTGCATCAGCATCCTGACTCCTATATAAGAACGCAGACCCACCTGGCAGTTGACTATTACCACTTTATCCTTAGGTATCTCGTCAAGCCTGCTCCTTATCTGTCCTAATGGAATATTTACGGCATTTGGTATATGACCCTGCTCATATTCTGCCGGCTCCCTGGCGTCCAACAGGAAGGTCTTGCTCATGTCCGCATTCATTGCCTCATTCCAGTATACCACATTTACATCTCCGTTCAGTACATTGCTTCCAACATATCCGGCCATATTTACAGGGTCCTTGGCAGAAGAGAAAGGCGGTGCATAGGCCAGCTCGAATTCCTGCAGATCATGTACTGTCATCCTGTGCCTTACAGCTATTGCAATATAGTCTATCCTCTTATCCACCCCGTCAAAGCCGACTATCTGCGCACCCAGTACCCTGCCTTCAGGAGTATATACCAGCTTAATTGCCATTGCACTTCCCCCGGGATAATAGCCTGCATGGGAAGCCGAGTGAGTGATCGTAGTAATATAATCCTTACCCGGCTCCTTGCCAAGCTTCTTAAGAGTCTTCTCATTGACTCCCGTTGATGCTGCAGCAATATCAAACACCTTTGCGATTGCCGTTCCCTGCGTTCCCTTGTAGGTTTCCCTTCGTCCGGCAATATTGTCGGCAACTATACGGCCCTGTTTGTTTGCAGGTCCGGCAAGAGGTATCAGTGCAGGATTGCCGCTTACATAGTCTATTACTTCTATGGCATCCCCTAATGCATATATATCCGGGTCAGAGGTCTCCAGATATTCATTTACCTTTATTCCACCGGTGATCCCTATTTCAAGACCTGCTTCCTTTGCCAGCATATTGTTGGGCTTCACGCCTATAGAAAGTATTACCATATCAGCAGGTATTCTTTTGCCGCTTTGAAGCACCACTACCGTCTTCTCCCCCTCCGGTTCAAAGGCTTTAACCCCATCCTTCAGATGAAGTCCACAGCCCTTGCTCCTTATATGGTTGTGGACAATTGCAGCCATTTCGTAATCTAAAGGCGCCATAACCTGGTCAAGAGCCTCTACAATATCCACCTTCAAACCAGCAGCATGAAGGTTCTCCGCCATCTCCAGCCCAATGAAGCCTCCACCCACAGCCACTGCGCTCTGCGGTTTCCTGGCGTCAAGGAATCCCTTTATCGAATCGGTATCGGGAATATCCCTCAATGTATATATGTTAGGGCTGTCTATTCCTGGAATCGGCGGCCTAACCGGAGCAGCACCCGGCGAAAGCACAAGGGTATCGTAGCTTTCCTCATAAGTCCTCCCATCCCTCAGATCCTTTACTTCAACCACCTTTTTCTGCCTGTCGATTTTAATTACCTCGGATAAATCCCTCACATCTATGTTGAACCGCGACTTCATAGCCTTTGCAGTCTGCACAAGGAGGTTTTTCCTTTCCTGTATCGCACCTCCTATATAATAGGGGAGACCACAATTTGCAAAGGAAATATACTCGCCCTTTTCAAACATTATTATCTCTGCCTTCTCATCCACTCTCCTGAGCCTTGCAGCCGCGGATGCCCCACCTGCAACCCCTCCAACAATAAGCACCTTCTTACCCATATCCTTACCTCCTTATTTATTCTAAAATCACATAACCTAACAACCTCGCAGCCCCGTAGCCCCGTAGCCCCGAAACCTCGCAGCCTATTTCATACCACCAGGGGGTATACTTTGATTATATTTTTATATCTACCAACTGTCAATAATTCAAATAATTTATTTTTCCCTCTTCATAAAATCTCCATATTCATGATATAATATAATAAATGCATACCCATGGGGGGTACGATATCAGTCACTGGTCTTTAGTTGCTAGTCGCTAGATTTGGGCGCAGGCTTCGAAGATTGGACACCTCGAAACGCGTAACCCGAAACCCGTAAATACTTATAGGCAGGTGAAATTATTGAACAACGTGTCGCTGCTGCTGGCTTTTTCAGCAGGGCTGCTGTCCTTTCTTTCTCCATGTGTGCTGCCGCTGGTGCCTGCATATATAACCTATATAACAGGCTCTACCGTAGCTGACTTGAGTTCAGGGAAAGCGAAGCTGCATACTCTGTACAAATCCCTTGGATTCGTTCTGGGCTTTTCACTGGTATTCATAGTCATGGGGGCCTCCATTACCTCCATTGGCAAGCTTCTGATAAGCAATATGAATATATTCAGAAAAATCGGCGGTGCTGTAATAGTACTGTTCGGAATACACATCACCGGGATTTTTAAAATAAAGACTCTGTATTATGAGAAAAGGATCGTTCCTTTCGAAAAGCTGCACAGCAATATCAGCTCAGTATTCGTAGGAATGGCTTTTGCTGCCGGCTGGACTCCCTGTGTAGGCCCCATACTTGCCTCGATACTAATATATGCAGGAAGCATGGAGACAATAAGTATGGGAATCCTGCTGCTGACAGCGTATTCGTTAGGACTGGCGGTTCCTTTCATACTTACTGCCTATGCAATTGGAAGCTTCAGTGAGTATTTCAGGAAGATATCCCGGTATCTGAATGCAATATCAATAGCAAGCGGTATTCTTCTAATTATTATGGGTGTTCTCATATTTACAAACAAGATAGCAGTACTGAGCCAATATTTTGACTTTTTCAACCTTTAAATAAAAAGATCGGAGAGCTGAATATGAAGAAAAGCGTTATCATTTGGACAACAGCAATTATACTTGTGGCTATTGCTGTTTACACCACCCGCAGCTACAATGCCAAATCCAACCCAGTAATCATCCCTCCTCAGGAGGATCAGCAGACTGAGCAGGCAGCTCCTGCCCCCTCACCTGAGCCCAGCCCTGCCCCAACAGACAGCAGCCAGCCGGAGGGTCAACAGGAGCAGAAAAAAATCAATCTGATGGAGAGCTATGATTTTACACTGGAGGACCTGAGCGGAAACAAGATTACATTGAGCGGGCTTAAGGGCAAGAAGGTATACCTTAACTTCTGGGCTACCTGGTGCCCTCCCTGCAAAGCGGAAATGCCCGATCTGGAAAAGCTGTACCAGGAGACTAAGGAAAGCGGCCTTGTAATACTGGCGGTCAATGTAGGAGAAGATAAGAAGACAGTACAGGATTTCATAACCAAAAACAAATACAATTTCCCGGTACTGCTGGATACCAAGGGAGAGATCTCGCAGCAATACCAGGTCACAGGAATACCTACCTCATATTTTATTGATACCGAAGGTTTCCTTGACGATGGAGCCACCGGTGCGATACCTTTAGAGTCAATGAAGGAATTTGTTAATAATTTGGAGTAACATTATATATGTTATCCATAAAATATGTGTATAATATTTTAATAACTAAAGGCAAACAGAAAGGATGATTGACATGAGCAACAATCCCATAGCAACTATCGAAATGGAAAACGGTGATATAATGAAGCTGGAGCTTTACCCTGATATCGCTCCAAATACCGTAAAGAACTTCATATCCCTGGCGAACAAAGGCTTTTACAATGGCCTTATATTCCACAGGGTCATCCCCGGTTTTATGATACAGGGCGGAGACCCGGAGGGTGTAGGAATGGGTGGTCCCGGATACAGCATAAAAGGAGAATTCAGATCCAACGGCTTTGCAAATGATCTGAAGCACAAAAAGGGCGTAATATCGATGGCCAGGTCAATGTCACCAAATTCGGCAGGTTCACAGTTTTTTATAATGGTGGCTGATTCACCTCACCTTGATGGTCAGTACGCTGCCTTTGGCATGGTCACCGAGGGTATAGCGGCTGCAGATAAAATCGTAGCAGTGAAAAGGAATCACTCCGATAAGCCCCTTGAGGACCAGAGAATGAAGAAGGTTAGTGTTGATCCCAAAGGTGTGGAATACGAGGAGCCCGAAAAACTATAAAAATATACAAGGTTTATCCTATTAATTGCATGTCTTTGAATTATTTGTTCTTAGTTGGAGATAATACTAATGAAAAAGCATGAAATATACAAATCAGTTATGGCATAAGCTTAAACAATAGTTTCCTGTAAAAATGCATTGTTTTCGTAACAATGATTGTATATGTAGTGTAGCAGTTTAGGAGGATTTAAATGAAAACAGGCACTGTGAAATGGTTTAATGCGGAAAAAGGCTTCGGATTCATATCCATAGAAGGCGGAGAGGATGTTTTCGTACATTTCTCTGCAATACAGGATGAAGGCTTCAAGAGCTTAAATGAAGGCCAGCAGGTAAAGTTCGAAATAGTTCAGGGGGCAAGAGGTCCACAGGCAGCCAACGTAGAAAAAATGTAAAGCAAATAAATAAAAAACGGCGCAAGCCGTTTTTTATTTATATATTTATCACCTGTTTTCCAGTATTCCTTCCGTTTCATCCAGATACTTCTCAATCACTTTTTGAATATTTGAATCCTTGACTATAATGGAAATCTCGATACGCCTGTTTGTTGCCCTGCTTTCCTCATCGCTGCCAGTACTTATGGGACGGAATTCAGAAAATCCGTTGGCTGCAAAGTATTCCCCAAATTTGATCTCCAGATTGGGATTTGCACTGAACATGAAATTTACCACCTCCGTGGCCCTTCTTGTAGACAATTCCCTGTTGTAATCCGAGTTCCCCATACTGTCTGCATGTCCATCAATGCTGATGGCATCTATGCTTTCCCTTATCTCAGTGTTCTCAAGCACTCTTTCAAAGGCCTTGGATAGCTGTGTCAGCAGTTCTTTGGCTTCCGGCTTGAGCTTATAAGAATTGTAGGCAAAAACCAGGCTTTCGTTGATAATTATGTTTGCATTGTCTCCTATAGAAACAAGCTCCTGTCCCTGGTCATTATATCTTCCCAGCTCCTGCTCAACTGATTCCTTTACTTTCTCCAATATGTCCAGTCTGAGAAAGGCAATGCTTTGAAGTCTGACTCTCAGGCTCTGCAGTTCCTCATTGCTCATTGCTATTATTGCCTTCTGGTTTTCGATCTCCTTCTCGGACAGCGCCAGGGCTGCTCTTGTCTTGTCTATGTCCAGTCTGATAAGCCTTAGCTCTCTTTCCGCACTGGCTATATCCGCTCTCGATATCTCCAGCTGCTGCTTTGCGTTTTCAAGGTTGTTTCCGTATATTATGTTCTGAACATAGGCCAGCAGCATCAGAAAGAACAATATCAAAGCCAGTGTAGACATTACATCTGTGAAGGAAGGCCAGAAATCCTGCGCCTCAGCTCCCCCTCCAAAATATCTTCTCCTTGCTTTCATCTGTTACCTCCCGGCTCCGGTCCCTTTTCACTGCTTATAGTCACTGCAGCCTGCTGCACCGCATCCGTAAAATCGCTCATGACCTTTTGATTGGAGTTTATGATCTTTGCAGTATCTACAAGACTCTCCCTGAGATTCAGGAAGCCTACGTCCATTCTCTCAATATTTCCTTTAAGGTTATAATTGAACTCACTGAAATCTCTTGTATTATTACTGAATAATGCAAGGGCGTCTTCAAATTTCCTGATTGTCTCTTCAAGGCAATTGGAAGCTTTCTCAATACTGCCGCTTGCGGTTGAAAGCTTGTCCGAAAAGTCAGATACCGTACTTTTAAGTACTTCCTCCACTTTATGGCTTACACCGTCAAAGGAGGTTGTTATTGCGGTGCCGACCCTGCTCAGCTCAGATTCCTTGGATCCCAGCAGCTCCTGCTCAACCACATTGTCAAGATAATCCTCAAGCTGGATCATCAGGCTCTGCCTCGCTTCTTCTACATTTACCAGAATCCCCAGAACTGTTATTATTATCGATCCCCCTACCCCTGCAAGACTTGTTGAAAAAGCAACAGACATTCCCCTTACAGAGGAAATAAGCCCTGAAATGACTGAATCCATGCCTATAAGCATATTACTGTTCCCACCAGTGTTTAAAAGCTCTACCAGCTTTCCTACAGAAAGTGTCAGCCCGTAGAAGGTACCAAGCAAACCAAGCACCACCATCAGGGAAACGGAGTTCTTTACAAATCTTTCTCCCAACCCCAGTCCTTTAAGCCTGGTGCTGAAATTCTTCTCCACTATGGCCTGGGTGTTGATTTCTCCTCTTGCAGTCATAGAAATAGTCCTGTACTCCTCCACTATTGCATCCAATACCTGGCTCCTGAACTTACTTTCCTTTCTTGCCAAAGCTGCTTTCAAATCCTTCTGCAGCTTGCGGTATCTTCCCCTGACACTGAGCATCGTAAAAAAGGAAACAGCGAAAATGACAACAATTGCACTTATTATGGAATATGCAGTATAACCCAGGTTACTCAAAGCATTTGATAAAATCTCCAAAATATCACCCCATCTTAAAATATAGTTCCGTCTACAATATTTGCCAGCTTGTACTATTATATTTTAAACAAAATGGGCTAAATAATCAATAACTAAAGCAGTAAAGATGCTATGTAATATAATGCGTATATTTATCAAAATTTAAACTTAAATAATAAAAAATGACAAAACAGCATTTATTATATACTATTTTGTCATCTAAATTTTATATTTTCAGATCCTCAACCATATCTCTTGTGTCCTGAATAAACTTCGCTATCTCAGTGTAATTATTTCTTGCGACACCAATAAAAATAATATCAATTACTGTAAGCTGTGCTATCCTCGAAGCTATTGCCCCCGTCCTCAGATGTTTTTCCACGCTTGCCGTATAAAGCTTGATATCGGCAATTTCACTGATTGGGGAATTTCCATATTTGGTAATGGAAATCGTTTTTGCACCTCTGAGCTTTGACTTTTCCAGGGCCTTATAAACCTCCAGCGTCCTGCCGCTGTGGGATATGCCTATAGCTACATCGCCCTTTTTCATATGTATTGAAGAGGTAAGCTGGGTATGACTGTCCATATACATACTTACGGATTTGCTTATCCTCATCAGCTTATACTGCAGATCTTGTGCTACAAGTCCGGATGCCCCTACTCCGTAAATGTTGATATGATTTGCTTCAATCAATGCTTTTATTGCCTCGGATACAGATTCTTCATCCAGTACTCCGACAGTATCTTCGATGGCTTTAATGTTTCCTCTGGCGATTTTTGTAATTATATCCCTTGTGGAATCATGAACAGTGACTGCTTCATATACATTTTCCTGATTGTTCAGCTTTAACGCCAGTCCTTTTGCAATATCTATCTTAAAATCCTGGAGACCTTCAAAGCCTAACTTCTTTACAAAGCGGATGACACTGGCAGGACTTGTATCGCATAACTCAGCAAAATCAGAAGCAGCAAGGCTAACTACCTGATCCCCGTTTTCCAGAACATAGTTTGCCAGCTTTTTTTCTGCTGGGGTCAATTCTTCATAAATTTCTCTTATTTTCAGAATACAGCTCAATCCCTATACCTCCCGGTGCTGACTTCAAACGTTTGACCAGACATCAGACATAATAAACTCAAAGCAGTCTCCAGGCTTAACCATCTCGATCAGCAGCCCGGCCTCCGATGCATCCCCTGCCACATTAACCCTTTCATCAGCTTGCAGTTCTTTTTTTAATATCTGTAATTCTCCTTCATACCTCAAATATCCTTCATTGTCTATAGTAACACTGTATTTTTTTCTTTCTATGCTATTACGTCTGGATATCCTCTCATTAACCTTCAACCTTGCCTCCTGGGAGCGGATCACATATTCACCCGGATCCATACGGTTCGTATGCAAGCCTGACAGTATCCGGATCTCTGTATCCCTTGGTTCGTATAGCCTCAAGGGAATTGAATATATATTCTTTTTAACGCTTGCTATACTTTTAAGCTCTTTTTCCGTAGCAAAGGCGTCTCCGATATAAACAGTATCAACTCCAGAATGCAGTAAGTGCTGTGATGAAATGAGGGGACTCAAATCCCTGTGGCATTCCAAAGTCGGAAGACCCTCATGCAGAGGACCTCTTCTTTCATGCTGCAGAGGTATGAATGCAGCTATTTTCATTCCATGCTCCATGAAGCACCTGTTCCGTTCCATGAATAGCTCGTATGCAATACCCGTATCTCTTCTCGGGTAATAATTATGACATACCTCCATCCTATTCATTTCAGCACCATTATGTATCAATACATCCAGATATTCGTCCGATATCGTGCTTGCATTCAGCTGTATTCTAAAAGGAGCTTCCCTGGATAAAGCTGCAATTTCAGAAGCTGTAAATCCAAAATCAAGTCTGAGGGCATATAAGTCATAAGCTTTTAAGTCGGTCCTATCCATATAATTCCTGGATATATCTGCTGTAACAGTCATTCCCAGCTGCCTGGCCTTCAGCAGTATTTCCTCAGCTTCCTTGTAAACATTGCCGTCGGCTTCCGGGATATGCAAAGACGTAAAGACTTCCTTTATACCTAATGCCGCTGCCCTTTCAAGATACTCCAGATTATCAGGGAGACTGTATCCTATACCCGTATACAATGCTATGCCGACCATCTATGTTCCCTTCCTTACATTGTAGTACTGTGCGTTCCGGCTGCGCTTGTGTAATCCTGTTCCTCATCCACAGGGTCATTAAATCCGAGCAGATATGTGATCACAAATCCTGCAATATAGGATACAAGCACACCTAATAAATACAAGACTATTTTGTCAGGCTTGATCAATGATGCCAGCGGCAGTCCGGATAAGCCCATGCTTATTGAAGCCACATTGAATAATGCATTTGAAGCACCTCCGAAAGCAGCACCAAGACATGCACCGAGGAAAGGCTTGCCAAGGGGCAGTGTCACACCGTATATCAAAGGTTCTCCGATTCCAAGTATTCCAACGGGCAGTGCACTTGCAATGGTCTTTTTAAGCTTTTTGTTCCTGGTCTTCACATACACTGCGATTGCTGCACCAACCTGTCCTGCACCCGCCATAGCCAGTATAGGAAGAAGCGCATTTTCACCGAATTTCGCCAGCAGGTCTGCATGTATAGGGGTAAGCCCCTGGTGCAGGCCTGTCATAACCAAAGGCAGGAAGGTTCCGGCAAGTATTGCGCCTACAAATGCTCCTCCTGTCTGTATCGCATTTGTAACTATTGCCCCTATGCCGTCGGATATAGCGCCTCCAATAGGCTGTAGAACTATTATAGCGACAAAACCTGAAATAAGTACTGTTATAAGCGGTGTTACAATCAATTCTACCGATTCATGTACTATCTTCCTGACATTCTTTTCTACAATAGCTGTAAAAAGAACAACCAGAAGTACTGCTATAACTCCACCGCGTCCGGGGACCAGAGCCTTGCCGAACAACTGAACATCTGCAAGTCCCGGAGTCATCAGAATACCTGCCATGACCCCGCCTAAAGCCGGTGAGCCTCCGAACTCTTTAGCCGCATTCATACCAACCATGATCAGCATATATGCGAATACAGCACCGCCGAAAACAGTCAGAAGAGAAGTAAATGCACCCGGTTCAATCCAGTTGAATTTCTTTATCAGGTTATTGATGCCCTGTATCAAGCCGCATCCGATAAAGGCAGGAATCAACGGAATAAATATATTGGATACTTTTTTCAAAATATCACTTGCAGGTGTTCCATACTTGTTTTTCATCTCTTTCTTGACCTTTTCAGCCTCACCGAAGGATGTCCTGTCTTCACCGAGACCTAAAGTCTTTCTCATTTCTTCTGTCACTTTAGTGGCTACACTGGGTCCTACGATAATCTGTAATTGCTCTTCTGTCTTTACAATACCCATAACACCCTCGACATTCCTGAGAGCTGCCTCATCAGCTTTGCCGGCTTCTCTGACAGTCATTCTCACTCTTGTCATGCAATTCATAGCCGACTGTATATTCTCTTTTCCGCCGCAGCCTTTAATGATTCCTTCAGCCATGTTTTTAATCTTGTCACTCACGTGTAAATCCCCCTTTATAAATATTTTTGGAGAGCCTTTTTAATATATCCATGATTCCCGTCCAGTTCTTTCCTGGCAGCTTCCTTTGACAGACCGGACTTGATCATGAAGATGGCAAGCTTCACATCATAGTTTGTCTCTTCCAGAGCCTTCGCCGCGTCGGATTCCTGCACTCCGGCGCACTGGCTCACTATTCTCCTGGCTCTTTCAGTCAGCTTTATATTGCTTGCTTTAACATCCACCATAAGGTTTTCATAGACTTTGCCGAGTTTGATCATTACTCCTGTAGTAAGCATGTTGAGTACCAGCTTCTGTGCCGTTCCCGCCTTCATTCTTGTAGACCCCGTAAGCGCTTCAGGACCTACAACGGTTGCAATGGATATTCCTGCAATCTGAGCCATTTCTGAATCTGGGTTGCAGGTCACGGCTACTGTCGCTGCGTTTATTTCATTTGCATACTCCAGAGCTCCAATCACATAAGGTGTCCTTCCGCTTGCGGCAAGACCTACCAGCACATCCTTGTCACATAGTCCGATAGCTTTCACATCCTCAATTCCACCTTCCTTATGATCTTCCGCTCCTTCAACAGATTTGAAAACTGCATTCCTCCCTCCGGCAATCAGCCCCTGAACCAATTCCGGTTCCGTACCGAATGTGGGCGGGCACTCGGAAGCATCAACAATACCCAGCCTTCCACTGGTACCGGCTCCTATATATATAAGTCTGCCGCCCTCCGACATTCTTTCATGGATCTTATCCACTGCTTCCGCAATCCTGTCCAGTTCCTTTTCCACTGCAAAAGCCACTGTCTTGTCTTCATTATTGATCATCCTCAGCATTTCCAATGTTGGTACATTATCAATATTAACGGTATTAGCATTCCTGCTTTCGGTTATGAGCTTATCCAGATCAACCTTCATAAATATCACTCCATTGCAAAATTTATATTGTTACCCCAATAAATGTATATGTTTATTATACGATATATGAAATATTATTTCAATACACCAATGCAATATTTGAAATTTTATTTCATATATCGACACAAAATAACCTGTCAGCTGCTTATAAACAACTGACAGGTTAGTATTATTGAGTCGCTGTACTATTTGTTATCTATTGTTGGTATTGGAGTATTGTCTACATCATCAATGCTTCCTTCGATGAGGTATTTCCTTGTCTCAGCAGCTAATACTCCGCTGAGGAGCAACAGTGAAACGAGGTTAGGTATTGCCATCATGGCATTCATTGCGTCAGCAAGGTCCCAAACGAGCGGCAATGACATTACAGATCCTACGAATACGCCGATAACCCAGAGTACTCTGTAAGGCATTATTATCTTCTTGCCGAAGAGATATTCAACTGCTCTTTCGCCGTAATATGACCAGCCGAGTATTGTTGAGAAAACGAAGGTCAGAAGACCGATTGTAAGAACGATAGGTCCTATTACAGGGATCTGCTGGAATGCTGCATTTGTAAGAGCAGCACCCTTAAGTCCTTCAAGACCTGTAGGGTTCTTGAGTATACTGCTTACAAGCACTATACCTGTCATAGCACACACAACAACTGTATCCCAGAAAGTACCTGTGGAGGATACGAGAGCCTGCCTTACAGGGTTCTTAGTCTGAGCTGCTGCTGCAACCAGAGGAGCTGAACCAAGACCGGATTCGTTGGAGAACAAGCCTCTAGCGATACCATATCTTGCAGCCATCATTACAGTAGCACCGGCGAAGCCGCCGCCCATAGCTTGTGGTGTAAATGCATGTTTGAATATAAGTGCGATTGCCGGTCCAACAAGTCCAGCGTTTATTATAAGTATTATCAAACAACCTAATGTATAGAATATTGCCATGAAAGGAACAAGCTTTTCACAAACGCTTGCTATGGACTTAACACCGCCAAGTATAACAATGCCTGTAAGTACAGCCATTACTGCACCTGTTATATACGGTGAAATCCCAAAGGTCTCAACTACCATTGAGGATATGGAGTTTGCCTGAACTGTGTTACCGATACCGAATGCAGCTATACCTGTGAACACACAGAAGAGAACAGCCAGCCATTTCATCTTCAGACCATTCTCAAGAGCATACATTGGTCCGCCCAACATAGTTCCGTCGGAAGTTTTAACTCTGTATTTCACTGCCAGTAATGCTTCGGAATACTTGGTAGCTATGCCGAATACACCTGTGAGCCAGCACCAGAGAACAGCGCCGGGACCACCGAGAGCAACAGCTGTAGCAACCCCTACGATATTACCGGTACCTATTGTAGCTGCGAGGGCTGTAGTAAGTGCACCAAACTGACTTACGTCTCCTTCACCTGATGTGTCTTTGCTAACTGAAAGCTTAATTGCCAAACCAGTAAAACGTTGAATAAATCCCAACCTGAAAGTGAGGAACAAGTGGGTTCCGAACAAGAGCACCAACATCGGTGGTCCCCAGAGATAACCGTCGATCCAAATTACAAACTCATGAAACGCTTGCATAAAAAACCTCCTTTTAATTTAAGATTGGATTGAATAAAATTGCAGTAAAACTATTGATGGGAAAATAACAGACCTACTTTCAGTTAGCAAAATACTTTCATAAGCCACCACTTCCCTCAACAAGCCTCAAAACCATTCTAGCATAAAAATTCAATTTTTGCACTATATCAATAGTTAAAAATTTTTTAAGTATTCAAATATTGGTTGAATAATACCTTTATAATACAAGGGTCTATAATTTATATCAAGCTTGTTTATATTATAACAATTGTAAATATTTTCATCAATACGTTTTAATTTCCAAATAGTTGCCTGTTTCAACAAAATCCGAATATACAGTTTGGTAATATTTTTTATAATATAAGCTGTTTGCTCAAATGTTACATAAATTATCTGACATAAATAAATTTCATTTATCAAAAATAAACTTGTAGGTGTTCAAAAATGATGCTGGATACAATCATACACTTTACCAAGGAGGCGATAGTATGAAGAAGAAACTGATTGCATTTTTAGCGGTGCTGTGTTTCACAATGTCAGTATTGCAAGTTTTTGCTGATACCACCTATACAGTCCGCTCTGGCGATACCATGTGGAAAATTGCACAAAAGCATCAGGTAGGTATAAGTGAAATAATATCAAAAAATCCTCAAATAAAGAATCCATCATTGATATATCCGGGACAGAAGCTTACAATACCAAGCATGACTGCAATAAACGCTCTTGAAAACGAAGTAATACGCCTGACCAACATAGAACGCTCCAAGAAAGGACTTACAGCCCTCAAAGCCAATTGGCAGGTTTCAAGATGCGCAAGGTACAAATCACAGGATATGATAAATAAGAACTATTTTGCTCATCAGTCCCCGACTTACGGCTCGCCTTTTGACATGATGGAATCCTTTGGGATCAGAATTGCTTCCGGAGGAGAAAACATAGCCATGGGTCAGAGAACACCAAAAGAGGTCGTAGCTGCCTGGATGAATTCACCCGGACACAGGGGGAACATTCTGAGTACAGCTTATACTGAAATAGGTGTAGGTGTGGCTAAAAGTAAGAGCGGAAGCTATTACTGGACACAGATGTTCATGAGACCAGGGAGATAATGACTGCATCAGATGCGAGATTCGAGATACGAGATACGGGGAGTTTTGGTTCAAGGCTCCGGAGTTACGGGGTTTCGAGGATAAAATAACCAGTTCAATTGAACTGGTTATTTACATACGCAATTTCTCCCGTTTGCTTTTGCCCGGTACAATGCCTTGTCAGCGGCTGTACTTACCTCATCAGCGCTTTTGTACTTTTCACTTTTTTCTGCTGCTCCAATGCTTACCGTTAAGTACAGCTTCTTGTATGAACCACTTTTTGTCACAATTTCGGCAGGCTTCTCTTTGGGTCTTTTTTTGCTTCGTTTTATGAAGCCCCTGCTTGCTATATATTCACGGAGCTCTTCCAGGTACGGTATAGCTTCCTGCAAGCTCTTGCCCGGAAAAATGATCGTAAACTCCTCTCCCCCGCATCTATAAGCCCTGCCGCCTCCCCCTACGCCCTTAATGCAGGCTGCCACGAGCTTCAGCACATCATCCCCCACATCATGACCGTGGGTATCATTGAATTTTTTGAAATGATCTATATCCAGAATAGCAATGGTATATCTGCCGCCAAGCTTCATAAACTCTTCTTTCAGAGCGCGTCTTGAAGACAGTCCGGTAAGCTCGTCCAGGTAAGCCATGCTGTGGGAAGCCAAAAGTACCACTGCTACAAGTAAAAATCCCGACAGAGCAAACATAACGGCTGCTGCATAAGCATCCTTGCTTAACACCAGAGCGGCAAAGGAAAATATCAATATCCCCATAAAGGGTGCATCATTGTTTTTCCCTGTCACAGATTGTCTTATGAATAGATATATCAAAGCTAAAAAAAACAACACAAGGGACATGTGCGGAATTCCTTCCGGTAGTCTGATATCCGCGGGAAACAGCTCCATATCAAAAAGCTGGAGCAGATCTGTGTCGTTATACCAGATTATCCATGCTCCAATCAGCGCTTCAATAGTAATGAACAGGAACCTCATCCTGCCCCAGGCAGATACTATGCCCCTTTCCCTGAGAGCTGAAAAAACCAGGATATTAAGCGGTATGTATACCGATACGATGGAAAGTACCATATTATAGTATTCAGAGCTTTCCATTCCATAAGCAGCATAGTTCAGCAGCACCAGCTGGCACGATATCAGCGTCAGTGAACAAAAGAGCACCCTGCTCCGGTTGAACCACCATCCGAAAAAAATACCCATGGCAAAGAGAGCGTAGGCTAAATACTGTATAAGTAATTTAACTGAAGGAGTCGCTGTTTTCAGCCATCCTAAAGCAAAATATGCAATTGTCAGAATCAAGCAGTTTATTGTCAGGGATATAAAAGCTCTTGCAGTTCTATTCAACTTTTTTTATCCTTCCTTTGTCCCAAAAATACAATATAGAGATAATGTTTATCCCATTATCTCTATAATACCATAAATTCGACATATCTGCTTTCTATATAACTTACAAATAATCCAGCTTCAGTTCTTTGTTCTTCTCAACCAGGTATTCTTCGATCTGAAGTGCGGTTTCCATCTCCAGCACCGCTTCTGATATCTTCCTTGCGGTATCCATTTCAACTGAATTGACAAGCTTTTTTATCCTCGGCACCATGGCCGGACCCATACTGAACTCATCAAGTCCAAGCCCCAGTAACAGCAATGTTGCCTTGGGATTACCCGCGAACTCGCCGCACATAGCTACAGGCCTTCCCTTTTCATGTCCTGCCTTTATAACAGTACTTATCATGCGAATTACCGAAGGATCAAAGCTGTTATACAAATAGCCCACCTTCTCATTTGTCCTGTCTACTGCCAAAGTATACTGTGTCAGGTCATTAGTACCTATACTGAAGAAATCCGCTTCTCTTGCCAGTATATCAGCAGTTAATGCTGCAGAAGGGATTTCAATCATAACTCCTGCTTCTATCCCTTTATCAAAAGCTATATTCACAGTCTCCAGCTCCTGCTTCACCTCATCCAATACTTTCTTTGCTCTTCTCAACTCATCTATAGTGGCTATCATGGGGAACATAATTTTTACCTTGCCGTATATACTGGCTCTAAGTATTGCCCGAAGCTGTGACTTGAACATGTCAAGCCTCTCAAAGCACATCCTTGTAGCTCTGAAGCCCAGAAAAGGATTTGCTTCCGCCGGCAGCTTCAAATACTCAATATTTTTATCTCCGCCTATGTCAAGTGTCCTGATGATAACCGGCTTTCCTTCCAAAGCCTCAGCAGCTTCCCTATATGCCCTGAATTGTTCATCTTCACCCGGTGCAGCACTCCTGTCCATGAACAAGAATTCGGTACGGAAAAGTCCTACTCCGTCTGCACCCGCTTCCATAACCTTCTTTATACCTGCAGCCCCTTCTATATTGCACTCTAGCTTAACAGTATGCCCATCCCTGGTTACTGCCCGGAAATCCTTCATACCGGCTAATTCCTCTTCAACTTTTTTTGCATTGAGGATTTTTTCCCTCAGCTCTGTAAGCTTTTCTTCATCCGGTTCCAACAGAACGATGCCCGCTGTACCGTCCACTGCTATCAACCGGCCATCCTCTGCAATAGCTGTCAGATCCTTCACCCCCATTACTGCAGGAATACCCCCGTTACGCGCTAATATTGCCGTATGAGAGGTCGCACCTCCGGTTTCAGCAGCTATTCCTCTGATATATCTTGGGTCTGCAGCCGCTATCTGTGATGGGGTGATCTCCTTTCCTACCAGTATTACTTCATCATCTATGGATGAAATATCCCTTATGACAGCTCCTGTAAGATTCTTCATAACTCTTGAGCCTATATCCGTTATGTCGTTTATCCTTTCCTTTATGTACGGGTCTTCAATGCCTCCGAATACCTCCACCTGCTCATCGATAACCAGAGAGAAGGCATGTTCAGCCTTTAGTCTGAGATTGCTGATCTTGTCCCCTGCCTGCTCAACGAGCATGGGGTCGTCCAGCATCATCATGTGGGCTTCCAGTATTTCCGTCTTTGCCTTCTCACCCCGTGCCACAGCCCTTTGATATATTTCATCCAGCTGTTTTTTTGAGAGATCCAGTGCTTCCGACAGTCTCTCTATTTCCCCCCGGACCTGCTCTTCAATTATACCCTTCCTGTCTATTATGATTTCAGGCTCTATGATGACATACGCTTTCCCTATCCCAATACCCGGAGATACAGCCAAACCCTTTTTCATAGTGTTTTTACCCCCAACATTTCGCGAAAAACATTTTATTTTCTTTATTCAACCTTTGATAACAAGCTCCATTATGATATCAGTATCATTCCCCAGATTTTTCTTTATCCCGATCCCTTTCTCGTCCCCGTTGGTTATGACGATAGGAGTTGTAAGGGGCTTGCCTTCCCTCATAATATAATCCCTGTCGATACTTATAAGCCTGTCTCCTCTTTTAACCATATCCCCTGCATTCACATGGCAGGTAAACCCCTGGCCTTTCAGTTCAACTGTGTCAATACCGATATGTATCAGAACCTCAGCTCCGCCCTTGGTCTCAAGAGCCACTGCATGAAGAGTTTTTGGTATCAGCAGTATTTTGCCGTCACAGGGAGAAAGGATAGTCTCACTTTCCGGTTCAACCGCAACTCCGTCTCCCATCATTCTGGTTGAGAACATATCATCCTTCACATCAGTTATATCGATTACCTTCCCTTTAAGAGGCCTGTATAATATGATTGTATCATCCTTCTTCTTAAAAAAATCGAACATTCAGTTACTCCTTATCCAGTAATTCCTTTATTGATATCATTGCAGCCTTCTCATCCTCACCTTCAACTACAACTGTTACTTCTTCATTTTTTGATATTCCCAGTGACATTATTCCTATTATACTTTTCCCTGATACACTGACTCCGTTCTTTTCAAGCTTCACATCGCTTTTCAGCTTTTTACACAGCTGGACAAACTCAGCCGCAGGTCTTGCATGAAGACCGTCCTTACCTTTTACCTTTATTATTTCTTTCTGCAATTTCAGCCCTCCTATTCTTTCATAGCCATTCTTCTGTATGTATGTCTTATACCTCTTATGACGATAGAATATGCAGTAATGTTCTCCGGTACAGCTATACCCGTGTAACCGGCATCACCAATATGATGTATATCAGCTCCCGCCATTTTGCAGTTCAATGCGATACTCCTTATTGTGCTGATATCCGCGCCTTCCTGCGAAGTCCCGATCGTAGTCATAAGCATGGCTCCCTTTTTATGGACGATATCTGCAAAGCTTTTCACAAACTCAACAGTTATTCCGGGAACAGTGCCCGGTGCCGGCACCAATATTATATCTGCACCTGCCTCTATGAAGCTCTCCACATCTTCCCCCGACATGATCCTTTCCCCCATTTCCGTCCCAATACCTGCGCCATGCATCTTTCCGGCTGCCAGCACAATACTCCCTGATAATTCAGCCCTAATTTCCCTTATGGCCTTCAGGATGCTCCCTTTAGTCACTCCGGTTTTGGGATTACCGGTCAGAATTATTAGTGCAGCCCCCTGGTCATAAACCAGCCTCGCATTCTCACGGGTAGCTGTTCTGCCCTTCTCAACAGCTGCCCTTCCTCCGCTGACTTCACTTTCAGGATCAACAGGCTCAAGGTTAACACCAACAGGGCGTCCAGTCAGCCTGATTAGCTTTTGAATCACCGTCTCACCATTCTCAGGCTTTACAGCAAATATATGGGGTTCTGAAACATCATATAAGTTCAGGATTATCATATCAGCACCAAAAGCAGCTGCAAGTTCTGCATTTGTCACATCATAAAGCAAAGGCATCACAGGGCACACAACCTCACAAGCCACAGTCCTTCCTTCAGATGTCCTTATACTTTCTATAAGCTCTCTCCCTCTCAGTCCGACCAGTTGTGCCGGCCTCAGATCAAGCATTCTGCTGCTCAATTTTCCCGCCCCCTAATCCTTGATATAACCTGCGCACTCCTCGTCAACAATGACAATAGCATCAGGGTGGAGCTGCAATATCGACGCAGGTATCTCAGGGGTTATCCCCCCATACAATGCTTTCCCCAACGCTTCCGCTTTACCGGCTCCACTGGCGAGAAGCAGTATCTTGCGGGCATGCATGATAGTCTTTATTCCCATACTTATTGCATAACGGGGTACATCATTGATATCCTCGAAAAAACGTGCATTAGCAAGAATAGTCTCCTCATCCAGCTTAACTTTATGCGTAGTGGCCTCGAATTTGATATCGGGTTCATTGAAACCTATGTGCCCGTTATTTCCTATTCCCAATACCTGCAGGTCAATACCGCCTCTTATTCTGATCTTCTCCTCGTAATCCCCGCATTCCTTTTCAATATCTGAAGCCATACCGTCAGGTATGAAAATATTTTCTTTTTTAATATTAATGTGCCCGAAAAGGTTGCTGTACATATAATAGTGATAGCTGTTTACATTTTCAGGTGATAATCCTATGTATTCATCCAGATTGAAGGTAGTTATTTCAGAAAAATCCAGTCCCTCCTTTCCTTGCGTCCGTATAAGCTCCCTGTACATCATAAGCGGAGTGCTGCCCGTTGCCAGCCCAAGCACACTGTTGGGCCTCACAAAAATCTGCCCCGCCACTATATTGGCAGCTCTCCTGCTCATTTCTTCATAATCCTTGGCAATTACTATTCTCATGGTTCAACCTCTCATAAACTTTTTTTCCCTTTACATAGGTGCTGTATATGTTAAATTTCCCGTCAAACAAAGTAAAATCAGCATCCTTGCCTATAGCCAGACTCCCTTTTGTTTCATATATCCCCAATAGCTTCGCCGGATTTTCTGTTGTGGTTTTCACAGCATCAACCAGACTTGCTCCGGTATTGCTTATAAAGTTTTTCAAAGCTTTGTTCAGGGTGAGAACGCTCCCTGCCAGATTTCCCGCAAGCAGCCTCGCTTCATCGCCCTTTACCAATACCTTTTGTCCACCGAGATCATATTCACCGTCCTCAAGAAGACATGCCTTCATTGCATCGGTTACCAATATGATCCCCTCTATCCCTTTTACCTTAAAGAGTATTCGTTGAACAGCAGAATCCACATGTATATTGTCTGCAATTAGCTCACAGCTTACGTCACTGTCCATTGCGGCTCCCACTACACCAGGGTCCCTGTGATGAAGCGGCGTCATGGCATTGAAGGTATGGGTCACAAGACCTGCACCCTTCTGTATTGCCCTTATAGCCTGCCAATAGCTTGCGCCGGTATGTCCAATGGCTGCCACAATGCCTTTCCTTGCACAGCTTTCTATAAACTCCTCCGCACCCTCCTCCTCAGGTGCTATGGCAGCTATCCTGATCACATCCGCAAAACCTTCAATGCATTTAAAATCAGGTTTCTTTATATGCTTTCCATCATGGGCTCCCTTATATGCCTCGCTGATATAGGGACCCTCAAGATAGCAGCCCAGTATGGAGGCACCCTGCTCATTACCCATAAGCCTTCTGATTCTTTTAAAAGCTTCCTTGATTATTGAAAACTCCATTGTCATCGTAGCCGGCAGAAAAGCTGTAACACCTGTAGCTGCAATATCCTTACTGATATTCAATATGCTGCTGTCGCTGTCATCCATGGTATCGTTCCCCCTGCAGCCATGAATATGTATGTCGATAAAGCCCGGAGACAGGTATTTGTTTTCTGCGTCTATAACCTCTTCAAGTCCGGATATGTTTATGTCACATTCCTTTGATATTTTTATGATTCTTTCATCAAATAGCACTGCATGACCCTTCAGGATATCATTCTCCACTATGATATCTGCATTTACTATTGCCTTCATTCAATCACCCTTTACTGCTCTCTGGCCTGTCATTCATTTTCACCGGCTTTTATGCTTCCTTTGCGTCATTACCGGCAATCAGCATTATAATTGCCGCCTTTGCATTGTCTCCCGCCTTTTCAAGGGCCTTTAATGCATCTTCTTCGCCACATCCTGCTGCATACATGATTATTTCAACAGCACGTCTTTTAAGCTTCCTGTTTATCGGCCTTACGTTTGCCATAAGATTTCCATAGGTCTTGCCCAGTTTGACCATAGTGCACGAGGAAAGCATATTCAGTATCATCTTCTGGGCTGTCCCCGACTTTAACCGCGTAGAGCCTTCGATAACCTCCGGCCCTACATCCGAAACAATGCTTACATCTGTAGCCCTGTTAAGCTCCCCTGTAACGGAACAGCTTATTCCAATCGTCCTGCAGCCAATAGCTGCTGCATATCCAATCCCTGATAATACATAAGGCGTATTGCCGCTGGCGCTGATCCCGACCACTACATCCCTGCAGCTGAGATTCCTTGCCATAAGATCCCTGATCGCCAGTTCACCATCGTCTTCCGTCTCTTCCTTCCAGCCGGCAACCGCTTCCACCCCACCTGATATCACACCGATAATCATATTGTCGTCTACCCCAAAGGTAGGCGGGCATTCTGAAGCGTCAACCACAGCAAGCTTACCGCTTGTTCCGCTTCCAAGGTATATCGCCCTTCCACCCTTTTGCATTGCACCAACCATCAGATCTACTGCAGCTGCGACAGGTTCAAGGCAGCCTTCAACTACTTCCGCAACCTTTTTGTCTTCATTGTTAAATACTTTGACCATCTCAAAGGTTGTTAACTTGTCTAAATTCTCAGAATAAGGATTAATGCGCACTGCAGTACCCCCCTTGCTTTAAAAACAAGGCGGCATAAGCCGCCCTGTTTTGATCACATTACATTTTTATAGCTTTCTTCATTTCATCCGCAATCAGTTCTGCTCTTGTTCCCACTATTACCTGAATACTGTTGGCTTTTTTAAGTATACCTTTTACACCCATAGATTTAAGGGCACCCTCATCTATTGCATTGACATCCTTTACAGTCATTCTCAACCTTGTTATACAGGAATCCAATGTATCAATATTGGATTTTCCTCCAAGTCTTTCCACCAGTTTAACAGAGAAATCACTGATATTCAAGTCGCCCATTGCAGATTCGTCCATTTCCTCATCCACTCTTCCCGGAGTAGGAATATCAAATGCTTTAATGACCCATACGAATACGAAGTAGTAAATAGCGCCGAATACCAGGCCTATAGGTATTATCATCACCGGATTTGTTGCCAGTCCCCAGTTGAGCAGATAGTCGATCAACCCGGCGGAGAAGCCGAAGCCGTGCAGTATTCCAAATGTGTAGGATACCGCAAGGGCTAAGCCTGTAAGTATTGCGTGCAGTACATAAAGCACCGGGGCCAGGAACATGAACATGAATTCCAGGGGTTCTGTTATACCTGTAAGGAAAGCAGTAAATGCGACTGAGAACAGTGCGCCACCTACAGCTTTTCTGTTTTCCGGCTTTGCTGTCTTGTATATGGCCAATGCTACTGCAGGCAGAGCAAACATGAATATGAGGTAGAAACCTGCCATGAAATTACCCGCTGTCGGGTCTCCATGGAAGAATCTGTTCAGGTCGCCTGTCCATACCTGGCCTGATGCATCTGTGAAGTTGCCGAATACAAACCAGATGAAGCTGTTCAATACATGGTGTAATCCGAAAGGTATGAGCAGCCTGTTAAGGAAGCCGAATACGAATACTCCAACTGCTCCGGCTCCGATTATCCACTGGCCCATTGCATTTATAACATTTTGTATCGGAGCCCATATAAGTCCGAATATCCCTGCCAGTACCATCATAGCAGCGGCGGTAACAATAGGTACGAACCTTCTTCCTCCGAAGAAACCGAGGAACTCAGGCAGCTTGATATTAAAGTATTTATTATAAAGTCCTCCTGCGACCAGACCTGAGATAATACCTGCCAGAACACTCATGTTGAGATCCGGGTTGATTGTGCTTAAGCCATTTACAAGCACGAAATAACCAACCGCACCGGACAGCCCTGCCGCACCACCATTGTCGTGAGCCCAGCCCACAGCAATACCTATTGCAAAAATCAGTGCCAGATTGTCGAAAACAGCCCCACCGGCTTTCGCCATGAAAGGAATGTTGAAAACATCCGGCTGTCCAAGCCTCAGTAAAAGAGCTGCTGCCGGCAATACCGCCACCGGAAGCATCATGGCTTTCCCCAGCCTTTGTAGTTTACCAAACCCAAATTTCATAAAAGCTAACCCCCTTTTTTATCTTAACAGTCATGCTTGTACATGACTGTTAGCGCCTCAGTACCACCTCGAACTTATATTTATCTCCTCTGTATACTGCTTTTGTAAGCTCCATCGGTTTACCGCCCTCCAGGTATGTCTTTCTGGAAAGCATCAGAGCAATAGACCTCTGCGGAACCTGCAGAATCTCACTTTCATACTCATCAAGGATAACCGCTTCAATGGTCTGATGGGCATAGTCCATATTAAGCTCATACTCATTGCGTAAAATATCATAAAGGGATTTATTATCCAGCTTTTCCATAGTCAGGCCTTCACAGAGTATGACCGGCAGATAGGCTGTCTCCAGGGCATACGGCTCATTTTCCACCAGCCTCAGTCTTTTTATCTCAAATACCTCTTCCCTGTCAGACAGGTTCAATACCTTTTGTATTTTCCTTGTAGCAGTTCTCTTATGGAAAGAAATCACCCGGGTGTCAACCTGAAGCCCTTTTGCTTTCATGTCCTCGGTAAAGCTGAGCAGTCTGGAGAGCTGGTATCCCTCCTTCGGTTTTGCCACAAAGGTTCCTTTTCCCTGTTCCCTGTAAAGCAAGCCTTCATTTACAAGATTGGTTATTGACTTGTTCACCGTCATCCTGCTTACCCCATGGTATTCGCAGAGCTCTCTCTCAGGAGGTATGGGGTCACCGGGCTTGAGCTCTTCATTTTCAATCAGTTCGCAAATTATATCCTTCAGTTGATAATAAAGCGGCAGCGGTGAATTCTTATTTACCTTTTTCATAAATCCTCCCAATTTTCATTATTATATGTATATGCCATATTAATATGTTGTCATGTTGTATATACCAATTTTCATATTTATAATAGCATTAAAAAATATATTTATCAAGGTAAATTTTTGAAATATTAAAAACAGGCTTATAAGTTTGTTTCTGGCTGAATACTAAGCATAAAATTGGAGCAGGCGTGTCATAGCCTACATATACATATACAGAAATTGATGGTTCTAAGAAACTCAGCCTAAGAAATACCTAACGCCCTAAAATGGTCATCCATGACCTTTAGGGCTTGCTTCGGCATCCGTGCCTCGCATACGGTTTTTCTAAGGCTTCATTTCTAAGAACCATTAACAATTTCTGTATAAAGCATATTTATGCTATGACACGCCTGCTCCTTAGTTTGCCTTAAGCTTGAGACAAACTAATCAGTCTGTTTTCCACTGATCTGCCTAGTATCCCTCATACATCCTGCTCATATATAATCCGCCGATAAAGCCAATCAGCTTGATTGCCAGCTTTTTCAGAAGGCTTATCCTGATATCATAAAAATACTCGCTATCGATCCAGCCATTTTCCTTCCAGTAAGGATAATCCCTGGGCGATACCTCCTTGCACGCAATGGCATTGCTTTTCCACATATTGAACCTGAAAAGAGCGCCTAAAGTCGGTATTGGGTTTTTGTTCTCATTTACCGCACGATAGAATATTGCTGCTGATTTATCTATATCCTTCATAATCTTTTCCCTGAATTTTGGTTTCAAAGCCTCAAAATGAGGAACCCCCAGCTTGTGGACAAAATGGCAGCCCCAGAAGTTTGCATTGGTCTCGAGATACCCCAGGGTTTCCTTGAACATGCCGCCTCCTGTAGACAGCGCCATCACCTTTTTGCCTATAAGCCTTGGCCTGTGCCACATAAAGGATAGATGGTCAATAAAATTCTTCATCAGAGCTGTTACATGCTGTGAATATACCGGAGTAACCAATATGATTCCGTCTGCAGTCAGCATTTTTTCAACAGCCTCATCCCTGCCGTCCTTCAGGGGACACTTCTCCTCACCCTTTTCACAGCATAAATGACATCCTATACAGTTCCCCAGGTTCAAATCCCTTAAAAATAGGTATTCAAATTCCACTTCCCCAAGTGCTCGCATCCGTTCTTCAAGTATTTTGGCAGCTTTATAGCTTTCCCCTTTTCTTGGGCTTCCCATTACAGCCAATATCCTCATTTTATATACTCCTTTCATTTCGCACCATACTTGCGAAAAACCTTATATGACTTGTGAATTCCCTTCGCATTTTCTCAAAATCCATATTGCTTTCACCCTTAAGTATATAATCCTCATAAAACTTGTATATGACAAAGGAGTAAAACTCCACTGCAAGCAGTTCAGGATCCTCAGCCTTTACCTTACCCTTATCCGCCAGCTTCCAGAAGATTTCCTTCAAGGTTTCCCCGGGAATTGTGATAAATTCCCTCAAGAAGAACTCCCTGCACTTACTGCTGTAGGAAAGCTCAGAGGTAATCACCTTAAAAATCCTGTTTATTCTAGGCACAGCCATAAACCCGACCGACATGAGAAGTGACCTCTCCAGCAGCACTTCTATAGTCAGCTCTTCTATAAGGCTGTCCAGATTTGTTTCCATGTAAAAGCCTCCGAAATATTTGTCAGATTCTTCCTTGTACAGCTCAAGCATCGTATCCAGAATAGCTTCCTTGCTATCGAAATGGTTGTATATGGAACTGCCTTTAATGCCCACAGCCTGTGCTATCTCACGAATCGACACGCGGTTGTAGCCCTTTTCAGCGAACAGTTCTATTGCAACATCCAGAATAATATCCCTTGTTGTTTTATCCATATAATATCTCCTTTTTGAAACATCGATGATCTATACTAACTAAGTTAGTTTATAATTATATATTAAACTAACTTAGTTAGTTAGTCAACAAAAAAATAACAAAAAACACCAATTATTTTAATGTTTTTTGCTACTCTTTAATTTTTGATTCAAGTAAATACTAACAAAACAAAAGCCGGGCGAGGCGGTGGGATTTACGTCCCAAGCCCTCACTCCGGCTTTTTATCTTCTATCAGCTTTGTATAATATTCAACCAGCTGCGGATATCTGCCAATTTCTTCTCTCCCATCCGCACTTAGGTCATATACTCCCTTCGATATATTTTCAAACCAGCCATAATGGTTCTGATATACAATATCAAAGGTCTTTTTCTCATCAGTTCCCAGTTTTCTGAGTGTTCTAGTGCTCAATGGCCCATTTTTCAATAAGCAGCAGGCAATATGTATAGCCTGTTCCTTGTAGGCAGTCACAAGCTTCTTCCCAGTACTTCCACCAACATTGAAATCCCCGTGCCTTGCCTCAAATTCCTCTATCAGCTTCTCCTGCTTCTTTTTGTTCTTTTTCTTTGTCTTTCCCATATCGAAGGCGACCGGTTCAAAGGCTACTTCTGCAAAGGAGCAATCTTCCTTAATCGATACATAAATAAGTCCGAGCTGCAGCCTCTTCAGTAAATAGCATAAGTCCGACCACCTTTTGGAGAATAAATCCCTGCCTGGTTTAGGCACAGCCACATATACCATATCCGCGAGCTTTTGCCTTAGTGTAGCCTGCAGGATCAGATCAAGATTCAAGCTTTTTTTCATCTCAACTATAAGCAGTTGGTCATCCTTAGCTGCCGCTATGTCACAGTGGCTGACCTCACTGCGTACTGTATAACCCAGGCCGCTAAGATAATCATATATCGGCTTGTACATATCTTCCTCATGGAAGTCCTTCTTTTTCTTGCTGCTCATAAAATCACCACACCTTATAAGGCTATCATAAGCGGTACCAATACAGGAACCAGCAGCGACAGTACGACCCCGGAAATAAAGGAAACCACCGCTGTCCTGCTGTCAGTAGCTCTCGATACAACAGGAAGAGAAGTGTCCATTGCTGTAGCTCCTGCAGGGGCAATACTCTCAAGCTTCCCTATGTATCTGGCTATGAAGGGTATCGCCATCAATGCAAAGAGTTCTCTGCACACATTGGTAATAAAAGCCACTGCACCTATTTCCGCACTGTAGTCGGATAATATTATCGCAGAAAGGCTATACCAGCCTAAACCGGCACCTACAGCACCGGACTCGTTGAACGGAAGCCCTATCAAAAACCCTCCGGCCATGCTGCCTGTTATGCTTCCCAGGGCTATCATCATTGGGACAAGGAGCATTCTGAAGCCGCACGCTTTTATCTGATTTATTATGTCCTTATTCCTGCCTATGTCTATGCCTACAAAAAACAACAACGCACAAAGTCCCATATCTATTACTATTCCTATATATTGAACAAGCTGCTCTGGAAACAGGAACAAGCCCAGAACTATTCCCGATGCAACTGCTGCAATTATACCCGTATTCATGTCATTCAGTATCCTTTCTGTCCCGCTGTACAAAGCCTGATACAAGCTTTACAAATAATATGCTGAAGGCTATTGAAAAAGCAGCCAGTACAACTGCCTGAAAGCCCAATTTGTAGAATCCGTTCACCACATCATCATTAACACCGATATTAACTCCCATTACAAAAAGCATGAACAGCAGGCTGGCATACTGAAGCCTGGTCAGCTTGCCTGTGAAGCTTTCGGGAAGCTTGTCCCTGGAACCAAGCCAGGCACCTATGAAAATTATAGCCATATAAAGCATTATCCTCAATCTTATCACCTCAGAATAATATTACGTAAACAGTATACAGTATTTGCAGAAGTGTAGTCAATTGAAGATCACTACAAAATAAGGAACGGTCAAGATCGTTCCTTACCATTACTATTCTATACAATAGGTGCCAGCAGCAATACTTCCTCATTTTCCCGGTATATGGTGTTAAACTGGGAAATCGGTAAGGGATTTCTCCCGATCCCCACTTCAAAGGTATAGCCAGGCCTCCTGTACTGCTCCACGAACCAATCCTTGTAACCTGCATAAGCAGCCTCATAGGGCACCTCTGAAATGGCATAGCCTGTTATATTTGAAAAAATTCTTGCAATCGCCAATGCCCTAGGCGGCCTTATACCCTTATACAGCCAGTATATAACCCTTCCCTGGGTGTGATATGCAATAACCAGTTTGAAATTGTGCTGCCTAGTGAAATTGACGACAGTCTGTGACTCAGGCTCTGAAAGGGCTCTTGGACCTCCATACCTGGTAGGTCCCGGGCCGTCTATACCGAGCTGCGGCTCCTGGGCTTTGGCATCCTCCCAGGACGCCGGATAATTACGGTTCAGGTCTACCCCCCTGATATTGGCCTTCCATACCTGTGAAAAAGGCAGACCGGTATCATTCCATGCAAGCAGCTGATTGTAATAAGGATTATCTCTTTTCAGCCCCTCAAGCACCAGGTCCACTCCATCCGGGTTGACCATAGGCATGATGTATATGCTGCTTCTTCTCCATAAATCACGGATATTGTAGCCCTGTATATAGGAGTTGTTCGCATATCCTCTGGCAAAGTTCTCGATGAATTTCATCAGAAGCGGAGTCGTAATCCACTCAAGAGCATGGTGTGAAGCGTTATAAAATACCTCTACAGGTCCATTACCCAGCCTGATATAGTATAAGTTTTTACCCAGCACACTTTTCCCGGCAATTCCTGTTTCTATGAACGGATACCTTGTCTTAAGCCCTCTTATGTTTCTCTCCATTATCCCATAGGTGTAGTCGATATCTGTGAAAACCACATCGATACCATAGGGCACTATGATCCTCTGACCTACCTGCAGTCTCCTGGGGTCCAGTCCCGGATTGGCAGTCAGCACGGCATTAAGTGTTGTGTAATACTTCCTGGCAATTTTGTAAAAAGTATCCCCCGGTCGTATCGTATAGGTATCATAACCACTCAGGAACCTTTCAAACCAGCTCCAGGTTGCCGGGCCCACAATCCCATCAGGCGTAAGGCCATTATCCAGCTGGAATTCCCTTACCGCCTCCAATGTCTGCTGTCCGAAGACTCCATCCACGACTCCGGGATTATATCCGATCCTTGCCAGAAGGCTCTGTATAAGCTTAACCATCGGACCTCTGGAGCCCAATCTCAAAGTTTCCATATTACCACCCCATAAAATTGATAGCATATATTATAGTATTCATTGAACCGGGCAATTGTTACAGCAGCATAGTAATTGCTATTCTGTATAAACGGAATTCCGCATAGATTATATAAAGGAAAAACAGGGAGGTTGTCATATGCTCATTCATGTAGTAAAATCCGGGGAAACACTTTGGCAGATCGCCTCGTTTTATAAGGTCCCGGCGTCAGAAATAGTCAGTGTCAATGAACTGCCGGATGCAAACCTGTTATTGATCGGTCAGGCCTTGGTTATCCCGACGGAAGGTGTATTACATACCGTGAAATCAGGTGAGACACTATGGAAAATTTCTCAGACTTATGGTATATCGATCCAGTCTATTGTTCAGGCCAACAAGATAGCAAATCCGGCAAATATATATCCGGGCCTCAAGCTTTTCATACCTCCTCTCCGCCATACCGTCCAGCGGGGAGAGACACTGTGGAGGATAGCCCAAAGATATGGCACTACTGTACAAACCCTATTAAAAATCAACAATATAGATGATCCCAATATCATATACCCGGGATATATGCTTATCATACCAAGAAAGCGAAGACCCGCTATTGAAGTAAACGGCTATATCTATATCCTTGGCGCAGATGCTATTCCTATTGTGGAAGAGGATGGGGAGCATCTCACCTATCTCAGCCCTTTTGCTTACAGGATCCGGGAGGACGGCAGCCTGCAAGTGATAAAGGATACAGAAGCAGTAAATACAGCCATTGCAGAAGACGTGTCCCCTCTGATGTGCATTACAAATTTCACCTACAGTGAATTAGGCGAAAACCTGGCTCATGTCGTCTTGTCCAGCACTGAAATACAGGATAGGCTATTGCAGAATATAATCAATGTAATGAGACAAAAACGCTATGTAGGATTAAATGTTGATTTTGAAAATGTCCTTCCTGCCGATCGGGAGCTTTATAATCAATTCATGCAGCGTGCGGTAGACCGCCTTCACAGGGAAGGGTATTCCGTTTCAAGCGCCCTGGCGCCGAAGTATGGCCCCGAGCAGCACGGCCTGCTGTATACAGCCCATGACTACCCCGCCCATGGTAGAATTGCTGATTTCGTCGTGCTTATGACCTACGAATGGGGCTGGCGCTTAGGTCCTCCACAAGCCATCTCTCCATTGAACCAGATCAAGCGGGTCCTCGATTATGCTGTATCTGTCATGCCCAGTGAAAAGCTATTCTTTGGCTTTCAGATATATGCAAGGGACTGGCTGCTTCCCCATGTTAAGGGGCAGGAAGCTGAAACCTTCAGTATGCAGGAGGCGATGGACAGGGCAAGACAGTATTATGTCACTATACAATATGATACCGTAACAGCTTCTCCATACTACCGCTATACCGATGCCCAGGGGAGAAACCACGAAGTGTGGTTTGAGGATGCCCGCAGCGCACAGGCAAAATTCGACGCGGTAAAAAGCTATAACCTGAGAGGTGTAAGCTATTGGGCGCTGGGTTATCCATTCCCGCAGAACTGGGCTTTGCTCGAGGATAATTTCAATATTATAAGGCTATAAAAAAGTAAGACTGCTGACAAACCCTGCTCAAGTAAAATTATAATTCAAAGGAGTATTGATCTTGTATATCAGCGAACACTTATAAGCCTTTGGCTAACAGAATAAAGTGAAGATACACAGTAAAATCCGTAGGATTTACGTGATGTAAATCCAGCGCATACCAACAGGAGGTTGGGTTTATGCGCGGTAGGATTTTACTGCATATCGAGCTCTTATTCTGTCCAAAGGCTTATACTGTGTGAGTCGATATACAAGGCTATGCTCCTTTAGTATTGTGCTCATTAGGGTTTGTCATTAAGCTCGACTATAAAAAAGTAAGGCAGCCAAGCTGCCTTACTTCTTACAGTTATCAATAATTTTTCAATTCATCCGCACAGCAGCAGCAGTAGCTTTTGTTCCTGTATTCCCGCAAATCCTTTTCTGATCTGCAGAATATACAAGTTGGCGGATATTTCTTTAAAACTATATTTTCACCCTCCAGGTGCATTTCAAGTGCATCCCCTGCTCCGACTTCACACAGTTCCAGCAGATTTTCAGGCAGCTTCAATCCACCGTTCCTGTCCATCTCACTTATTACAACATAGGATTTCATATTAATGCCCCCCCACTTACTTCTTATGTGAATATATTATATTTATGGAAAATGCTTGTCAATTTCATATATATGAAACGACATATTTTGTACATATATAGCAAAATAAGTGGAGCCGTCACTCCACTTATGTATTATATATGCTATTCAGCTTTGGTACCGGTAGCCCCTTGACTTTTCATTATTATCTCCATTCCCTCTGTTGCTTCAACCTTCCCGTCAGGCATGACCCACACAGCTTCAACGCCCTCAAGGCTTTCCACCAGCGCCCTGCTCTTATCGTAGGGCAGCAGAAAGGCAGTAGTTGATAGAAAATCTGCAAGTCCCGAGTGTTCAGCAACTATTGTAACCGCCCGGTAATATTCCCCCGGCATAAGCGTATCCGGATCAATCAGGTGATGAATAACCTTCCCATCCACGACATAATACCTTTGATAATCACCGCTGCTTACTACAGCAGCATTATTCACAAATATAGTGTCGAGAAGGTTCTCTTCAGCTGTTACTATCATTTTCTCCGGATCCTGTATGCCTATACCCCAGCGCTCACGCACTCTGTCAAGAGGCTTGCCAAGTACTCTGATATTTCCTCCGGGGCTTATTATTCCGGAAACAAAACCTTCAGCCGTTATTTCCTTTGCCACAAGCTCGGTGGCAAAACCCTTGGCTATAGCGCCCACATCAAGGCTCATGTGCTTATCGGCAAGGTATATCGTGCTTTTCTGCTCATCCACTATAACCTTATCAATATCGGTATACTTCGCTGCCTCCTGCAATATCTCCAGGGTTGGCAGCCTGGCATTCTCAGGATCATCAGTTCCCTCTTCACGATAGTCATGCCATATTTCAAGCACCGGACCCATTGCGATGTTTGTGCGTCCGCCTGTGCGCCTGTTCCAATCCTTTGCAAAAACAACAAGCTCTATTATTCTCTTATCCACCTTCACGGGCTTAATCCCTGCATTATCATTTATCGTCTTGATATTGTTTATGCCTTTATAGTCGTTATACTTGTCATAAAGCTTATGAAGCTCTTCAAAGCGGGTGCGTATCCTCTCAAAATAGGCCTTGAACTCCTCTTCGCTCCTGGCATACCCCACCACCTGGGTTATGGTGTCAAAGGTATCAAAAAAAGTATCATTATATTTTTTATATTCGCTTTCCGGTTCTTTCATCTTGAAGATTATAAAAAGCAGCGCCAGCAATACCACCGGTAAAAGCAAAGAAATTTTCCTCTTCATTTATATCACCCTTAATTATTTTAACAAAGCTATTATATTATAATCAGGCAGATTATACAAAAGTCCCCCACCTATGTGGTGGAGGACCGCAATGTCTATTATACTGTACTGCTTATTTTGCTTTTGCAAAAGCTTCTTCAACTGCTGCGATATAATGTTCAACAGATACTGTTACAAGGGATGTAAGCTCTGCTACGTCCGGAACTGCCGGATGAGCTTCATCCTTGGCCTTAACCTTCATAGCCTTTATTTCGTCTACTGTCTTACCGACCATCCACTTTCCAAGGGCGTCAGCCTGCTGGTACCATTCCTTGCCTATTGTTGAAGCCTTTATCATGCCGTAGCCTTCTTTAAGCTCAACCTTTGTCTTATATTCTGCTTTTCTGTCTGAAGTAACCTTACCGGTATTGTCAAAGTTAACCTTCGTCTGTGCATTGTCTATTATAGTTCCCACAACCTTGCCGTCTTTGTCAAAGGCTGTAGCTGCCATAACTGTGTCAACCTGAGCAAGTGGAAGAACTTCCTTGCCTTCTGCATCTTTGCCGAGGCCCTTTGACTTGCCGATATCCACATTGTGTCCAAGGCCTACTTTTACGCCGCCTGTAACATCAACAGCATTTGCAAAAGCTTCTTCAACTGCTGCGATATAGTGTTCAACAGATACTGTTACAAGGGATGTAAGCTCTGCTACGTCCGGAACTGCCGGATGAGCTTCGTCCTTAGTCTTTGTCTTCATAGCCTTTATTTCGTCTACTGTTTTGCCGACCATCCACTTTTCAAGCTCAGCAATCTGCTGGTACCAATCCTTGCCGATTGTTGAAGCCTTTATCATGCCATATGCATCACCAAGTTCAACCTTTGTCTTGTTTTCAGCCTTCAGATCTGATGTAACCTGAAGCTTGTTGTCAAAGTTTACTTTTGTCTGTGCATTGTCTATTGTTACTGAAACAACTTTGCCATCCTTGTCAAAGCCGACAGCAGCCATAACTGTGTCAACCTGACCAAGTGGAAGTACTTCTTTGCCGTCCTTGCTGCCAAGGTCTGCTGATTTTTCAATTGAAGTGTTATGTCCAAGGCCTAGTTTTACTATGCTTCCGTCTGCTGCCGGTGCTGCTGGTGCTGCTGGTGCTGCTGGTGCTGCTGGTGCTGCCGGTGCCGCACATCCCGCGAGAACTGATAGTGCAAGTGTAAGCACCAATACGATTGATAATACTTTTTTCATGTTTCCCCCTCCATCTGTATGGAAAAAATTTATTATGTTATTATTTTAACATATTGTATAAATATTATCAATCTTTATCGATATAAATTATTTATAAATTATGATAAATATTTTCACATTGTTAAAAGTGTATATAAAGACCATATACCAAGCAATATTATTTCTTCTTCACGTTCTGTGCAATAGGAAGATATTCGGGATCTTTCTCGAAAAACACTCTCTCAGACTGCTCCTGGGTAAGACGGATTTCATCCTGTATCCCCTTTATTTTATCCATTATTACATCTGCTTTGAAGGTTGGCACGTTATAGTACAGGAATAAGTCTTCAAAGGCTTTTATTGTCATATGCAGCTCTTTGTTGATACCGATGAAGGTGTCAATATTCTTGCTGTTGACAGCGTTGTTGAACTGCCGTATATCAACAGTTATGACATCCACTATATCCTCTTCCCTTTCAAAAACGCTTATCGGCAGGGGGTACGGTTTGATGCGCTCCAGGAAATATTTGCCCTTAATATTTATATTATAGGCATATTCCACGTCAAGGCTGCCGATCCTGAATCTTATAAAGCACATTTTTCCATTAATCTGCTCAACCCTGGCACCCATCTGGATAAACTTCATCTCATGCTCGCTTGCTTCAGCCCCTATATACCTTTTCATTATAACCCTCCCCTTTCAATCCTACCTGATTCTATAGATAAAAAATGATAATATATAACATCGATAAAAATATGGATACCAGCATCAATGGAAAACATACCTTCATATAATTAAAGAAACCCAGCTTCCATCCGTGCTTTTCCAGCATCCCCCCTGCTATCACATTGGCAGTAGCTCCTATTATTGTACCATTTCCTCCAAGACAGGCTCCCAGGGATAGGGCCCACCAAAGGGTAGTAAGCTCTGTACCTGCTATAGCTTCAAGACTTTTTATCAAAGGTATCATAGTTGCAACAAACGGGATATTGTCAAGGAATGCTGATAATATTGCGGACATCCACAGTATAAGCATAGCTGCAACAAACAGGTTCCCTTTAGTCAGTCCCATGACCCTAACCGCCAGCTTCTCTATCAGGCCTACCTCCTCCAGTGAGCCAACCAAAATGAATAACCCTGCAAAAAAGAAAATGGTAGTCCACTCAATTTCCATAAAAATGTCTTCAGGCTCTATTCCGCTTACAAGCAATAAGGCAACCGCCCCCGTAATGGCCACAGTGGCAGATTCCAGCTGAATTACCGAATGCATTGTAAAACCCGTTATGGTTATTCCCAGGATTATCATGCTTTTGACAAGCAGCTTTTTATCCTGTATTGCCTTGCCTTCATCAAACTCCAGCACCTTGCCTTTATTCCTCTCTTCCACCAGCATACTTCTGCGGAAGATCACAACCAGTAATGTAATTGTGACAACTAGTATTACAGCAGCTATAGGCCCCAGATTAATAAGAAATTCCATGAAGCTTAAGTGTGTAGCTCCACCTATCATGATATTGGGCGGGTCACCTATCAGGGTAGCTGTACCGCCAACATTAGCAGCGAAAACTTCCGTAATAAGAAACGGGGTGGGATTTATTTTAAGAGTGTCTGTTATTACCAGGGTTACCGGCGCTATCAGCAGGATGGTCGTAACGTTGTCCAGCAGTGCAGACGCTACTGCCGTAGCTACGGCAAACAGCACCATGATCTTCCACGGCTCACCCTTTGCCTTCTTGGCTGATTTTATCGCTATGTATTGAAATACCCCCGTCCGTTTTAATATCAGTACGATTACCATCATTCCTATCAGGAGTCCGATCGTATTGAAATCAATATGCCTGATAGCATGTTCCTGCGATAAGACCTGAAAAATTATCATCAATACTGCTCCGGCAAGAGCTACTACCATCCTGTTTATCTTTTCGTATATGATTGCCGAATAAGTCAATGCAAATACTATTACAGCCACTAAGATATGATTTTCCAGCATATGTATCATCGTCTCCTTCTTCAATGCTCTAAATCATATTATTGCTCTGTCTATGCATTTATATTGATTATTATTGCGCAAAAGCTTTTGTAAAAAAAAACGGGAATTGCAGCTATCAAACCCTCCAGATAACTACAGTTCCCTGATCCCTATTTTAAAATTAATGGTTTCCTGACGCATTCTTCCTGAAGTTTTCTACTTCCTTAGTCAATTTGTAATTTGATTTCTCCAGTATCTCCATGTACTCGCCCAACATCTGCATCAGCTCACTGTCGCCTTTTTCCTTCACAGCCTTTGTGTAAGCCTTTCTGGCATCCGGATCCATGGTCTTGGTATCATAGCTGAATAGCGGAGTATTGTTAAGACCATAGAGGATGAAAGTTATATATCTTTTCTGCAGCTCTTTGATCCTGTCAAGCTTTGCAGAGCTTCCATTTGTATTTATAAAGCTCTCCTGAGCCAGCGCCCTGCCGATGACTTCATCCCAGCCGATCACAAGAGCAGCATCCTTTGCCGGAACTTTGCTGGTCTCCTCTGCCATTATATCAATATAACTCTTCATATCCTCCAAAGCATATGGACTGTACTTTTTCAGGTATTCATAATTCATCATCGGAAAATACGTGCCTTCTGCCGTCTCAAGCCTGTAGCCCATATCACGTGTTTCCTCCAAAAGGCTTTTCAGCTCAGGCTCCTGTATGTCATCGATTTTATTCAGATCGAATCCTGGCTCATATATCTTATTCAAGCTGTTTTGTACAGACTCTGCATAATATTTATCCTCAAGCATAGGCAGGTAGTTTTTCTGAGCCTTTTCTAGCTCTTCAAGCATCACAGATGCATCTTTTGCTGTAACACCTGAAATATTCTTGTCAATATACCTTACCAATACGTCAGGCTTTGAATTTTCTCCTACAAGTGCAATAAATTCAGGCATTACCTTATCCTTTTTGCTTTCTTCCACAGCAGGAGGAGTTTTATCTGCAGTTCCACCAGGGGAACTATTTTCATCTGTAAAAGTTGTACAGCCTGCAAGCAGACCGCTGCCCAAAAGCACGAGGGTGGACATACCCAGTGAAACTGATCTTACCAGAACCTTCTTGTTAAACATGTAAACCAATCAACTCCCTTAACCGGTGAATTATTTTGTTAGATTTTTGTAAACCGCTCTTATTATTATTATTCTCGGTACAACATATCTATTTTACACCTAAATAATATCACCACAAGTATTTATTTGAAATTTTCCTATATGTATATGACGAAGCATTTCAAAAAAAGTTCCAATCACTTTATTGCAGACAGCCCACCATTTACCGGCATACTTTATGTATAGTATGTGATAGATTTAATATATAAATAAGTATAATCACATATTTGATAGGAGGACAACCATGCAAAAAATCAAAAGGGAGACAAGCTTATTCTTGTGCCTGCTCTTACTGCTTACAAGCTTTCTTTCTTCGCTAACAGCTATAACAACCGATGCTGCAGCCTCCGATTCATCAAAGCCTTTCAAATTTGAAGGACAATTGACGGAGTGGATGCTGGATGAAGCCAACGGTAATATTTATGCTTACTCTTCAGAAAGTGGGAAGCTGTATTTTATTGATATTAATACCCTTGCATTAAAAAATGAATTAAAGCTTCCCGGATTGTCAGATATAGAAATATCCACCGGTTATCTGGAAGGCTACAGCTATAACATCGATACCCTTCTGGACAGTAAAGGCAAAGTATACCTGTATAATGGATCGGGTTCAGCCATCAAAAAGCTGGATTTTTCACAATTTCTTTTTCCCAAGCCGAGGCCAGATACAGGAATCGATTATAATGCCGATACCTTTGAAAAAATCGCTGATCTGCCTTATGAGTCGGATTTAGCATACATGGATAATGAAAGCAATGTTTATATCTATAACAAGGCTTCCTACTCAATAAGGAAGTATTCCGTCAAGTCGGCTCTGGAAGGCTTCCCGGCAAAATACAATGCAGCTGTAGCAGGAACAGACTATAATATTGAATTTTATGATCCGCTGAAACATGGGCTCAAGCTGAGCATAGACAGGATCGTACTTGATGAAGCAAATAAACTTATATATGCAATTTCAAAAGGAAGCTACAAGCTTCATATCATCGGCATGAACGATTTAAAGCTGAAAAAGGAGTTGATGCTCGGGGAAAGGCCGACAGATATGGAACTCCTGGATGGGAAGCTCTATATCCCTGTTTACGGTGCAAATTATATAGCTGTAGTGGATACCTCAACTCAAACAATTGTAGATAAAATACAAAATACCAGCCGGCCTGAGCTGGTAGAAATCGACGGAAGCAAACTATTTTATAAGGATTCAAAGGGCCTTTACGCCTATGATATACTTCAGAAGACCCGGCAGGAAATCGCCTTCCATGATTATGAGCATAGCCAGACTGTAGGTGCATCAGGTACGGATATCATATTTGCGGATAGGGAGAATCATGTTTTATATGCCAGAAATACTTATACATCCTCCATCAATGGTATATACGGCTTAAGTACAATTGATCTGAAGCCTGTGAAGCTGCCGTTCAAAGCTGAAAGTGTGAATACAGCCAGGCATAATGGAGTTACAGCTTTTATCGGTGATGATATGTTTTTTGGCGACACGCACTATGACCGCAATGATATTTCAAAGCCTTCAGTCGGATATGGCAGTAAATTCATCCATGTTGATGACAAGTATTTTATTACGGAAGGTGAAGTATACCTGAGAAGCAGCGGTGAATTGCTCGGAAGGCTGCCCAGGTATTATCAGAATATGCAGATTGACGGAAAAGGTAATGCATATGCTGTAATAAGCGATATGAATTCTCTTAAGAAAACCTCCGTATTAAAAATTTTAAAAAGTCTGGAAAACAAAACTGAAGCATATGAAACTTGGGAGGCAAGCGGAGGAATTGGGGAAATACAGGAAGATACTGGAGATAATACCTCAGGTTCCGGCTCTGCTTTCACCGATATAAGCAATCACTGGGCCAGAAAGGAAATTGAATACCTTGCCTCTGAACGTATAGTAAGAGGCGTAGACCCGGAAGGTAAAAGCTTTGCTCCAAACGGCAGAGTCACCCGTGCAGAATTTGTGACCATGCTGGTAAGGGCAATTGATCAGGGTAATTATTCTGTTGGTCTGGATTCTGAATATGATGATGTAAAGCCTGAAGCGTGGTATTTCTATTCCGTAATGACAGCCAGCGGTTATGGTCTGATCAAAGGTAACGAGCATGGAAGGTTCATGCCCAATGATCCTATTACAAGAGAGGAAATAGCTGCAATAACCGTCAGGGCGATGGAGCTTGAAGGCCTTCCTGTTGACATGGAAGATACTGACGCACTAACAGCCTTCAAGGACAGCAACAGCATAAGCAGATGGGCTAAAGGCAGCTCGGCTGCTGCAGTAAAAGCAGGTATAATAAATGGGACCCCGGACAAAAAGTTCGCTCCGAAAGCCATAACCACCCGTGCTGAAAGTGCAGTAATATTGAAAAGGCTGCTTGATAAATTGAAATAAAAAAGTGCCGTATATCAGGGCTTTCACCCGAATATACGGCACTTTGGCTATTTACAGTCTTTTATAGTTTTCCTGCAAAATCTGCTCCAAACTGCCTGCATCTTTCCATTGCATCATTATCCGGATTCCACAGCTCTTTTATTCCGTCATTCACTACTTCAAGCTTCGCAGCATTCAGTTTCTCATTAAGTATCGCCACTGACTCTCCGCTCCAGCCATAGGAGCCGAAGGCTGCCGCCTTTTTATTCTTGAAGCCTATGCCCTTTATCATCTCCAGCAGCCCTCCGGTTGTGTGCATGATACTCTTGTTGACAGTGGAGGAGCCGAACAATACCGCCCTGGACTTGAAAATTTCCGTTATCACATCATTTTTATCTGAGTGTGCGGCATTAAAAAGCTTGACTGCCACAGTTTTATCAACACTTCTGATGCCTTCTGCCACGGCCTCTGCCATTCTTCTTGTTGCGTTCCACATGGTATCATAAACTATGACTATCTCGTTTTCCTGGTAGTCTCTGGCCCAATCCATGTATTTTTCAACTATCTGAACCGGGTTATCCCTCCATATGATCCCATGGCTTGGAGCGATCATATCCAGCGGCAGCTTGAAGCTCAGCACCTCTTCTATTTTCTTGATAACGAAGCTGTTGAAGGGTGTCAATATGTTTGCGTAGTATTTTATTGCTTCCTGATATAATTCAGCTTTATCCACCAGGTCATTATACATAAGCTCTGAAGCATAATGCTGCCCGAAGGCATCGTTACTGAACAGTATGTTTTCGCCTGCCATGTAAGTGAACATGGTATCCGGCCAGTGGAGCATCCTCGCCTCCACAAAGGTAAGCTTGGTCCCGCCTGTATCCAGGGTGTCACCTGTCTTGACCTGTACAAAATTCCAGTCTTCATGGTAATGGGCCTTCAGGAGCTTGGCTCCGTTGGCTGTACAGTATACAGGCGTGCCGGGTATTTCCTTCAGCAGCAGCGGCAGTGCCCCGCTGTGATCGACTTCACTATGGTTTATAATTATATAGTCGATCTTATTCAGGTCTATTTCCTTTTTCAGGTTTTCCACAAATTCTTCTGCAAAGGGCGCCCAAACCGTGTCGATGAGTACATTCTTCCTAGCCTTTATCAGATAAGAGTTGTAAGAGGAACCTCTGTGGGTCGAATACTCATCTCCATGGAATCTGCGCAGCTCCCAGTCAATTTTACCTACCCATGTCACTTTATCGTTTATTTTGAAACTCATGTTTCTATCCTCCTTTGTATACCCCCGGCTTATTCCAAAACCACCGCAGTGCCTGAGGCTGTTACCATAAGCATATTATTAGCCTGCCCAAGGACTTCATAGTCTACATCCACGCCTACTACAGCACTGGCTCCCATACTCCGGGCACGGCTGACCATTTCGGATACTGCCTTTTCCCTTGCTTCAATAAGCTCACCCTCATAGGATCCCGATCTTCCGCCGAAGAAGTTTGTAAGCCCTGCTGCAAAGTCCTTTATAAAATCCACTCCGGATATCACTTCACCGAATACTATGCCTTTGTATTCAACAATTTTTCTCCCTTCAACCGAAGGAGTTGTTGTAACTATCATTAATGATCCCTCCATAGTTTTGATAATAGTATTGTTTTCTGAGAAAACAAGTATTAACTATCTTATTACAATTTTACATTATTTATTCTCGGTTGTCTCCAATATTTCTCAAATATTGTGCTGTTTCATATATATTCTCACTTGCCAGAATAGCGGAAGCTACTGCTATGCCATCCACCCCCGCAGCTTTAACCAGAAGGGCATTTTCAGCACTTATACCGCCGATTCCAACCATAGGCATAGGAACTGCAGCTTTTATTGCTTTCAACTGCTCAAGGCTGACATGCTCGGTGTCACTTTTTGTTTTTGTCGGAAACAGAGCTCCTATTCCCAGATAGTCTGCTCCTTGCTCCTTGAAATAGAGCGCTTCCTCAATACAATTGGCAGATGCTCCGATGATTTTATCCGTGCCCATGACACCTCTTGCAGCGGCTACAGGCAGATCCTCCGGCCCGAGATGTACTCCGGCGGCATTGACCGCCAAAGCGATATCCACTCTGTCATTGATAATAAGAGGTATATTATATTTATCCGTCAGCTTCTTAACCTTTTCAGCCAGATAATAATAGTCATATGCAGTAATATTCTTCTCCCTCAGCTGTACTAAAGTCACTCCACCCTTTATGGCAGCCTCTATGCTGTCAAGCAGATCCTTACCGCCTAAAGCCTGACTGTCGGTTATAAGGTACAGCGAATAATCAATAAGCTTCTTATTCAGCATAAACAGCACCTTCCTTTACTAAAGTATCCCCATCCAGATTATATATATTGTCAAAAAGCCTTACCTTGAACATACCGGTCCCTTCCCCGGGCAGCATACCGTCAAAAGCGAGCTGCCCCGAAATCCCCATAGCCATGATACCGCCGACAGCCCCTGCCAGATAGTCCTGTGCCACACTGCAGAAGGCACCGATCAGTGACGATGTCATGCACCCTGTCCCGGTTACCCTTGAAAGCAGCTCATGTCCGTTATGTATGGTATAAGTTGTTTTCCCGTCAGAAACCATATCATACCTGCCTGTGGCAGCAACAATGCAGTTCAGCCTTCCGGCCAGCTCCCGGACAAGCCCTTTTCCATTGTCAGTGTCCAGGCTGGAGTCTATTCCACGGGAGTATCCGTTCATACCTGCCAGCTGCATGATTTCAGAAAAGTTCCCCCTGATAACCGCCGGTCTGATATCTGTAAGCAGCCTGCCGCATATCTCCTTTCTAAAAGCTGTAACACCTGCGCCGACAGGATCAAGTATTACGGGAATACCCAGCTCATTGGCCTTCGATCCTGCCAGAAGCATCGACCGGAAATTATTCCGGTTAGGTGTTCCCATATTGAGCACCAATGATTTTGATATTGCAACCACTTCAGTAACCTCAGCCGTGTCATTTGCCATTATAGGCGAACCCCCGACGGCCAGCACTATATTTGCACTGTCATTCATAGTCACATAATTGGTTATATGATGTATTACCGGCCTGTTTTCTTTTATTTTCGTTAAAAGCCCTGCTGCTTTTTTAACAACTTCCATTTTTCAGTCCACCTCCATGAAAGTGCATGAATCACACCTGTTATCAGCATTACAGGAACAGTCGCACCCAGTACAAGCTCAAGCTTTATAAACTGGTAATACAGTATTACACCCATGATCCAGACTGCTGCCGCTCCCCAGTTTACCAGCAGTCCTTCCTGAAGTTTCCTGTTTCTTCTGATAATAAAGTAATCTGTAAGCAATATCGCAAAAAGAGGTGCAAAAACAGAGCCGATCGCATATAAGAAGTTTTCATATTGTTCAATTGGCGCAGCTATGGCTATCAGCGTTCCCATCATTCCAACGGCCAGGGCAGCTGTCCTCTCGGAGAGCTTCGGGAACAGATTCAAAAATGTCACTCCCGCTGAGTATACATCTAGAAATGTAGTTGTTACCGTAGATAGAACAACTATGCCCAGGGCCGTGAGACCCAGGTTGGCAGCGAGCATCATCGCACCGGGATCGGAATTGCCTGCAGCAATTGCTGCACCGAGGCCTATGGTATACATCCATGAGCTGCCTGTAAAATATCCGAGAAAGCTTCCTATGACGCCATCTCTTTTTGTTTTTGCGAACCTTGTGTAATCAGCTATTAGCGGAAGCCATGAAAGAGGCATTATCACGTTCAGCTCCAAAGCCGCTCCAAAGGACATATCACCTGAAGCACCCCCGGAAAACAGTCCGCTGTTCCTGAAAACAACAGTACTGAGCAGGACGGTAAGCAGAAAAAGCAGTGAAACGGCAGCCAGGTTCAACCTCTTCCACCCGCTTTTGCCAAGCAATATCCAAAGGCATACTAGTCCGCCTATTATGATGCCCCAAAGACTGATACAGTCATAGGACCACAGCGCCTTAGAAATTTCATTCAGAGACCTTGCACCGGATATTATCATGACAGCAGTCCAACCGATCAATTGAAGTACATTCAAAATCGAGAAAAGGTAAGTGCCGTAAGTCCCAAAGGTTATACCTGTTGACATTATGGAAGGGAGCCTTTCCTCAGTGCCTATTGTCCCACCCAGTACCAGGATCGTTGTCCCGATCAGATGCCCTGTTATTATTGCAGCCAGACCAGTCCTGAAGCCGAGGGGAGCAAGCAGCCCACCTGTAAGCATTTCAGCTATTGATACAGCTGCTCCGAACCAAAGAATAAAAAAACCCATTACGGAAATATTGTCACCGGTCTTATTCATATGAAACACCTGCTTTCTTGTACAGGGTGTAAAAATGGTTCGTAGGTCCAACCCCTTTGCCTACGGACAGAGAATTCTCTATTGCGTCGGTTATATACTCCTTTGCCTTTGTCACAGCTTCCGGAACGGAATAGCCTGCTGCCAGGTTGGAGGCAATGGCGGCGGATAAGGTGCAGCCCGTCCCGTGAGTATTTTTTGTATCGATCCTCTTGCCTTTTAAATAAGTATAGTCAATGCCGTCAAACAGTATATCCGTTGCTTCCTTATCCAGGTGGCCGCCCTTTATCAATACATTCCTGGGCCCCATTCCATGAATCATTCCCGCAGCCTTTTCCATTCCTGCAATACTGTCTATCTTCATACCTGTAATAACTTCAGCCTCAGGAATATTGGGGGTGACCACCTCCGCCAGAGGCAGCAATACACTTATCAGTGCTTCTATTGCCGAAGACTGCAGAAGCCGGTATCCGCTTTTCGATACCATGACCGGGTCCAGGACTATATTTGACGGCTTATAGCAGCGGAGTCCCTCCCCTATTGCATTTATTGTTATTATTTGAGATGCCATACCTATTTTCATGGCATCTACCCTTATATCCTCAAATATCGCTTCAAGCTGTTTGCTGATCATTTCAGGGGATATATCCTGTACTCCAAGGACACCCTGTGTATTTTGGGCGGTCACTGCAGTTATAACGCTCATTCCATAGACCCCATGTGCGGAAAAGGTTTTCAGGTCCGCCTGTATTCCTGCTCCGCCGCTGCTGTCCGAGCCTGCCACTGTCAATACGTTTTTCATATTATCCCTTCCCCCTAAGCATTCAATTTCGTCAATATCTTATTTCTTTCCATCAGCTTTAGGGCCGAATATCCTATTATGCTGCCTCCTATGGTGCTTATCAGGAACGGTATGACAAAGTAGAAAGCCGCAACATCCTTTCCCAATATGATTTTAGCTATGGGGAATGCCAGCAGGCCGCCCAGTATTCCTGTTCCAAATACCTCTCCCAGTACCGCCCATGCTTTCTTGCCGGACTTCAGGTATAGAAACCCCGCCAAAAAGGCTCCTACCATGCTTCCGGGAAAAGCTAAAAGCGAACCTGTACCCAGCACATTCCTGAGTAAGGAAATGAGAAAGGCGTTTGCCACGGCATACCATGGACCCAGCAGCACCCCGGATATGACATTGATCGTATGCTGCACCGGAAAGCATTTGGCCGCTCCGACAGGTATATAGATAATATTGCCTGCCATAGTGCCTATCGCCACAAGTAATGCAGAAAATGTAAGTTTTTTGGTTTGCATAAAAAAAACCTCCTATTATACTTTTGATTTTTGTACTAGGAGGGCCAAAAGAAAAAGCATAAACCCGTGTATGAGGATTTATGCTTATATGACCGTATAAACATTCTACTTTCCTACGCTGGTATTATCCAGATCAGGTAAAAGGGTCAGAGACTTTATCGGTTCTCTATCTCAGCTGGCCTTTCCAGCCCCCCTAGTACAATAACTATTAATTTCAATACTATACTAGCATGGAATATTCCACTTTGCAAGCCTACTTCATATTAATCTCTGATTAGTGCCTCATAACGTTTATCCCTTCTTGAGCATGCGAGGCACTGAATCAAGGATGTGATTATTAACACTATGAATGGCAAGAAAGCTGTTGTGTTAATAATCACTAGCTGTTTTTTGCGGATGACAGCCCGAAAAAGCCTCCTGCGATCCCCAATGCCCCGCTTAGGGACATGACCAGGAGGATCAGCTGTGATGTCATGGTTCCAAGCTGTGGAAGCGGAATAAAAGTCAGCGGTCCTGTCATCCATGAATACATATACCTCAGCGAGAATACCGCCAGGGCAGCTGCAAGCACACCCCCACCAAGTGTCAGAAGCAGCCCTTCCAGCATAAAAGGAAACCCAATAAAGCTTTCCGGCGCTCCCATCAATCTCAGGGTGTTTATCTGCTCCCTGCTGTCATATATACCCATCCTGATAATATGGGATATTATTACTATTGTGGTGATCCCTACAGCGGCCACCACCAGATACCCTATTATCTCCAAAACCCCTGCTATACTGTGGAGACGTTCCAGCACTTCCCTGTTATCCCTTACATGCTCAATACCTAACATGGAATCCAGCTCTTTCAGAATAGGATCGATTTCATCTATCCGGATCTTCACCTCTATAAACGCACTAAAAGGATTGTCCTCAAAGTATTCAAGGACCTTGGCTTCCTTTCCAAGGATCTCCTCCATCCTGCTGTACGCCTCGGCTTCATCAACCAGTCTTGCCTCCCGCACCCCCTGTATACCTTCAATCTTTTCTGCAAGCTTTACTGCACCAGCCTCATCAAGAGCTTCACTAAAATAGACATTCACTTCAGCCTCTCCCTGTATGGTTTCAATAACCTGATTGCTTATCCACCAGCCGGAGATCACCATTGTAAGGATAAAGAAAATAAGTCCTGTGCTTAAAAGCGAAAAGATATTGGACAATAAATTTAAGCGGATTATTGTTTTTACCTCTCTCAAAAAATAGCCGGTATTATATAAGAAATTTTTCATTTAAGCTCATCCAACCTTTCCCAGCTCATGCTACCCATATCCATACGGATATGCCTGTCCGTCTTTGCGCTTTCAATCAAATGGGTTGCATGAGTAGTGATGATTACTGTCGTCTTGTTGTCCTTGAAGGAATTTAAAAGCTCCAATATATTTAAAGCATTGTCCTTATCCAGATTCCCCGTTGGCTCATCTGCTATTATCAGTACCGGTTTTCTTGCCACTGCCCGGGCAATTGCCACCCTCTGGCATTCACCCCAGGACAGGTGCTCCACCAATGAAAGCGCTTTTTGCTTCAGGCCTACCTTTGCCAGTGCATTATGAGCATCTTCCTTTATATGTGTAAGAGGGTCATCCAGAAACCTCATGCCCAGCATTACATTCTCAACTGCCGTTCTCCCCTTAATAAGCCTGAACTCCTGGAAAACAGGCCCCATCAGTTTACGCAGCCTTCTGATCCCTGCAGCTTGTCCTTTAGCCATAGGCTGTCCAAGCACATTCAATGTACCTTCCGTAGGATATTCAATACCCATGATAAGCTTTAAGAGACTGGTTTTTCCTGAACCGCTGGGGCCGGTTATATATACCAGCTCACCGGGTTCAATCTCCAGATTTATATTTTGAAGAGCCGTTGTACCTTCCGGATACTTCAGATAAACTCCTTTAGCCTTGATCATATTTTCTCCTCCTCGTGCTTAATAACACAACATTTTTCACTTTTTTCACAGTGTTATTAAGCACATCATTAATTTGTGCCTATATATGTCGCAAAAAAGATTTATCATTTGCATAAGCAGTAGAAGCATCTACTTATGCACTATCAGAGATGAATTTTTTGCAACATATGAATCAAGGAAAATGTTTTGCACATCTGAATTCAATGTAAGATGTTTAGTGCAAAACATATAGCATACCTCAGCAAAAATAACTTTACGAGGCACCTTAGAACAAACCCAGCTTATGGATCAATTCCAGATATCCTTCCTTAAGCTCTAAAGCATGTATGTCGTTTCCACCCAACAGCGGCTTAATATCAAGGACCAGATCACCTTCACTGAACAATTCTTCTATGGACCCCGGCTCAAGGGGCATTCCATAAAAGCTGCCTTCCTTGGCCTGAAACTCAAGAGCATGTCCATCCTTAACAACAAATATTCCTGACAGCTCCAGATACTTTTCCGGCAGGCTTATCTCAACCTCGTCGGTATGAAAAGCAAACACTATAGGCGGAAGGCTGCTCTGCTCCGAAATTATATCATTTATAGTCCTGTCCTCTATAGCTCCCTTTATGTCAGGGAAGGAAATGCTGATTTTCACAGCAGCTGCAGGTATGCTGCCCTCTTCGATTATTCTTGAGAAATCCTTTACAGCCTCTGCAAACAAAGGTTTAAGTTCATTCCACACCTGCCCTATGTCGGCCAGATACTGCTGGTAATGCTCCCTCTCCCCCTTCAGGGATACCAGATATTCCTCCATTTCCACCTTCAGCTTCACCTTTTTTGCCAGTGCCTCTTTTGACTGCCTCTGCTTTTCTTCCAACAAAACGAGTTTTTCTGACAGCCCCGCTTTTTCCTTTGCCAGCAGCTCACCGCTTGCCTTCAGCTGTTCCAAAAGCTCACCGGTATTGCGTGTCAGATCCCTCAGGGTGTTCACTCTATGCAAAAATGCACTTAGACTATCTGAATTCAGTATTATTTCAATAAAAGACCCCGGTCCCATCCTCTGATAGCTTCTGAGGACCTGCCTCAAGCTTTCCTTCCTTTTCAGGTAATCAAGCTCACTCCTGGCTATAGCAGCCTCCAGGCTTTCGACTTCCCGGCTCATTGCTTTGATCTCCTCTGCAAGCTTCTTTTCCTCAAGCTCCATTGATTCTATCTCCTGAGTAAGAGTAAATAGATTCTGCAGGTTCTCCTTTTCCTCTTCTGATATACCTGACATTTTTTCTTTGATTTCTGAAAAGGGATCTGCCTGTCCATTAATCACACCCGAGGAAAAAACAGCAAAAACAAGTGCGATTGCAAGCCCCGAAATCATTAATGCTCTTTTCTTTCCCAGCTTTTGCATGGATGCCTCCTGTATACTTACCTTGTTCTATATATTTTGCACTAAATATTGATTGTTATTGAATTCGCACTTTGCCCCATGTAAATACTTTCGTGCGTTCATAATCTAATTCTATCAAATTTACATACATTATGGAATTGTAAGATATATCTTTTAAATAATGATGAAAAGCGATTGGCTCTCACCAATCGCTTTTCATCATTAACTTTTCATTCCCGTGTATATGAGCACGGCATCTCTCAAAAACTTTGCTGTACCTGGCTGCTCTTTGTCATAGTATGCTGTGAACCTCTCATCATCCACATACATCTGCGCAACACCTGCATGGGCTTCCTTAGAATAACTGTCCCAGTAGAAGGTCAGCCACTGTTTGTGCAAACCTGCAGCCTTTTGTGCCAGATCACCTGCCGGATCACCGGTCTTGAACGCTTCTGCCAGGGTTTTCATCAGTTCCTCCCCCAGTTTTGTCACTGCTTCATACTGTTCCTGTGTCATGTTCCTCATCTTGTTGTTCGATTTTTCAACTGTATCCTTGCCGTACTTCTCACGGATCTCTTTACCATACTTCTTCTCATTGTCATCTATAAGCTTCTGTTTAAAGCCTTCAAATTTTTCTCTATCATTCATTTTAATTCTCCCTTCTGTTAACGCCATGGTTTTGTCCACGTTAGTTATCAGCAAATCCAATTGCTCTCTTTTTTCAAGAAGCTTCTCGCGATGTTCCCGCAGTGCTTTAACTCCGTCAAAAGAAGGTGCCGTCACTATTTCCCTTATGCTGTCCAGACTAACACCCAGCTCTCTGTAGAAGAGAATCTGTTGAAGCCTGTCGACTTCCTTCTCACCATATATACGATATCCTGATGAATTGATCCTTGCCGGCTTAAGAATTCCAATCTCATCATAATATCTGAGTGTCCTTGTGCTGACACCAGCCAGCTTCGCAAGCCTCTGCACCGTGTACTCCATGCTTTCACCTCCCTACAAGACTACTTTACACCTTTACGTTACGTCAATGTCAACAGAATTTCCGAAAAATTTTTTGACTCTTTTAAAGAAAAATACTAAAGCTCTATAATACTTAACCTATACTTCTCCTTTTGAATCCAATCAATCCCACACCTGTGAGCACCGTAGCCAGAATCAAAAGTCCCAGCAGTGGAAACAGAGGCAGTTCATTAACCGGTATACTGTAGTGCGCATAGGCAAAGGGAGTAAGCTTCATCGCAGACCATCCTACAACTCCTGCTTCCCAAAGCATTTCCACAATAATGAACAGTCCTATGAAGGTCCAGCTTAAGATTGAGGCTACCTGCGGCAGCCATCCATACAGAAGTGCAGCTATTCCAATTATTATCCATGCGGATGGAATTTTGGAAAGGCTCATTCCCAGGGTACGGAATAATAAAGTCATATCTCCGGAGGCAATACTCCATCCCAATCCGGCTCCAACTCCGAGCATGAAAAGTATGAATGAACTTCCTGCAAATGCCATGACCAGATAGCTGCTCATCCACTTGGCCCTGCTAACAGGTCTTGCCAATACCATCTCAGCGAAATGCTCCGTTTCTTCTTTTTTAAGCTTCAGTACAGTTATTATCCCATAGACGGACATGCCCACCATAAGTCCTGTCATATAAATGGAAGCCGCCATGAAGCCTTCCCTGTTCCCCTGCCTTGCCATAGCTGCTGCCCATGAGTTCATACCTACCAGCATTTCACTTATGTTGTCAGATATATTGGGTGTGATGAAACCAAAAGATCCACCCAGGAAAATCATACCAATCGTCCAGCCCCATACTGTACTTTTGTGCTGTCTCCAGGCCAATGCCAACGGACTGTTCAGACCGGGCGACCCTTCAGCCGCACCCGGCTTTTGTTCGAAAAGTCCTGCTCTCAGGTCACGGCGGGCTGACAAGGAATATGCCGATATCACCGGCACAAGTGACAAGATAGCAAAAATAAGCAGAGGCCAAAGGTTGTTATCCCTGAAGGGTAGTGTAATACGGAACCATGATTGGGGAACAAGCCATGCCCAGCCGGTGCTGCCGCCTCCTACATGGTTCATTACCATAAGTACAAAAGTTGCCATATACACACTAAATACAAAACCTCTTGCACTTCCTGCATGCTCACGGAGCTGCGCACCAAGTCCGCCTATCCCTGCGAATAGCCATCCTGAAGCTGCAATCGTTAAACCGGCCAGCAAGGAGCCAACCGCAGAAAAACCGCTGCCTATCAGTAAAGCAGAAACAAGCAGTCCCGCAATCAAACTTCCCATGCAGGAGAACACTAATGCTGCTGTCAAATATGCATGTCTTCCTACTGCACACCCAAGAATCAATTCACTTCGCCCCGATTCTTCTTCAGTACGGGTATGACGAATAACAGTAAAAGCGCTGCCTATCATAATTGCAATAGCACTTTGCAGCATTCCGCGCCAAAGTACTGCTCCTTCTCTGCTCAAGGGTACAATAGGCCCAAGCAATGCTGATGTCAGAGGGTTTCCGGAAAGCTCTCCCAAAAACTTCTGCCAATCTGCCATTGCTCCCACAAATGAAACCTGCCCTGCAACAAGCATAACAGGAAGCAAAATCCAGACAGGCAGTATAAAACGGTCTCTACGCAGGAAAAGACGTATAAGCTTGCCGGTTCCTGCAAAATAACTCTGTTTCATTTAGCGCACCGCCTTTTCACGTATATCATCACCATAATGTCGCATGAATAACTCCTCCAATGTAGCCGGCTCGGCCTTCAGAGATTTAAGCCCCAAAGGTGCCAATATACGCATGACTTCATCCATGGCATTGGCATCTACTGAAAAACGCCATTTTCCTCCTTCATTGGATAAGTCATGAACACCAGCCAACTTCTCCAAGCCGGAGGCAGCACTTGCAGCTTCTACTGTGACAGTGGTGCGGGTCAGGTGGCGCAGCTCTGCCAGGGTCCCCGCTTCTACTATCTGCCCCTGCCTTATGATACCGACACGGTCGCAAACAGCCTCGACTTCAGCCAGTATATGGCTGGACAGGAATACAGTCTTGCCGGCTTTTTTTGCTTCAGCAATATACTCCCGGAAGACCAGCTCCATAAGGGGGTCCAACCCGGAAGTCGGTTCATCCAGTATCAATAATTCAGCCTTTGATGCCAATGCCGCTATTAAAGCTACTTTTTGGCGGTTGCCTTTAGAATATGCTTTACATTTTTTTCTTGGGTCAAGCTGAAACCGCTCCACCAATTCTTTGCGGACGGCCGGATCAAAGCCTCCATTTAAGCGTCCTAAAAAATCAATAACTTCTCCACCGGTCAAGTTTGGCCATAGTGTGACATCACCCGGCACGTAAGCAATGCGGCGATGTAATTCAACTGCATCACGCCATGGGTCACCGCCTAAAAGCGTAATCTCTCCCGAATCCTTGTGAAGCATACCTAAAAGGATGCGGATTGTCGTAGATTTCCCCGCACCGTTGGGACCGATAAATCCATAAACCTCTCCTTGCTCCACAGTCAGGTCCACACCTCGTAAAGCCTGCTGTTTTCCAAAAGACTTGGTTAGTTTTATCGTTTGAATAACATACATACTTGCTTACACCTCCATTTTTTACTTATAAAAGCATTTTCTGAGCACTTCCAGATAAGCATCAAATTCCACAAGAATCCCGTCATTGTCCAATTGATTTATTTCTAATTCCTTAACATCCTCCAGTACCTTGTTCCCATATCCTCCAATTGCCCAGAATATAAGATCTTTAGCTTTTTGGACATCAATCCCGTCCTTGAATTTGGATTCATCAATATTTTCAAATAAATCTCCATAGCCGGATGCCTGGAAAGCCTCTGATCTTTTTTTGATATCTTCCTTGACTTGCTCACTGTCCGTATACACAACAATTTTTACAAAATCAAACATCCAGGGATGTTTTTTATACATATCCATTTTGAGAAAGTAAGCCTGACGCAGCCTCGCAAAAATATCCCGCTCACCGACGGCGACCATATCAAAATACTCTGTTTTAATAATCTCCATACTGTAATCATAAAGGTAGAGAAAAAGCTCCTTCTTGGTGTTGAAGTAGTGGAACAGCCTTCCTTTTCCTATATTCGCCTCTTTAACGATTTCATTGGTTGATGCATCGTCATAGCCTTTCTTGGCGAACTCCTTCATCGCTGCATTTAAAATACGCTCCTGCTTTTCAGGTTCAAGCTTCAAAAATGGTAAAGACAAAATGTGCATCTCCTTTCATCCAAAATTGTGGACAACTCTCGGACCAATCTGGTCCGTTTATAACAATATAACATGCCGGACCACTCTGGTCAAGGCTAAAATATAAAAAACACCTATCCGATAAATAGGTGTTTTTGTCTATATTTCAAGCCTCCATGCTGCACGACCTTGCTGCTACACTATTTTTTTTGCAATACCTTTTCAATAAAAGCTCTTACAATTTCGGGATCAAATTGTATTCCTGCGTTTTTCACAAGTTCTTCCTTAGCCGCAGCTTCAGTTAACGGTTTACGGTAAGCTCTTTCGCTTGTCATCGCATCATAAGCATCTGCAATCGTTATGATCCTTGCCTGCAGCGGTATCTCTTCACCCTTTAACCCTTTGGGATAACCTTTTCCATCCCATCTTTCATGATGTGCAAGTACGAACTCTGCCATTTCAGCCATATCGTTCACCGAACTCAATATCCTGTACCCTATCTCCGGATGACGCTTTATTTCATTCCATTCTTCCATCGAAAGCTTGCCGGGTTTGTTCAGTATTTTATCATCTATCGCAATTTTACCTATATCATGAAGCAAGCCCAAGGTTTTAAGCTCATTCACTTCACTGTCGCCCCGTCCCATTGCGATACCGATGGCTTCGCTTAAATAACTCACCCGCTGTGAATGCTGTTCTTCCCTTTTATTCTTTTCATATAGTGAATTTGTAATTGCCTTTATCGTCTTTCCCCTGATGCTGGGGCTTTCAAACAGCTTATTCCTGTACATATAATCTTCTGCATTTTTCAATGTTTCATTTATATCCTGAGCAGCACTGATTTTTGTGTCCCAGCCAAAGGAAACCGATATTTCCATTGATTTCAGCATTATGCCCGCACAGGCTGCTTTTATCCTTTTAATTATTTTCTCTGCAACCTCCGAATCGGTCCTGGGCAATAGGATAACAAATTCATCTCCGCCTAATCTGGCAACTATCTCATCTGCCCTGCTTTCCTTCCTGATTATCTCCGCTGTCTTCATTAACAGCTTGTCACCCGCAGCATGCCCAAAGGCATCATTAATAAGCTTCAGCCCGTTAACATCCGCCATAATCACCGAAATCGGAAGATTTCTTTCTGTATTGATCCGATTCAGTTCTTCTTCAAAAAACCTTCTATTATAGAGTCCTGTCAGTTGGTCATGATAATTCATATATATTATTTCCTTTTCTGCTTTTTTACGCGCAGAAATATCCGCATATATCCCATAGCCACCGATAATCTTATTGTTCTGAATTATAGGAACCCCTTTTATGCTCACATCTTTTGGCTGCCCATCAGCACCGTAACGGACGGATTCATGACTTACCTCATACCCTTTAAACAGGTTATCGGTTATCTGATTTGCCTCAACCAGATTTTCTCCTGGTGCTACTATACTGTCCACTTCTCTTCCGCGGATCTGATCTATGGTATACCCGAACAAACTGGTAAATTTCTCATTTATATCAGTAACCTCATGATGCTGATTGAATAGAACGATAGCATCGGAAGAATTCCTGAACAAAGCTTCAAAGCTCAGACTCTGCCGCTGAACCAGCTCTTCCGCCGACTTCCTCTGATTGTTGATTATCCTGATCAATCTATAAATAATGATACCAGAAATTAACAGCATAATAGAAAAAATGCTATGAGGTACTAAAGCGTAGTTGTACATAGCGGCTATCCCTTTAGCGACTCGTTCCATACCAGCACACTCCTTAGCTATAAAACAGCATATTTTGCTGCTATCTCATATAGTTCGTTTGTACTATATAATATTATACCAGTAGCTCTTTCGACCTACAATATTAATATTCGACATTGAACTACCAGTCTCTTTTGCTATTATATTAAGAGGCATAAGCATAATGAAGGTCCTTTGGAAAGACCTTCACTATGTTTATATATTATTCAATTGGAACATTGTTAAGCTTATCTGAGGTTTTTGCCTTTTTCACCGGTTGCTCTTTAATGTCCTTTGAACCTTCATTAAGGCTTTCAAGAATTACTTTACCCGTTTTCCTTATTTCTTCAGCTATCTCTGTGGGCAGCTGTTCAATTATTGTATTTGCGATATGCAGCTTGCATTTAACTATTTCCTTTACTAATGCTTCATTCATTCTTATCACTCCCAAACCAGATTTTCAGCATTTCGTCTTCGAACTTAGCTTTCTTTATGGAAAAGTCCAGGAGAGTCCTTGGAAGAGTAATGTTTCTCTTTATGCTTCCAGCCTTTATTATGAGCTGGTCGCCTTTCTGGTTCAATGAAAGCTCCTTTTTATCCATGAAAGGCATTGCTATTGACAGTATATAATCCTCTCCATCCTTACTCACACTCTGCGCTCTTCCGTTATATTTTATATCCATAGGATCTTCTCCCTTGAAAACCTCCTCCGCCATTCTCTTAAGCATTTCCATTCCCACAACCTCAGTCTCAAATAAAGGTGCATAATATAACGGTATGGGAGTAAAACTGTCAATAATATCTTCCTTGTATTTTCTTTGAATATCCTTCCATACCTTGAAATAGTCATCCTTTACATTCTCAGGTATTACTCTGTTGACAACCACAGCATCTACATTGAAATCATAGATGTTCAAGTAGGTGAAGCTGCGCTGCGCTTCCTTGATCACCATTTTCTCCGGGTTCACAACAATTCTTATACTTGTGACATCCCTGTCGGAGAATATCTTCTTCATCTCATCAAGCTGATAATACATATTGTCGATCTCGTCAAGCACCTGCCCTGAAGGCATTGGTATCTTCAGAATGGATTCCGCAATAGGCCCTGCAACCTTGATAGCCTTTTTCTTTATTGGAAAAAGCTTTTCCATCCACCATCTGAGCATTTCGGGAAAACTCAGCAAGGCAAGTGTCTCCCCTGTCGGTGCACAGTCAATGATAATTGCCTCGAACCTTCCTTCCTTATAGTACTTCAGTATTCGGAGAAGGCTGAGCAAATCTTCCATCCCTGGAAAAACAGTCAGCTCCTGTGTGGTAATATCTTTTACAGCCTTGGCAGTAAATAGCTCAGTAAAGTATTTCTGGACCTTTCCCCAGCCTTCTTCCACTTCATGTATCGCATCTATTTCCTGTGCCCAAAGGTTTTTCCTGATTTCCACCGGTTCATTGGAAAGCTTCATATCGAAAGAGTCTCCAAGGCTGTGTGCGGGGTCTGTGCTCACTACAAGAGTCTTCTTTCCCTGTTCCGCAATCTTCACTGCGGTCGCCGCCGCGATACTGGTTTTTCCTACCCCGCCTTTTCCGGTATATAAAATAATCCTCATAATATTTCCTCCTTATTATCCAGATATTATTTCCTTTTACGAATACTACGTAATCCGAAGTATCGGGTTTTTGAAACGCCCACTTTAATGGGCGGCTATTCAATATCTATTTTCTTAATAACAGCTTCATCCTTTTCACCGGGTACTTTAGCACTCAACTTCTTTTGCAGATTATTCATTATCCTGAATATAATATTTGTCAAAAACTGCGTTTCTTCTTCTGTAAGATCATCAATGGCCATATTAATATAACCGAGCATCATACTCTTAAGCTTTTCAATAAGCTTCTTACCTTCCTCCGTAAGTGTCAGTACCACAATTCTCCTGTCTGTCTCACTTCGCCCCCTTATAATATATCCACTCTTCACAAGCCTGTCGACTATTCCTGTCGCAGTACTCATTGGAGAGTTTATGTATTCCACCAGTTCGGTCATCGTGGTCTCTTTCCTTCTATCAAGATACAGCATGGTGAAAAGCTCGGACTTAGAGAACTTTAGATCAAGTTCCATCCAATCTCCAGGATAAAAAAGCTTTTTAATATTTTCTAATATTATATCCATAATATCGTCTGTCCCAAACATTGTTTCATCCTCCAAATATTTCGTATTTCGAAATATCTTTATTTTATAATATTCCTATTTATCCATTTTGTCAATATACTATTTAAAATTTATTTAACTGTTTCGGCAAGTTACCTGATAACACCCGGAGTGCATAGCATTTAAGGCATTGGCAGAATAGTAAATTTTGGATGGGTCCTGAACGTTCCGTTTCCTGCAGCAGTCCCTTTACTTCACTATACCATATCAGCATATTACTGTCTGAAATACTTCACAACTGCTTCAGAGATGCACTTTGCAAATCTTGTCTGCTCATTCTCATCAGTCAGCAATTCAAATTCATGGGGGTTTGGCACAAAACCGCTTTCAAGCAGTACTGAAGGGGTCCAGGTGCCTCTTGTTACGTAGAAATTCTTGTTGTGAAGCCCTTTATTCTTACGCTTCAAGGTATCCAATACACTGCTGAACATGGTTTCAGCCAGAGGCTCTGCAAGGCTTTCGCGGTAGAATACCGAAAACCCGTCTACCTTGGATATATCTACATTATCTTCCATAGCATTTGCATGGACAGATATGAACATATCAGGCTTTGCCTTCCTGGAAGCAGTAAGGCGCTCATCCAGGGATACAGCCTTATCTTCAGTCCGTGTCATAAGAACTCTCGCTCCAAGCTTCTCCAGCTCTGTCTGCAGCTTTAGGGCAATATTCAGATTGATAGTCTTTTCAGGATATTTTAATCCCAGTGGCCCGGTAGTTCCAGCATCACTGCCTCCATGGCCGGGATCAAGCATTATAGTTATTCCCGAAAGGGGCATATTTCCATCATTGGCCTTTACAGGCTTTTTAATATTCAGTGTGAGACCGGTAGAGGTTTTCTGTATATAAAAGCCGCTGATACGCTGATCCTTCTTTAGTGTCAGATTATACTGGGTATTGGTTCCCTCTTTTGAAACAACAGCAGAAGCAAAAAGCGAGTTCTCAGGCAGAACCGGTGCAGCAGCTGAGGAAACAGCCGCAAGACTAAGCTTCAGCGAAGTACCGTCAAAATCCGCTGTTGCCGCAACCGGAGCCGTAACAGTGAGATTCAGGGCATCCCACCATTCCCCTGCAGTATAACCGGCACTTCTTACCGTTGGGCTGAATTTAGTCTTGGAGGTATATGTGGTAATATCCTCCTTCTTCACCCATTGTCCCAGGGACAGCCTCACATAATCTCCCGTCATCCCGGTAATATAATCGGTCATTCCTTTGTAAAGCTCATAAGCTGCACCATTTGAACCTGCTGATGATTTATACGTATTTATGACTTCCTTTTCAACCTTTACATAAAAGGGGGAGTCCTTCATTATCACTCCTGCCTTGGCCGGTGCTTTTACCGTCCTGACGGTGCCTTTATAGTTCATTGTATAAACCGGTGCTCCCAGGTCTATATTACGCGGTGTACCTGTATACCCCGATATTGTATAGTCATATGTATATGTACCTGCAAATAATCCCGGAGCCTTTGGCGCTGTGCCTGAAACTTTCATCTCATAGCTCTTCCCGCCAATTTTTACTGTCACCTTTGAGCCGATGGGTGCCTTACAGGAAAGAGTTATTTTCTCTCCTGGAGCACGGTATTCCTGTGACTGTGGAAAAGTAGAAGCTGCAATGATTTCTGCCTTGCTCATTTTTTCCTGTGCAGTGGGAGCAGCATCTCTGTATATTATACGGGTTGCAGAAGAGCTCTCCTGCGAGACCGTAAATGTATTTGCTCCCTCCTTAAGGGGTACCAGAACTCCATAGTAGCCTTTGGGAGACCGGTTTTCCACCGGACTTCCGTTAAGAAACAGCGGCTTACCCGGATCTGAAACACCGGTCAGATAAAATTTCTCAAAGAGCGTGTGTATATCTTCCGATGGCCGTGAAACACTGACCTGGATACCCGAAGCAATGCCGTCAGTTTTCTTATATGCTGCTTTGATGACTGCCCTAACTGCCGGATTATCTGTCAGGGATTTATTACTGAAAAAGATGCTTCCTTTGACTTCAGGGTTCTTTGAGTTCAGCTTAAGCTGCCTGTCTATCTCAGAACCGGCATACCATGGACTGGACGATCCGGCACCCACACTTTTGTATGCTGCCTGTCCGATATACAGATCCACACCGGTGCCGGATACAGTATTGCTCCACCAGGTCAGCAATTTACTGTAATCTGCTGCTGCAAATCCAATATTCCAGTATATCTGCGGAGCAATATAATCTAATAAGCCTTCCTTTACCCATTTTCTTGTATCTGCATACTGATCATAATAGGATTGCATCCCATTTGTGTCACTTCCAAGAGCATTTGCTTTTTTATTTGCCCAGATTCCAAAGGGGCTTATTCCGAAGCGCACATCTTCACGCGCCGCCTTTATCGCTTTTGACAGATCGCTTATAAGTATATTTACATTCGCCCTGCGCCAGTCGTCTATGTTCTTGTAAGCCTTCCCATACCTGGTAAAAGCCGCGTTATCATTGAAATCCTTACCCGGGTAAAAATAATCATCAAAATGTATCCCGTCTATATCATAATTTTCAACAATTTCCAGCACTCCTTCAATGACCAGCTCCCTGACCTCCGGCAGCCCGGGGTTATAATAAAGGTTTCCGTCTGAATACTTTACTACCCATTCAGGCCTCAACCTGGCAGGATTTGAAGCATCCAGAGCTTTAAAATCATGCCTGGGTTCACCTGCTTTGTTTTTAGTAACCCTGTACGGATTTACCCAGGCGTGCAGCTCGATTCCACGTTTGTGAGCTTCGGAAATCCAGAATTCCAAAGGATCAAAGTCATTACCGGGCATAAGTCCCTGGCTTCCGGTCAAATACTTTGACCAGGGAAAAATTTTGGATTTGTACAATGCATCTGAAGTAGGGCGTACCTGTAAAAAAACAGCATTAAAACCCATGTCCTCCGCATTATTCAATATTTTCAGAGCTTCATCCTTCAATACTTGCGGATCGGGGGTCGCTTTTGAAGGGTAGTCAATATTCACTACCGTCGCAACCCATACCCCGCGAAGCTCACTCTTCTCCAAAGGCTCGAAAGCAGCAGAGACCGGCAATGCCGGCAGTGCAAGTGACAGAACAAGTAAGAAAATGATGATCCTTGAAATATGCTTCATAATTTACTCCTTATAAGCCGAATTTTGAATTAAATATGGTTTTTATGGTATTTCTACAAACATATTCAAATGCCCTGCCGTTTCAGCATTTCTTAATGAAATTGTAATAAAGCAGGGGATGGTTTGAACCATCCCCTGCTTTATATTATCCGGCTACCGCCCGGATCACATCATATTTTGCATCGTCACTTTCGGCAAAGCCCTGTACCGGTGACTCTTTGCTGGCTGTACCGTCATAAGCCGTGAAAGCTTGTTTCAGCTCCTCCGCTGCTGCTCTTGACAAATTGGGATTTATGGCAATGGCGTCCTTGGGTATGTCCTCCGTCTTTATAAGGATATTCAGTTCACCTACATGCAAGCCGGCTGCTTTTGCCATATCATAAGCTTCACTGTAAGTAGCACCCCCATCCAGTTCTCCGGATAAAACACTCTTAATAACGTTATCATGACTTCCCATGAAGGATACCCTTGCAAAAAGCTTGTCCGGGTTCAAGCCTTCTCTTTTGAACATATGACGCGCATAGATATAGCCTGATGCGCTTTTGGTATCCACATAACCGAAATGCTTGTCTTTCAAATCACCCAGCCTGGTAATTCCACTTTTCTTACTGGTAATAATATAGCCGTTATATGAAAACCTGCCGTTTACTTTCGGTGTGGCTATAGGTATGACTCCGCTCTCCTTGTGGGCGTTCACGTAGGCAAAAGGGGAAAACCATCCGACATCGATAATATTTTTTTTGATTCCTTCAGTTAATGCATCATAATCCTTGACAATGATCATTCTGGACTTCCGTCCGGTTCTTCTGCAAACCCACTCCAGTATCGGTGCATACATTTTCCGTATGTTTTCGGGAGAAGTAAAGGGATTGATCCCGAATATGATCTCCTTTTCACCCTTCAGACCTGCTACAATACTTTGGAGATTGACCGCCATATCGTTCAAGCGGCCGCTGTAGCGCAGCATATCATCATTTTTTGTCTTCTGCATGTCAACCATTTTAATAAGCCCTGCAGACGTATTATAGGTATCCTCTACAGATACTGCAATAGATTGGGAAGCCTCCCTCATCTCAGCTGCCGCCTTTGTCTGGTTCTCCGAAACACTCGTCAGGTTACCGAGATTATTTTTCAGTTCCCCAATAATTCCTTCTATATGGGATATTGCATTTACAGATTCACCTGCTGCCGCTTCCACATCCCCTATCTTGTCATTGCAGATAACTACTACCTCATTAGAGATTTTAATTTCTTCCGTTATCTCATTAATAATCGATCCTATTTCTGAAAGGGCCTGCTTGGTTTCATCTGCCAGCTTCTTTATTTCCTGCGCCACCACCGAAAAACCTCTTCCGCTTTCCCCTGCCCTGGCTGCTTCAATGGATGCATTCAATGCCAGCAGGTTGATCTGCTTGAATACATTTGTAATATATTCTACTATAATATTGATCTTTTTGGATGCGCTTTGGAGTGTAAGGTTGCTTTCCGATGCTTTTCTGAGTGATCCGGCAAACTCATTAACCGAATCACCAATTCCGCTTAATGTGACGGCATTATGCCTGAGCATCTCAATGGATCTTGACATATGCCCGTCCATGCTCAGAATGTTTTCACGGAGCTTTTCAGAAGTATCCGCCAGCTCACTGATGCCAGCAGTTATTTCTTCAGTGTTTGCAGCATTCTGCTGACTCAGCTCCTCTACCTCATAAAAACCGCCTGCCAATTGCTCAACGGCTTTTATATTATCCCTTGAAAGCCAAAGAATCTGCTGGGTATCAAAACCTACCGTTTCTGCCAGAGCTGCCAGGTTTTCACTTATGCTGCCGGTAATTTCTTTACCATTGGTGCCGTCCTGCACTTTTTCAGCTTCAACTTCCCGTCTTTCTTCCAGATCAAGCTTATGCAAATAGGCAGTTACCGGAAAATAGATCAGAGCATTGCCGAAAATAACTACTGCAATTAACACAGCACCGGTAAAGTCAGTTGTGTCAAGCAACAGCTGGAATGCTGCAATTCCAATGATCCCTGCAGTCCAAACCACAATTCGCCTCAATTACAAGCCCCCCTTATCATATTTAAATAGCTGGCAATAACCTCAAGTACAAAATTCAAAACACGTAACACGCAGCAGCAAAAGAAAAAGCCGCAAAAATCAATGCCTATCATTCCATAGACCCAACTTATGCGGCTCTCCAATTCTCAAGCCTTTACGCTATTTGTTTACATTATTATACCACTACTGTCAAATGGTGTCTATAGCCACTTTCTGACACGGGGACGCTTCCGCTGTCAGTTCTTGATAAGTTTATTAGTTTTATCTCTATTGATTCCGGTAATTTCTGATATTTGTCTTATTGACATAATGGCTAAATATCTATCTTACTGCAGTTTTGTCCCCTGTCATCCACAAGAACCGTCCCCATGTCAGTGCCCTTGTCAGTGTTGACTTATGGAAAATACGCGAGTATAATATGAATATATTTTATGAATAATATTTTAAAAGCGTTGACTGGGAAGAAGTAGGAATAGTATACCTTAAAGAGAGCTACCGGTTGGTGAGAGGGGCAAGGGAGTACATTCTGAATACATCTCAAGAGCTGATCATCAAAAGGGCTTGTCCCGAGTAGACTGATGCCGGCAACCTGCACCCGTTACAGTGCTAAAGTATAACTGCGTTATGGTGCAAGTACTTGATAAGGTTGGTACTGTGAGGTACCGATAAACTAAGGTGGTAACACGGATATATTCCCGTCCTTTGAATTTTCAAAGGACGGGATTTTTATTTTGTAAAGGAGATGGTTCTATGGACCCGGACTATTATTATTACTATTATTTAAAACAAATCTATTTGAAATTGGAGGAGAATTAACATGGCAAATATCAAATTCTTCGGTAATGAACAGGTACCACTTGAAATGCACAAGGTGCGCATAGTACAGAAGCTTGAGCTTCCCCCTATAGAAAAACGCCTGGAAGCTATGACTGAAGCCGGCAACAATACCTTCCTGCTAAAAAACAGGGATGTATTTATGGATATGCTGACGGACAGCGGCGTAAACGCAATGAGTGACAGACAGCAGGCAGCAATGCTTATAGCTGACGACAGCTATGCAGGAAGTGAAACCTTCTTCAGGCTTGAAAGCAAGCTCAGAGAAATATTCGGTATGGAATACTTCCTGCCTGCTCATCAGGGGAGGGCTTGTGAGAATATTATTTCACAGGCGCTGGTCAAGCCTGGTATGCTTGTGCCTATGAATTATCATTTTACAACAACAAAATCCCACATCACGCTGAATGGTGGGATCGTAGAGGAGTTAATAATTGATGCAGGACTTGAGACCACAAGCACCAACCCTTTTAAGGGGAATATGGATATAAACAAGCTCAATGCCCTTATAGACAGGCATGGAGCGGATAAAATCGCCTTTGTACGCATGGAAGCCGGTACAAATCTAGTTGGTGGTCAGCCCTTCTCACTGGAAAATCTTAATGAGGTATACAAGGTCTGCAATAAGCATGGTATCCTGCTTGTGCTTGATGCAAGTCTGCTGGCCGACAATTTGCATTTTGTAAAGACCAGGGAAGAAAAATACAAATCCATGAGCATAAGGGAAATAACCCGTGAATTTGCATCCTTCAGCGATATCATATACTTTTCTGCCCGCAAGCTCGGATGCGCCAGAGGCGGCGGCATATGCTTCAAAGATAAGAATTTTTTTGAAAAGATGCGTGAGCTTGTACCTCTGTACGAGGGCTTCCTTACTTACGGCGGCATGTCTGTAAGAGAGATGGAAGCCATGACTGTCGGACTTGATGAGACAATGGATGAGGACGTTATTAACCAAGGACCTCAATTTATTGCATTTATGGTAGATGAGCTTGTTAAGAAAGGCGTACCTGTTGTTACTCCTGCAGGAGGCCTTGGATGTCATATAAACGCCATGGAATTTGTGAAGCATGTACCTCAAAATGAATACCCTGCCGGAGCTCTTGCAGCCGCACTTTATATTGCAAGCGGCGTCCGCGGCATGGAGCGTGGTACGCTGTCAGAACAGAGAAATCCTGACGGAAGCGAGGTATTTTCAAATATGGAGCTTCTGAGGCTGGCTATGCCAAGAAGAGTTTTCACTTTGTCCCAGGTCAAATATGCAGTTGACAGGATCGCCTGGCTCTATGAAAACCGTAAGCTAATAGAAGGGCTTGTCTTTGTAGATGAGCCAAAAATCCTGCGTTTCTTCTTTGGAAGGCTGAAGCCCGTATCCGACTGGCAGGAAAGGCTGGTTGCAAAGTTCAGGAAGGACTTTGGCGACAGCCTGTAGGGACATAGAGGCAATAAGAGGAGCAAGGGGACGCTGTACTGACCCCTTGCTCCTCTTATTGTAAATATTATATTATAAAATTTCTAACAATAAAAATAATTAATGCGAAAGCTGTAAATAATAGTGTGAAATGGTAATAACTTTAGTCATAGCAAAATTACAGGTGAATGATTATATGAATAAAAACAGTTCAAAGTCCAAAAAACTAAGCAGCAGCTTCGATGACAACCTTAAGGAATTGGAAAATTCATTTGAAAACTGCCCTGATGTCATAATAAAAAAGGTGTTCTTTAGTAACGGTAAAAAAGGCTGTTTTATCTATATTAATGGAATGGTTGATATAGATATACTCAACCGTGATTTTATCAAACCTATTATGGGATTGGACATTCCTGAGGCCATTAAGGACAAAAGCATATTTAATATATCATCAGCCACAATAAGACTATATGATGATTTTGATTCGATAATAAAGCAGCTACTGCAAGAAAACACAGCATTCATTATGGAGGGTGTTTCCCTTGCTGTGCTTGGCAGGTTCGAGAAGATAGAAAGCAGGGGCATTGAAGAGCCGGAAGCAGAAAAGAATATTAAAGGGCCCAGAAGTGGATTTACTGAGCTTTTGACAACAAATACCGCCATGCTACGAAGACTTATAAGCAATACTACCCTCAAATTCAGAAGCTTTAAAGTTGGGACAACAACAAATCAGACTTTATGTATTGCGTATATCGAAGGCATAGCAAACAAGTCCCTTCTTCAGACTCTTATAAGAAAAATTGAAAAGATCAACTATGATGGGTTGATCGCAATCGGATATATTGAACAGACGATAATGGATTTTCCTCATTCTCCGCTTCCTCAATACTATGCCACCGAAAGGCCTGACAAAGCTGTAGCCGCATTGCTCGAAGGAAGATTTGTCATACTTCTTGATGGTACTCCCATCGTTCTTATCGCTCCTGTAAGCTTTTTTTCCTTTTTCCAGGCTCTTGATGATTACAGTACAAACTGGATGTTCGGTTCCTTCATCAGGATCGTAAGGTTTATTGCGGCTATTGTAGCCGTGTTTTTGCCAGGCCTGTATATCGCCATTATATCCTTTCATTATTATATGGTACCTCTTAATCTTCTGGTAACACTGTCGGAATCCAGGGCTAAGGTACCCTTCCCTCCAATAATAGAAGCGTTGATAATGGAAATTACCATTGAGATGATAAGAGAAGCTTCCATCAGACTTCCCAGTTATATAAGCTCTTCAATCGGCGTAGTAGGCGGTATCATAATAGGTCAGGCTGCTGTGGAGGCAGGGATAGTGAGTAATCTGCTCATTATAGTTGTTGCAGCGACTGCTGTTGCATCCTTCGTTGTGCCTTCTTATGACTTTGGCCTGTCACTAAGGTTCTTGCGGTTTATGCTTATGATTGTTTCATCAATATTTGGTATTGTCGGCATTGTGGTTCTCTCTTCACTGTTGCTTTCTGAGTTACTGACATTGGAATCTCTGGGACAGCCGTATTTTCAGCCGGTTGTTCCTTTTAAAAGAGGTGGTCTGAAAGATACTTTCCTTCGCTTTCCTTTCAGCTTCATGAGGAAAAGGACCACAATGACTCAGCCTGCAGATGATGAAAGAGGTACCAATGATGGGCAGTAATAAGAATAAAATAACATCAGGCCAGTTGCTTACATTTATCATGTCCGTACAGATAGGTCTGGGTATTTTGACCTCACCCTCTGTTCTTGTGAAAAGGATTGGTCATGACAGTTGGATATCAGTGTTTATCACAGGATTCATATATGCTTTTCTGGGTGTTTTAATAATTATTTTCCTCAGAAGGTATAAGGATAAATCTATAATGGAAATAAATTATCTGCTTTATACAAAAATAATAGGATATATCATAAACCTGCTGATCATTGCATATCTTTTTTTTGCTACGGTTCTTGCATTAAGATTGTTTACCGAAATTATAAATATTGGGGTATTGAAGCTTACTCCCGGCGTAATTATTGCCGCGCTGCTGATTATTCCCTTCATACATATGACATGGTACGGGTTAAAGACCATCTGCAGGTTTGATAGAATTATAGTTTTCATTATGGTCACAATGGTTCTGTTTTTTATGCTATTTCTGGGCAGTATCCGTTACACATTCCTTATGCCTGTAGGCCAGACAGGTCTGGTAAAAATCATAAAGGGTATAGTTCCCTCCAGTCTTGCATTCCTGGGAATAGAGCTTATTGTTGTTATCTATCCTGACATTTCAGATAAGGGAAAGCTTATTAAAAGTGTGATAACTGCAAATATTGCCACAACCTTATTCTATGTCCTGTTGATCGTTGTACTTACAGGTGTATTTGGGGAAAACCTTCTTAAACATTTGGTATTCCCGCTTTTTAGCCTGGCAAGGGCTTATAATGCACCCACCCTTGAAAGATTGGATTTATTTTTTGTTGCATTATGGCTTCCTGCAATGGGTATAACTATGACGGGCTACTATTACTGCACCTTAAGCTGTTTGGAAAAACTGCTCAATACAAAAAAAAGCTTTTTGTTGCACATGTCGTTTTGTGTTGCAGTAGTTTTTGCCAGCAGGATCCCACCATCTCTGAGCTTTGTTTTTCAACTCACTGATACTTTGAATTTGTCAGGACTGGCATTGATTGCCTTCATATTGTTTTCACTGCTGCTCTCATATTTGAATACAAGGGGTGTAATGAAAAAATGAGATTAATGATTGTCATGCTTCTGATAGTTACAACAATACTAACAGGCTGCTGGGATCAAAAAGTATTTGAAAAAACCGGATATATTCTGCAAATGGGTATTGAGTCGGGTAAAACCGCAGAACTACTGATTACTTATACTTCTCCGGTTGTAGGCGGGGAGATAAAGGAACAGGTAGAAATTATCAACATTCAGGGGGATATATTAAGGGAAGCCAGGGAAAATGCCCGGTTGCTCTCGCCGAAATTGTTGGAGGGCGGAAAAATTCAGCAGCTGCTTATCTCCAACAAAATGGCCGAGAAGGGAATTAATGAGCTGTTGGATCTTTTTCATAGAGACCCCGCTCTTCCAACACTTGCATTGATAGTCGTTATCGAAGGAAGCCCTTATGAGATGCTGAAAAGAGCTACCACCTTTGAGGATAAACCTCGTGCTGCCTTCTATATCAATGAGCTTCTTAAGAGTAACATCATCAGTTCATATATACCGGAAACAAGGATATGGAATTTCAGTGCACTAAGCCTTGCACCAGGAATAGATCCTATTACACCTATCCTAAAGCTGCAGGGAGAAGGTATTAAAGTTACCGGCTCAGCACTGTTTTCCCAAGATAAAATGGTCGGTAAGCTCTCCCCCCGGGAAACTTCCCTGCTTCTGGCCATGATGGGTAAGCTGAAACCGACAGAATATGTCGGTAATATTTTGCCAACCGAAGACAAAGCTGCCGGTGAAAAAGCCAGAACAGCTGTTTTAATAAGGACTGCAAAGAGTAAGCTTAATGTAAGCTTCTCAGATGATGAGCCCATTGTTTCAATAGCAATGAAAATAGACTGCATTCTGGATGAGTTCCAGTTGAATAGTATATCTGATGCGGACGATCAGAAGGTATTGGAACAGCAGCTTAGCACCGAGATCAAAAACAAATGTGTAAAAATATTGGATTACCTAAAATCCACAGGCAGTGATCCTTTAGGCATCGGCAATATTGTGAGAGCAAAATACAATGACTACTGGCAGCAGGTGGACTGGAAGGAAGCTTATAAGGAAGTTGAAATGGATGTTTCTGTCAGGCTTGATATAAAACAGTTCGGGACCATTTATTAATACCGGCTGATCCACCTTCAGCAATCTAGCGGAATGTAAGCATTAAAAATGAAATTTCGAAAAATATACTAATATTTGATCGTACATTAATTTTAATCATTCAGGTAATAATGTATTAGAGATATAAAAATAAGCTTGAATATAATCAATAATAATACCAAAATATTTTCAAGGAGGATTTCTAATGAAGGCAAAAGTCATAATATTAACATTAGTGCTGATAATTGCCCTATTAGCAGGATGCGCACCAGAACCCGCACCACCTGCGGAGCCAACACCAACACCAACACAGGCAGCAACCCCGACGCCGACGCAGACAACACCGCCGGAGACTACACCTGATGTCGTAACGACAGCTTCAATAGTTGATAATGCCGAAGCTTTTGAAAAGGCTATCAGCAGCACAGGCACATGGATCATAGCCACAGTAAAAGATGTTTCTACCGATAAGGAACTGGTACTGGACGGTGAATTCAAAAATGGCAAGAAGGATGACGCAGGTAAGGATATCATACAGCGTAAGATAGCTCTTTATACCCAGGATGACAAGCGTAACGTAACTGCCCGATTCACATTGACAGCACCAAAGATGACCATTAACAGTCCTATGGCCAGCATACAGCACGGAACTTTCAAAGGTGATCTCTATGTCAACACAAAGGACTTTCAGTTGGTTGACGCCACAGTTGACGGAAATATATATTTTGCTTCCGATGATGCCAAATCCGGCTTCAAAATGGATGATAAGAGCAAAGTCACCGGAAAACAGGAAGTAAAAAAATAGCACTTAATACAACGAACTAAAACTGAAACCCCTGCCATGTTTTTCTATAGCAGGGGTTTCAATTGAAGACAAAGCAGCAAACTGGAGCAGCCACGTAATAGCCACATATGAGTATACAGAAATTGATGGCACTAAGAAACTCAGCCTAAGAAAAACCTAACGTCCTAAAATGGTCATCCGTGACCTTTAGGACTTGCTCGGCGTCCATGCCTCGCATACGGTTGTTTCTAAGGCTTCGTTTCTAAGTACCATTGACAATTTCTGTATAAGCATATTTAGGCTATGACATGTCTGCTCCTCAGTTTGTCTTCAGCCTGACCCTGCTATATATTTCTATAGCAGGGTCTTATTTGTTTACTTGCAGATATCGGTCGAAAAAGCTAAAATAGTATGAAAGGGCTATATTAACATCAAGAGAGAGGTATATGTATGATTACGATAGATTTGTTGAAAAATCTTATAAGTAATTTGAGCTACGTGGTCATTATTGCTTTTATTATTACCAATCTGCCTATATTCAGAAGGATCTTTCAGAAGGATGAATTCAGAAGCTCCGACCTCGCTGTGTTATCGCTGACCTTTGCCATTTTCGGAATAATCGGTACATATACCGGTACTGATGTTTACGGTGCTATAGCCAATACAAGGATAATCGGAATAATGGCAGGGGGTATACTCTGCGGTCCCTTTGTCGGTATTGTATCGGGCATTATTGCAGGCATACACCGGTTCCTTTTTGATATCGGCGGCATAACCTCGATTCCTTGCGCAATAACCACTATCCTTGCCGGCTTTGCTTCTGCATTTATTCACAAGAAATGCAACAGGTTTGACAAATGGTTCTACGGACTCATCGGAGGCATTGTTCTGGAAAGTATTGAAATGCTTCTTATCCTGCTGATTTCCAAGCCTTATTCCAGTGCACTCACTATCGTAAAAAGCATCTATTTCCCTATGAGTCTGACTAATGCCCTTGGCATATGCATTCTAATACTGCTGATACAGAAGATTTTTAATGAAAAGGAACAGCTTGCTGCAAAACAAGCGCAGCTGGCCCTTGAGATAGCAAACAAGACTCTCCCGTATTTCAGGGAAATAAACAGCGACTCCTTAAGAAACATTTGTTCCATAATAAAGGATTCTACAGGTGCAGCAGCAGTTTCAATCACTGATACCACCAGTATCCTGGCCCATGAAGGCCTGGGTTCCGACCATCATATCAGTGGTGAGCCGATCCTGACCTCCGCCACAAAGCAGGTAATTTCAGAAGGAAAGATAAGTATACTAAATACCTCCAGGGAAATAGAATGCTCTTCAAAAAATTGCAGATTGAAATCCGCAATTGTAGTACCTCTTAAAGAGGGGGATGTCACTATAGGTACTCTGAAGCTATATTATGCCAAAGAAAACGGTATCTCCTTCACTAATGAAAAGCTGGCCATAGGTTTATCCCAATTAATATCAACACAGCTGGAAATAAGCAAGGTAGGCAAGCTCGTGGATCTGGCTGCAAAAGCGGAGATCAAGGCACTCCAGGCACAGATCAATCCGCACTTCCTCTTCAATGCGTTAAACACCATTGTAGCTCTGCTAAGAACCAATCAGGAAAGTGCGAGAGAGCTTATCGTAAATTTATCGACCTACTTAAGATATAATATTGAAGAGACAAGCACCTTTGTGGATATCAGCAAGGAGCTTCAGCAGGTAAAAGCATATGTGGAAATAGAGAAGGCAAGATTTGGGGATAAACTGAATGTGATCTATGATATTGATGAAAGCATCCATGTAAAAATTCCTTCTTTAATCATACAGCCTCTTGTGGAGAACTCAATAAAACATGGGATCTTAAAAGGCTCCGGCTCGGGAAATGTCCGGATTCATGTGAGACGGAACGATCCGGACAGAATAAAGATAACTGTAGAAGACGATGGAATAGGAATTCCGCAAGCATTTGTAGACAGCATCAATTCCGGTACTGTCAGAGAGAATAAAATCGGCATGTCAAATGTAGATATGCGACTCCGGCACATATATGGCACAGGCCTTGCGATAGAGCGGCCTGCTATAGGCACAAGAATCAGTTTTGTCCTGGATGATAATAGCATGTGCTGAACAATACTTTTTAAGATAGAGGTGGATCCATGAATTGTATTATTGTAGATGACGAATCTCCATCAATACAGGAGCTAAGCTATTTTATCGAAAATTTCAGTTCAATAAAAATACTGGGTAAATTTGATGATAGTATCAAAGCACTGGAATATGTGCAGAGAAATCCTGTAGATGTTGTTTTTCTGGATATAAACATGCCAAAGCTGGATGGTATGGCTTTCAGCAGGGTAATAAACACACTGCAGACCAAACCTGTCTTCGTATTTATCAGCGCTTACAGTGAATATGCACTGGAAGCCTTCGAGGTTGCTGCTTATGATTATATTGTAAAGCCTTATTCGGAAAACAGAATAATCAGCACACTGCACAGACTTGAAAATTGTACTGTCAAGTGCAGTAATGACAGGATCACCCTGTGGAAAAATAACAAGCTGTATGTATTAAGCTTAAATGATATATATTACTGCACAGCCCATGAGCATGAAGTACATGTATTCACCAAAGCGGATGAATACATAGTTAACTCCAGCATATCCGATTTTTATAAGAAACTGCCTCCTGATATTTTTTTCAGATGTCATCGTTCCTATATTGTCAATACTGGCAAAATTACGGAAATAATCCCCTGGTTCAACAACACATACATGCTGAAGCTTAATGGATTGCACTCTGAAATCCCTGTAAGCCGGCAGAACATATCTGCTTTCAAACAGCTAATGGGCATATAAATGCATTTTATGTGCCCATTTTGCTATTTAATGCAATTCCGGATTCCAACCTGTACATTTCCTATATAATTATAGTTGTTAAGAAGTAATTAAATATAGCTGTTTGGAGGATTAATATGAAATACGAATCATACATGAATATGTTGAAATCGAAATTCGAAAGACACTTCCATATAAAGACAGATGTAGAGATACTGGAGAACAAAATAGATATGCTTGCCAAATACGTCAACATCAGCGGAAGAACCTTCCTCACTCAGAATGATGTTATAGACAGGTGTGAGAACTTTGAATACTGCTATATCAAGAAGTATGACACTATCAGCGAAGAGGAGGCTGCTGCCTATGGACAGTATTTGAAGAGAATAGCAGATGAATTGATTGAGCCGGGAAGGGATCACATGAGTACATACGTTACCGGAGTAATCATCAGCAGCAATATTAATGACAGCGTAAAAAAAATAGTCGAAAGATACAGCTACAGCAAGGTCTACTCCTTCTATCTAAAGGGGTGGTGTGATGTAAGGCTTATATGTATTGACCTGGACAACAACGAAGTTGTCACCAATAAGGCCGGCAAAAAGGTAAAGAAGGTTTATCAATTGACAGCATAATGCATAAATGCTGCTGTTGAGTTATTTTTAACGGACAAAGCCTTTTATGATGTGCTTAAGTCACTGTAAGCATTAAGGAAATCACAATTTCCTATGCAATATAAAAAAGGAGGTCTTTAAATGAACTCATTAGTTTTATTAGTTATCGGTATCCTATTATTCCTGGCCGCATATTCCTTATACGGCGGCTACCTGGCAAAACAGTGGGGCATTGATCCAAGCAAGAAAACTCCCGCACATACTATGAGAGATGACATTGACTACTGCCCGGCAAATGCCAAAGTACTTCTCGGACATCACTTCTCATCCATAGCAGGTGCAGGCCCTATCACAGGTCCTATAGCAGCGGCAATATTCGGATGGCTTCCAGTGTATCTATGGATCGTAGTAGGCAGTATATTCTTCGGCGGAGTTCATGACTGGGGTTCACTTCTTGCATCAATAAGGCACGAAGGAAAGTCCATAGGCGAAATAATAAGGATAAACATCGGTGAAAACGGTAAGAAGCTGTTCAACATCTTCGCATATCTTACATTGATACTGGTTGTTGCAGCATTTACCGACATCTGTGCAAGCACCTTCGCTTTTGATCCTGCAAAGCCTGAAGCAATTACAGGAGCAAGAGCCGGTACTGCATCAATACTATTCATATTCCTGGCAATGGCCTTCGGTTTCCTGGTTTATAGAAAGGGAGTAAGTCTCTCACTATCCACAGTAGCAGGCGTTGCATTATTGTTCTTCTGCATATGGATAGGCTATCAGTTCCCAATACTTAAGCTTTCAAAACTCACATGGGATGTAATACTTATTCTCTATATCTTCGCAGCATCCACCCTGCCTGTTTGGCTGCTGCTGCAGCCCAGGGATTATCTGTGCTCCTTCCTCCTGTATGCTATGCTTGCCGGAGCATTTATCGGAGTAATTCTTGTAAGACCTGCAATGGCTATACCTGCATCAGTCGGTTTCACAGTTGGTGAAGGAGCCAAGGCTCAGTATCTTTTCCCGATGCTGTTCGTTACAGTAGCCTGCGGAGCGATATCCGGCTTTCATTCACTGGTTGGCTCGGGTACAAGCTCCAAGCAGCTTGACAATGAAAAGGACACAAAGCTTGTAGGTTACGGTGCAATGCTTATTGAAGGTGTTCTTGCTATTATAGCTCTTATCACAGTGGGATATGTAGCAGGAGCAAAAGGTACTCCGGCTCAGATATTTGCAAATGGTGTTGCAGAATTCATGAGTACTTTCGGAATTGCTATTCCTGTCGGGACGGTATTTGTAACACTCGCTTTCTCCGCATTTGCTCTCACAAGTCTTGATACTGCAACAAGATTGGGCCGTTATATGTTCCAGGAAATGACCACCAAAGCAGATGGAACAAAATCACCTCTGAACAATATGTATGTAGCAACTGCTGTAACAGTAGGTTTATCTGCATTGCTGCTTTCATACGGATATACAAAGATATGGCCTATATTCGGTTCTGCGAACCAGCTGCTCGCAGGTCTGGCACTCCTTGCAGTGTCTGCATGGCTGGCTAAGTCAGGCAAGAAGAACTCTATGACTGTGATACCTATGGTATTTATGTTCGCAGTTACACTTACTGCTCTGGTATTAGTAGCTAAGAACAATTTTGCAGGCGGCAACTTCATCATTGGGGGCATGGCTGCGATTCTCTTCGTTCTGGCAATAATATTGATCGTAACCACAATAAATACATTCTTCGGAAACAAGTCCAAGGGCGAGAAGATAAGCGCTTAAGAAATTTCTCATAGGGTAGTATGATTAAAGCAGGATTACCAATTAAGGTAATCCTGCTTTGTTTTAGAACCTGGATGATGAGCCTCCTCCTCCGGAGCGGCCTCCACCCCCTGAGTTCCTCCCGCCTCCGCCTCTTCTTGCTGAGGCTGCTGCCATTCTTAGAATGAAGAATGTGATTCGGCCTCCCGTTAAGACAAAATCCAGAATAACCAATATCAATATTATAATCGCGCCAATAAATGTCATTATCGGATGCTCTCTGAAAAAATCACTTCCTGTATTTGTTTCTCTTCCCGTCTTACTGTAATCAGGATATGTGACATTATCCTCGTTGCCGCTGACAATACTGCAGATATCCATATAAATCGTCCTTACTGCTTCGTCTATACCTTCTTCGTTATACAGTCCGGAAAACTTCTTCAGAAGCTTATTACTCTCCAGATCTGTCAATACTCCTTCATAGCCATAGCCTACTTCAATTCTTGATTCTCTATCCTCCATGCTTATTATAAAGAGTATCCCCTTATCTTTGGTGCCAATCTTCCACTTGTTGAAAAGGGCATTGGCATATTCTTCAATTGTACTGTCGCCTAAGGTCTCAATGCTTACAAACACCACCTGGCCACCTTCGGTGGCTTCATTGGTACTTTCCCCAAGCTTTACTATATCCCGACCCGTATTTGAATCCAGCACTCCGGCAAAGTCGTTGAAATAGAACTCCTTGGTAGGGCTTGGTATTTTGGGTTCTGCTGCCTGTACCCCTAATATCCCGGAGACTATTGTGACCAAAAGCAAAATTATGATGAACGCTGCTGACAGCCTGAGTCGTTTCATTGCATGCCTCCAATTCATATAATTTTATATATAGATAAACAACTCTAAAATCAGGTTTTAGAGTTGCTATCTATAATTCTATGCAGACAAAGACTTATTCTAAAACTTTACTTCTGGTGCCTTCTCCGCACCGGCTTCTGCTTCAATATATGGGAATTCGTCATTATATCCCAGTATACCTGCCGCTATATTCGTAGGGAATACTTTGATCTTCTTATTATACTGCTTTACATTATCATTATAGTATTTTCTTGATACCGCAATCCTATTTTCAGTACCTTCAAGCTGTACTCTCAAATCCTGGAAACCTTGGTTCTGCTTCAATTCCGGATAGTTTTCCGTAATAGCCAGGAGCCTTCCCAATACTGAGGAAACCTCTTCATTTGCCTGGATTTTATCCTGAACTGTTGCTGCACCTGACAATTTTGACCGTGCTTCCGCAATCTGGGTAAATATCTCCTGTTCTTTTATAGCCTGGGCTTTTACTGTCTCTACAAGATTGGGTATCAAGTCAGCCCTTCTCTGGTATTGTACTTCAATATCTCCCCATGCGGCGTTTACCTCTTCACTCAAATCTACAAGGCTTCTCTGTACACCTACAAAGTATACTGCCAGCAGTACAACAACACCTATTATAATTATAAGGGTCTTATTTTTCATTCTTATACCTCACTTTTATTTCTTTTTATTTCTGAATCATAAATGGCACCATGTGAATCTAGATTCCTATACATCACACTGAGTTATTTCTATGGAATAGTCCCCGCACTCAGCACATACTGCAATACTCACAATATAACTGTTGTCAACGGCACCTTTCTTTAATAGCCTGCCAAAAGAACCATTCTCATATTCCTCCGATATATTGCTTATAACATACTCACCCTTCTTTGTATATATGAAAAAGTGATATTCGAAGAATTTAAAATACCTGCTTTTCTCTTTTTTGCCTGCAAGGCAGTTCTGGCAAGGTTCGTCATAGTATTCTGCTTCAAAGTCAACTGTCCCTTTGCGGCTCAGCAGTTCTAAGATATCAGACCTTTGAATACCCGTAACGGGATCCTCTTCATCATTGATCATATAGCTGAAATTATCTTCTCCAAGCAAATATTCCCTGTCATGGTACATGAAGCTGTATTTATTCACATTGCACCTCTCCGTATATTCATATTCCTTTTACATTATTATATCACTTTTTTTCTTCCAAAATATAAACAGCAAGTACAACTATGCATTATGAGTATATATCAGAAAACTCTACACTGATTCTTTCAACATAATTATGGCTGCTATGGCTCTGATGAATACCGGCTTTACTTTCTGACTCCATCAAAATATTGCATGGGATTTCTATAGTAAACTCACTTCCTTTACCCAATTCACTTTTTAGAGTAGTTCTCCCATTATGCTTCTCAACTAAAGCTTTTACAAGTGATAAACCTATGCCGCTTCCTTCGGATTGCCTTGTCAATGACTTATCTACCTGTTGAAATCTATTAAATATGCATTCCTGTTTATCCCGAGGTATGCCTATTCCTGTATCTTTTATAGTAATCTCAATTTTATTCCCTTTTTCAAGAATAGTCACCCAAATGTAACCGCCTTTGGGCGTAAATTTTATTGCATTTGAAAGAAGGTTTAAAATAATCCGTTCAATTTGATCAGGGTCACATGCTATTGCCTTTTCTTCAGTATTAGTATCAAAAATCAGGGTAATGCCCTTATTCTTTGCATATTCGGTAACAGACATGGTTATTCCTTCCACCAGACCGATAATATCATAATTTTGTAACCTGATTTCATAATAATTTGAATCAATTTTTGTTATATCTATAAGGTTATTTACAAGCCTTAGTAACCTAAAGCAATTCTGCTGCATGATCTTTAGGTATTTGTTTTCTTTCATACCCGGATAGGCTTGATCCTTTTGAGATCTCAACAATTGAATGGTAGCAAGAATAACATTAAGAGGTGTCCTTAACTCATGAGAGATATTTGAGAAAAACTCAGTCTTCATTCTGTCGTATTCCAATGTATTATCCAGCAATTCTTTATTCTTATTATACTTTTTTTCACTTTCTTCCAATTGTTTATCCTTAATAAGAAGTTCTATATTCTTAATAAGCTCCAGGTTATTTTCATGTCTGACTATTACATAACTGTGATTCTTAATTATACTTGCAGCTTCGAATATATCCACTTTGTTTGCATCATAAAGACAAATCACTATGAAAGGCAATTCAGAAATAGTTTTGTTAACATTACGCTCATAATGTGCAAAAGTTCTGTAATAGCTTTTTTCCAGCCAGAATGTATCTGCAACTGCCCTAAGACCATCAAACCCATTATCTAAAGCATATCTGACAAGATCACTCCACTGCCTGTTTATCCTTACTTCATTAAAACTATTATCTTCAATATACCATTCTGTGTGTGGAATTATCTTTAATTGGCCACTTTTCAAATATGCATCAACATCCTCTACACTCTCACTTATAATACCTTTTATTTCTTCATAACTTGTGTTCTGCGAATAAATCCATATGCATAATTCATTATTCATTAAGCCTGACCGGATATACGGCACCCCAACATCATAAAAGTCAGCTTTTGATGAATACAGCTGACCAATATGCGTACCCCATGGAATTCTGCCAATAATATCTATTCCTGAGTTTCTGAGATTACTATACATAAAAATCCCTCCGCTAAAAACAGCAAATTCATTATAAACTTTTCTATATATTAACAAATAACTCACTTTTCCAATATTATAGTATAATGTATGATCCTAAATTTGTCAAACTTTCCATAATGCTGAAAATATAAGAGGCAACTTTGTTGCCTCTTATATCATTATTTTACAGATATTATTGGTGAATTCTACCGGATCAGCTACAGGCAGCCCCTCAATAAGGAGGGCCTGATTATATAATATGTCTGTATACAGCCCGAGCTTCTCTTTATCGTTATCATATGCCTGCTTCAATGCCTTGAACATATCATGGTTTATATTTATTTCCAGAACCTTGTCGGCTTTTATGTTGGGATTATTGGGCATGGAGTTTAAAATCTTCTCCATCTCTATTGTAAGCTCACCCTCGTTGGACAGGCATACAGGATGATTTTTCAATCTCTTCGATGCTCTTACATCCTTGACCTTGCCTGATAAGATATTCTTCATATGCTCAAACAGCTCTTTGTTGTCTTTTTCATCCCCTCCGGCCTTATCCACTATCTCTTCAATCTCTATACCCAGGTCGCTGCTTGATACGGATTTGAACTCCTTGTCCTTATAAGTCATTATCATTCTTACGGCAAATTCATCCACATCATCGGTAAAGTACAGGATTTCATAGCCCTTGTCCGATACCAGCTCTGTCTGCGGCAGCTTCTCTATTCTTTCATTTGATTCCCCTGCCGCATAATATATATATTTCTGCCCTTCAGGCATTCTTGAGACATATTCCTCCAGAGTGACCTGCTTCTTCTCTTTTGATGAATAAAACATCAGAAGATCCTGCAGAATCTCCTTATTGCTCCCAAAATCGCTGTAGATACCATACTTCAGCTGTCTTCCGAAGGCTTTGTAGAACTCTTCATATTTATCTCTTTCATTTTTCAACAGGTTTTCCAATTCACTCTTTATTTTATTCTTGATATTCTTGGCAATGAGCTTCAACTGCCTGTCATGCTGCAGCAGCTCCCTGGAAATATTGAGAGACAGGTCTTCGGAATCGACCATCCCTTTTACAAAGCTGAAATAGTCCGGCAGCAGGTCTGCACACTTATTCATTATCAGAACACCATTGGAATACAGCTCCAGACCTTTTTCATATTCTTTTGTATAGTAATCAAAAGGTATATTTTCAGGAATGAATAAAATCGCATTATAGCTGACTGTGCCGTCTGCACTTATATGTATATGCCTCAAAGGCTTGTCAAAACCATAGTGCTTCTCGGAATAGAAATTGTCATAGTCCTCCTGCTTAAGCTCGTTTTTATTCTTTTTCCATATCGGAACCATACTGTTCACGATCTGCTCTTCGGTGTAATCCTCGTATTCCTTCTCGCTACCTTCCTTTAGCCTTCTTGAGGTAATATCCATCTTTATAGGATACCTAATAAAGTCAGAGTACTTCTTAATGATGGCTTTTAGCCTGTATTCCTCAAGATACTCATCGTATTTCTCGTCCTCTGTATTCTCTTTTATCTTCAGTATGATATCCGTACCGACAGTATCCTTTTCACAAGGTTCAATAGTATACCCCTCAGTCCCCCTGGACTCCCATTTGTATGCCTCGTCACTGCCCAAAGTTCTGCTTACCACAGTAACGGTATCGGCTACCATAAATGCAGAATAAAACCCTACACCGAACTGCCCTATGATATCATAACCATCCTTCAGTTCATTTTCTTTTTTGAATGCCAAAGAACCGCTTTTTGCTATTACCCCAAGATTATCATCCAGTTCTTCCTTTGACATTCCGATACCTGTGTCTGAAATCCTCAATATTCTGTTTGTCTTGTCAGGAGCCACTTTAATATAATAGTTGTCCTTATCGAAATCGAGAGAGTCATCCGTCAATGTCCTGTAATAAAGCTTATCAATCGCATCACTTGCATTTGAAATAAGCTCCCTGAGGAAAATCTCTCTGTGAGTGTAGATTGAGTTGATCATCAGATCCAACAGTCTTTTTGACTCTGTCTTAAACTGCTTCTTTGCCATGTATATCTCTCCTTCAATAAAAAAGATATTATTATTTATTAGCACTCTCGCCTATTGAGTGCTAATCCTCATTTTTTATATACCATAACAGAAGCCGCTTGTCAATATATATTGTGACAGTAAAAATGCCCGGTACACTATTTATACCAGGCATCTGCTCCATCTGTGGAATTCAATTTCTTTCCCTGTTCTATACAAATATCCGCATATAGCGGCTTAGGAACTCTTCCTTACTGCCGAAGTACTCCGTCAACCGCCTTGGTCCCGCAAGCACTTCCCTGCCAATGAACATTGTACCGTCATCCTTTGTTTTGACATTCCATTTGACAAGCATGATATATCCTTCTGAAATTTCAATTGCCGTTATACATCTTGGATGGACACAGCTCCCATCATTGAAATAGGTGGGCTCACCAACCTCAGGGAACATTGGCCTATGGGTATGGCCTGCAATAAGCATATGCTTTTCTTTTATTACCCATTCTGTAAGCTTCTTTTCTGCAGCCTCTTTTTTCTCATAGTTTTTTGCTGCCCTTGTGGGATCATTTACTCCGAAAGTGGTTAGTGGCTTCCATAAATACCTGACTAAAAATCTAGCCAATTTCCATAGCTGATAATTCAAATAATCGACCTGATGCCCATGTATAAGAAAAATCCTGTATCCTGAAGTCCTATGCTTCAGAACCAGACCTTCATGGAATTTAATGCCCTTGAACAGAGGAATATACCTCCGCCCAGGTTCATCATAGTATTGATACAGATTGTTCTTTACAAACCTCTTATCACTTTTCACCATATCATGGTTTCCAAAAATCATATAAAGCCTGCCTTCATTGTAGAACCTGGACAGCAGCCAGAAAACATCACTGTGAACCTGTTTGATGTCGGAGAATCTTTTATTCTCCCAGAGCTCATCTCCATCGCCAATTTCTATATAAGTGAACCCTTCATTATAATAATGGGTCAAGGCTGCAAAATAAAGATTCTGGTTTCCGGAAAACTCATCGGCCCAGCTTCCATCGCCCCTATGGCAGTCACTCATCAGAATGATCCTGGAGTAATCATCAAAAATAATCTGTTCCGCTTCATTAAAAACTTTGGTTATATGTTTTAATGAATCCGCCATTAACCTCACCCCGCTCCACATCAGACCCTTTATGTACAATATATTCAGTCATGGAGCGGAACGATACTGATTATAGCTAAAGATAAAGAAAAGCCTCCACCGGGTAAACCCACGACGGAGGCCGGCACTCCAAGCATTACTCTGCTATTTCCTCAGAATAGCTACTCCTGTATCTATAACCGCAGGACCTGTGCTCTTATCGTTTAATGCTGCATAGGCCTGAGCGACCCCCAGGTATCCCATCGTAAACGGGTTCTGCGCCATAGCGGCCTTTAAGCTGCCATCCTTCAGCAGTCCAAGAATTGCATCAGATTTATCAAAACCAATACCTATAAGGCTCTTGCCGGATGCTTTTATCGCATTGCCCACACCTACTGTTGAGCCTTCATTGGTTCCATATAATCCGACCAGATCTTCATTCCCGGCGATAAAGCCGTATGCGGCTTCCTGGGAAGCGGCTGCATCGCCGTCCTTGTACTCTGTTGTCAAAATGGTATATCCGGCAGCTGTCACAACCTCTCTGAAGCCGTTTTCCCTGTTCATTGTCGAGTTTGTTGCAGTATTGACACTTATGATGCCGATCTTTCCGCTTGCTTTACCGGCAGCCTTCAGCTCTTCCACCATGGTCTGACCTGCCAGTACCCCTGCCTGATAATTGTTTGTCGATAGGGTTGCTATGGCAGGTTCGTCGGCCGCTGAGTCAACATATATGATTTTTACACCCTTTGCTTTAGCATTTTTAACTGCTTCTGAAATAGCCTGCGGGTCATTTGCTGCAAGCAGGATCAGGTCTGCCTTGTCTGCAACCGCATTGTTGACAGCTTCTATCTGTTTTGCATTATCCTTCACATCCGGTGCGTCCCATTTGTAATTCAACCTCAGTGCCTCCGCCATAGTTTTGGCTCCTGAATCTACAGTTACCCAGTGCTGGTCCATTTTGTCCATTGTAATGAGGTACACAGTCTTGGCAGGAGCCGGGGCCGGAGCAGCTGCTTCAGGGGCAGCGGCAGGCGCCGGTGCTGCCGGTGCTTCCGTCTTTGGGGCACAGGCTGTAAAGGAAAATGCGATTGTTAGAATCAGCAGGAAGGCCAGAACTCTTTTCATACTCTCCACTCCTCATATTTATTATTTTTAATCCACAGTGCCTACTGGCGCTGCAGTAAAAAACACTTTTGCAGTTGTCTAGAAAGTTCAGCTTACTTTGCTTCTTAATACTTTCCTGAAATCAAACTTCCCGCTTCTCGCTACCCTGTCGATCAAGACCGATATTATGACAACAACGCCTATGACCAGATTCCTCAGGGCAAGCGGAGCTCCGGCAAATTGCAGTCCATTGTTCAATACACCCCAGATGAAGGAGCCGATTACCGTTCCAAACAGCAGCCCTTGACCTCCCATGGTACTTACCCCGCCGATAACAGATGCGGCCACCGCATTCAACTCATAAGTATTTCCGGCGCTCATTGTACCCATACCGCTTTGGGCAGTCAGCATCAGGCCAACGATCCCCGACAGGAATGCGCTGAATATATACACTTTGCTTTCTGCCATAATAACGTTGACTCCTGAAAGCTTTGCCGCTTCATAGTTGCTCCCTATTGCATAGGTATGCCGCCCCGTTCTTGTCCTGGATAGTATGAAATTGAAGATTATGAATAATATCAATCCAATCCATATTGGATTGTACAGTCCAAAGCTATCACCATAATAGAACAGATCCTTGAAGCCTTTGGCATACTCCGGAATCCCGTCGGTATTCATGTTGCCGTTAACCAGCTGGGCAATACCCCTTGCAATTATCATTGTACCCAGGGTAGCTATAAATGCGGGCAGTTTTGCTCTTGATACAAGAACTCCATTGACCAGCCCTACAACACAGCAGGCAAATATGGTTATAATGGATGCCGGCCAGGGATCCATACCGCCGGCTGTCATCAAGGTTGCAGACAGCATGCATGACATGCCGGCAACAGAACCGATGGACAGGTCAATTCCTCCTGTAATCAGCACAAAGGACTGACCCATGCCTATAATCATAATGGGGACAACCTGGCGCAGAAGATTTGTAATATTATCAGGTGAAAAAAACAGTGGATTTATTATACCGAATACAATCGTCATGATCACAAGTGCAACCGATACTGAGATAACCTGCCCCATGCCTCTGACCGAGATTATTTGTCTCCATAAGCTGTTAATGCTGTGTTCTCTGTTCACCATGATCCTTCTCCCTTAACTCTATATCTTTTCGAAGCATATATTATTAATGGTTATATTGGGTCGCACACCGGAGGATCTCATCCTGGGTCGCTTCCCTTGAAACCAGGTCTCCGGTGATCCTCCCGTTGCACATAACCAGGATCCTGTCACTCATACACATGACTTCAGGCATTTCTGACGATACAAAAATAACCCCTATCCCCTGCTTCTTAAGATCGTTCATAATGTTATATATCTCAACCTTCGCCGCTACATCAATACCCCTGGTGGGCTCATCGAATATCACCACTTCAGCGCTTCTTACCAGCCATTTCCCCACAACTATTTTTTGCTGGTTTCCACCTGACAGGTTATTCACAGTCTGCTCAGGAGAGGGCGTTTTGATTTTAAGCATCTCAATTGCCCTCTCTGCCAGTGAGTTTTCCTTCCTGCTGTCAACAAGTCCTGCCCAGCTGCAGATCAGGTCGAGGTTCGCAAGCCCTATGTTTTCACGGATGGAAAGCTTGGTGCACAGTCCTTCCTTTTTCCGGTCCTCCGGGCCAAGTACGATACCTGCTTCAATAGCATCCATGGGTGATTTTATATTCAATCTTCTGCCTTTGAGATAGATTTCTCCGTTTGTTATGGCTTCAGCCCCAAACAGTGTACGGACCAGTTCGGTTCTCCCTGCCCCGATCAGTCCGGCAAGACCTATGATCTCGCCCTGGAACAGGTCAAAGCTTACATTATTGATGATGCATGAGCACAGGTTCTTTACTTCCAGAAGTTTATCCCCTCTTTGACATACTACTGTAGGGAATTTCTCCTTTATCTCCCTGCCGACCATGTATGAGATTATTTCGTTCAGGCCGGTATCCTTGTAATCCTTTGTAATGATATGCCTGCCGTCCCTGAATATTGAAACCCGGTCTGCAATCTGCTCCAGCTCCTCCAGTCTGTGTGAGATGTATACTATTGCACACCCGTTACTCTTCAAATGCCTGATGATCTCAAAAAGCTCGACTATTTCTTTCTCAGTTAATGCGGAGGTCGGTTCGTCCATTATCAATATTCTGGCATTGCTTGATAAGGCCTTGGCGATTTCAACCATCTGCTGCTTTGATACAGGTAGTTTCCTGAGCACTGTGTCCGGCTTTATATCGATTTTCAGCCTGTCAAGGATCTCTTCTGCGGCACTGTTCATTTCCTTTTGCTTAATGCAGCCAAGCCTGCTCTTTTCCCTGCCCAAAAATATATTTTCAGCAACCGTCAAATGCTGGCACATGTTCAATTCCTGGTGAATAATTGCTATTCCAAGCTCTTGCGCTTTCTTCGGCGTCAAATCGCCCACAGTATTACCATTGATCAGATACTCGCCTTCATCACGATTGTATATACCGCTTATTATCTTCATAAGCGTTGATTTTCCAGCGCCGTTTTCGCCTATCAGTCCATGCACCTCACCGGCCTTTAAGGAGAAAGAGACTCTGTCCAGTGCTTTGACACCCGGGAATACCTTGCTGATCCCTTTTAATTCTATCAAGTAGTCCGACACATCCATTCCCCCTAAAATGAGCGTACAATTTTTTATAATCTATATAGCTTTCTTATCCTTACAAATGATTTTATCAAAGTAAATATGCTGATTCTAAGGGCATTCTTATGATTATATGGGGCATTCTTTGGGTCTTAATACCATCCTTGCCCCGGAGCCGTCTATTTCAGAATAGTTGGATGCCAGCACAAGTATAGCAACACCTTTTTCCATAAGCAGCCTCATCATTTCAGAGGTGATTTCCCTTAATTCAACATCTATTGAACTGAATGGCCTTGCACAGACAACAATCCTGGGATTGTACAAATGCCATTTCAGGTAAACCAGCTTTTGCTGATCATATACTGAAAGTGCTTCAGTCCGGGAATTCAGGGTTTCTTTACTGAAAAACCCTTCATAATCGTCAATACAGCAGCTTCTGTATCTTGAATGCAACCAGAAGGTGTTTATCTTATTGCCGGATACAAAACAAAGATTGTCTATTGCCGTTATATCTTTGAAAAGCATCGCTTCCACCGGGTTTTCCACTATAAATGCCAGATTCTTTTTTACAGCTTCCCATGGGCTCCGTGGCTTGAACAGCCGGTCCCCAACGAATATATCACCCTGGTAGCTGTTGTTTTCGCCGATTAGAACCTTAGTGATTTCATCAATGCAGGATCCATCATTATCCAGGATGCTCAACATCTCTCCTGAATGTATTTCAAAGCTTAGAGGCTCCAGTCTGCCGGTTGAGACATGATCAAATTTCAGCGCTATTGTGTTTCTTATCTCCGGACTTCCTGATATTTCATGCTTATGGGTGCAAAAATACGCTTTCAGAATATCGTTATTGATCTGCTCACCTTTCAGTGTCCAGACATTACGCCCATTTTTCATAACAAACATGCGGTCAGAAAACTGCCTTAAAATATCGGTGAAGCTGTCAATCATTATAAAGGAGATACCATTGCCCTTCAGTTCATTGATGATTCCAGTAAGCTGACTCAGCTCGGAATCCGACAGGTAACTTGACAGATCTTTTAAAATGATGATCTTTGCGCCTAAACCATATGCTTTGGCAATTTCAACTGCAGTTTTCTCAAAGCCTGAAAGCTGGTATACAATTTTTCGGGGGCTTATACCCAGACCAAGCTCTTCCAGCAGATTCCTTGCCTGATCAAATATTACCCGTTTATCTATCCGGTAACGTCCAAATTTATCACGGATGACAAAAATGTTATCCGCCACAGTCAGATCATCAATTAGTTTACTGGTTGATTGTACCAGTGAAATCCTGCTCTTTCTCATATCCACATAGTCTTCATAATTGACCGGCCGGTTCTCATAGCATATCCTTCCTCTCCCGACCTCCACATTACCGTATATCAGGTCAATCAGATGCTTTTTCTCCAGGGCATTATTAACAAAAACACCTAACAACTCCCCCTGGTATAAATTCAGGAAGAAGTCATTAAGTGTCCTTATCCCTTTTTCTTCAGTTATAATATTTTCTATCCTCAGTATTTCCCGTTTCATATAATCACCCGTTTTTCTCATTCATATGCGGCAGCGTGACTTCCACACTTGTACCAAGACCTTTTATGCTGTATATCCTAAGACCGTACTTTTCGCCAAACTGCAGCTTGATCCTGTTATTTACATTGATCAGGGCAATACCGCCTTTCTCTGTGTTGTCAGGCATGAGTCCCTGTCCGGATATTTCATGGAGCCGCTCGTTTATACTGTTCAGGACCTCTTCATCCATCCCCACCCCATCATCCGTGACTTTGATAATGAGCCTGTCTTCTGTTGCTGTAATATCAATTTCAATCGTACCCCGGCCCACCTTATTCTCCAGTCCGTGTATGATTGCATTTTCAATGATAGGCTGCAGAGTGAGCTTTGGGATCTCATACTCCAATATAGACATATCCTCGTCATCTATATTGATTTTCAGGTTGATTTTATCTCTGAAACGGAAATTTTGAATAGCAAAATAGTTCTCTGAATTATTTAACTCAGCTTCGAGGGTAACCATGCTGTTGACATTTGAAATTGTATATCTGAAAAACATTGCAAGGGCTTCAGTAATATTGGCAATATTTTCAGAGCCCTCACTCAAGGCGTCGCTCCTGATGGCTTCCAGGGTATTGTATAGAAAATGAGGGTTTATCTGATTCTGGAGAGCTCTGTATTCCGCATTGGTATTAGTCAGCTTTATAGCATTCATACTCTCAAACAGGCTGAAGAATTTTGAAAATGTCCTTTCCAGTTCTTCAGTATAAAAAACGTTTATTTCATTGGGCGCATTTGAATTGTAACCGAGATTATAGTTGCGCAGGGCTTGCTCAGTGCCTTTAAACGGCAGGTAAAGCTTTTTGTACATCCATAACAGGCTGATTATGAATGCTGCAAAGCTTGCTGCGCAGGCAATATAGCATAAATAGCCGGCGCCGGATATGATCAGCATAAAAATCATCATGATCAGGCTGAATAAATACAATATGCATAATATCTTTATCACATTGAATGCAGTTCTGTACAAATAAGCTTTTATGGTCTTTCCGGCGCGCATCCTCAACCTCTGCATATGATACCTCTCTAATAATATAATTTTCTATACTCTGACGGGGTAAGTCCCGTTACTTTCTTGAACTGTTTCGTAAAATGCTTGAAATCGCTGTAGCCCACCTCATGGGATATATCCAGGATATTTCTCTTCGAATCGGACAGCAGCTGCTTGGCTGATTTGATCCGGACATTAGTCACATATTCCACGAAATTCATACCGGTCTCCTTTTTAAACAGTGTTGAAAGATATGTCGCATTAAACCCTATAAGGTTACTTACCTCCTCAAGATTTACAGCAGAGGCATAATGCTCATTGATATACTTCTGAGCCTCCTTTATCGGTCGGCTGCTTTCGTTTTTGCGGTCCTCAGCAATCTGCCGCAATATTATTCCCACGTACCTGTTAAGTACGTCAAAGACAGCCCGGACACTGGTCTGCATAAGAAGAGCTTCATGGAATTCCACTATTAAACTGTTATCGACCGTATTTGCCTTTGCGTTATTCTTCAAACCGAACAAAAGGGTTTCAAGGATATCCTCAATAACAGCAAGGACAAATTGGCCTGATATATTCTGAAGCTTTAAAACCTCCGCTTCATTTTCGTCTATCCATTTTTCAATCCCTGCAGCATCAAAGATCTCTATCATACCCAGAAGCTTCCTCCTTTTTTCAAAGTTAACGGCAGCCTCTACAGATTTTTTCATATGCAGCTCAGGATTATATTGGACAATTTTTCCACTCCCCAGTATAATTCGATCATCGAGAGCTTCTTTAGCTTCACAGGCCGATTGAACCATACCTGCAAGGCTTGTCTGAGCACTGCCAAGCCCGACTGTGACTGTAAGATCCTTAAAAATATCCCTGAATAAATGGCACCCTTCAATAATGTTATTTAATACCTTTCTGAATACTTTCTTGTTCTCAGCTGTGTAGTTGGCTATGATGAAGATCCTGTCCTCAAGCAAAAGCTGCAGGAGCTCCGTGCATACGCCTTTAAGGTTCTGTTCAACAACCTTGGAAGCTTTCAAAAGAAGCATCTTCACTGCCTCATGATTATTGGGCTGATACTCAAAATCAGGTTTGATAATAGTTGCCTGATAACAGCCTTCCACAAAGCCTGAGTTGTAATCCTGGTTGATCTGCTTTAAATCCGCAGCTCTCTGTACAGGATCGCCATAACCAAGGTAAATATTCCGGAGCAGCTCATTCCTCAACCTTTTTATATCGTCCTGGAGGTGCATTTCCTGCCTTGATCTTTCAGAATACTTTTCAACCATTTTTGATAATGCCGTATTGATTTCATTTTTGTTGAGAGGCTTCAGCAGATAATCCTTGACGCCGTATTTGATTGCATTGTGGGCATAGTCAAAATGCTGATATCCGCTGATAATGATAAAATCTATTTTGGGATTGATTTCTTTTGCATACTTTATAAGCTCAATACCATCATAACCCGGCATTCTTATATCTGTGATGACGATCTCCGGCTGGTGTTTTCCGATCAGCTCCAGGGCGGCGATCCCATCCTGGGCTGTTGCTGTATGCTCCAGACCCAAGGCCTCCCAATCAATAAGATTTTTGATTAGCTGAGATACTTTAGGCTCATCATCGGCAATAATGACTTTATACATATGATCCTCCTCTATCTGTGGCTTCCTGGAATAAAGATTTTAATGCTTACTCTAATATATTATGGACAACATGTTTTTAGAATTGTTAGAGCATTAATAGAAAAAAAGCAATTTTTCAGAATTACAATTACTGAAAAATTGCTTTTATGTCTTACTTAAGAGTATGGCCTGTGCAGATATTTACAAATATCCCTTGCTTTCTTTAAAAACAGGCATGATTCTGAGAGTGAATCCGAATTCCTTTTCATCAAGCCGGTATTCCTTCAGAAGCTCAGGACCACAAGAATTGGAACCTACTCCACTCATTTTATAATCAATATTTATAGTGGTTTCCTTTCTCTTTTTAAGCTCAAAGGGATGAGCCGCGACAGTCAGATCTTCGGGGGTGTAATGGGCGACATTGAATGAAAACTCTGAGTCAGATGCAAAACGCAGCCCCATTCCCTGAGCATTGGATATGACGACCCATTCCATCCCGCATCTTGAGCCATTTTCCTGAGGCATAAGGTAATTTTCAAACATTTTATCCACAGTTGTCAGATATTTACCTTTCACAACACTCTGCCTCTTATCTATGTAGTTTTCATGAGGGCCATTCCCAAAGTATTCAACCTCCTCATTTCCTTCAGGCATTACAAGCTGCAGGCCAAAGCGGGGCAAAAACGGCAGTCCCTCTCTTACTTTTACCCTGGTATCAAGGAGTACTTCTCCTGTGCCCAGAACAGTCCATACTGCCTTTGCATGTAATACTGGGCGCTTTATGTACCCTCCAAGAGAAAAATCAACTGATATTTTTATTGTATCTCCGGATACTTCAAGTACCTTTGCTTCATATACATGCTTCTCTAGTCTGTGATAGCCTTCCTCTATCCATTTCAGCTTAATGTTCCTGTCATTATCCACAGGTGCGCGCCAGATATTAAACCTTGGCAGCCCCGCAAGCATATCGACTCCGTACTTTGAAAGCTTTACAAAGCCTCCTTCCTCCATATTGAACACGTGATAGAAGTCAAAGCCTTCTATGCAGACCAGACTTTCTGATACTTCCACCTTTACCTTGCCTTTATGAGCTTCCTGCTTCCCTGCCGGTCTGTCAGCAGGAAGCTCAAATTGTTCAAAGGTTATTTCATGTCCGCTTGCAGCCCAAGGGGTATCCTTCTTTTGTACGGCCGATACGGTAACAAAGTATCTGCTTCCTGAGCCTTCAGGCAAATGATATGGCAATCTGACCACTTCCGAACTATGGGGCATGATCTTAAGGTCAGCGATCTCTCCCTGTTCCACAGCCGATCCATCCTTCTCCACCTTCCACTTAAGAAGGACATGGGATAAGTCCTGGAAATCGTAAAGATTGGTAAGCTTTACAGTGCCTTCCTTCAAGCATTCTGCTTCAATTCTGACCGGTGCTATTACTTTCTTCAGCTCCAGCAGCCCTGTGTGCGGGGTCCTGTCCGGATAAACCAGCCCGTCCAGGCAGAAATTCCCGTCATTTGGCTCATCCCCGAAATCCCCTCCATAAGCATAATACTCTGTTCCTTCAGCTGTTGCCGTCTTAATGCCATGGTCGCACCATTCCCATACACAGCCCCCCATAAGCTTCGGATACCTGTATATTATATCCCAGTAGTCCTTCAGATCCCCGGGCCCGTTGCCCATAGCATGGCTGTACTCACATAAGAAAAGTGGTTTTGTATTTTCTTCATTTAAGGCATACTTTTCAATATATTCAGTTGATGCATACATCCTGCTCTCCATATCCAGGCATCCAACATCCGCACTCCCTCCATAACGCGGATCTGCCCCTTCGTAGTGAACCAATCTTCCTCTGTCCCTTTTCTTAGTCCAATCAGCCATAACCATGTGATTCACATCATAGCCTGATTCATTGCCCATCGACCATATTAAAACAGAAGCATGGTTCTTGTCCCTTTCAACCAGCCTTTCAGCCCTGTCCAGAAAAGCTTTTTCCCAGCGGGGGTCTTTCGCGAGCATGTGAAAATCTCCGGCTTCCAGAACTCCATGACATTCCAGATCCGCTTCATCAACCAGATAGAACCCATATTCATCGCACATATCCAAAAAACGGGGATCATCGGGATAATGGGAGGTCCTTATGGCGTTTATGTTGTGCCTCTTCATCAGCATCAGATCTTCCAGCATGTGATACACGGGTATCGTCTGTCCAAGCTCAGGATGGGACTCATGGCGGTTTACCCCTTTTAGTTTTACAGCTTTTCCATTGATCATGAAAACGCCTTGCTTTATCTCTGCACTTCTGAATCCGACATTGAAAACAATGACTTCTTCAGCACTGTATATAAATAATTTATATATGTAAGGCTGCTCGGCATTCCAGAGCACCGGTCCATTCACTTCAAGCTCAATTACCCCATGACAGTCAACAAGTGCTTCACCCTGTACCACTGCTTTTCCCGAAGCATCTCTCAGTTCTGCTCTGATGCTGCAGCTGCCTGTTGTATCCAGTTCACATTTCAGAGATGCCTTTTTGAAGTCCGATGATAATGTCTGCCTATTAAATACATCCCGTATATGCGATTTATCTCTTGCCAGCAAATATACGTCTCTGAAAATACCGGAAAAGCGCCACAGGTCCTGATCCTCAAGGTAGCTTCCGTCACACCATTTCAGCACCATGACTGCCATTCTGTTCTTTCCGCTGTATACAAATTGCGAAATATCAAACTCAGCAGGCATCCTGCTTCCCTGGCTGTACCCTGCGAAGGCGCCGTTGATCCACAAATAGAAGCAGGAATTCACACCCTCAAAAATGATATACTTCTCTTTTTCATCCCAGCTGTCCGTCACAACAAAATCCCTTATATAAAGCCCGGCAGGGTTATCATTCGGCACAAAGGGCGGATCGCAGGGAAATGGATAGTTGACATTTGTATAGTGATTCTTATCATAGCCCTTTACCTGCCAGCAGGAAGGGACTATTAAGTCATCCCAGCTGCCGGTATCTGCATCTATACCATAAAAGCCGTCCTCGACAAGCTTTATACTCTCATAGTATTTGAATTTCCAGCTTCCGTTCAGCAGCTGACAGAAGGGTGATGCTTCACGCCTTTTGAATAAAGCCGCTTCTTCATCCTTATACGGTATGTAGTAAGCTCTTGGCTTTTCCCTGTTTATTTGCAGCACATTCGGATCTTCCCAATATTTTTTTATATTTATCATTTCTCCCACCTCATATTACCGGTAATTACTATAAGATATCGTTTCATTGAATCATGGAAAATATATATTGCATGCAGCTTCCATAATCTCCTTTCATTTTATAATAATTTTTAACAATTTGCACATGATTTGTTCTGCTTCGTCTTCTTATCAACCTGAATATAAAGGTATAAGCTTCTGTAAAATGCTAAAAATACAAAACAAATGCGAGGTTTTCGAGAGAAAGGATGGTATGCAGATGGATATATTCTCACGGCATGAATTAATAAAGTCCAGAGACGGTTACACCCTGGTCCTGTATGTCGATAAGCAGACAAGCGAGTTTGCGGAAGACTTCTTCAGCACCCTTGACAGTAAAAGAAAAGAGATTCAAAAAGACACGCTGAATCATATCAGAAGCTTTATAAATGAAAACTATCCGGGTGTAAAAATCAATGCCATCAATATCATGCTCGGATCTCTGCTTGTTGCATCTCTTGCGTACGGCTCGGTCAATGCCCATACATCACCAATTGTCCCTGCAAAGAAGATACAGCTGAGAACCAGTGCAACCTATACCGTCAAATCCGGTGATTCCTTATATAAAATCGCCAATAAAACAGGAACCACAGTGGATCAGCTGAAAAAGCTCAACAGCTTGACAGGCGATATGATATATCCCGGACAAAAGCTCAGAATCAAAGGGAAGGGTTATGCAACTGCACCCAAGCCGCCGACAGCAGCGGCAAATAAGCTTATGCTTGTCAACAAAACTCACAGCCTGCCCACAGGTTATGTCCCTAAGAGTCTGGTAGCCCCCAGGGTGCCCTCTGCAAATAAGGCAAAAACAATGATGACTCCTGAGTCTGCCAAAGCCCTTGAAGCCCTTTTTGCCAAAGCTAAGCGGGACAATATAAAGTTGACAGCTATCTCAGGTTATCGTTCCTATCAACGTCAAAGTGCAATTTTTACATCCAATACAAAAAAATATGGCTCCGCAGCCGCAGCCAACCAGTTCAGTGCAAGGCCAGGTCAAAGCGAGCACCAGACCGGGCTGGCAATGGATGTAAGCAGCCCTTCCGTCGGCTTTGCCCTTACCCAGTCTTATGCCGAAACCCGTGAAGGAAAGTGGCTTAAGGAAAATGCGCCGCGGTACGGGTTTATCCTGCGCTATCCTAAAGGCAGAGAAAGCATCACAGGCTATCAGTTCGAACCCTGGCATATACGCTATGTGGGGAAGAGTGCAGCTCTTGAAATAGCAAACAGGAACATCACCCTGGAGGAATATCTCGGAAAAGTTTGATTAATTACATCAGCGGGGCAAATAGTCTGAGAACCAGCCTGCCCAGCTTCCTATACCATATTATGCTTTTACAGCACCCATAAGTAATGGTCTCACAGGCTTCCAGGGTATGCAGATAATCCTCCTTCACTTCCATGACGCTTTTTGTCCTGTACATCCACACGCCACATTCAAAGTGCAGGTACAGGCTGCGGTAATCCAGGTTAATAGTTCCGACAACAGCAAATATATCATCGACTGCAAAGGTCTTTGAATGGATAAAGCCTGGTGTAAACTCATAGATACTGACTTCACTTTCCAGCAATACCTCATAGTTGGAGCGCGATACTGCATGCACATACCACTTATCTGGAATATGAGGAGTTATGATGCGTACGTCCACTCCTCTTTTCGCTGCCAGGCATAGGGCTGTGGTCATCTCATTGTCAAGGATCAGATAAGGTGTGGTAATATACACATACTTTTCCGCTTTGCCAATGAGATTCAGGTAAACGGACTGACTTACTGCTTCATCATCCAGCGGACTGTCCGCAAAGGGCTGTACGAAACCATCAGCCGCAAAATGTCCGGTATCCCCTGAAGATGGCTTGAATGCTTCAAAATCCTCGTCGATATTCCTGAGGTAATTCCACATGGAAAGGAACATAACCGTCAGGCTCCATACCGCGTCCCCGTGGATGATAATGGCGGAATCCTTCCAGTAGCCATACTTCTCATAAGCATTGATGTATTCGTCCGCAAGGTTTATACCTCCTGTAAAGGCCGTATGCCCGTCTATCACTGCGATCTTACGATGGTCCCGGTTATTCAGGCGGACGGTCATCACAGGCATAAAGGGATTGAATACACTGCATTTGATCCCCAGCTGTTCAAGTTTTTTATTATAACCAAAGGGCAAAGTCAGCAAACAGCCTACATCGTCATAGATAACACGTACCTCGACTCCCTGCTTTGCCTTTTCCTTAAGGATTTCCAGAATGGAATTCCACATGATGCCTTCTTCAATGATATAATACTCAAGAAAAATATAGCGCTCCGCCTTTTTCAATTCCTCCAGCAGCCGTTCAAATTTCTTCTCACCGGGGGTAAGATATTCAGTGGTCGTATTTGTATAAACAGGGCATAGGGAGTACCTCCCGGTATATTTTGCCTGATTGGCGGCACCCCTGTTCTCCCGTTCAAGCTGCTGCAGGATTTCCTCATCCTGCTTCAGAAAATCCATCATCTGCCTGCTTATTTCCTGCATATTCCGTTTGTTTCTTTTGCTGGATCTGTTCCCTCCCAGCATCAGATAAAACAATCCTCCAAAAATGGGAAAGACCATAATCGGAATGATCCATGCAAGCTTATAGGCAGGATAACTCTTGCCGTTCAGTATCCATAGCACGGCTAATAAACTGAGCATTGCGCAGATGGAATAAAAGTAAATAAAATAATTGGTGAATCTCCATATTACTATTATTAATGTAAAAGCCTGAATCAATATGGCCGCTCCAACTAAAAAAGCTCTGCTGATCAATACCTTTATCAGTTTTTTCATAAACACCTCATAAATGTCGTTAGTTTCGTCAGCTTGCCAATACCCTCATAAATTCCTCTCCTGTCATGGTTTCCTTCTCTATAAGCTGAGAGGACAATAAGTGAAGCTTATCTATATTTTCCTTTAAAATATTAATTGCTCTTTCATGAGCATTCTTTATTATCGTCAAAACCTCTCCGTCGATCTTCGCTGCTGTTTCTGAAGAGCAGGTCATGGAAGAGTCTCCTCCGAGATACGGATTGGACACTGTCTCCAGGGCCATCATGTCAAAGGCCTTGCTCATTCCCAGACGGGTTACCATGGCTCTGGCAATTTTGGTTGCCTGTTCAATATCATTGGATGCACCTGAGGTATAGGTTCCGAAAACCAGCTCCTCTGCAGCACGACCGCCGGTAAAGGTAGCAATCTTGTTAAGAGCCTCTTCTTTCGTCATCAGCACATTTTCATTTTCCGATACCTGCATTGTATAGCCAAGGGCTCCGGAGGTACGGGGAATGATTGTTATTTTGTGCACCGGTGCTGACTCAGCCTGCTTTGCAGCAACAATAGCATGGCCTATTTCATGATATGCGATGATCTGCTTTTCCTTCGGAGAGATCACCGCACCCTTTTTCTGGTATCCGGCGATAACTACCTCAACAGCCTCCTCCAGATCAATTTGCTCCACATATTTGCGTCCATACCTTACTGCTCTCAGAGCGCCTTCATTTATTATATTCGCAAGCTCAGCGCCTGATGCCCCGGAGGTCGCCCTCGCTATTTCATTGAAATCTATATCCTTGCCCAGCTTTATTTTCTTTGAGTGTACCTTCAAAATAGCCTCACGCCCTGCAAGGTCCGGCAATTCCACGGGTATACGGCGGTCAAACCTGCCGGGGCGGAGCAAAGCCTTGTCCAGAGAGTCGGGCCTGTTGGTCGCCGCAAGTATAACTACTCCTTTTTCCCCATTAAAACCATCCATTTCTGTCAGCAGCTGGTTCAATGTCTGCTCTCTTTCATCATTACCGCCAATCCCCCCGTTGTCACGTTTTTTACCGATAGTATCTATTTCATCTATGAACACTATGCATGGAGCCTTTGCCTGGGCTTGTTTAAACAGATCACGCACCCTCGCTGCGCCCATGCCAACAAACATCTCCACAAATTCAGAGCCGGAAATCGAGAAAAACGGCACCTTTGATTCCCCTGCAACAGCCTTTGCAAGAAGGGTCTTACCGGTACCGGGAGGGCCTACCAGCAGTGCTCCCTTTGGCATGATTGCTCCGATTTCCTTGTATTTTACCGGGTTATGCAAAAAATCCACTATTTCAGTTAAGGCTTCCTTTGCTTCGTCCTGTCCTGCCACATCGGAGAAGGTCTTGCCGGTCTGCGCCTCAACATATACCTTGGCATTGCTTTTTCCAAAGGTCATGGCATTGCCGCCCATTCTTTTCTGCATGGAGCTGGTCAATAACTGACCGAGTCCAATGAAAATAATAATTGGAAGAATCCATGACAAAATGAAATTCATCAAAGGTGAATTTTCCTTTGGTATGACCCTGGAAAACTTAACCTGTGCGGAGTGCAGGCGGTTGACAAGTTCGGGATCATCCACACGGCCTGTGACAAATATATTCTCTTTTCCTGCTTCATCGAGCTCGGTAAATGCAATCTGATTCTCCTGTATTTCAACGGTCTTTACCTTACCCTTTTCAATTTGCGTCAAAAATGTACCATAGTCCACCTGGGTGATCTGCTGCTTCAACATTTCCGGAAATACAAAAGCATTCAGCATCAGCACAATAATCAATGTAACAACATAAAAATAAATAATCGGCTTCTTGGGGTTCTTTTCTTCCTTCATTCTATTTCTCTCCGTTTATCAAATTTGAATTTAATCCTTTTCAATACAATTTATACTTTGTAATAGCTCATTCAGCTTCTGAAGTCCCAGAATAATATCCTCGAAGGTCTCTTCCTTTTCATTCACCAAATGCTGCAAAATCTTATCATTACACGATCTATCTATCTCAGTTACAGTCTCTTTGCCAAGCTCGGTGAGCATCACCCGGACTACCCGCTCATCCTCCCGGTTTCTTGCACGCTCCAGCAGTCCTTGATTCTCAAGCCTCTTGCACATGGCAGAAATATTAGCTCCTGCAACACATGTACTGCTTGCAAGGCTTCCTATCGTGTGAGCACCGTTCTGGTGCAGTTCCATAAGAATTCTGGTCTGCATCATAGTCAGCCCGTAATTTTCACTTACAGGACTGAATATGCAATTCATACTTTCTGCAATCTTTCTTGTGTAATCCCATACTACATTCTTGAATTCAGAAACCTCCATGGTATTCCTCCATAAATTATATTATATATAAATTATATATAATATAATTTATAATTACAATAGAAAATATTAAGTGCGCAGCATGTATGAGGCAATATAGCTTTATGAACCTTTAAGCAGAATTTTCAAAAAATAAACTGCTGCCATCCGGCAGCAGTTCACTCGTTTTATTTTACATCCCGGGGAGCATAATTTTAAATGCAGCTCCTTTGGGTATGGCATTATATGCTTCGATATGGCCATTGTGACCGTCTATTATAGCTTTAGCAATAGCCAGCCCAATACCTGTTTCCCCTTTTTCACCCTTATAGAACCGGTCAAATACTTTGATCTCTTCTCCGCTTTGAAAGCCATTTCCATCATCTACAACACAAAGCTCAATACAATCATCATGTATTTTCCAGTTTATCATAATTTTCTTTTCAGCATACCGTATTCCGTTACTGAGAAGATTGATAACAGCTTGCGCAAGCTTTCCTTTATCAAAATATCCTTCACAAGAGCGGTCACCTTCTGCTATAAGCTCTATCCCTGCAGCATCAGACAATGCTTTGACACTTTTGACACTTTGGTCGATAACTTCCTGGAGACTGATCCTTTCAAAATGAAATGACTCCTCCACATTATCCAGTTTAGCCAGATATATCATTTCATCAACAATTGTCTTCAGCCGCTTGCTTTCATTTATAATAACATCCAGGCTTTCCTGAATTTCTTCACCTTCAACTACCCCGTCCTTGATGGCCTCTGCATAGCCCTGTATCGACATCAAAGGGGTCTTTAACTCGTGGGAGGTATTCTGAAGGAATGCTTTTTGCTGAACATCATACTTTCTTAGCTTTTGAACCATGGTTGAGAAGCAATCAGCCAATTCCTCTATTTCATCACCAGTTTCTATTTTCAGCTCTTGCCGGCTGTCTTTGAAAGAAAAACCGGACATATATTGCCTTAATTTTCGAATCGATCCGGTCAACCCTCTCTGAAATATCATACCCAGGACAACGGCAGCAGCTCCGCCCATAATAAGACTGATGACCTGTGTTCTGTTCATTAACCTGCTTATTTTATTGAGCTCATGTATTTTCGTAAACAGGTATACCCAGCCTTTTTCTTCACCGTTTTTTGAAAGGATGGGCGCCTGTTCTGCAAGATATCCCCTGGCCATTAATTCCCTGATATCAGCCATTTTTTGAAGTGCTTTCTTCTCATAGCCTTCCAGATTACTGTAGATAAGCTTCCTGTCGTTATTCAGGACAATCACGCTGGAACCGATGAATTGTCCGAGTATGCGCATTTCCCGTTTTGCCAGAAGGTTAGGCCTCAGTTTCCCGTCGTATATCGGTATTTTCTCCAGAGTACCGGCTATAGCCTGGGCTTCTGTTCTCAGCAATGTCCTGGCTTCACCGATCAGGTACCTCTGGAGCAGTACCCTGAAGGTGACGCCCGTTACAATGAAAACAGTAAGTAAAAGTATAAAATAAGTAAGCAGCAGCTTTCTGCCGATTTTCATCCTAATCATCTACCCGGTACCCGTAGCCCCATACAGTTTTTATTTCAAGCATGGATCCAATCTCAGCCAGCTTTTTCCGCAGCCTTTTGACCAGGTCGTCAATTACCCTTATATCTCCAAGGTAATCATATCCCCAGACCTTCTCCAGCAGCTGCTCTCTTGTGAAAGGCATGTTCCTGTTCCTGATCATAAACTCCAGGAGGTCATATTCCTTAGTGGTAAGCTTCAGTTCGGTCCCGTCCTTTTCCAAATATCTTCTATGGCACTCTGCCCTGATATCCTTGATAACCAATACTTCGGCTCTGACCTGACTGCTTTTTTCCAATCTCCGCATTATATTTTTTATCCGTACCACCAATTCCCTGGGGCTGAAGGGTTTTGAAAGATAATCATCAGCACCCAGTTCCAGCCCGATGATCCTGTCAAGCTCCTCATCCCGGGCAGATACAAATACAATAGGAATCTCGGTCTGTTTTCTTATTTCTTTACACAGTTCCAGACCGTCAATGCCGGGCATCATGATATCCAGCACAAGTAAATCAGGCCTCAAACGGTTGATTTCACTTGTCACATTCTGTGCGTTTTCAAAAACAGCAACTGAAAAGCCTTCCTTCTCCAGATATTTACGGATCAGATCCCGTATATTACGCTCATCATCCACCACAAAAATATGCTTCATGAAATTCACCTCCGTCTTATAATTATATCATTAATCCATCATAAGCGTGTGCTTTCTTTATTAAACGAGTGCGTAATACCCCTACTTCTGTAAGTATGGGATGAAAGCACTCTCCTAAAACTCTCCTAAAATATGGTTGTACCACGAACATGTGTTTGGTATAATATTCATATACCATAGTATGGAAGGAGGTGTAACCATAGTGAAATTAAGCTTTAAATACTTTCCTAAACTTACGTCTCTGCAGCTTAGTATTGTTGAGGAACTATGTTTTCATACTACCAAACTCTACAATATTGCCAACTACGAATGTATTATAAATGGATATAAATCCTATTTCGATATGGAGGAACTTCATACAACTAATTGGCATAGAGTTTATCTGCATTCCCATACATACCAGCAATGCCTTAAGGTGTTGGAACAGGACTGGAAAAGCTACTTTGCCGCTATTGCAGATTATAAAAACAATCCGCACAAGTACAAAGCCATGCCTAAGCCGCCAAAATACAAGAATGTAGATAAGCGTAAAAACCAAATAATATTCACAAATCTGGCAGTCAGATTTAAGAACAATATGCTCATGCTTTCACTGGCTAAAGAAGTACAAACCAGATTCGGAGTGGAGAGCTTAAACTTTGAAGTTTCAGACAAACTTCAAAAGCTGATGAATTTGGACAGTATACAACAAGTCAAAACCAAGTACGACCACAGCCGGAAACAATGGTATATAATAATAATCTATAAAACAGAGACAACCAATAAAACTACAGGCAATAACATAATAGCAGTAGACCTGGGACTGAATAACCTGTGTGCAGTTACCTTCAGAGATAACCCCGGACAGTACCTTATTGACGGCAGAAGACTAAAAGCAAAGAACTCCTACTTCAATAAGCAGATAGCATATTATACCTCATTGGAAATGAGAAAATCGGAAAGCAGCAAATTCAAACGCACAGCACGAATAAGGAAGCTTCAGAAACAAAGGAACGACTATATACAAGACTGCCTGCACAAAGCCGGCAGGAAACTTATAGAGCTGGCCTTGCTGAACAATTGTTCAACAATAGTAGTTGGAGACATATCCGGCATCAAGCAGGAGTCACCCATAAAAGGCTTTGTACAAATACCAATTCAGAGACTCGTAGAGCAAATAAAGTATAAAGCAGAAATAGTGGGTATTGCAGTAGTACTGCAAAAAGAAAGCTATACCTCGGGAGTATCTGCTATAGACCTGGAGCCGGTAGAGAAAAACTATTACAATAAGAAACGCAGAATAGCCAGAGGCTTGTTCAGAAGTAATGCAGGAATATTGATAAATGCAGATATTAACGGTAGTCTGAATATACTACGTAAATATAAAGATGTAGTCCCAGAGCTTGTAAAACAAGCGAGGGATAATGGGTTGGTGGATAACCCCATAAGGATAGCTGCTTGAAACACAGCCAGCCTTATGAAGCTGCCACTTCTATAAGTGGTAGTAATTCACCCTCAACGTCAATAAGGCGGATACCTGCTAACAAGTATCCGCCTCAAAAGGTAAAGTGCTATGAAAGTATATCGATTACTTTATCCAGTATTTCTACCTTGTCTTCCTGCCTGTCATTGATGGTTTCATGGCTGTTGATAAACTTTTCAAGCTCTGCGCCGGCTGTTTCCTTATCATTGTTTTTCAATGCTTCCTTGAATGCTTTTCTTGCTGTCACTGCCTGTTCATGAAGGGCTTTCATTTCATCGTTTACTGCTTTTATCTGCTTTCTTTCTTCCTTTGCCGCTTTAAATACTTCCTTATTTTCGGCTTCTTTCGCTTCGGCGAAAAGATCGAACAATTTGTCCTGCTTCTCGATCAACTGTATTTTAAGCTGGTGTGCTTCCACTCTCAATGCATTGATCTGGTGCACTTCCTCGGTGAATTCCTTCAGTCCCGCAGCACCCATTTTCTTCACTTTTTCATTCTGCACAGCAAGCTCTTCGGCAAAGACAGCCATTGAACTGCTGAATACCATTAAACCCACTAAAACCATTGTAATAATTTTTTTCATGTTTCATCTCTCCTTTTATTTTGTTCTCTTTGAGGAACTTACAAGCTTATTATAAAAAGAGATTTTGGAATAATAATATTGAATTTGTGTAAAAAGTATGTGAAAAAATATGAATGGACTGCTGCTTATTACCGCAACAGTCCATTTTTCATTTCCCACTTATTTTTTTATTTCCCAATAGCATACCTTTGGTGAAACGATTTTTTCTTCTGTCTTGAGCTTTTTCATTACCTTATCGACTTCTTTCCTATCAATACCGGTTGCTGTTGCTATTTGTCCTGCGCTTACCGGCTTTTCGGCCGTATTGAAAAAGGCCAGTATTACTTCATAATTATCCATCTTTATCCTCCATTTCTTCATTTGTGCTTTTATTTATTATACCATTTTTCTTATTATCAAATCAATTGACTCTTCATGGTATTTGCTTGGACTTCCGTTGACCACAACAATTTTCATACCCCTAATCCTCTTCCGGTAGCTTCTTTATGATAATCTCTCATTTAAGGTTTTTCCTGTAAAGCTCCATATTTTCTTTAGCCAGTTTTTCTTCCCAGATCATTTGCAGCAAGGCCAGATCTTCCGAATAATCCGTCTTCGTCTCATCCTTGTCATATTCAAGATACTCAAGGATCTCTATGACAAAATTCTCCTGACCGAATTCTTTCCATTCCTTCTGCAGCTCCTTGTTAGGATGCATGCCGGCTCCCAGCCTTACTTCCGCTCCATTCATCACACCCCGCAGATCCTGGGTTGCCTGAATATAGCACTTATTGTTGACTTTTGAGCGTATAATAAAAATCCCCATCTTCGGTTTCGTCTGCTTATATTGCAGCTTTAATTCTCTTTTTCTATCCATCAGCTATCACCCTCTTTTTCTCCCTCTTTACCTGCAACCCAGTACTAAATGCTAATATCCCATCTCTTTCAGTATCCTTGACAGGGTGCTCAGTCTTTCACCGATTAGCTCATCATCATTGCTTAAAGCTTGTCTGAAAAGCTTTATATCCTCATCAAGCTTTTCATTGTCGGTACAAACAGCTACCGTCATGGCGTCACCCTGCAATCCCACCCTGTCAATGACCGGATTTTCCGTATCGTATAATTTCTCATACCTGTAAGCCTCCCTGAAATGGAGCTTTGCCCTGCAAACAAGTATCGCCAGGTCAAGCACCCGGTGGAGCGGTAGCTCCTCAGACTGTCTGGACCATTTTTCCCCTGTGTACCTCCATACCTTGGCCGAAATATCCACCTTGCCACGGTCGTTCCATTGAGCCAATCCCAGTGAGAGGCCTTTTGCATCGGTATTATAGGCATATCTGCCGTCAACGTTTTCGTAGTTGTCAGATACAATAACAGGTTTATGCTTTAAAGTTGTTGGTATTTTCATAGTTTTACCTCCTTATGTGCTTTCGTTTACTAATTTACTAAATCACTATATTAGTGATCTACTGAATTATTATAGTTCTTCTAATATGCTATGTCAATACTTAATATTAAGATAATGCCTCGTAACGCATATCACTTCTTAAGCATGCGAGACACTGAATCAAGGTTGTGATTATTAACACTATAAAAGACAAGTTAGTTGTTGTGTTAATAATCACTAGCCGATTTTGGCAGGCTTAATATTCCTCAATCAACTTTTTTAATACAAGAAATACTTGTGTTATTTTCCATAAAAAAAGCCAAGGCGAATAATCACCTTGACCTCTAAAATACTTAATGGACACTTTTTTATTTTGTTTCAACAAATTGAACTCTTAACCCGTTCGGGTCAAGTACAAAGAAAAATCTTGTATGGGGATTCGGCTGGAATGGACCGCTGTGAATTTCTACCCCTTTTCCTTTTACAAATGACATTGCTTCATCAAGGGAGCTTACCTCAAATCCCAGGGAAATATCCTTCCCGATATTGATTTCTTTGTTTGAAGCATTGCAAATAAGCTCAACCTTTGTTTCCCCGTCTCCCAGAAAAGCAATTTCTGTTTCCGGCCCTGCCTGGAACCTTCTGTTTACAGAAAGCCCTACCATCTCCTGATAAAACTTCAAGGATTCCTCCAGATTCTTGACTGATATTGTAGTCCAGCAAAATTTCATTGTATTACCTCCCTCTCTTTATATGCATTATTTTTCAAAAGGATTTTCTTAAGTATGGTATCTGTATAACTTCCTTCACAGGCACCTGCACCCCGACTAATGTCTTTAATTTAATTACAACGAATATAGTATCTGCATCATGCTCCATATCATACTTTTCGTGACTTTCCAATGAAAAACCTCCACCACCATGATATTCTCATAGTAGCAGAAGTTAAATCAATAATCCAATATCTATTATAACTCACACAGCTATCTCAATTTTATATACTTCCACTTCCCTGTCCTGAACCTGACGTACACGAACAACCATCTTACCAGCTGATCGATAAATACCGCTATCCAGGCTCCCGTCAATCCATATCCCAATATATTCACAAATACATATGCCAGCACGACCCTGATCAGCAGTACTCCCACAAAGGTGCCTGCCAGAGGCCAGAAAGTATCTCCCGCTCCTCTCAAACCTCCTGCCAGAATAAGCTGTGAGGACTGAAAGGGCTGAACCAGCGCAATTATTTTTAGAGCTGTTGAAGCACTTTCAATAATCTTCGGATCATTTGAATATAATCCTACAAGCTGTGGTCCGAAGAAAAAGAAAATAAAAGCCATAAAGGTGGATATCATGGACCCGATCCTTCTTGTCTCCTTGGCATAAGCTTCGGCTTTTCCGTACTCACAGGCTCCCAGGCTTCTGCCTACCAAAGAGGAGGCCGCTATTCCAAAGGCTTGTCCCGGCTGAAAGGAAAGTCCCAAAATGTTTATTGATATTTGGTGCGCAGCATAAACAACAGTTCCCAGACCCGCAACTGTTTTTGCAAACAAAAGCAGACCTGTTCTCAGGACTATTTGTTCTATAGATGCAGGCATCCCTATCTTCACAAGATTATATATTATGTCCTTGTCGAATCTGAAAGGCCTCCGGATGTTGAATCTGACAACACTTTTGCCTTTCAGTATATAACTGAACAAAAAAATGCTTGCTATTACATTGGACAAGGCAGTTGATATCCCTGCTCCTGTAATGCCGAGCCTTGGAAAGCCGAATAGACCGTAAATAAGAAGTGCGTTGCCGATAACATTTAGAAAATTCACCTTCAGATTTATCTTCATAGGTATCTTGGTTTCCCCAATACCCCTTAGTGCGGCAGATATTGACAAATTAAGCGATTGAAACACGAACCCCACCATAATGATCCTGAAATAGTCCCTGCCTGCTTGCAGTGTGTCTGCTTGTGCTCCCATAAACTTCATCATGGAATCTGCATATGCTATTCCCAGAATAGACAAAGGAATTGCCAGCATCAGCATGCAGAGCAGCATTACATGCTTCAAAGTAGTTTCGATCCTGTCCGTGCGGCCGGCACCCAGGTATCGTGCAACCATGGCTGTTCCACCTACATTCAGAGCCTGTATAAAAGATAAGCCTATAAACAAGGGCTGATTTGTCATACCCACTGCAGCGACAGAAGCGGCTGCCAGTGAATTATCACTTATCCTACCTAGCATGATCATATCTATCATGCCGAAAAGTGTCCCCAGAAGAAGCTCAACCAAAACCGGCCATGCAATATTTACAACATCAGCTCTTGTGGGATTTTTTAACCATATATGTAAATTACTCAAGGTTTCATCGTTTTTGTACGCAGGATCGTTCATGCCAATTCTTCTTTCAATATATTATAGCAACACTAAATATTATACCATAACTTTACATAACATTGCACGTTAAAATATATCTACATGATAACAAACTCGCACATATTTTTTATACATTAAGTAATATATTGTAAAATATTCCTTGACTTAATGGATACAATTATTTATATTATAGTTAGAATTCTAATTATCGAATGGAGATTAATATGAGTAAACTGCTTACAATATCAAAGCTGGGTATAGTGTTCCTTACATGGAAGCGAGCCCTTCAGAAAGAGCTGGTCCCTCATAAGATAACCCTGAAGCAGCAGTATGTATTAAGCCAGCTGGTAAAAAAGGAATATCTCTATCCCTCCAGCATTGCAGGTATGCTTTTTTGTGACCGGCCTACTGCAACAGTTATAATTAAGAATATGGAACGGATGAAATGGATCAAACGGGAGCAGGATGCGGAAAATGCCAGGAAGGTCAGGATCTACATTACTAAGGAGGGGAAACAGAAGCTTGCTTCACTGAAAGGTGCCTCCGGCCGTGAGGACATGATCCGCTATGATCCGCTCCAGTGCCTTACCGAAGAAGAAAGGAACCTGCTGGATACCCTGCTGGACAAAGTACTGTCCCATTTAAAAACAGATGAAGAAATTCAGGAATAATTTTTTACATATATTATTAGAGTTCTAACCAAATTTATTAAAAGGAGTTATAAGAATGAATGCCACCTTGAAAACCATTTACAGCCTGCATTCCACCCATGGTAACTTCTCTTCCCGTGAAATTGCGGCAAGTGACCTGGAAACGATACTGAAGGCTGGGATAAGAGCTGCCAATGCCTCAGCCCGCCAAAGCTATTCCATCATAGTAGTGGATGACAGGACAGTCATGAAGGAATACCTTGAGTATGCAGGGAGCAAAGCCCTGATATTCTGTGCGGACTTCACCCGGCTGAAGGACACCGCGGAATACCTGGGGCACCCCTTCGAATGTGGAGGTATTGAAGATTTCATCACGGCATGCACCGACACCGCCCTGGCGGCGCAGACTTCGGCAATAGCAGCCGCCTCCCTCGGAATAGGTTATCTGTTCACAAACAGCGTCCGCAGGGGCAATTTGGAAAGCTTCTACAAGAAATTCAATCTCCCGGATAAATATTGTTTTCCACTGGTCGCACTTATCCTTGGATATCCTGAGAATAGCGACACAGCAGTCAGGGGCAGGCTGGACGGCCTGGGAATAGTGCATAACAGGAAATACTCAAGGCTTGGCGGGGAAGAGCTTGAGACATTGGTACAGGAGTATGACAGAGCAGATAAAAATATGGGCCTTGTCTTTTTCAAAAGGGGAGCTCAAGGTCACAGCCGTTACCTGGACTGGTTCTACCGCGTTTGGTGTAAACCGGGCTCGGAGCTGCAGAAACGCAGAAGGGTTGAAATCGCAGATCTGCTGAAAAAAATCGGCTATATTGAATAAAATGTATGGGAGGTACTAAAATGTATAATTCGGAAAGCTTTTATACTGTGGTTGAGAAACGCAGAAGTGTCAGGAATTTCAAAGCACAGGCCATTGAGCAGGAAAAGCTCGACAGGATACTTGAGTGCGGCCTGAAGGCGCCCAGTCACAATCATATGCGGGAATGGCACTATATCCTTCTGAGGGATGAGGAACTAAGAAAGGATATACTGGAGAACAGCGGAGCCATCAACGGTCAATCGGACCGGCAGTACCTGGACTCTTTGCTCTCCGGCATGGATGATGAAAATCAGAAACAGGTATACTCCTATTCCGTTCCTATTCAGGAAAGGATGCTGCTGACCGCCCCCGAAATACTTCTTGTATGCTTCAGGATGAACAGGAAGCTGCAGGAATGCGAAACCCTCTACAACCTGAATAATTTCGCTTCTGCCTGGCTGGTCATAGAAAATATCCTGCTGGCTATGGCGACTGAAGGTCTCTATGGCGTAACCATGGTTCCCTTCAGAACCGACAGGTTAAAAAATATATTGGGAATGCCGGACGATTTTGAGATTGCCTCCTTCATACCCTTCGGATACCCGCAGGAGGAACCTGAGCTTATGCAAATTAAAAAGGAACTGAAGAATGTTATTCATATCGATAAGTGGTAGTCCCATTCAAATAGAACAACTACTGTGCGGATATACATAACCGCACAGTAGTTATAACTGTAGAAAATCAGTTGCCGTCTTTAAAGGTCAAAGTACTGTCTCACAATATTCATATTATTATTATTTATAATCGACCGGCTTCAGAGCATTGCTGTTCAAAATTTCCTCCACTTCTTCAAAGCCTGCTGGAAATGCATAGTTGTAACGGGCCGGAAGCGCAAAGACATATTCCGTATTGCGTGCAAGCTCCTTTGGCCCGACAGGTGCTGCCCCAATATGGAATTTACCCTTCTGCAGCGAATCCCATTGGGCAAGAGTAAATACCATTATGGGTATATCCTGCCGTGGACTTTCAGCAGTCCACCGGGGATGCCTGATGCTTATCAGCGGACCTGCTTCAGAAGGTTTGCTCCCTCCCTGTTCTCCTGCGGAAAAGCCCTCCCATTTTTCGGTAATTATCTTATAATCCTTCCAGCTCTCCGGTAAGGTAAAATCAAAGCCATATTGAGTGTTTGTGTAGGTCAGCGGGCTGTTTTCGTCGTAAGCTCCAAGAGTAACATCATCAATAAGCCAGCGGTTGCCGATTTTTTTTATTAAAAGTATAATTGGCCTTTTTGCGGCGATACCGCCACTTGCCTTTTCCACGCTTGTTATTTCAATTATTTCGCCTTTTACCTCATATGTGTTTTCCGGCAATTTTACAACTGTCTGAATTTCTATCCTGTCCGGCCATGGGCTTGAAGTCAGTCTCCCGGGAGCATTCAGAGGATCACTTATCCATTTTGCGAGAAGTTCCTCGGACACAAAATCACCATAGTTTTCTAGCATGCTCTTTTCTACAATATCTTTGGGAGCCTGCAGTGAGACTAATTGGAGTTTGCTGCCGAAATCCCCTACCAGAGCTGCTGCTGCTTCCTCGTCAAATTTATCTTCCTGTTGCTGCTCTTCCTGCTGCAAATCTTCTTTCCGCTGCCCTTCTTCATTCAACTGAGCCTGATTCTCTGCACTTACACAGCCAAACAGAGAAGCACTCAACAACAGGACAAGTACGATCAATAATGTTTTTCTCATGTTACTGCCTCCTGAAAAATCTATTTTTTTATAATAAATTTATTAAAGCTCTTCAATAGAAGTCTCTATATCTATAGACGGACGCAGTATCTCTTTAGTTCCATTAAGCTGCCAATAAAAAAGTACCGGGCATAATATTAATATCATGCCCGGTACTCAGCTTTTTATAAATTAAACCTCATAGGTTTTTGCATGTTCAAACTCATCCTGGATTTCCTTTGAAGGCTCTTCCGACAATAATGACACTACCACTATCGCTATACAGGAGAATACAAACGCAGGGAACAATTCATATATTCCCAGTACTCCACCCATCGGCTTCAAAAGCAGCTTCCATATGAAGACCATTCCGCCTCCGGCCAGCATACCTGCGATAGCCCCTGATCTTGTGACTCTCTTCCAGAATAGTGAGAATATCATGATCGGTCCGAAGGTTGCACCAAAGCCCGCCCATGCGAAGGATACCACCGTAAATATGACACTGTTTTCATCCAATGCGATGATCACGGCTAAAATAGCTATTATGACCAAAGTGACCCTTGAGACATATAAGACTGCTTTATCACTGGCTTCCTTCTTCATGATACCCTGGTAAATATTCTTCGAAAATGCAGAAGCAGCAATGAGCAGGTATGAGTCAGACGAGCTGATGGTTGCTGCAAGTATACCTGCCATTACGATTCCCGCAAATAACGGGAAGAAGGAGTTTGTTGACATCAGTATGAATATGCTTTCAGATGCGCTCTGTGTAAGCAGTGCATCAGGATACAGGACTCTGCCTATGATACCGATGGCAACAGCAGCAGCAAGGGAAATAGCGCACCAGGTTGTGGCAATCCTTCTGGACAATTTGAGTTCACTGGATTTTCTGATAGCCATGAACTTCAATAATACCTGCGGCATACCGAAATAACCCAGACCCCAGGACATTGTAGAAATTATTGTTAACAGACCATATTTGCCCGCCTCGCCGAATACCGGCCTGCCTGCCTCGACCTGCTGGACTCCGTTTACCAGTGTAGGAGAAGCAATCCCGAAGAAGTCAAAAAATCCCGGTATCGCCTTTGCATTCTCAATAACCGCCGAAACACCTCCAGCAGTTGAAACACCCGCTATCAACACGGCTGTCAGTGCAAAAAACATTACAATACCCTGCATAAAGTCAGATGCACTTTCAGCCAGAAAGCCGCCTACAAATGTATATAATACCACGAATAAAGCCCCTGCAATCATCATGTACACATATTTAACGCCGAACAATGTATTGAAAAGCTTACCTACCGTAACAAAACAGCTTGCTGCATAGACACTGAAAAATACCAGAATAAATAATGCCGCTATTGTCATTATGATTTTTTTATCTTCCTTGAACCTGTTGCTGATAAAGTCAGGAATAGTTATTGCATCTCCAGCAACGTGTGAGTATGTGCGAAGTCTTTTAGCCACAAATAACCAATTTAAATAAGTCCCTATAAGAAGTCCTATTGCAGTCCATATTGCATCGCTCAGACCAAGCCAGTATGCAACACCCGGAAGTCCCATAAGCAGCCACCCGCTCATGTCGGAAGCTTCGGCTCCCATCGCAACGACCCATGGTCCCAGCGACCTGCCGCCGATCAGATAGTTATCGCTGCTTTCATTGGCACGCTTTGCGTAATGCACTCCAATACCGATAACCACTGCTACATATAAAACCATGGCAATAAAAATCTGTACACTGCCTCCATCCATAAATTTACCTCCTTAAAATTTTTTAATAGCAATAAAAATCTTGCTAATTAATATTTATTTTAATGTATATCTATCCATGTGTACAGAATTGTTAAAAAAATGTTTTTATTATTATCAAAATTCAGAATTATGAATTGCAAATAGAGAGATAATTCAATCTCATTACTTCAAATGCTCTTCTTACTAATTATATACATTTTTACAATTTATATTACTCACCTTAGTCTGACATCAACTAACTTATCGGATTGAATTGAAGTTAATCAACGATTAACAGCTTCACACCCTTTTCAGTATATGACCTGTGGGCATCAGTATTATCAGCTACCAGGTAGCACATTCCTTCCGTAAGCGTGTATTTTCTTCCGTCCTTTAACTCCGATTCAAACTCTCCTTCCAGTACATAGACAGCATGTCCTTTTTCGCACCAATGATCGGCCAGATATCCGGCCGAATATTCAACTATTCTTATTCTTACATTTCCTCTTTGCACTGTTTTCCATAATGCTTTGCCGGTAACACCAGTATGTTCTTCAGTGCTAACACCTGCCAGGTCAAATACTTCGAAAGGAATATTCTTTATTTCCATTTTTTCATTCTCCTCCTTGTTAAAATAGGCTGCAGGAAATCCCATTTCCAATTGTAACCAACGACATTGTATAACATATGGCCTTTCTTTTCAACTGCCCCTCTGGTAAATTATATAAAATGTTTACAATTCATTGGTTTTAATTGGCTAGCACAAAATAATCCAATTGGGTGTTTTTATATTAATTGGTTGTGATATACTGTTTATAAAATGTTTTGTATGAAACTTGCTCTTCAGAAGGGAGTGGAATTGAATGAACATCACTATTAACAGGGAAAGCAATACTCCTGTATATATACAGATTGTAAATATAATCAGGGACATGATCCTTTCCGGACAGCTTGCGGCAGGACAACCGCTTCCACCGGAAAGGAAGCTTGCAGATCAGCTTGATGTGAACAGAAGCACGGTGCTGAAAGCATACCAGGAGTTAAAGACTGATGGGCTCTTAGGCTCCCACGTTGGAAGAGGTACGGTGGTACTGCCGCAGGTTTTTGATCCGCATAAGCAGGCCTTTGATACTGTTTACCCTGTTCAGTGGGATCAATTGTTCAATAAGAATATAATAGGTCTGGATGATAATATTGTAAGCAGCATTATGAAGGTGACCAGCCGTGAAGGTGTCATATCCTTTGCAGGGGGTATGCCTGCGGCAGATGTATATCCTGTAGAGGAATTTCTAGATATTCAGTCCCTGCTGTCAAGAGAAACTGTCGCAAAACTTATGTCCCACAGTCCTGTGGAAGGCTTCCTGCCTTTTCGTGAGAGCCTCAGCGGGCACATGGAGCAGAGGGGGATCAAAATAACCTCCAAGGATATAATGGTGCTGTCCGGTTCCCAGCAGGGTCTGGATTTTACCGCCAGGTGCCTGCTTTGCCCCGGTGATATTGTAGTGGTTGAAGAACCGACTTATATGGGCGCTTTAAATGTATTCAAGGCATCCGGCGCCAGGATCCTGGGCATTCCAGTGGATAAGGAGGGTATGCGTGTTGATATGCTTGACGGTCTGCTAAAACGGTATAAGCCAAAGCTTATATATACCCTGCCGACCTTTCAGAATCCATCCGGAACAGTGATGAGTCCGGAAAGGAGACATCAACTGCTGGAGCTGTCATATATGCATCAGGTACCGATCCTGGAGGATGACCCTTACGGAGAGCTGCGCTACGAAGGCACTGCTATACCTCCGATCAAAGCCCTTGACCGCCATGGTTATGTTATCTATCTCAGTACCTTCTCAAAGGTGTTCTTTATGGGGATGCGGGTAGGCTGGGTAGCAGCACCGAAGCAAATAATAGAAAAGTTTTCAGTGTTGAAACAGATTACAGACCTTCAAGTAAACACACCCGCACAGTATCTGTTCAATGAATTCCTGAGGGGTACCCTTTACAGGGGGCATCTGGCAAGAGTCATACAGGAGTACACACTTCGCAGAGACTGCATGATATCAGAGCTTCTAAAATACAGCTCCCTGAATATAAACTGGAATAAGCCGGAGGGAGGCTATTACCTATGGTGCAGCCTGCCCCGAAGTACATCGCAGGAAGCATTGTTTTCAGAAGCAAAAAAGCAAGGGGTGGCTTATGTTCCGGGAATATCCTTCTACCCCAATGGCGAGCAGGGCAGCAGCCATATGCGTCTCAATTTTACCTTTGCAGCTCCGGCCAGGATTAAAGAAGGTATCAGAAGATTGGCAAAGTCAATTGAGCTTGCAACAGGAGCATCGGCTTTCAGAAGGGAACAGGCGGAGTATGGTGCAGGACCTATAGTTTAAAATAATTAAAAGGAGAATAGTAGTATGAACATCACTTTTTCAAGAAGATCCGATTATGCAAGAGCATCTGAGGCAAGAGAGATGCTGAAATACACTGAAAGGCCCGAGGTAATATCCTTTGCAGGAGGCTTGCCTGCTCCGGAATCTTTCCCGGTAAAGGAAATGACCCGCATATGTGAAGCGGTTCTTTCTCAGCGCGGGGCTACAGCACTGCAGTATGGCACTACCGAGGGCTACAGACCGCTTTTGGAACTTACAGTGGAGCTTATGAATAGCAACGGTATACAATCAGACCCCAAGCAGGTTTTGATCACCTGCGGCTCACAGCAAGGCCTGGACTTGACCGGAAAAGTATTCATCGACGAGGGGGATCTGATTTTCTGTGAAAGCCCTTCATATTTTGCAGCTATCAATGCATTCCGTGTATATATGCCGAAATTCATAGAGATTCCTATGGATGAGGACGGAATGCTGGTGAGCGAGGTTGAAAAACTGCTGTCCTCAGGTGTAAAACCAAAGTTCATATATACGATACCTGATTTCCAGAATCCCAGCGGGAGGACTATGAGCCTGGAAAGAAGAAAAAGGCTGGTAGAACTGGCTGATAAGTATGATATCCTTATCATCGAAGACAATCCGTACGGGGCGTTATGCTTTGAAGGGGAACGTCTGCCCGCAGTCAAGCATTTTGACAGACAGGGAAGAGTAATATATATGAGCACCTTCTCAAAAATATTCAGTCCCGGTCTCAGGCTTGCCTGGGTATGTGCTTCAGAACAGATCATAAACAAATATGTATTATTCAAACAGGCTGCCGACCTCCATACCAATATGTTCTCACAGATGCTGGCCGTGGAGTTTGTCAGATCCTGTGACCTTGAGGGACATATCGGAAGGATCAGGGAGCTCTATAAAAAGAGAAGGGATATTATGCTCAATGCTATCAGGGAGGAATTTCCTACCTGCATCAAGGTGACAAATCCCAAGGGGGGCTTGTTCCTTTGGGTTGAGCTTCCCGAGGGTATGAATGCCCGCGAGCTGCTGCCCAAGTGTCTTGAGAAAAATGTGGCCTTTGTTGCAGGAGGCTCTTCCTTTGCCAATGGAGGAAAGGAAAACACCCTGAGACTTAATTTTTCAAACATGCAGGAGGATAGAATCGTTGAAGGTATCCGCAGGATAGGTGTGGTATTGAAAGAGGAATTGCAGCTCATCTCGTAGATTATGCAAGAAAGCAGCCGGACCGGCTGCTTTCATTATTCACTGGAATTTTATTTTCTTGCAATTACTTTCTTAACCTTTGCTTCTATACCCGCTGCTGTTAGTCCGAATCTTTCTTTCAGATAGTCCTCGGGGCCAACTTCACCAAATACATCCTGCACGCCCACTCTTTCCAAAGGTGTAGGAATATTCTCAGACAATACTTCAGCAACTGCTGAACCAAGACCGTTTATTATGTTGTGATTTTCAGCAGTCACTATTGCCCCTGTTTCTTTGGCGGCAGCAATAATTGCATCCTTATCAACCGGTTTCAGCGTAAACATATTTACCACCTTTACCGATATACCGTCTTTTTCTAGATTTTCTGCTGCTTTAAGAGCTTCAGCCACCATTATTCCAGTTGCAATTACAGTAGCATCCTTACCTTCGCGCAGAGTTACCGCCTTGCCTATTTCAAAGCTTGAGCCTTCTTCATATATTTTTACGGGATTCTTTCTGAGCAATCTTATATAGAATACCCCATATATGTCCGCCACCTGTTTTACAAGATCTTTGAGCATTGCTGTATCAACCGGCTCTAAGATTGTCATTTCCGGAATGTTCCTCATTATACCCATATCTTCAAGGGGCATGTGAGTACCGCCGTTAAATGCCGCTGTTACTCCGGGATCGCTTCCTATGATCCTCACATTGAGCTTTGCATATGCGCAGGACATAAATACCTGATCATAACATCTTCTCGATGCAAAAGGTCCGAAAGAATGAGCATATGGAACTTTGCCGGTAGCCGACAGGCCCGCTGCAACCCCTATCATATTTGCTTCCTGTATGCCGCAGTTGAAGGTCCTTTCAGGATATGCCTTCCAGAACTTAGCCATACCCATTGAGCTCATCAGGTCGGCATCAAGTACTACTATGCTGTCATCCTCCTTTGCCATATCCATAAGGGTCTGGCAGTAAACATCCCTCATTGCTGCAGTTTCTTTTACATTTTCTTTAGCTATCTTTATACTCATAGTTCCACCACCTTACGCTCCAGCTCTTCTATAGCCTCATCTGCCTGAGCTGCTTCTATGACCATATGATGATTGGCCTCCGCATTCTCAGCAAAGCTACAGCCTTTCCCCTTAATTGTATCCAACACTATTACAGAAGGTCTTCCCTTTGTGTTTTTTGCTTCCTGTATAGCGTTATATATCTGTTCAACATCTGAGCCATCGATTCTCTGTGCATGCCAATGGAAAGCTTCGAATTTTGCCCTGATATCTCCGAGATCATTTACATCCTTGGTATAGCCGTCCAGCTGCTTCTTGTTTTCATCTACAAAGGCAATCAGGTTATCGAGCTTCTGGTGTGCTGCGAATAATGCTCCTTCCCATACCTGTCCTTCGTCACACTCCCCGTCGCCGACTATCAGATAAGTATAACTTGTTTTCTTATCCAGCCGGTTCCCAAGTGCTGTTCCTATTGCTGTAGATACCCCCTGGCCAAGAGAACCGGTGGTCATGTCTACTCCAATAGTCTTATTCCTGTCACAGTGACTCGGAAGATTTGTGCCTGGTTTATTCAGGGTTAAAAGCTCTTCCACAGGGAAATAGCCTTTAAGAGCAAGTGTCGCATATACTGCCGGACCTGCATGTCCTTTGGACACCACCAGCCAGTCCCTGTCATCCCATCTGGGAGCTTTAGTATCAACATTCATAACTTCGCCATAGAGGACAGCCAATGTGTCTACTATGGACATTGCTCCGCCTACGTGGCCAAAGCCTAAGGCTTTGAACTCCTTCATCGTTTCAAGCCTGATTCTGGCGGCGAATTTCTCAAGCTCTTTTTTCATTTTTTCATCCATATTATCACTTCTATTCTTTAAAATTTTTTGTCATAGGCCTTTTCCATCGCTTCTATAAGCGGCAGTTTCTTGCCTGACAGGAACCTGACCATGGCTCCGCCTGCTGTGCATACATAGCTTATTTTGCTTAGCTCAATGAATTTTGAAGCTGCGCTGACTGTATCGCCGCCTCCTATTACGGAGTATCCCGGTGCTTCCGCTATGGCATTCCATATTTCTCTTGTACCGGCTTCAAACATTTTGTCTTC
>DASPLL010000057.1:0-86851 GCA_035627615.1 Clostridia bacterium
ACATGTACCCTGGAATGAACAAGGTGATGCAAGCGGCAGGAAGGGTCATAAGGTCGGAATCAGACCGCGGGGTGGTACTTCTCATAGATGAAAGATTTGGCAGCAGCCGCTACCTCAGCATGTTTCCCCAGGAATGGCTGCATAATAAAAGAGTAAAAGGTCCCGAAGAGCTTGGCAGGATATTGGAAGAATTTTGGGACGGATAAATATAAGATTGCGCAGCAATCTTCCAGGTACAGGGTGCGAGGTTCGAGGTACGAGGAAAGGCCGGGTATTCCTTATGGGTCCAGGTCCGTTCCCCCCGAACCCCGCACCTCGTACCTCGAACCTGGAATGTCGCAACATTCTACTTTTATGCTATAATAAATTAATATATTAATTAACAGGAGTTTTTATATATGGGCACTATTTCAGTTGAAAATATGAAAACCTTCTCTGATACCGTATCAGACATGTATACTCTTTTTTTTAGAAAATACCCTTTTATGAAGCCTTTTCTCATGAACATTTTCCTGTTCAGCTCCGGTAATATCGGTATAATCATTAAGGAAGCGGGTATGGTTTCAGGAAAGTTTTCCGTATTCCGAAGCACTGAAGGGAATATAGTCAGGGAAGGAATCGAGGCTGGTATTGCCGTTAAGATTACATTAAACAGGAAGCACTATGAGGATATGATGCAAAACAGGAGGAAATATATGGAGAAACCCTATAAGCTGCTCAAATTTTTTCCTGCCTTTTTAAAATCGGTGTCTATCGACAACAGAAGCCTGAAGGAAACTTCACTGACAGGAAATAAAGTGAATTTAAGACCCGGTGATGAAAGTGACTTCCGTATGCTCTACAAGTGGTACAACGATAATGAACTGAACAAGCTGGCTGGCTGGAACGATTCAAGAGTGACAGCCGAAAAGCTGAGGTACAATATGTCAAGGAGCTTCGGATATGACCCGATGAACCTTATGATAGACAACGAAGAAGGAATGCCCATAGGCACTATACAGCTCTATGATTTTAATGAGCAGGACAAAAGCTGTAAGCTGGGCATAAGGATAGGAGACAGGAACTACTGGAGCAAGGGCTACGGTGAGGATGCAGTAAGAACACTGCTTGAATATGCTTTTATGAAAATTGATATGTACAGGGTGACCTTAAAGGTATATGAATATAATGAGAGGGCAGTCAAGTGTTATCTCAAATGCGGCTTTCAGAATGAAGGCAGAACAAGACAGTCGGCCTATATTGACGGGAAGTTCTATGATGAGATAATAATGGGAGCTTTAAAGAGTGATTTCTTAAAACTAAAGTAATATAAAAGGGAAAATAGACTTGTCATTGACAAGTCTATTATTTATGCCCCATATCTTTCATATCCTGCATCATATCAGATACCCTGAAGTATGCATTTCTAGCTGAACGTGAAACCCTTTTGCGTGTTTTTGAACTCAGTGCAGGGATTAAAGCCATTCCTGCCATTGCGCCTATGGCTCCCCAAGCCATCATGCTTCTGGATGCTCTTCGCATAACGATAGCACTTCCTTTCAGGTTTTATGTAGGTTTATGAGTGTGTTGTATTTATAGGTTGCTTTTTTTAATATTAATTAAACCATGAAAATATTAGTAAATAAATGCCAGTCCACTTATCCATAGGCAGTCCGGAAGAATTGGATTATCTGCGCAGACCGCAATAGCACTCATCAATTGACTTTTCCGCTAATTCTATATATTGACTCATTTTTTTATCCATTGGATGGTTTTTGAGCTTTATCCATCCAATTTTCATGATGTCTTGATGGCCTTCAATAGGAATTGAGATGATGCTGTCTTCGATAATGCCGTCCAGCAGGCAGCCTGAGCCGATATTGTAGCAAAGAGAGTGACTGATCAGGTTGTTCATTGTTGCACGATCCGAGACATAGACCATATTACGCGAATTATTGACAGTCAGTACTTCTTCTGCAAAATTCAGGGAATCGCTATTCTGCTCAAACGATAGGCGTGGATAATGAGCTAATTGGTTGATAGATATTTTGGGAAATTGCGCCAGGGGATGATTTTTGCTCAAAAAGACATGGGGCTTCATGGTCTTGATCAGGTGAAACTCAATACCTTTACTGCCAAGCATGCGCAGCATAAAGTGTTCTGCTGCGGTGGAAAGGGAGATGAAGCCAAGGTCACTGCGCTGTGTGAAGATATCATCAAGGACTTCAGAGGTTTTTCCTTCTCTGATATAAAGCTTATAATCATCATGCTCCTGGCAATTTAAATATTTGATAAATGCACCGACTGTGAAAGCGTAATGTTGAGCAGAAATTGCAAACCGGAAGGTTTTATTGGGTGCCTTGCGGGAAAAACGTGTTTCGATGTTTTCGACCTTTTCTAAGAGCTGCTTGGCATAACAAAGAAGTTCAATACCATCGGATGTAAATTGAAGGCCTCGGTTGATACGTTCAAAAATTATAATACCAAGCTCATTTTCCAAGTCTTTGATGGCTTTACTGATACTGGGCTGAGTTATGAATAAACTCTGAGCCGCTTTACTTATCGAACGATATTTGGATATTTCCACAATATAACGAAGCTGTTGTATGGTCATAAAAGAAATTCCTCCTAATGTTAATTCATAGAAAAAAGTTATAGATATGATAGAATTATACCATTTGTTGTTTAATAAATTAAGTGATAATATCAAAACTATAAAGAATAATTTAATAATTAGAACAATTAAAGCAGTACCTGGAACCTGGATGTTATCTTTCAACTGATACTCAATACATAGAAAAATACTATGTAAAATTACTGTTGTGCTCATTTGGGTTGAGGATATTGCTGAAGCAAAATTAATAAATAACATTTTGAAGGAGTGATTTAGTTTGGTACAGTCTATATTTGAGGTTTTACAAAATGAAGAATATGAAGAAATAGTTTATGGATACGACAAGTATTCAGGAATGAAGGCTATTGTTGCAATTCATAATACTGCGTTAGGACCCGCTTTCGGCGGAACAAGAATGATGCCATATAAAACTGAAGAGGACGCTTTAAAGGATGTATTACGCCTTTCAAAAGCTATGACCTATAAGAATGCTGCAGGTGGAATTAATTATGGCGGCGGCAAGGCAGTAATAATTGGTGACCCAAAGGTTGATAAAAATGAGGATTTGTTAAGGGCTTTCGGCCGCTTCATTGAAGGGCTTGGAGGTCGTTATATTACAGGGGTTGATGTAGGTACCGATGAGGATGACATGGTTATCGTTCATCAGGAAACAAATTATAACGTTGCACTGCCGGAAAGTTATGGCGGCGGCGGCAGCACTTCCGCAGCAACAGCTTATGGATTGTGCCATGGTATAAAAGCAGCTGCAGAAGAAGTTTTTGGCGATTCATCCTTGAAAGGAAAGAAAGTTTCAATACAAGGAGTTGGACATATAGGATATGTACTTGCAAAGTATCTTATAGAGGAAGGCGCAAAAGTAGTTGCATGCGATGTAAATGAAATAAATTTAAAGAAGGCAAAAGATGATTTAAATATAGAAATTGTTAGTCCGGAAAAAATATATGACCAGGAAGTTGATATTTTTTCACCGTGTGCGCTGGGCGGAGTGCTTAATGACAGCACCATACCAAGATTAAAGTGCAAGCTTATAGCAGGTTCAGCCAATAATCAGCTGGCTGACGAAATAAAAAACTGCAGGATGATTGAAGATAGAGGGATTGTCTTTGCTGTTGATTATATATTAAGTGTAGGCGGATGTATTAACAATACGCATCAATTCTTGGGTTATAACCGTGAGAGGGCATACGGTCAAATTTATCATAATATTACAACCAATATTAAAGATGTCTTGAAAACCTCAAAAGAAAAAAAGATATTAACTGTAGAAGCTGCAAGGAATTTGGCCGAACATAGGATGCAGATGGCTGTTAACCGGAAAAGCTGGTATTTGAAAAAATAAGGAGTGATTATTATGGCTTTAAGCCTGGAAGAAAAGAAAGCAAGACTTTATGGTAATCATGTTCTGACAGTTACACCTCTTAATGAAAAGGGGGAAATTGACGAAGCCTCAACCAGAAGTTTAGTAAACTTTGTTATAGAAAAAGGAGTAAATGGCATTCTGACACTTGGCAGCACCGGTGAGGTTTTTGCACTTACAGAGGCAGAAAGGAAAAGCTTTGTCGAAATTGTAGTTGATCAAGCAAAAGGCAGAGTACCTGTAGGAGTAGGAGTAAATGATTCGTCAAGTGATATTAGCGCCCTTCTTTCAAGGCATGCAGAGAGTATAGGTGCAGATTACATATTTACCTGCCCGCCTTATTACCATCCACACAGGGCAGAGGGAATATACAGGCATATAAAATATATCAGTGATTCTGTGGCTTTGCCTATAATGGTATACGATGGAGGAGCAGGGACTGAAATACCTCTTGATCTATTAAAGAAGATGGCAGATACGATTCCTAATATGGCATGCGCAAAGCTTTTCATACCATATCCGGAGAAGATTTCCATGTATGAAAAAGCAACAAATGGCAAGCTTGCAGCATGGTCAGGACATGATCAGATGAATTTTCTTATGCTGCTGCAGGGAGCAAAGGGAATGACTTCTGCTGCCAGTAACGTTCTTCCAAGAGAACAAACCGATATGTTTAATTATATTAATGAAGGGAAGCTGGCTGAAGCTAGGAAAATATTCTATGATAAGGTTGCTCCATTAAATGCTATTGCTTTTGCTAATGTGCTGCAGTACCCCCAGTGTTATAAATTGGCATTAAAATGGATGGGGATTATTGAAAGTGATACATGCAAGGTTGTAATGGAGCCTATTTCAGAGATTAGAAGGCGGGAGCTCAGGGCGGTAATGGAGTATATACACCTAATATAATCATGAAAAGAGTAGGAGTTAATGAAAAGTCGCTTAAGTGAAAAAAATAAAGTTTTTTTATATATGTTAGCAGCAATGGTACTAGGTTATCTTCCATGGTACAATTTTTCAGCAGTTTCTAAATACATAGCTGCAGAATTTAGCCTTACCGTGAACCAAACGGGTATTATAATGGCCTCTTTTCAAGCAGGATATGTAGTAGTTGTTTTAGTAACAGGATGGCTGGCAGATCGTGTTGGTGAAAGAAAAGTGGTAGCCTGGGCTACTTTATGTACAGCAATATTTTCCACATTGTTTGCATTCCTGGCTAAAGATTTTACAAGTATATTGATACTAAGGCTTATCACAGGTCTTTCTGCAGGTGCAATATATATTCCGGGAATGGCCCTTCTTTCAAGTTGGTTTCCACCTGACGAAAGAGGTAGAGTACTCGGAGCATATACAGGCGCCTTAACACTGGCTTATGCAGGCGGCTATTTCGTTGCAGCACCTATAGCTGCGGCATATAATTGGCGTTATGGCATGCTTTGGACGTCGTTACCGGCATTTATTGCAGCTTTCATTGTTTTCTTCCTTGTAAAGGAGAAACCATCGGATATGTTTGAGAATGTGAAAGCGGTACAAAGGATAAAGGGCGAACAGGAAATACAAAAATCTGCACCTGGGAAAGAATATGCAGGGCCAATTTTAATTACTACAGGCTATATGGGCCATATGTGGGAACTTTACACATTCTGGGGATGGATAGGGCCTTTTATGGTTGCGTGCTCTTTAGCATCAGGTTATGATGAAGCACAAGCCGTAGCAATTGGAGGCCAGTTAGCTGCTTTTATTATATTACTTGGTGTACCGTCAGTATGGCTTGCAGGTATCGCGGCTGATAAAATCGGGCGTACGAAGACAATTATTGTGTGTGCCTTTAGCAGCCTTATCATGGAGTTCTTCTTCGGCTATCTATATGGCAAATCATTGGCTATTGTTGTAATTGTGGGACTTTGGATCGGATTTTGGGTTGTCGCAGACTCAGCAATATATAAAGCAGGTATGACCGAAATGGTAAACAGGGAAATCCGGGCTACTGCACTCGGGGTAGAGTCTGCATTCGGGTATTTTATGACTATATTATCCCCTTTTATTTTCGGTAAGGTATTAGATAGAATGAACCTGGGAATTAAAGACGCAACATTAGCTACAAACTGGGGATTACCATTTTTGATCCTGGGAGCAGGTGCGCTACTAGCCCCCGTTTCGATATTTATTTTAAGGCGATTACCGCAAGCGAAGCTTATGAGTAATGGAAAGATGTAAATAAAAGTTGAGTCAATATGTTTATGAAAGAGAGGAGTTGAAAATAAAAACATAAATAACAGCAGAAGCGGAAAGGAGATGTAAATGAAACAAAAGCTAGAGAAGTTAGCAGAAAAGTATCATGATGAAATTGTCAAAACAGCTTCAGAAATGATCCGGATTAACTCTCAATCAACGAAAGAGGCTGAATTTGCTCAGTATGTTGTTAAGAAAATGCAGTTCCTGGGCTACGATGAGGTTGTGGTTGACAATTATGGCAGTGTGTTTGGTACGGTTAAAGGCTCCGGCGGAGGAAAATCCATGACACTCAACTGTCATCTGGACGTTGTGGATGAAGGCGATGCAGAGAAATGGACTTATCCGCCGTACAGCGGTGCCATTGCTGAGGGCAAGATTTGGGGGCGGGGCGCTTCTGATACAAAGGGCACTTTTGCAATTCAGCTTTATACGCCAATTATCCTGAAAAAAGCCGGACTTTTGCCGAAGGGAGACATTGTAGTAGCCGGTGTGGTTAGCGAAGAAATTGCCGGTTTTGGTGCCACTATGCAAACTCGTGATAATTATAAGCTTACAGATTACGCAGTCATTGGAGAAGCAACAGAAAATGATCTGGCTATTGGCTGCCGGGGCAGATTTTGCGCAGTGGTTACGATTAAGGGCAAGTCCTGTCATGCTTCACTTCCCCATGTAGGGAAAAATCCATTTGATTTTTTGGGTCAATTTCTTGTTGATCTTAAAAAGGTAGAATTGGGCAAGGACGAGTTGTTTGGTTCCTCAACGATGTCTGTAACCAATATTACCTCATCTGAAAAGGGTACAAATATCATTCCAAATGAAGTAGTGGTCTATATCGATTTCCGACAATCTGCAGAGGATACTGAGCAGGTCGTCCTGGCCAAGCTTCAAAAAGTTATTGACGGCTGTATGTTGGACGACATTAAGGTGAGCTTGAAAGCACTTTATTTTCCCTTGACTACTTACACCGGATTTCAAGGTGAAGGGTACCAGGGTGAATATCCGTTCAGCGTAAGTCCAGAGGAACCTTACGTTAAGTTATGCAAAAAGAGCATCGAAGAGGCTGTAGGACATCCTATTCAAACGAAAGCCTGGATTTTTGCAACAGATACCGGACACTATGCCGCTAAAGGCGTGAAATGCATCGGTTATTCTCCGGCCGAGATCAGGCTTTGCCATACTACGGAGGATCATATTGATATTGCTATGATGAAAGAAGGCACTTTAGGCTATTTGGCGTTAACACTGGCACTGGCCAATCAAGAAAAATAACGGGAGGGAGAGAAATGTCTAGAGATTTGGAAAAGAACAGTAAAGAGAAGAATATTAAAAAGGCAAATAAAGAAATTAATCCCTTTGTTTTAATTTTTGGTGTTGTATTTGTTTGTGGGCTCTTAACATTTATAATTACTCCAGGTACCTTAAAGGATGGAGTATATACGGCACTACCCAGAAATGCATTTAATTTCAATAATTTCTTCAATATTTTCAGATCCGTTCCTTATGGGTTAAAAGATTCGGCCAATATAGTAATTTTAATTTTGATCGTTGGCGGTGCTCTGGGTATTTATAAAAAGGTTGGTGCCATTAATTCCGGAATCAGTACATTGGTTCACAAGTTCGGCAAATCTTCACAAACCTTGCTCCTGGTTGTTTTGATCACAGTTTTTTCTGCCATAGGCGGTTTTCTTGGATGGATTGAGACCTTAATTCCCTTTATCCCGCTGGTTATCGCAACAGTATTGGCCTTAGGCTATGATTCCATGACAGCGGTAGCTGTCTGCATACTCGGAACTATGGGCGGTTTTGTTGCAGGACCGACCAACCTTTACACAGTGGGTGTCTGCAATGGCATATTGCAAAAAATGGGTATCCTGCCGGAAGGCGGAGATATTTTTGTAGGTTTGGGCTACCGTACTCTTATATGGGCCATTATAACCTTGATTACAATAATTTATATACTTATGTATGCCAATAAAGTCCGCAAGGATCCCGGCAAAAGTCTGGTAGCCGGCACTGATACCTCTGATATAGAAATCGACACCACAGATCCTGAAGCCTCAAAGATGACCACGCGTCATGGGCTGGTGCTCCTGACAATCGTGGGCGCTTTGATTCTGACAATCATTGGCATGAAATATGGCATCAATGGTGTGAAATGGGGCGTTGATGAAGTATCGGCAGTATTCTTTTTTTCAGCATTGCTGTCTGGTTTTATTTGCAGAATGGATCCCAGTGATTTTTCTGATACATTTATTGCCGGGGCGGCCGGCGCAATAAGTGGTGCCTTGGTCGTTGGCGTAGCTCGTGGTATCTATTGGGTATTTAACGCAGCTAATATTAACGCAACCATTATTCACTATGGTACTGAGGCTCTGAAAGGGACTTCTCCTTTAGTGGCCGCAATGGGAATTGTTATTTTGTCCAGTCTTGCAGATGGCTTGATTCCTTCCGGCAGTGCCAAGGGTGCCATACTGAGCCCAATTGTTGTACCTATTGCTTTAAGCTTGGGCTTGACTTCCCAAACCACTGTTTTGGCTTACCAGTTTGGTGATGGTATTACTAACATGTTCTGGTTCAGCTATGGTACTTTGCTGATATTCCTGAACTATGCTAAAGTGCCGCTAAATAAGTGGTATCGCTTTGCTTTGCCAATACTGGGAATATTCTTCCTGATGGCATTTATTTTCCTGGCCGTTGCTATTAAAATCGGATATTAAAGAAAAAGTAACAAGAATTATTCAGGAATTGATATAATTGAGACCCCCTGATAAAATACGGGAATATTATCAGGGGGTTTTATTTATGCAACATAATCTGAGTGAATCTATATTCCGCTCAAATCAAAATCAGGGACATAGTCGGTCTCTGCCGAGCTGTGTTCCTGTACAAAGCCATTTTCAAGTCCTATCTTAAAAAAATAATCAATTATCAGATCATATTCCCATTCCTCAAGCCTGCGGTTGATTTCTTCATACCCACCAGCGTTAAACATTGGAATGTATTGGCACATAAGACTAACATAAGTCTGTTCACCCAGATTGTCCTTAATCCAGTTCAATATTTTTTTTGAATCAGGGAGGAGCTCCGGCAATACAAGGTGCCTTACCAATATTCCTTTCTGCATGATACCATCATCATCAAATACCGGATGGCCAACCTGATCAAACATAGCCAAAACAGCTCCGGATGCATGCTCAAAATAGCTATTGGCCTTTGAATATCTCACTGCATATGAATCAGAATAGTATTTGACGTCAGGCAGATAAATATCGACAGTGCCTTTCAGCATTTCTACGGTTTCAACAGTTTCATATCCATTTGTATTATAAATTATGGGAATGGACAAGCCCTTCCGTTTGGCAGCGTCAGCAGCTTCAATAATATGCAGTGCATAGGGCGTTGGAGACACAAGGTTTATGTTTGCTGCTCCCTGAGACTGCATTTCAAGCATTATTTCTGCAAGGCGGCCGGTACTGATCTCTTTACCGGTACCCTCCTGGCTTATTTCATAGTTCTGACAGAACACGCATTTCATATTACAACCGCTCATGAAGATGGTGCCTGAACCTTTTTTACCTGTAATGCAGGGTTCCTCCCATTGATGTAGAAATGCTTTTGCTGCCAGTATGCCGGCACCCGCACCACAGGCTCCTTTGCCTGTATACCTGTCAGAGCCGCACTGCCTCGGACAGATTTTACAGTTCCTCAACATGTTATACATAGTAATTCCCTTTCTTTGATTTAGTGCCTCGCATGCTCAAGAAAGGATATACGTTACGAGGCGCTAGAAATATTAAATCATATTGAAAAACAAATTTGAAGGATTTATTTATACTTTTATAGAATAACTAGAAGTCTGAAAAAATGCGAGAATATTGTAAATTGGAATAAAATCAAGGATGCAAGGGTGAATATTTATGACTGGACAGGATTTGTTATTCTCTTTGGATATCGGTACAAGGACCGTAGTAGGAATAGTGGGCTATCATGACGGGCAGAAGTTCAGGATTCAGGCTTTTGATGTGGAGGAACACAAGGAAAGAGCTATGTATGACGGACAGGTCCATGATATCGAGCTGGTTGCAAAAGCTGTGAGCAAGGTAACGGAAAGACTGGAAAAAAGAACAGGCTTGAAGCTCAAGCGGGTGTCCATTGCAGCAGCAGGAAGAACACTGAAGACCTGCAAGGTTTTTGTCGAAAGGGATACCGACCCTTCTTTGGAGGTAGACAGCGAGCTTGTAAGCAGTCTTGAAATTGAAGCTATCCAACAAGCACAGAAGGAAATAGAAGAAATGAACAATGAGGATGATCAATCGTATTTCTGTGTCGGATATGCTGTGGTGAACCAATTCCTTAACGGAAATGTCATAGGTAATCTTATTGGTCACAAAGCAAAGCGGGCAGGAGTGGAAGTACTGGCTACCTTCCTGCCGAGAGTGGTAGTGGAAAGCCTTTATGCAGTTGTCGCCAGAGTTGGTCTGGAGGTTGCAAGCCTTACCCTGGAGCCTATAGCAGCAATGAATGTATCAATTTACAGCAATTTGAGGCTTCTGAATCTTGCGCTGGTGGACATCGGTGCAGGAACATCGGATATTGCACTGACAAAGGATGGAACGGTATTCGCTTTTGCGATGGCTTCCATTGCGGGAGATGAGATAACAGAAAAGATTGCAGAGGTTCTGCTGCTTGATTTTGACCAGGCTGAAAAAGTCAAAATATGCCTTAATCATAAGGAAACGGTCAAATACAAGGATATAATGGGAATGACCTTTGAAAAAAGCTCAGAGGAGATCATAGGGAGTATAGATTCTGCTATCAGGATACTGGCAAAGGAGATCAGCGACAGGATAATTGAATACAACGGAAAGGCGCCCAGCGCGGTATTCCTTGTAGGAGGCGGAAGCCAGATACCCAGGCTCTCACTTTATGTTGCGGAGTACCTCCGGATACCTGCTGAAAGAGTGGGAGTGAGAAATACCGACATAATAAAGGATGTAGAGATAAAGAGTAAAAAGCTTTCCGGTCCGGAATTCATAACACCTATAGGCATTGCGGTAACTGCTTATCTGAACAGACAGAAGGATTTCCTCCATGTAACTGTTAATGGGGTAAATGTAAAGCTGTTCAACTCAAAAACTCTTACCATAGCAGACAGTCTCATATTTGTAGGCTACAACCCCAGGAACCTTATTGGCAGGAGAGGAAGCGCAGTAAGCTTCACGCTCAATGGAAAAAGGGAAACAGTAAGAGGAGACTCGGGAGAACCGGCAATCATATACCTTAACGATTGCATAGCAGGGCTTGACAAGACAATAGCAAACGGAGACACTATAATTATCGAACCTGCTGTAGAGGGTAAGCCGGCAGAGGTACATGTGAGAGACTACCTGGAAGAGTATGTTGAAAAGACTGTCTATGTGAATGAGGAACCATTGATTATCAAACCTGTAATAACGATAAACGGCTCTCCGGCTGATATGGATTCTCTTATAAAGGATGGAGACGATGTAAGCATCGAAAATATGGAAAAACTTCCTGAGCTCCTGGAACACTTTGGTTTGGGCTATTTTGACACGGAAATGCTTATTAATGGCAGGAAAGCAGAACTGGATGATGTTATACATAATGGAGATTATATAACCTATGAAGTATTGAAAAGTGCTCATACTGATAGTATCTTAGAGGCCGCTGCAACAAAAAACTGTGTAAACGTGACCCTGAATGGGAAACCGGTATTGCTTCAGACAAACAAATCACAGTGCTTATTTGTGGATGTTTTCAACAATATTGATATTGATATCAGGACTATAAAAGGGTCAGTTGCCATGTTTTTAAACGGGAACAAAGCAAATTTTACCGACGTCATAAATGATGGAGACAAAATTGAATTACATTGGGATGAAAAATAGCTTCTATATTTTTTTCTCCGGTAGAATTAAAGAACAGGGGAACTGTATATAATATATTAGACCTAAGGTACAAGTATTGGTTTTCAATGTGGGAGGTTCTGTATGAGCAAGAGTATGAAAATAGGCATCGGAATAATTATAGTTTTATTGGTTGCAGCTGCAGCCCTGAGTATTGCAATGGTAAGCGGAGAAAAAATTCATTCCAACATAACAATTAACGGTATCAATGTGGGCGGACTGACTTATTCCCAAGCTGAGAGCATGCTGAAGATAAAACTGGAGCCGACGATCGATAATTCCTCCATAGCTCTCAAATTCAGGGAAAAAGCATGGAGGCTGGGCTATAGGGATGTGAAATTCCAATATGAATATGAAGATGCTTTGACCAAGGCATATGACATAGGGCACAAGGGCAGCATTTTCAAAAGGTTGGCAGACGTGATATCCACACAGCTTGACAGAAGGGATATAAAGCTTAATTACTCCTATGACAAGCAATACATAGACAATAAGCTCCTTGATATTTCAAAGGAAATAGGAGCGGAGGCCAAGGATGCCACAATATTACTGAAGGATAAGGTTTTTGTCATCACTGATGAGATTGAAGGCACGAAGCTGGATATTGACAAATCCTATGATTTGATAAAAGCACAGATCGATAGGGTAGCTTATGAGGATGTGGAGCTGGTTGTCGATATCGTACAGCCTGAAATAAAAAGGGCGGATCTGGAGAACATCAAGGATAATCTTGGCGAATACTCAACGAAGTTCAATGCAGCAGATGTTGACAGGACCCATAATATCAAGGTGGCATCCAGCAGTGCGTCCCATATACTTATTAAGCCTGGAGAAATATACTCCCTGGATAGGATTGTCGGCCCGAGACTTGCCAAATATGGCTACAAGGAAGCCAATGTGATTATTAACAATGAGCTGGTTCCGGGGATTGGCGGCGGGGTATGCCAGGTGTCATCAACCCTGTACAATGCAGCACTGCTTTCAAACATGAAGATAATTGAACGCAAGAGTCATTCTCTTCCTTCAAGCTATATACCTATGGGAAGAGACGCCACTATATCGGAAGGCTATATAGACTTGAAATTCCAGAATACAACACAATACCCCATATATATATACGGGGAGGTTAAAGGAAGCTGGGTCAAATTCAGCATATACGGGCGGAATGATAATCCGGGCAGAACAGTAAAGATAAGAACTGAGGTTGTGAAAAAGACAGAACCTCAGATAAAGATAATCGAAGACCCCACTTTGCCGGAAGGCACAGAGGTAGAGGAGAAGAAGGCATATACGGGGTATGTCGTAAAAAGCTACAGGATAGTATTGGAAAACGGCAAGGAGATTTTAAGGGAGGAACTGCCCTTAAGCGTTTACAGGGTCACAAACGGGGTAAAAAGAGTAGGCACGATGAAGCCTGTCCCACCTCCAATTGAAACAGAAGGCGCCTTGGAAACAACGCAATAATTATTTTACGGGGGACAATATGATGAATGATTCGCTTTATTCAAAAAAAGTAACTTGCCCTATATGCGGCAAACAGTTTTCTTCCATGAAGGCCAAGCTTAACGCCTGTAAAGTGGAAAAGAAGGATGAGGATTTCTGCACTCATTATGTAGATCTGAATCCTATGTATTATGAGATATTCGTATGCCCTTTCTGTGCATATTCAGCTACTGAGAATTCCTTTGGAGAGCTTAACGAAAAGGAGATCAAGCTGCTTAAGGAGGCCTTTTCAGGAAGAACGGTAGGCAGGAGCTTTTGCATTGAAAGAGGCCTGAATGATGCCATAGCTGCATGCAAGCTGGCTATTCATACTGCGGAGCTCAGAAATGCAAAGGCCAGCGTATTGGCTGGCTTGTGCCTCAAGCTTGCATGGTTTTACAGGTTTGCCGGGGACAAGCAGGAGGAAAAATTCCTGGAATATGCCCTGAAGAATTATTTGGAGGCCTTCAATGTAGAGGAATGCCCGATAGGCAATCTGAATGAAATATCCATGATGTACCTGTTGGGGGAGCTGTCAAGGAGGCTTGGAAAGCTGAATGAGGCAATAGTCTGGTTCGGAAAAGCCGTTGCAAGCCCGGAAAGAGGACAAAATCCCAGAATTGAAAAGCTTGCCAGGGAGCAGTGGGCATTGGCAAAAGAGCAGCACAAGAAAAACGTAAAAGCTGTATAAAATATGAAGGATGCGACATTGTCGCATCCTTCAGTCGCTAGTCGCTAGATACTAGTCTCTAGATTAGAGCAGGGCTTCGAAGACTGGGCTAAGCCTATACCCATAAGGAATACCCAGAAGTCTAGCGACTAGAGTCTAGTGACTGAAAAATGTGACTACGTCACATTTTTCTATAATTGTGAAAAAATTTTAAAAATTTTTTCACTTTTAATTAATTGAATTATCAGACGATATTCAATAAAATTAGTAATATATGATCTATATGGGATAAGTTATGTAAATTTTGTATGAGTGAGGGATGGACTATGAGCTTTAATAACGGGGTTGTGCCCGGAATAGTAGAGAACGTCTCCAAAGCCGTTGTCGGTAAGAAGGATACTGTGGAAAAGCTGTTGGTTGCTTTGTTTGCAGGAGGCCATGTACTTATTGAGGATGTTCCCGGAGTCGGCAAGACCACTCTGGTGCATGCAGTTGCCAGGTCAACCGGCTGCAGCTTCAAGAGGATACAATTTACTCCCGACCTGCTTCCGTCGGATATAACAGGGGTAACGGTCTATAATATGAAGCAGGGAGAGTTTGAGTTCAAGGAAGGCCCTATAACTTCCAACATAGTACTGGCGGACGAAATAAACAGAGGCTCTCCGAAGACACAATCCAGTCTGCTCGAAGCCATGCAGGAGCGCCAGATAACTGTTGACGGCAATACATACAAGCTGCCGGAGCCTTTTATGGTGCTTGCAACCCAGAACCCTATAGAGTATGAAGGCACATTCCCGCTGCCGGAGGCACAGATCGACAGATTCACTATCAGAATCTCCATGGGATATCCTGCCTATGCCGAAGAAAAAAATATTCTGAACAAATATAAGTCAGGTGGTGTATTAGATAAGATCGAACCTGTGATAGGTGTACCAGATATAATGAAGATCCGGGGAATAGTTGAGGAAGTACAGATGGATGATTCCATACTGGATTATATCGTGAGGATAGCTCAGGCAACAAGAGACCATAAGGATGTGTACCTGGGCTGCAGCCCGAGAGGAACGCTGGCGCTTTTTAACAACAGCCGTGCGCTGGCTTTTATCCGCGGAAGGGAATATGTGCTGCCTGATGATGTAAAGGAGCTTATCTTCTGTACTCTTGCCCACAGGATAATACTGAAGTCCGAAGCCAGGATACAGGGGAAGGATCAGAATTCAGTACTTTCAGAAATATTAAGGAATATAAAAGTACCGGTGGCGAACAGCAATGGTTAGGATTAATAAGAAAGCGCTGGTCCTGATTCTGCTGCTTTTTACCATAGCACTTTTTACAGGAGGAAAATTTGTATATGGGCTTTTTCTCATAGCTTTTTTCCTTGTATATATTTCTTATCTAGCCGGAAGGAGCATACATAAGAACCTTGTGAACCTCACATGGGAGATCAGCTACAGGGCAGTCACAGGGGACAGGATAAGCCTGAAGACAGATTTTTATAATGCAGGCCTCGTACCGATCCCATATTTGAAGGTTAATGCCAGTCTCCCAAGGAGGCTTGCCGGGGAGGAACAAAAACAGAGGATATATTCAATAATGCCCGAGATGATAGTTACCATGTCAAGAGACTTTATATGCAGGCATAAGGGCGTGTACAAGGTCGGTACCATTGAAACAGAGTATGAGGATATATTGGGAATTTTCAGGTGGAAAAAGCAGTTCGACGATGAAAGGTATCTGATCGTATATCCGAAGGTGCATCTGTTGAAGCATTTTGATATTCCTATGCGGCAGCAATTCGGTACAGTCGCTGTCAAGCATAATGCCTATGAGGACTTTGCCAGTACAAAGGATATCAGGAAATATGTCATTGGTGATAACTTCAAAAAAATGCACTGGAAGGTGACAGCCCACAGGGGTGATTTCTTTGTAAGGAACGTTGAGCTCCATGCTTCTGCAGATCTGAATGTCTTTCTTGATACCTATGATTACGGCTTCAATGAGGAAACAGCTTTTGACCTGGAGGAAAAGGGTGCGGAATGTGCCGTATCTATAATAAGATATGCGCTTTCACGTTCAATGTCTGTAAATTTCACGGCTAAGGGGGATGAACTGGTGACTCTTTCCGGGAAGCGTGTCGACCGGTTTAACCAGTTCCTTGATGTTATAAGTATGCTTTCTGCCAAAGGAGATATTCCCATAGCGGATTTGATAAGAAAAGAAGCGAGAAAGCTGGATTGGGATGCTACAGTGGTTGTGATAACTCCATGCATTGACAAAGCGGCATCCGCTTTCCTTTCAATAAAAACCTCCGGGATAGAGTTTGTAATAGTATATCTGTGTAAGGACAGCAATGACAGTAATGAAAGCATTGAGATGCTTCGGAGTAATGACTTTAAAGTGTTCGTAGTTGGTTTGGGGGATGACATAAGACAGGTGCTTGGAGGTTACTATGAAAAATAGAAGTATAAAAGAAATGCTGTTTTACTTCAGCCTGGTATTTATTATGGTAATGAGCCTGAGCCTGGCGATTATGGACTGTACAGAGATGGATATGTCCCTGGTAAGAATGGTGTTTTTAACATTGCTTATGACTGCAGCAGTATCAATAATAGTAGTATTTCCAATAATACTTCCTGCGGCTTTGATTCCGGTCATAGGCTGGATAACCTTCATGTACTATGCACAGCCTGAGGAAATAAAGCTGTATTGGCTGAAAATAAAGGAGTTCGGAAGCTGGCTTTATGGATATCTACTGGGTTATAACTACTTTGAGACGGGTTATTCCCTGGTGTTTGCTATACTATACACAGCCTTTACCGCACTTGTGATCTCATTTATAGTATATAGCGGCAGAGGCGGCTTTGCACTTGTTTTAACCGGTACCATAGCATTGTCCTTTTTCTGGTTTATATATGTCGAAAAGGCCAGGTGGTATCTTGCCGCTTTCCTCTTTGCAGCTATAATGTTCTATTCTTATCAGATATACAGGAAAAAGCTCAGGGAGTGGAGAGCAGCGGACAGCACAATAGAACACGATGTAGGACATAACTGGATGCTTTGCTCTGCTGCTGTCATTTTAATATCCCTGACACTTTCCTTTACACTTCCTTTCAATATCAGCCCTGTAAGGTGGACATGGCTTAATGATAAGGTGGTAAGCCTGTTCCCCTTCATCTCGGAATGGAGAAACGACTCACAGGAGTCTTTCAGTTATGGTTTTAATTCAAGATTCAGCCTGAATTCTGCAGGTTACCTTAACAAAAAGCTTGGCGGAGAACTGAGGCAGGACAGCTCTATCCTGATGACAGTAAAGACAAAGGGTGAGGATATACTATATCTCAGGGGTACGGTAAGGGACAGATATTCAGAGAGCAGTTGGTACAAATCGAAGAAGGACCATAAAGTGTACAGCCCGGGGGAATCAATGCCTCTTCCCTTTGGAAACGGTGTGAATACTTATGAAAAAGAGCTGGAGATTACTTACGAGAAGCTGCTTACCTCTACTGTGTTTGCCCCGTATTCGGTATATCAGGTGCAGCACAGATCAAAGCGGATATATGCTGATGGGGATTCAGAGGTATACACTTCCAAAATGACAATGAAGCAGGAATCATATATAGTGAAAAGCAAGCTGCCGTACATCGATGTAAATAAGCTGCGGCAGGCAAAAGCTGAAAGCCTGGGAGTCAATGAATACGATCTATATACCTCTATAGGCTCTGATATTCCTGAAAGGGTCATTTCATTGGCACAGGAGATTACAAAAGCACAAAATAATAATTTTGATAAAGCCAAGTCGATAGAGAAATACCTGCGCGAAAATTACAAGTACACATATAATCCTCCAAGGCTGCCTTCCAAGGCAGAATTCACAGACCATTTTCTTTTTGAAGGAAAAGAAGGCTATTGTACTTATTTCGCTACCTCCATGGCAGTGCTTCTAAGAGCCTCTGATGTACCCTGCAGGTATGTGGAAGGCTTTGTAGCCACATATGAGGGTGATGAAAAATGGGAGGTCAGAGGTACTGATTCTCATGCCTGGGTGGAGGTGTATTTTGACGACTATGGCTGGGTAACTTTTGAGCCTACTCCGCAGTATCCCGTGATCAGGTTTGCTGAACCCCGGGCAACTGCAGAAGAGAATATGTCCGCCTCAGTAGATGATACAGCAGTAATAAACATTGACATGACCGGTATTTCAAGAGACAGGAGGGAAATAGAGGACAGAGAGGAATTAGTTTCTGAGGATATGTACCAGACCGGTGGTGAAAGAAGCTTCAGTATTGGAAATACCCTATTGCTTGTTCTATTGATATTGTTGGCTGTAAGAGTTGCATATAAGTATATCCGTTGGATAATGAAGGAAATAAATCTCGGACGTGCAAAAGGACGCAGGTTTGCCATGGCTTATCTTGAGGATATAATATGGTATCTGAGACGTGCAGGCTTTGAAATGAATAAAGAGGAGACATTACGGGAATTTCTGAAAAGGATCAAATCTTATTATGAGGAAAGGTTTTCCGATATTTCCAATACAATTGTGATGCTGGAAAGGATAAGGTACAGCGACTATGAGCTGAGCTCCGAAGAACGAAGATCGCTGGAGATATTCAGAAAGGATGTCAAGCGTCTTGCGCTTCTCAAAGCCGGGTTTGTAAAATTTGTTGTAAGCTTGTATATAATTGGAAGATAAATGCATAAAAAACATGTTGAAATCAAAAACTTAACGTGATATAATAGTTTCGTTGGCGTGAGTGGTGGAACTGGCAGACGCGCTAGATTCAGGGTCTAGTGTACGCAAGTACGTGCGGGTTCAAATCCCGCCTCGCGCACCAAATTGTCAAGATAAAGAACTATGGCAAAAGCTATGGTTCTTTTTTTATTGCCTTTTTTTATATTATTCAATCTGCTTATTGCTGTTTTTATGTTACTTGCAAGTTATACAAATAGCAGATTCATAATATATTTATACAAACTTCGACAAAAATATGCAATTATATCCAAAAGATGCTAAAATATTATTAGACTATTATGTAAATTTAGAATACTTGGGAGGTGCGTTAAAGTGCTGTCAATGACTCTTCTTTCTCTAACGGCTAATACCGCAATAGCAACTCAAAAGCAGTTAAAAGAGATATTCGGTGACATGGTTGACATCAAAAGTACTTGTTTTGAGGAATTGGTGCCGGGTTCGAAGATAAGTGATATGTTGGTTGTGGTAACAAGCCATACAATTAAAGATATTGCGTTAAATTCTATAGAGCCAGGGACAAAAACTATATTTGCAGACAGAATTGTTAATATAGAAACAGTGAGTAAATTGTATGAAGTTCCTGAAGGGTCTTCGGTGCTTGTGGTTAATAAGCTATACGATACTGCATCAAAAGCAATTGACCAGTTGATAGGAACTGGAATATCTCATATTCAATTCTATCCTTATTATCCGGGGATGGAGTCATGGAACAAAGACTGCAAATATGTTGTTACCTTTGGTGAGAAACAGCTGATACCGGAATGGGAAATCGAAATAATAGATCTGGGAATACGGCCGATAGATATCAATACCTGCATAGAAATATCAATGGAATTGAAGATATATGAGAATGTTAAGCATACCCTCACATCAGCTTTCTTTCGCCCTTCTTTGCAGCTCTTATATTATTACTCGCAGGAATACAGCAAAAATTTGTTTCTAACCGAAAAACTGCAGCAGTTGCTTAATATATTCAAGTCGGGGATTGTTTTATTGGACCAGAATCACAAAATATCCTTTTATAATTTTAAGGCTCAACAGCTTCTCCGCATTAAGGATAACGCTTCATCCCATATCAAAAGCATTCTTGAAAAAGGCAAATCTTCCGGGAAGGATTTTTTTTATTCAATCAATGGGAAAAATTGTCACATAGAAATTAATAATAGCGGCTTCGGTAAAGACCTCGGAACAATCATAACTATCGAAGATATTAAAATCATTGAAAGAATAGAAAAGAGTTACCGATTCTCCTTGCATGAGAGGGGACTTGTTGCTGAATATAGGTTTGTTGATATATTACACAAGTCCAAGGTAATGGAGGAGCTTATAATGAAAGCCCAGCAGTTTGCCAAAAGTAATTCGACTATATTGATAGAGGGGGAAAGCGGTACGGGTAAAGAGCTTCTTGCCCAGGCTATACATAATGCCTCGGAAAGATCAGGTGAAGCCTTTGTTGCCGTAAACTTCGCAGCCCTCAGCGAAAGCCTGTGCGAGTCGGAGCTGTTTGGTTATGAAGAGGGCGCCTTTACCGGAGCAAAAAAGGGGGGAAAACGCGGATTATTCGCAATGGCCCACAAAGGCACTATTTTCCTGGATGAAATTGGGGATGCAACTATCAGCATACAGAAAAAGGTATTGAGAGTTATTCAAGAGCGCCAGATACTTCCTGTGGGAGGTTCACAGGTTATACCGGTAGATATCCGGATTATAGCGGCAACAAACAGGGATCTTCAGGCTATGGTAAATGAGGGTGCGTTCCGTCAGGACTTATATTACCGCTTAAGTGTGCTCCCTCTCAGGATTCCATCTCTTAGAGAGAGAGCAGAGGATATTTTCCCTTTATTTATAAGTATTCTTAAAAATCAGTTTCATGTTGATCTGGAGTTGTTTCCAGATGATTTGAGAAAGGAGCTTGAATACTATAAATGGCCTGGAAATGTAAGGGAATTGCGAAATATGGCAGAATATATGGCTAACTTTATCCAACTCAATATGAATTGGGAAGTAGAGCTCTTGGATATTATGCGGAATAAAATCAACAAGACAGCAGCAGCTAAAGATACGACTGCCGAAAAGATTATCCATAGGTTGGAAGAGTACAGTCAAATATCAAATTTTATTCATATCCTTAAAACCCTTGATTCTCCTCCTTTTAAATGGACACGGAAACGCTTATGCAAAGAACTTAAAAAGTCCGGCATTAGCATGAGTGAAAGCCAGATAAAAAGATATCTTCTGACGCTGAAGGAATTTGACTTGATTCAATCAAAAACCGGAGACGGTACATATATAAAAGATATGGGCAGAGTTGTAATAAACCAACTTGAAAGGGGTGCAGCTTCTATATAAAGTGTTTGGCCACGTTTGACGACCAAATGCCGCCAAACGTGGCCAAATGGTATTAATAATTACTGGAATCATAGTAATTTTGATTGGCATGGATATTGCAAATGTAGATAGTTGTACTAAAATAGTTCGCAAATCACTTTTATGAATGTAGTCATGTAATTATTAATTAAGGAGGAGAAAAATATGAATTTTTCAGTAGATTGGGTTGATCGAGTAGATTTTGTGAAAATGCGTGAAATGCGTACGGAGCGGTTACGTCAGACAATGGTGAAGCATAATCTGGATGCCTTAATAACTTTTAGAGCTGAAAACATTAGGTATATGACCAATATGAGGCCTCTCTGGTGGCCAATAAGCTTCTTATCCAGAAATGCATCAATGATGACCCAGACAAGCAGACCGGCTCTTTATGTTACCAGCGGAGACGCACCACGTTGCCGGCACGTCATGACATGGATGAAGCCAGAGGAAATAAAGCCATGTGGGACAATGGAAGAGCCGGGTATTGTTGATACGATGATAAAACAATTTGTAGAGACCCTTAAAGAGCAAGGCTTTACAACCGGAAGAATTGGTGCTGATGCCGGTACTTTCGTTATGCTTGAAAAACTCAAAGCAGCATTTCCAAGCTGTGAAGTTGTTGATGGAGACGCTTGTGTTATAGAAGCTAAAGCAGTTAAAAACGCCGAAGAGATAAAATTGTTGAAACAGTCTTCCAGAATTGCTGAAATCGGTATGCAGACAGCAATTGATAACATCAGGACTGGTGTTAGAAACTGTGAAGTATTGGCCGAAGTTATGAAAGTCTTCTACTCATTCGGTATGGAAGTACCACAGTGTAACCTTATAGTAACCTCGGGAGAAGAAACAGCTCCACTGCACCGTTTTGCTTCAGACAGAACTATAAGGTACGGCGATTTGGTATTCATGGACTTGGGTGGCTGCTTCAACGGATATTTTTCAGACTTCACAAGAACAGTAATACATGGCAAGCCAAGTGATATGCAGAAAAGGATCTATAATGCAGTTTACGAAGAGATGATGACTGTACACGAACTGCTTAAGCCGGGACATACTAATGAAGAAGTAAATATTGCTGCACGTAATGTTATCAAAAAGCATGGTTTTGAAGAGTGGGGTTTCCACGGAGTACTAGGACATTCCATAGGTGTATCGGGACTTGAAGCACCGCTTATCGGTGAAATAGCTGCTACAGGTGGAGATGTTTTCGAATTTGTGCCCGGAATGTGTTTCTCATGTGAGCCGGCTATCTTGGTACCGAACGTTCCAGGTGGCGGTGGAGTACGTATAGAAGATACAATTCTTGTAACTGAAACAGGAAATGAAATATTGTCAAGACACCCATATTGTGATGAATTGCTAAGATAATTTTACAGGAGGAAGTGTAGTTTGCTTTCTGATATTAATGCTCGGGGAAAAGTTTTATAAGTAATTCAAATAAAAAGACCTTAAGAGATTTGCAATACAAAAAATATACATAAGGGAGGATATAAACTAATGCTTGAGGAACTGCTGAAATCTCCATATAAAAGAGATCCTTACACCCGTGTAATTATATGGCTGTTTATTATCGTGGCAATATCTCTCAGCTTGTTTCATATGTATTTATCGGGTTTCGGGGTTTTGGAAGCCTGGCGGCAACGTTCTATACACCTCACCTTAATACTATTACTTGTTTTTTTAATTCCTAACCAGAAAGAAGCACTAAAGAAAGTAAAGTATAGTATATGGGATTTAATCTGCTTATTTGCAACTATAGGGGTGGGAGCCTATTCAGTTATAAATTATTCGGATATTGTATACCGTGGAGGAATGCCCAATACTGCCGATCAGGTAGTTGCTTTCATCATAACAGGACTTGTTATAGAGGCTGTTAGGCGGAAGTGTGGGTGGGCAGTTGTTATAGTAACAGGAATTTTTCTTCTATATGGCTTCTTCGGTTATATGCTACCGGGTTATTTAGGTCATCCCAATTTCACGATAGCAAAGATCTGTGATCAAATCTATAATTCTAGTGCAGGTATATTTGGAGTTCCACTTGCAGCTGCTGCTGATTTCATTATAATGTTTATAATCTTCGGAGCTTTCCTAATCCATACAAAGGCTGGGGAATACTTTACCCTGGTTGCCTATGCCATCGCTGGTAGACAGCGTGGAGGCCCAGCTAAGGCAGCTGTTATTGCCAGTGCGCTGGTGGGAACAATTCATGGCAGTGGACCGGGAAATGTGGTTACTACAGGGTCTTTTACAATCCCCATGATGAAAAAGGTAGGTTATGAAGCAAAGTTTGCAGCTGGGGTAGAAGCGGCTGCTTCTACAGGGGGAATACTAATGCCTCCCGTTATGGGTTCGGCAGCCTTTATAATGGCTGCAATAACGGGTATTCCATATGGGAAGATAATTATATACGCTGCTATACCAGCTGTGCTATATTTTGCTTCGGTATTCTGGATGACTCATCTCGAGGCAGCCAAGATGGGACTCAATCCTTTAAACCCAGAAGAAATCCCGGATCTTGGTAAGACTATGAAAAGCACCTGGCCTCTTTTGTTTCCGCTTATTGCACTTATTTATATGCTGGTATCAGGGGCTTCAGCTTCAAGGGCGGCACTGATATCGACACTGCTTCTTGTTGTTTTGTTTATTATCAAGAAGGAAGACCGGTTGACATGGCAACGATTTTTATTCGCATTGGAAAGTGGTGCCACAAGTATGGTGTCTATCTCTGTTATATGTGCTGCTGCAGGTATAATTGTCGGTATGATTTCTTTGACTGGGCTTGGTGTGAAGTTAGGAGCTGTGGTAATGATTTTGGCTCAGGGGAAGTTGATTCTCGCCTTAGTGCTGACAGGATTAACTGCTATGATCCTGGGAATGGGAATGCCGGGAGTCGCAGCATATATCATAGTTGCTTCAACTATTGCCCCTGCTTTAGTTAAGTTGGGTGTACCTATTATGGCGGCTCACCTATTTGCTTACTATTTAAGCCAGATGTCTGCAATTACTCCGCCTGTAGCATTATCTTCATATGCAGCAGCTGCTATAGCAGGGAGCGGGCTGTGGGAAACCGGGTGGGTAGGGTTTAAAATGGCGGCAGCAGGTTTAATTGTCCCGTTTATGTTTATATATAGTCCTACTCTTTTACTGGATGGCTCTTTCGTACAGATAGTCTGGTCAGTAATAACGTCACTTATAGGTACATTTGCACTTGCGTCAGGCTTAGTTGGTTTCTTAGGCAAGTGCAAACTTAGTATGGCGTACAGGGTGATTGTGTTCTTTATCGCATTACTATTGATAGATCAGGGTTTACTTACTGATGCCCTTGGTATCTTAACACTTCTGGCCGTTTACCTTATTACAAACAAATCCTTAAAATCTCATAGCAAAAGCCTGAAAAATATGCAATAAAGAGTTGGAAAACGGATAAGTGGAAGGGGGAGTTTTGAAATGATATAAGATATGGAGGGCGATTGAAAAAAAGGAGAGTTTTGGGTCTATTAAGGGAAGGAGGTTTCTTGCAGATGAAATTACGTAAATTAACAGCTCTATTCCTCATCGTAGTGTTACTAGTAAATGTTGCCGGCTGTGCTGGTGCAAAACAGGAAGTAACAGGTGAAACTAAACAGGAAGCAGCAGTAGAAGAAAAGTATCCGGAAAACTGGCCTAAGAATGTGACAATAGCAGCAGGTATTATGGGTGGGCCGTGGTATCCGCTAATGGTTAAGGTCTCTGAAATATTAATGCGTGATATTAAAGGTCTAAATGTAACTGTTATTGAAGGTGGATCCCTGGCGAACTGTAGGACTATTGAAGAAGGAATAAATGCACAAATGGGTCTGGCTTATGCCAATATTGTATATGACGCGCGTAATGGTGTATATGACGATAAGAAAATGACTAAGCTGCAAATGACTAACGCATTTATGACTAGTTACTGTCAGTTCTTGGTACCACAAGATAGTAAGATTCAGTCTATCGAAGATATGTTCGATAAAAGGCTTGGTTCAAGCCCTCGTGGTGGCGGTCCCGACTTGGTGTGGGGAATTGTTCTGGATCACTACGGAAAATCCTATGATGATGTAAGAGCTGCAGGAGGAAATGTAAGCTTTGTTAATTTTAACGAAGTAGCGACATTGCTAAAGGATAAACATCTGGATGTGGGATTATTTACAGGTGAATGTCCTCACGCTGCCGCAATGGAAGCTGAACTGAGTATGCCATTAAGGCCAGTGCCTGTAGCTCGTGATGTAATTGATGCAATAAATAAAGAGTACCCTTACCTAGTCGCTGCAAAAATTCCATCCGGCTCCTTCAAAGGGGTGGGAGAACCGGTGGAGACACTTTCGATACCTGGTGTCTTTATCGTAAATACCGAGGTGCTGCCTGAAGATTTTGTTTATAAAGTGGTGAAGACAATTATGAACAGCAAGGATGAAATTACAGGCTCATTTAAATATGTTGATTTGTTGAATTGGGATAATTATAAACTTGGCATCGATGATAGTGTCTGGCATAAAGGTGCACAAAAAGTTTATCAGGAAAAGTAGAATTATAATAGGAATAAACTAGGTCCTGTTGGAGTAGGCAAATCTCCAACAGGACTCAAAAATACGGTGACTGGCATATTAAAAAACCAGTTATGGAATGGATGTAGCTAGAATTAAGAAAAGGGGGAAAAATCATGAAATGTGTTGCAAATCCTAAAGAGCTGACACCTGATAGCACACTTAACAACGAAAAAGGTTTTACTGAAATGGAATTAACATGGCTTATTACTGATGATAAATTTCCTGTAACTTCATGTGCAGTAGGTTACACAAAGAAAAGTCCTGGTGGTGAACACCGTCTCCATTACCACACTAATGCGGAAGAATTGATAGTAATGCTGAAAGGACGCGCAATTGAGCGGATAGGGGATGAAGAGATTGAGATAAAAGCTGGGGATGTTATGTTTATCCCTAAGGGAGTTATACATTCGCATGTCGCCATGGAACCTGTTGAAACTCTCTGTATATATTCAGGAGAGGGTGCTACAAGTTTTGAAAACACCGGCTATGTGCTGGTAGAGAATGCTTCTAAGAAGAAATGATATAGAGGTGCATAATATGAGTGAATTTCTTGCCTCAGCGGTAATGAAAGTGAAGCCCGAGCCGGGCATTGAAATAGGCAGAATAAAAATTCCCCAACCGGGCTCAAGTGAAGTAATTATCAAGGTTAGAGCAGCTGGAATATGCGGCAGCGATATTCATATATACAAGTGGTCAGCGGGTTATGAATGGATGGAAAAACTTATGCCTGTTGTTTTAGGACATGAGTTTGCCGGTGAGATAGTCCAACTGGGAGAAGGCGTTTCAACACTACATATTGGACAAAGGGTGGTATGTAAACATATTGTACCATGTGGGAAGTGTAAAAGCTGTCTTTCGAACCGTTCTTATTTATGCCAGGTTTGCCGGCCACATGCTATAGGTTTACGCAGAAATGGTGGATTTGCCAACTATGTTGTAGTACCTGCTGTTAATTGTCTTGATTTACCAGATGATGTATCTTTTGAATTGGGGGCGCTGGTACAGCCTGTAGTACTCACTTCTAATGCAGTGGAACGGTCAGGATTGACTATAGGGGATAAGGTTGTATTTATGGGACCTGGTCCCATTGGGTTACTTACCTTGGCTGCAGCTAAACTCTCAGGAGCTACGGAAATAGCGGTCATTGGGACAAAAGGCGACGAGGAACGCCTGCTGCTGGCAAAAAAACTGGGGGCTACCTGCCTGGTAAAAGCAGATGAAGAGGATCCTGTTGAGGCCATAAATAGATTTACCGGTGGAGAAGGAGCAGACTTAGTCTTTGAAGCTGCTGGTGTTGGAGCAGCAGTAGGTCAGGGCTTATTAATGCTTAGACCGGGCGGAAAACTGGTCTCATTGGCGGTTCATCATTCTCCAGTACCCATAGATATCACAAAATTCAATAGGGCTGATTTAACCATGATAGGAATACATGAAGGACCTATTACCTGGGAACGGGGCCTCTCACTTGTAAGAGCCAATACCCAAGTATTTAGCAGCTTTATTTCTCGAAGATTTTCCTTGGAGGAAGCATTGGAAGCTTTTGAAATGGCTATCGATCGTAAGGTAGTAAAGGCAATGCTGATTCCAGGTGATGGCGACTAGACGGAAAGAACAGAGGAGGTTTGAGGCATATGAACTGGTTGGTTACCGGAGGGTCGGGATTTGTAGGCTCATATTTATTGAATGAGTTGAAATCACGGCCTGAACAATTTGTGGTGTTTGATAAGAAGGCACGACCAGCTGACAGTGACATGAAAAATATTATATGGGAACAGGGTGATGTTACTGACAGGGAAGAACTACAAAGAATTGTGGGAAAATATAACATTGACGGTATAATACACTTAGCTTTCATCCTGTTAAGCGAGACAAATAAGTCGCCATACACTTCTATAAGGGTAAATTGTGATGGAACAGTAAATGTATTTGATGTAGCCGCAAGAAATGGCATTAAGAAAGTAATATGGGCTAGTTCTGTTCAAGCTTATGGAACCGAACAGTTTTATGGAGAAAAGGTATGGGTTGATGAGAAGGCTCCCAAAAGCCCGGAGACCATTTATGGCGCATGTAAGCTGTTTTGTGAAAGCATTGCACAGTTCTACAGAGAAAATATGCAGCTTAATGCAGTTGGACTGAGATTTTCTACAGTATTTGGATATGGCAGGGTATCGGGTTCCAACACTTATCTTTGTGATTTGATTGAAAAGGCTGCAGGTGGGGAGGATGTCGTTTTTCCGCTGGGTGATCATCTGAACAATTTGCTTTATGTAAAGGATGCTGCCGGAGTTATTCTCAAGTGCATGGATATACCCCATTTCAAATCAGGGATATATAATATTTGCTCAGAAAGGATATACACAGGGTCTGAAATATACGCATTGGTTCAGGAATTATTACCGGAAGTAAAGGTATCATACGAACCAGGCAAAGCTGTGAACAAGGCTACTCCATATACAAGTCACGCACTTGCAGAAAGAGAACTTGATTTTACACCACAATATCCTTTAAGAGCAGCTATTAAAGATTTCATCGATATATGCAAAAACAAATCCCGTTGATAGTTTTAAGGAGGATAAATATGACAAGACCAATTGCAACGGATCCACAGGGAATACGTTATAAAACAAGGGTCGAATATAGGGATCCAGATTCTAGCTTGCTGCCTGAAAACGGCTGGGACGGATTTAATATTAAATGGCTTATTGATGAACAATCTATGGGAGCTACATTGGGTTCTTTAGGGTATGCCTTTTTCCCTCCGGGTTCCCAGCATAAGCTTCATGTACATGAAGATGCGGAGGAATTAACAATATACCTGCGCGGACGGGGAAAAAGAGTGTGCGGAGATCAGGTATGTGAGGTAGGAGCCGGGGATATTCTTTTTACACCGCGAGGGCAGGTTCATGGCATCACAAGCCTTGATCCCAATGAGCCTATTGAGTTATGGTGCTTTTATGCCGGAGCACCCAATGTAGAGAAAACCGGATATTCGCTTGCTGCCGAACCCGAGAATATTAAAAAAGCAGACAGTAGTTTCAAGCTTAGGACCAGGGTTGAGTTTAGAAAACCCGATCAAGGTCTCAAGGCTGAGGATGGCTGGGATGGATTTAATATGCGATGGCTTATCGATGATAAAACCATGGGAGCAACTATAGGTTCACTTGGTTATGCTGTTTTTCCCCATGGTACACAACATAAACTGCACAAACATGATAATGCTGAAGAGTATACTGTTTACTTGAGAGGACGTGGGATTAGGGTATCCGGAGATCAGGAATATGAAGTAAAACCCGGAGATGTTGTTTTCACTCCGAGAGGTGTTGTACATGGCTTGAAGAGCGTAGACCCCAATGAACCGATAGAGTTATGGTGCTTTTTTGCTGGTGCTCCCAGTATTGAAAAGACCGGTTACTCTGTTGTTTCCAATAAGTAAACATGGTATTATTTCTAAAAATGTTGAATGGGCGGAATCTACCGATACAAAGCTATCGGTAGATTATCGCTGATGCTAACATTCTACTACTATTAACTATGATTTGCATGGAGGCGGTATGATGTATAAACATTTAGCTTGGATGACTACGCTTACTGTCGGGAGGGTTATTCAGTTTAAAGTTAATATTGGTGCGAATATATTTGATGCTTTTCATGAGGTTATTGCTGAAAACAATCTCCACTACGGTATTGTAATTGGTAGTTGTGGTGCTCTGAAAAGCGCTGCTTTTCGTAATGTAAAAGAAGCACCTCAAAGCTATCCGATTGAAAAAAGCAATCTGGTAAGCTTTGAATGTAATCAGCCAATGGAGAGCACTTCACTTATCGGTTGGTTTTACCATAACGGCGAACAAGAGATGATTCATTTGCATTGTTCCGCAGCGCGGGACGAAGGCGGTGTACCGGCAATTTACGGCGGACATCTGGTTGATGCCGTAGCCGGACCCAAAATGATCATAACTGTTCAGGAGCTAATTTGTGATAACTTGTATATAGGTTTTGATGAGCAATGCAAAAAAACTGACTTAATAAGTCATTGCTAGAAAACCATTTATCCGATACTTCTTAATTGGGGGTCTGGAGTTTGGGACAGTTATTTGCTTTAATGTTTGGTGCAAGCTGTGGCTTAGGTAATGTGTTTGCTTCAAAAGCCATGGAACACAAGGATATTGATAGATTTACAGGACTATATACTATTCTTTTTATTAATAACATATTTAATTTCACGATATTATTTATATACCTTATTCCTGGTCATAGTATAGATATAAACGTTTCAGGCCTTGTATTCTTTGGAATTGCAGGATTTCTTATCAGCTTTTTAAGCAGGGGAGCATTTTTTTCGGCTATTTCCTATATTGGAGTTTCAAGGGCTAGTATATTTAAAATAACTTCACCTATGTATGCAATTGTCGGAGGAATCGTAATACTAGGTGAAGTCCTGAGCGGGAAAGCCTTGGTATTCACAACTATTGTTATTGCCGGTATATTATTCATTTCCCTTGAAACTATGAGCAGAGACCATTCAGATAAAACTTCAGTCCTATATGTGGCCAGCAGCATTATTTCTATGCCGAAAAAAGGAATAGCATTAGGTCTATTATCCGGCTTTTTATTAGGAATTGGAAATGTGTTTAGAAAGCTAGGCGTAACTTATGTTTCAAGCTCAATTATAGGTGCATGTGTGGGTTCTATGGCTGCTTTTTTTTCAATTGCAATATTTCAAATTATTAAAGGAAAGGGAAATGAACTGTCGGAGGCTATAAAAAATATAAACCGAGATTACTTTTTATCCGGTATTTTTTCGAGTATCGCAATGTTTAGTATGTTTATATCACTGAAATACATATCTGTATCTTATGCAAATTCCATTACTACCTCAGAATCACTATTCACAATGTTATGGAGCATAATTATATTTGGCAAGAAGGAGATTTTGACAGTAAGAACATTTATTGGCGCTATTATTGTTATTACAGGTATTATTTTTCTTATGATATTCAAATAATCCAATTAGAAAAACTATTTTTATAAATTGAAAAATATATTGAATTGCATCAGATATAAAGGTTGGCATAGTGATAATCTTATCAATTACAACAAATTATTTTATGGGCATAAAATCATTAAAGTGACGTTTAAGTAATTATTAAGAAGGGGTGACCCAATATGAAAGCTAGTATATTAAGGGAAGCAAAGAAATTTGATATCATTGATGTTACACTCTCAGGGCTAAAACCGAATGAGGTGCTGGTAAAGGTTGATTGTGTAGGAATCTGCGGCACTGATGTTTCTGTTTATCGCGGGGACTATGCGGCTAAGGAGAATGTTGTATTAGGGCATGAGTATAATGGTACTGTAGCAGACATAGGAGATGAGGTCAGCAAGGTAAAAGCCGGTGATTATGTTGTCTCACAGGCAAGCTGGGGCTGCAATAAATGCCACTGGTGTTATAAAAGTATGCCTTCATACTGCGAAGCACCTAATATGCTGGGCAGGACTATAGATGGCTCCTTGGCGGAATATATAATTGTGCCGGAAAATATATTGCTTAAAATCAGCAGAAATGTATCCTCAATAGAAGCTCAATCGGTAGTAGGAACTGCTACTGCATTAAGAGCATTGCATCGTTCGGAAGTAAAGCTGGGAGATAGTGTGCTGCTCATCGGACCGGGTTACAGTGGCTTGACTATGCTGCAGTTATGCAAACTGGCCGGTGCAAGAGATGTGGTCATGGTTGCAACAAGAGACTCCAGACTGGAATTAGCACAGGAGCTTGGGGTGGACTATACCGCAAACATAAAGCAGGATCAGGACTGGGAAAAGAAACTTCTGAAAAGAACGGAAAACATCGGATTTGATGTTTGTATAGAGGCTTCCGGGACTGTGTCAGGTCTATTATCCTGTGTGAGACTGGTTAAAAAAGGAGGAAGAATTGTTCAGTTTGGGACTTCTTTCAATAAAATAGACGGATTACCTCAAAAAGAATTTTACAGTAAAGAAATTTCCATTGTTGGAACAAAGGGAGGATACGAATTTTATCCGAAAGCAGTAAGTCTATTGGAACAAAAGAAGCTTAAGATTGAACCTATGATTACTCATAAGTTCCCATTGAGTGAAGTGTCCAGGGCATTTGAAATAATGGATCAAAGGCTGGAAAATGTTTTGAGGGCAGTTGTATTTTGCAATGAGTATTAAGTAGCATCTTTTTTATTGCAAGCATTTTGAGCTACAGCACAACATGATAGCCTGTTAAAGATTTAAATAAAATGAAAGAAGGTAATAAGAATGAAAAAGATTTTAGTAACTAATGCATCTTTTGCAAAGTACAGCATAAAAGCTCAAAAAATTCTTGAGGATTACGGATTAGGTATTGTCAGGCCAAAACAATCAGTAGTGAGTGAACATGAGCTTTTCGGTTGCCTGGATGATGTTGTTGCTATTATTACTGGACTTGAACCAATAACCAGGAAAATAATCAAATCCGCACCGGGATTGAAGGTTATAGCAAAGCATGGGATAGGCGTCGACAATATTGATATTAATTCTGCAAAAGAGCAAGGCGTTATTGTTTTGAATGCACCTGGGACTAACAGAGAAGCGGTTGCCGATCTGGTTTTCGGCTTAATGCTATCATTAGCCAGAAAGATTCCGAAATCTGACAGTCAGGTCCGGGCAGGGGAATGGCCGAAGGTTTTTGGACAAGCAGTCTGGGGTAAAACACTCGGAGTCATTGGCTTGGGAGTTATTGGGAAGAGTGTTGTACAGAGAGCCAAAGGGTTTAACATGAAAGTTCTAGCATTTGATAAATATTGGAGTAAAGAATATGCAGATGCTAATGGAGTTATTTATTCAGATATTGATGGAATACTCAAAGAATCTGATTTTGTCAGCCTTCATGTTCCACTAATGGAAGAGACCCGGAATCTCATTGGAGCTGATCAGCTGAAGCTGATGAAACCCACAGCTTATCTGATAAATGCGGCAAGAGGCGGAGTTGTGGATGAGGCTGCCTTGTACAAAGCTTTATCAGGAGGTAAGATTGCAGGTGCGGGGATAGATGTGTTTTCCAGTGAGCCGCCTGTAAAATCGCCGCTTTTGGAGCTGGAAAACGTTATTGTTACTCCTCATATGGGAGGGTTCACAGATGGAGCTTTGAGCCTGACCAGTGAATTTGTGGCTCAAGCTGTTATTGATGCATTGGAAGGTAAGGAGCTTAAAAGCAGAATAGTATAGATTTGATTAAAGCTAATATGTGAAAATTGTCGATTTCTTCTATCATAGAAGTTTTTAATATTTGAATTAAGAGAGGAAGTATAATATGAAAAGGGAAGGTTTTTGGCTCAGTAATTACAATGAAATGCCGGATGTGAAAAAACAGCTGAAAGGCATGAAAAAAATCAAGGTTTACGATACAACTCTCCGTGACGGCGAACAGAGTATCGGTGTGAGCATTAATGCACAGGACAAGCTCAGAATTGCCAAGAAGCTGGCGGAAGCCGGCGTAGACCGTATTGAAGCAGGCTTTGCAGCAAGCAGTGAAGAGGACAGAATTGCAGTAGCAAATATTGTGAAAGAAGTTAAGGGACCCGAAATCTGGGGCTTTGGCCGTTGTGTTGTGAACGATGTTAAAATAATTGTAGAAACTGGGGTAAAGCATACAGTATTGGAAACCTATACAAGCCCTCAGAAAATGAAGGCATGGGATGCTTCAGAAGAAGTAGTACTGAAGAGGATTCGTGATGCAGTAAGCGCTGCTAAACAGGAAAACCTCTATACAGCCTTTTTTGCTGTAGATGCTACCCGTGCCAATCCGGAGTTTCTCAGAAAAGCTTATCAGACTGCAGTAAAAGACTGTGGGGCAGATGAAATTGTACTTGTTGACACATTGGGAGTTGCTACACCGGAGGCTATGGCTTATTTAACGAAGCTGGTCAAGTCATGGGTAGATGTTCCTGTAGCAGTTCATTGCCATAATGACTTTGGTCTTGCAGTAGCCTGTACTTTGGGTTGCTTGAAAGAAGGTGCGGATTCCGCACATGTTACCGTAAATGGTCTTGGTGAGAAGAGCGGCAACGCTGATATAGCCGAGCTCGCCATAGCGCTTCATGGCCTTTACGGTATTAAGACCAATCTCAAGCTGGATAAACTGTATGGCTTAAGCAAGCTTGTTGAAGAAATAACCAAAGTTCCGGTATCACCAATGCGTCCTGTAGTCGGAGATATGGTCTTCACTCGGGAAAGCGGACTGGTAGTGGCGCAAATGCTGGCTTATCCTCCATCCGTCGAAGGTTATGCACCGGAGGTAGTCGGCAGGAAAAGAGATGTCTCCCTAGGCAAAAAGAGCGGTAAAAGATCTATCGAATATGCCCTTGAACAAATAAACATGGAACTGCCTGATGATAAAATTGATAGCCTGCTAGATGAAGTAAAAAAATTAAGCACACAGAAAAAGGGTGCGGTAAGCATCGAGGAATTCAGATATATGGCTTTGAGATATAAGGATTAGAAAGGCCATAAACATCCTTGGCGTACGATGCGGGTTCAAATCCCGCCTCGCGCACCAAATTGTCAAGATAACCGGGTTTAACCCGGTTTTTTTTGTTTTTTGGTCAATTTGCTATATACTTTCTGGTTATGAAAATATATAGCATTGATATAAAATATAATGGATTAGAATAATTATGCAGGAGGGTCAAAAAGTGGGGACAGTGAGAGTGATATCGGACAGTACATGTGATTTATCTTCTGAGCTCATTGAAAGGCATGGTATTGCAATTGTGCCGCTTTATGTGGTCTTTGGAGAAAAATCCTACAGAGACGGAATTGATATAAGCACAGAGGAATTGTATGGGAAGGTAGAGGAAACAAACACACTACCCAAGACTTCGGCACCTTCACCGCTGGATTTTCAAAGGATTTTTAAGAAATATACCGACAATGGAGAGGATATAATATACATAGGTCTTTCATCCGGAATTTCAGTCACTTTGCAGAATGCAGCCATTGCAGCACAGGAGTTTCCCGAAGGTAAAATTGAAATAGTGGATTCACAAAACCTTTCAACGGGAATAGGGCTACTTGTGATGAAAGCGGTGGACTATGCCGGGGACGGAATGAATGTAAGGGAGATTGCAGCGAAGATAAGAGAACTGGCGCCAAGGGTGAGAACAAGGTTCATAATAAATACACTGGATTATCTGCATAAAGGCGGGAGATGTACTGCCCTTGAAAGCTTCATAGGTGGTCTTTTGAACATAAGACCTGTTGTTTCGGTCAGGGATGGAAAAATGTTTCTTGAGGATAAAATAAGGGGCAGGAGAGAGAAAGCCCGCAGTAATATGCTGGAAAATGTACTGGCTGACAAGGACTCCATAATGAGGGAGAGAGTATTTATAACCCATTCCATGGATTCGGAGGAAGCGGAGCTGTTGAAGGGGATACTGCAAAAGGAAATAAAAGGAGCAGAAATAATAGTAACTGATGCCGGATGTGTGATTTCAAGCCACTGCGGACCCAAAACGGTCGGCGTGCTGTATATAAGGAAATAAGATACGGGATACGAGATACGAGGTTCCGGGGTAGGGGCGATTCATGAATCGCCCCTACAAACTAAAGAGGAAATTTGGAGGAGATCATAATGCACAGAGAAGATCTGAAGTATAAGATGCTGGTGACGGACATGGACTATACGCTTCTCAACAAAGAGAAGAAGGTTTCCGAAAGAAACAGGGAGGCTGTGAGGAAGGCAATTGAAAAGGGAGTACATATGGTAGTTGCAACAGGCAGGATATATACTTCTGCAAGAGTGTATGCAAAGCTCCTGGGAGTGAGCACTCCTATAATAGCCAGCAACGGGGCTATAATAAGAGAGGCTGCCTTTAATAATCCGGAGGATACCGAGAGGACCATTTATAAGGATATCTTGAAAGTGGAAGCGGTAAAGGAAATGATAAAGCTTTCCCACAAATATGATCTGTTCTGCCACTTTTTCACTGAGGATACAATTTATGCCGAGAAGCTTGTGAACGTATCACTGCGGTATACTGAATGGAACAAATATCTGGGGGAGGAAGACCAGGTAAAGATAAAAATTGTTGATAATATTGAAAAAGCAATAGTGCAGGAACCGGTTGAAATCCTCAAGGCGGTTGTGGTGGATAAAGACAGCGGAAAGCTGCAGGGTCTGAGGAATGATATAGAAGCATCAGGGATTGTGTCGGCAAGCCAGTCAATGAAGGATAACCTAGAGGTGATGAACAGGGGAGTTACAAAGGGTAATGCTGTTAAAAGGCTTGCAGAGCTGTATGGAATCAGAAGAGAAGAGATAATTGCCATTGGAGACAATGAAAACGATATAAGTATGATCGAATACGCAGGTCTTGGGATTGCTATGGAAAATGCGGAGGAGTCATTGAAAAGCGCTGCGGACCATATTACGGGGGATTACCAGGAGGATGGAGTGGCAGAAGCCATAGAAAGGTTCATATTGTAATTATTGACTTTTCAAAATATTTAGTTTACTGCTCTACTTCATTATGTTAACATAAATATATACATAATGGACAGGCAAAGTGAAAAGTAACATATATTCTGAAAAGGAAGAAAAAATATGAAAAAGCTTTTACTTCTGGCCGCTGCAGTAATATCTGTTATTGCATACCTGAATTACAGCAGCGCAAGCGTACCTGTTGCTTTGGAGAAAAAAATCATTGAGAACGGAAATGCAGAAAGCATATCTGACGACATACCTGCAATAAAAGTAATGACATACAATATTCACAGGGGAATAAATAAAAATAATGAACTGGATCTGGACGGAATAGTGGAGGTCATTAAAAATTCCGGAGCTGAGATAATAGCCCTTCAGGAAGTGGAGAGGTACTCGGTGAGAACCGGCTTTAAGGATCAGATCGGATATATTGCGGACAAGCTTTCCATGCATTATGCTTTTGGAAAAAGCATAAACATTCTGAACGGACAATACGGAAATGCAATATTGAGCATATATCCTATTGAAGAATATGAAGTAAGCAAGCTGCCTTCCGAAGGGGAGAGAAGGACTCTTTTAAAGGCAGGCCTGGATATTGATGGGAATAAGATATCCGTATATAATACTCACCTGGGACTTAATGAGAGTGAAAGGGCTATGCAGATTGAAGAAATCATAAAGATAACAGGTGATGACAAGTATTTTCTGCTTGCCGGAGATTTTAACATGAGATCGGACAAGCTGGCTATGATTTATAAGAGTCTTACTGACTGTGCAAGCTTTGAGGACGGTGAAGAAAAGGTAACTTTTGAGAGTGAAGGCTTAAGTGAACGGATAGATTATATTTTTGTTTCAAAGGAATTCGAGATAAAAGAATTTGATGTAATTCATACAGATGCATCAGATCATTATCCTGTGATAAGTAAAATTAAACTGAATTGACGCAAGTCATTTTTTTTTTTGCATATAATAATTATTTAGAGCTGCTTTGTTTTGGCAGATATCAGATTTCAATAAAGAAGGAGTTATTTATATGCCCTTTGAACCTAAAAGAGTTTTATTTGAGCAGGATGCCCTTCGGTATCCCCTGGGACAGAAGCTTTTCGATCAGTTCAACAAGAAAGCTGTTGAGATTAGTATCCTTAAATCCCATAACAAAGTCACAGTTATTCCGGGTAAGACGCCGCAGCAGGCATATTCCGAAGGCAAGAGCACACTTGTGGCAGGGGTGCGGCGGACATTGGACTTCGAGAGCTGCAAGCCCTCCGCACATTATCAGCTGCCCCTGGCAACGGGCTGCATGGGTATGTGCATGTACTGCTATCTGAATACGCAGTTAGGGAAAAAGCCTTATATGAGAGTATATGTGAATGTGGACGAAATACTTGAAAAAGCGGCTTTCTATATTAAGGAACGTGAGCCGGATATTACATATTTTGAGGGGGCAGCTACTTCTGATCCGATACCGGTGGAGCCATACACAGGCTCACTTTTGCAAACTATCAATTTTTTTGGGAAGCAGACTTTGGGAAGGTTCAGGTTCGTAACTAAATTTACCGATGTGGAAGGAATACTTGATGCGGTGCATAACGGGCATACTACTGTACGGTTCAGCCTCAATTCAGCAAAAGTGATCAGGAAGTATGAGCACAAAACGGCAAGTATGGAAGAGCGCGTTGCGGCAGCGCAGAAAATTGCAGGGCATGATTATCCGCTGGGGTTTATAATAGCTCCTGTCATACTGTATGAGGGATGGAAGAATGACTATAATGAATTGCTCAATGAACTTGAAGACAAACTGGGCAAATATAAGGACAGAAGTATAAGCTTTGAGATAATTTCGCATAGATTTACAGCCAGAGCAAAGAAAAATATTAATGAGATATTTCCGGAAAATGATATACCTATGAATGAGCAGGACAGGCGTTTCAAATATGGGCAGTTCGGCTATGGCAAATATGTGTACAACAAAGATGAACTCTCTGATATGGAGGCTTTCTTTAGGGGCAGGATAGCACAAATTTTTCCCAACAGTATAATTGATTATGTGATATGATATTTGTCCAACTGGTACAATTATGCTATAATTGAAGTACATGCAAATTAGCCCAAACAGTGGTTAATCTGCTAAAATATAATTTGGGGGTATGAAGATGAAACAGGTTTCCAAAAGACTAAGCATTCTGCTTACTCTGATCATGATCCTCTCAATGGTACTGCCCATGGGCAATGTCCTGGCAGAAGTAGCTATTGATGGCATCGGGCCATCAGTTGGCAGCAAGGCGACGGTGACTATCTTAGGTTCCACAGATCTTCATGGCAGAATATATCCCTGGGAATACGCTACTGATACTCAGGATATAGATGCCGGTATGGCAAAGATTCAAACACTTGTAAAACAGGAAAAAGCCGCAAATCTGAACACTATCCTCATAGACATTGGAGATACACTTCAGGATAACATGGCGGATATTTTCAACAATAATGATGTTCACCCTATGATGCAGGGCTTAAACTATATGGGATACGATACCTGGACACTGGGTAACCATGAGTTCAATTTCGGACTTGACTTCCTGAATAAGAATATCTCGGCTTTTAAGGGTAAAGTTCTGGCTGCAAATATATATAAAGCAGACGGCACCAGATTCGTAGAGCCATATGCTATTTTCGAAAAAGCCGGTGTAAGGATAGCTGTTGTTGGCCTAATTACACCTCATATTCCAAGATGGGAAGCTTCAACTCCTGAACATTTTAAGGATCTGACATTCAAAGATCCTGTTGAAGAAGCCAAAAAGGTTGTAAAAGAACTTGAAGGAAAGTATGATGTCCTGGTAGGCTCAGTTCATATGGGTGATACCGCAGAATACGGAAATACTGACGGTGCAATTCCAATAGCCGAAGCTTGTCCGGAATTTGATGTTATTTTCTGCGGCCACAAGCATGCCAAATTTGACAATATTACTTCAACAAACGGAGTTAAACTTATTGAAGCCGGTAATTACGGCTGGGCTCTTGCAAAGGCAGACATAAATGTTGCATATACAGCTTCGGGCTGGACAGTAGAAGATGTGGCAACAAAGAACTTGCCAACTGATAAAGTAGCTGCAGATGAAGAAATGCTTGCAGAATTCAAATGGGTCCACGACACTGCACAGACTGAGGCAAACAAAGTTGTTGGTGAGATCACAGCGGATTTTGTAAACGGAGTTGACTACCTGACTGGCGGGGACAAAGTAACAACATTAGCCACAGCACAGGTTCAAGATACAGCAGTTGTAGATCTGATAAATACTGTACAGAAGCATTATGCAAAAGCGGAGATTTCATCAGCTGCATTGTTTAGAAATGATTCAAACCTTAAAAAGGGTGACTTCAAAAAGAAAGATGTAGCAAACATATATATGTATGAAAACACACTTATGGGTGTCAATATTTCAGGCAAGAACCTGAAGGCATACATGGAGTGGTCTGCAAACTATTATAATACATATAAGGAAGGTGACCTTGCACCGGGCTTCAACGCTGATATAAGAGGCTACAACTATGATATGTTCTCCGGTGTGAACTATGAAATCGACATTACAAAGCCTGCAGGAAGCAGGATAGTAAACCTGACTTTCAATGGTTCGCCTATTGATGATAACAAGATATACAAGCTTGCACTGAACAACTATAGGTTCGGAACACTCCTTTCACTGGAACTCATAAAGAATGAAGACAAATACTATGATTCCTTTGCTGAGTATGGCGATGCAGGAAGAGTAAGAGATCTTATAGTAAAATATGTGCAGGAAAATCTCAAAGGCAAGCTCGTACCTGCAGTTGACAACAACTGGAATATTATAGGCGCCAACTATGAGAATCCGCTGAAGGATGAGATACTCGCCAAGGTAAAGGAAGGCAAAATAAGCATACCGACATCAATGGACGGCAGAACATTAAATGTAAGAGCGCTTAATGTAGATGATGTAGCTAAACTGGGCGAAGTTGAGGGAACATCAGTAATAAGCCTGATTACTGTGAATGACTTCCACGGTGCGATGACAGGAGATGCAAAGAATCCTGGCATTTCAAAGCTGGTAGCTTATTTGAAGAACGAAGAAAAAGCAAATAAAAACGGTACTCTCATACTGTCAGCAGGGGATATGTTCCAGGGAACTGCCGACTCTAACCTTCTCTATGGCAAGTCGGTTGTAACGGCAATGAATGAAGCAGGATTTGATGCTATGGTATTGGGAAACCACGAATTTGACTGGGGACTTGATAAACTGAAGGCAAGAATAGCCGAATCAGACTTCCCGTATCTTGGTGCAAATTTAATTGATAAAGCTACAGGAAAAACTGCTGATTTTATAAGACCATATACTATTGTTGAGAAAAATGGAATCAAGGTTGGTATCATTGGTATTGTTACACCGGAAACAGCAACAAAAACAAAGCCGGAAATGGTAGCACCTTTCGAGTTCAGGAATCCGGCAGAAGTAGTAAATGCTCTGGTACCTGAAGTTAAAGCGGCTGGCGCAGATGTTATTGTGGTTCTTTCACACCTTGGTGCATTACAGGACAGCAAAACAGGTGCAATAACCGGTGAAGCAGCTGATCTTGCCAAAGCTGTTACCGGTGTGGATGCAATAATTGCAGGACATACCCATGCCAATGTAAGCGGCTTTGTCAATAATATACCTGTCGTTGCGAATAATTACAACGGCAGATCAATAGGACATATCGATATATTCATGGATGCTGCAGCAAAAACTGTGAGCAAGAGAGTTCCTTATCTGGACGGAAGCGCTGTGAAAGCAATGGAAGATTCAAGAGTTACAGGCTGGTATGCATATATCCAGAAAACTATAGCTCCAATTAAGAATGAAGTACTTGGAAATGCAACAGCCGACTTCCCTCACAGCCCGAAAGACACTCAGACTACACTTCTTGGAAACTGGGCAACTGATATTATGAGAAAAGAAGTTAATGCCGACATAGCTATCCAGAACGGCGGCGGCCTGAGAAGAGACCTGCCTGCCGGTGTTGTAACAATGGGCTTGCTGTATGAAATAATGCCTTTTGACAATACATTATTCACGATGGATCTGACAGGCGCACAGGTCAAAGCCGCGATTGAACATGGTATTATGTCTGCCGACTTCAACCCGGGTCAATTCTCCGGCTTGATGGTCAAATACGATTCAACTAAGCCTGCAGGAGAAAGAATAGTTGAGATCAAGCTTGCCGACGGAACAGCTTTGGAAGATGATAAACTCTACAAGGTAGTTACAAATGACTTCCAGGCCGACGGCGGTGACAAGTACACGATGTTCAAGGACGGTCAGAACCGTTATAATACAAACATTCCTGTAAGAGATGTACTTGTAAATGAAATCAAAGCAAAAGGAACAATAAGCCCTGTAGATGACGGAAGACTCATAGATGTAAACAAAACCAGCATGCTTATGTATCAGATAGCAGCATAATTTAGTACAGATGTTGGGGAAGGTGTTGAGCCTTCCCTCTTATTTTCCAAACCTTCCGGATAAACATATAAAATCAGTATCAAATGGAATTAATTATTTAACAAATAGGAGGAATATCGTAGATTTATGTAGAATAATAGTTAAATCCGGTATACAAGGGGGACATAATATTGAATGTAGAATATATCAATCCATTTATAAACGTTTCGGTTAATTTAGTGCAGATGGTTTGTAATGTAAGTGCTACGCGGGGACAAATATTTATAAAGGATTCGCCTTTCACGGCTGATAGAGTGGTTATTATAATCGGTATAGCAGGAGAATTCAAAGGACAGGCATTTTTCAGCATGGATGAAAGTACAGCCTGTAAGATCGCTTCTTCCATGATGATGGGTATGGAAGTGAATACTCTTGATGAAATGGCCAAAAGTGCAATAGCAGAGCTTGGAAATATGATTATGGGCAATGTATCCACAGAATTTTATAATACCGGAATAAAAATAGATATTACTCCTCCGACGATTTTGGTAGGCAGTGATATGTCAGTTTCAACAAAGGGTATAAAGACCATTTGCGTACCATTACTATTGGATAATATAGGAAAAATAGAAGTTGACGTAGCAATAACAGCATAATTGATGCTTTAGAATGGAATAATATGATTGGGAGAGCAATTTTGCTATATTATTATTGGATTATCCTTAATAGCAAGCTTGCTTTTTTTCTGCAGAATCCATATAGTATACTTGCCGGGTATTAGGTGTTACTGTATGATATATTTGTGATTAAATATCAGATAAGCTTATAGGAGTTGTTAATTTGAGCCTTAATATTGTATTAGTTGAACCGGAAATACCCCAGAATACGGGCAATATTGCAAGGACCTGTGCGGCAACAGGCTGCAGGCTGCATCTTGTCAGACCCCTGGGATTTTCGGTGGATGACAGGCATTTAAAGAGAGCCGGCTTGGATTATTGGAGCCTGGTGGATATAAATTACTACGACTCTTTTGATGAATTAAGGAGTCAATATCCGGGGGGGTTATTTTTCTATTCAACTACTAAGGGTAAAAAGAAGCATACTGAGGCAGTGTACGAAAAGGATTGCTTTATTGTATTCGGGAAGGAGACTGCCGGATTGCCCAAAGCCCTGCTCGAAGAGAACAAGGAGTTCTGTATAAGGGTGCCGATGATAAATGACGCCCGATCGCTGAATCTGGCAAACTCTGTCGCAATTGTGGTATACGAAGCACTGAGACAGATAGGCTTTCCGGGCATGCTGTAGGATTTCTAAAGGGAGGAGAATACATGGGGATTAAAATAATAACAGATTCCATCTGTGATGTTCCCAAAGAGTATGTCGATAGGTATGGAATAAAGGTAATGCCATTGACGGTGCATTTTGGCGATGAATCGTACAAGGATGGGATAGACCTTACTTTAGCGGAGTTTCTGACCAAGCTTGAAAAGGCAGAAGTGCTTCCGACAACCTCTCAGGTAACCCCGGGAACATTTATAGAAGCCTTCAGGGAAGAGTTGGATAGGGGAAATGTGGTCATAGCAATACATGGTTCTTCACAGCTCAGCGGGACTTACAGCTCGGCGGTAATGGCCAGGGAACAAATCGGAGAAGCCGGCATATATGTCATAGATTCAAAAGGAATAACTCTTGGGGCAGGTATGCTGGTAATCAAGGCTGCAAGACTTGCTGAAGCGGGCATGGAGCCTGAAGCAATAGTAAAGGAAATTGAGGAAATAAAAGAAAAGCTTAAGCACCTGATAGTAGTGGATACCCTGAAGTATCTCCATAAAGGCGGGAGATTGTCATTATCCGCTTCCGTACTGGGTTCGATACTTAATATCAAACCGATACTTACTGTAGTGAATGGGAAACTGGAGCTTTTTGAAAAAGCAAGGGGAATAAAAAAGGCCATAGCTTTAGTAATGGATACCATTAAGGACAATGGTTGGACTCTGGACGGCAAGGTGATAGGAATAAACCATATAGATGATCTGGAGCACATGCGCATGCTGGAGGAGGAGCTTAAGAAGGAATACAATATAAAAGAAGTAATAAGAGGAGAAGTGGGCTCTGTGGTGGCTACTCACGGAGGGCCCGGTGCTGTTGCATTATACTTTGAAGTATAAGTTGATAAAAAATTGACAATGGCATAATTTTGGTGTATATTTAATATGTAGTAAAAAGTTAAAATATTACTTTTATAGATAATTTGAATAATATTTGATTTGAGTATAGAAAATGAATATAGTGCGGAAGATGGTTTTCGGGAGAGACCAATTTTGGCGCCGAAGGAATAAGTCATAATGAATGCTTTATGATGAAGCTCTCAGGCAAAAGGACCGATAACCGGACGCACCTCTGGAAAGCGAAAGCACCGAAGGATCAACTCGTTATATGAGATGTATGCTCATCTGGCGAAGAATATCTCAGGTATAGGAACAGAGGTAGAGGCATAGTCTCTATCTCTTTTTATTTTTCTCAAATTAAAAATGAATATAAAAATCAGTCCGGAGGGATAAATCTGAATAATAGTTTTAGTGTTATTACGAATAACATTCTTGTTAAGGATAAGTATTGTGCACAATTGGATATTACATATGTAGCTGGGCAATATATTGATGTACTGAAATTAGTACGGGATATGGTGCACAAGGGTTCCAAACTTATTACCCATCCGTTGATGGGGAGTATAAAACCAAATGAGACTCCTTACAGAAGTATCGTTCTGTCGGAGGGGATGACTCTGGATATTGATTCTCTGACGATTATTGAGAGCAGCATTTCTGCAGCGGAGAAATTTTTGAAGGACAACAAGACAGACTTATGGAATGAGGATGTACTGAAGGATTTCAGGTTTGTTGATTTAAAGCTTTTTGAGAGTGCATTGGAGAGTATAGGAAAATAGGAGGTATAAAATGAGTAAGGTGTATGATGTTGCGATAATAGGAGGAGGACCTGCAGGGCTTGCAGCGGGTTTATATGCTTCAAGGTCCAGAATGAGTGCAATTATAGTAGAAAAAGCAAAATGGGGAGGACAGGCGGGCACCACAGAGGAACTGGAGAACTATCCCGGTTCTATTGAAATGCCTACAGGACCCAAGCTGATGGAAAGAATGAAAGGTCAGGCTGAAGCTTTTGGTACCGAACTTGTTAAGGATGAAGTAACAGGTTTTGATATATCCAACAAGGTAAAGGTATTAAAGCTTGGAAGCGGTAAGGAAATCAGTGCAAAGACAATAATAATCGCGACCGGTGCGCAGCCGATGATGCTGGGTGCACCCGGAGAAATGGAGCTCAGAGGTAAAGGGGTATCCTATTGTGCAACCTGCGATGCGGATTTCTTCACTGAGCTGGAAGTGGTAGTAGTCGGCGGTGGAGATGCGGCAGTAGAGGAAGCAATATATCTTACCAAATTTGCTGATAAAGTTACTATAGTTCACAGAAGAGATGAGTTCAGGGCTGCAAAATCAATTGTTGAAAAGGCAATGAACAATGAAAAGATCAATATTGTATGGAATACTGTAGTGGAAGAGATATACGGAGATGGGATAGTCGAGGGTGCAAAGTTCAAGAATGTGAAGACAGGTGAAGTAACAGATTTCAGAACTGACGGGATATTCATGTTTGTTGGCACCAAGCCGATATCCGAGTTTGCCAAAGGTTTAGTCGAAATGGACCAGAAGGGTTATATTATAGCCGATGAGGAAATGAGGACATCGGTTGAAGGCATATTTGCCGCAGGAGATGTAAGGGTGAAATCTCTGAGACAGGTTATAACAGCTGCAGCAGACGGAGCAATAGCCGCAGTCAATGCAGAAAAATATATAGAGAAGAATTTTGAACATTAATTTTTTCAAGGCAATAGGCGCGGGGCAATAGGCAATAGGATTGAGCAGGGCTTCGAAGCACTGCCGGAACCCATTGCCCATTGCCAATAACCCATTGCCTGAATTGAGCGAAGCGAAATTTTAAAAGGAGGTGAAAAAATGATAGAGCTGAATAAGGATAACTTTGACGCAGAGGTACTTCAGGCAGCCGGACCGGTACTTGTTGATTTCTGGGGTGAAAAGTGTGAGCCTTGTAAGGCATTGATGCCTGACGTTCACGCATTAGCTGAAAAATATGGAGAAAAAATGAAGATGTGCAAGCTTAACACTACTGAAAACAGAAGGCTTGCGATAGGGCAGAAGGTGTTGGGACTTCCTACCTTCATTGTGTACAAAAATGGAGAAAAGGTAAAAGAAATAAGTGGAGCTGAAAATTGTACACCTGAAACAATTGAGAGTCTTATAAAAGAAAATATATAGAAAAAAATAATCTGTGACCGCATTTTGAAAACTTACTCATATTATCAGGGAGGTGAACGTTTTGCGTTTAGAGTTGGGTAATATATTAATTAAAGATGTACAATTCGGTAATGCAACCAAGGTGGAAAAAGGGACCCTGTATGTCAACAAAGCTGAGCTTCTGGAAGCAGTAAGCGGTGACCCAAGACTCACAAAGATTGAGATTGATATCGCAAAACCGGGTGAAGAGACCAGAATAATGCCTGTAAAAGATGTAATCGAGCCCAGAGTTAAGGTTGAAGGCCCAGGTGGGATACTCCCCGGCATGATCAGCAAGGTTGATGTAGTTGGCTCAGGCAAAACACATGTGTTAAAAGGTGCTGCAGTTGTTACTGCAGGTAAGATCGTGGGATTCCAGGAAGGCATTATAGATATGAGCGGCCCTGGAGCAGAGTATACTCCATTCTCAAAGACAATGAACATAACAATTGTTTGCACACCGGTTGATAAGCTTCAGCAGCATGAACATGAACAGGCAGTGAGGATGGTAGGCTTCAAGGCAGCGGCTTATCTGGGAGAAGCAGGCAGAAATGTAACACCTGATGAAATCAAGGTCTATGAAACTCCAACCCTTATGGAAGGAATGAAACTATATCCGAATCTTCCAAGAGTGGCATATGTATATATGCTTCAGACACAAGGGCTGCTTCATGATACTTATGTATATGGTGTGGATGCAAAGAAAATAGTTCCTACAATCATATATCCTACAGAGACTATGGATGGGGCAATTGTAAGCGGGAACTGTGTTTCAGCTTGTGATAAGAATCCGACCTACAACCATATGAACAATCCTATAATTGAAGACCTTTATGAAAGACATGGCAAGGATTTTAACTTTGTAGGCGTCATAATCACAAATGAAAACGTTACACTTGCAGACAAGGAAAGATCCTCGAACTGGACAGCAAAGCTTGCTGAGTATATGAATCTTGATGCAGTTATTATATCCGAAGAAGGCTTTGGAAATCCGGATACAGACCTTATGATGAACTGCAAGAAGATATCCGCAAAGGGTATCAAGACTGTACTGGTTACAGATGAATACGCCGGCAGAGACGGTGCATCACAGTCCCTGGCAGATGCCGACAAAGCTGCGGATGCAGTGGTTACAGCAGGCAACGCAAATGAAGTGATTTCACTGCCGCCGATGAAGAAGGTAATAGGCTACCTTGAACCGGCAGATACAATAGCTGGTGGTTTTGCAGGAAGCTTAAAGGCTGATGGAAGCATAATCGCCGAGCTTCAGGTAATAACCGGAGCAACAAGTGAAATAGGTTTTAACAAATTATCAGCTACACAGTATTAATTTGGGGTATTCCTATAGGGTATTGCCACGAGCCGCGTGCCACGAGCGCTTAAGATAGGCTTCGAAGCTTCCGTTGGAGCACGAGGCACGGAGCACGAAGCAAAGCCCATAAGCAACGACCCAAGAATAATTTTGAAAGGATGAATAGGATGTTAAAGGATAAAAAGATCATCATCATTGGTGACAGAGACGGTATCCCAGCTCCTGCCATAGAAGAGTGCATAAAGACAATTGGCGCTGAAGTAGTATTCGCATCTACAGAGTGCTTTGTCTGAACCGCCGCAGGAGCAATGGATCTGGAAAATCAGAAAAGAGTTTTGGATTTATCAGAAAAATACGGTAAGGAGAACATGGCCGTTATTCTTGGTACTTCTGAAGCTGAATCTGCAGGGCTTACTGCTGAAACAGTTACAGCAGGCGACCCGACTTTCGCAGGTCCTTTGGCAGGAGTCTCGTTGGGACTCAGGGTTTACCACATATTTGAATTAAAGGATCAGGTAGATGCAGGCGTATATGATGAACAGTGCGGTATGATGGAAATGGTTCTTGATGTTGATGCTATCAATAATGAAGTTAAATCAATAAGAGACCAGTACTGCCAGTTTAAAGACTGATAAAACAGTTTATTGAGTTTTATCCCTTAAGCAAATCTGGAGAGGAGGGAAACTTCTAAATGATTAGAGTTGTACACTATATAAATCAATTCTACGGTGGTATTGGCGGAGAAGAAAAAGCTGATGTCAAACCGGAAGTAAGAGAAGGTGTTGTTGGTCCCGGCATGGCTCTCAAGGCAGCACTGGGAAATGATGCCGAGATAGTAGCTACGGTAATCTGCGGCGACTCATATTTTAACGAGAATATTGAAGAGGCTTCCGCAGAAGTATTGGGAATGGTGAAAAAATACAGTCCGGATCTGTTCATTGCCGGTCCGGCCTTTAATGCAGGAAGATACGGTGTAGCCTGCGGATCAATATGCAAAGCAGTAAAAGAAAGTTTGAATATCCCGGTAATAACAGGCATGTATGTAGAAAACCCGGGAGTAGATATGTTCAAGAAGGATCTCCATATAGTTGAAACAGCCAATGCAGCAACCGGTATGAGGCAGGCAATACCTGCAATTGCCAGGCTTGCCCTGAAGCTGGCTAAAAATGAAGCTGTAGGGATGCCTGTTGAAGAGGGGTATATCCCAAGAGGAGTAAGAAAGAACATATTCAAATCGGAAAGAGGCTCCAAGAGAGCCGTAAACATGCTGATTGCAAAGCTTAAGGGAGAAAAGTTCGAGACTGAATATCCGATGCCTGACTTTGACAGGGTGGCGCCGAATCCTCCGGTACTGGATATGAAGAAAGCTAAAGTGGCTTTAGTAACTTCAGGGGGAATAGTTCCCAAGGGCAATCCTGACAGGATAGAATCCTCCAGTGCTTCCAAGTATGGCAAATACGACCTTACAGGCTTCAATGACCTTACTTCTGAAACTCATGAGACAGCTCATGGAGGCTATGATCCGACATACGCCAACCAGGATTCCGACAGGGTGCTTCCTGTTGACGTACTTAGGGATCTGGAAAAAGAAGGAGTTATAGGCGAGCTTCACAGGTACTTCTATACAACTACAGGTAATGGTACTTCGGTTGCCAACGCAAAGAAATTTGCTGCAACCTTTGCTCAGGAGCTGGTTAAGGATGGAGTGCAGGCAGTTGTGCTCACCTCGACCTGAGGAACCTGTACGCGTTGCGGTGCAACGATGGTAAAAGAAATTGAAAGGGTAGGGATACCGGTGGTGCACATTTGTACCGTTGTTCCGATTTCCCTGACTGTAGGTGCTAACAGGATAGTTCCTGCTATAGCAATACCACATCCTCTCGGAAACCCTGCACTTAGCAAGGAAGATGAAAAGACATTGAGAAGAGGTATTGTGCTTAAAGCACTTAAAGCACTTGAAACAGAAGTGCACGGACAGACAGTTTTTGATAAATAAAGCGCTAACAGCGCAAGGCGAGAGGCGATGGGCAAGAGGCGCTAGGTTAAAGCAAGGCTTCGAAGCGTGTACGGGCGATTCATGAATCGCCCCTGCCCCCATTGCCTATAGCCTATTGCCTAAAATGCGTCAGTGACGCATTTTATTAATTTAATGGAGGTGTAAATATAAATGACTGCACCAGTAGTTAAAGGGGCGGCTTATTTACTTGTACATGTGCCGGATATGATAATGCATTACGGCACCACATGCGTACTTGAACATGAAGCTAATCCCGGTTCTGATTTTTTAAAGAAGCTTCCCGAGTTTGTCAGAAGCTATGAGGAAGTTGTGAAATATGCTCCAAATCAGGCATATATAGGAAGCATACTTCCTGATGAGCTTAGTAGTATCGCGAAGCCATGGTACAAGAATCCTGTCCAGGATGCCAAGGCAGAAGGCAAAATGGGTGAAATAATCAATCAGGATGAATTCTATGCCGCAATGAAGCTTAGTGATGCTTTCGACCTTGTTACTCTTGAGAAGGGCTTTCTTGAGGATACAAAGGCTATGCTTTCGAAAAAACCTCTTTATACCGAAACTGAACTTGCAAAGCTTAAAGAAGGCGCTGAGTATTCAGAAATAGAAACAAAGGTGAAAGCAGGAGCTGAGCCCTTGTATAAAGGTAATAAACTCGTGGGCTGCGTAAAGGCTGCTCATGATAAGGACAAAAATCTTACAGCCCATATTATGGTTGAGAACCTTGTGGTAAAGGCTTCAGGTGTAATAGCACTGAAAAATCTGATCTACAGGAACAACATACCTTCAGATTCTGTCGAGTACGTTATAGAGTGCTCGGAAGAGGCTTGCGGTGATATGAACCAAAGAGGCGGCGGCAATTTTGCAAAAGCTATAAGTGAAATAGCAGGTGCTACCGGCGCTACCGGCTCAGATACCAGAGGTTTTTGTGCTGCGCCGACTCATGCGCTCATTAATGCAGCTGCCCTGGTAAAAGCAGGAGTATATAAGAGCGTGGCTATAGTGGCAGGCGGAGCAACTGCAAAGCTGGGCATGAATGCCAGGGACCATGTGGCTAAGGGTGTACCGGTACTGGAAGATTGCCTTGGCGGTTTTGCCATACTTGTTACAGAAAATGATGGAGTCAGTCCGGTACTTAGAACCGATATAGTCGGAAGACATACGGTAGGTACAGGCTCATCCCCTCAGGCTGTAATGGAATCACTGATCACAAAACCACTTGATAAGGTTGGAATGAAAATAACTGATGTTAACAAATACTCTGTAGAGATGCAGAACCCGGAGATAACAGAACCGGCAGGTGCAGGAGATGTTCCGCTGGCAAACTTCAAAATGATAGCTGCTCTTGGAGCCAAAAGAGGCGATATAGATAAGACAGCAATGCCGGCATTTATCAAGGAGCACGGAATGCCCGGTTTTGCGCCTACCCAAGGGCATATACCTTCAGGAGTGCCTTTTGTCGGAGCTGCCAGGGAAATGATAATGGCAGGCAGCATTGAGAGAGCCATGATTGTAGGAAAAGGAAGCTTGTTCCTCGGTAGAATGACCAATCAGTTTGACGGTGTATCCATCATAATGGAGAAAAATACTGGCAGGGAAGAAGCAGCAGGCGCGGTTTCCAAAGAAGAAGTCAAGGGAATGGTAGCAGAAGCAATGAAAGATTTCGCATCCTTCTTACTCAGTAGAAAGTAGGGGTGATATTAATGTCTGAAAATCAGGTTAAATCAATGATTGGTGAAGTGTTCAACGAGATTGCCGATGCTATAACGACCGGAGAATTCGGAAAAAAGGTAAGAGTAGGACTGACTACTATGGGAAGTGAGCATGGAACTCTTGAATTGGTTAAGGGAGCATCCATCGCTGCCAAGAAATACGGCGACTTTGAAATAGTGCTTATAGGTCCCAGGGTTGACACAGATCTTAAGATAGTAGAAGTAAACTACGAAGACGAAATGCATAAGAAGATGGATGAGCTATTGGAAAGCGGTGAACTTGACGCCGCAGTCACCATGCATTACAGCTTTCCAATAGGTGTTTCCACAGTCGGAAGAGTAATCACCCCAGGTCTAGGAAGAGAACTGATTCTTGCTACAACTACGGGTACCTCATCAACCCATAGAGTAGAAGGTATGGTCAGAAATGCACTTTACGGGGTAATAACTGCAAAAGCTTTAGGGATAAAGAAGCCTACAGTAGGGATACTTAATGTAGATGGTGCCAGACAGGTTGAGAGGGCGCTCAAGGAGCTCAGGAGCAATGGTTATGACATCAACTTTTCAGAGTCTGTAAGGGCTGACGGCGGTGTGGTTATGAGAGGCAACGATCTGCTGTCGGCTGCTTCAGACATTATGGTAATGGATACGCTGACCGGCAACCTTATGGTAAAGATATTTTCCGCTTATACAACAGGCGGCAGCTATGAGGCTCTTGGCTACGGCTATGGACCGGGTGTAGGCGACAACTACGGCAAAATCATCTGCATACTTTCCAGGGCTTCGGGGGCACCCGTAGTATGCGAGGCGCTGAGATATGCAGCAAGCTGTGCAAAAGGCGGACTTACAAGAATAGCTAAAGAAGAATTTGATAAGGCAAGGAAGGCCGGACTCGACAGTATATTGGAAGCGATTACCGCAGAAAGCAAAAAGGCTGTTCCCAAGACTGAGGCAAAACAGCTGGATAAGAAACCCGTAACAAAGTCCATCGCAGGTATAGATATACTTGAGCTTGAAAATGCCGTAGCTTCTCTTGCTGAAGAGGGCATATATTCTGAAAGCGGAATGGGCTGCACAGGGCCAATAGTACTGGTAGCCGATGAAGACTATATAAAGGCTGTTGATATAATACTCGCTAGGAAGTATATCACAGAAAGGCCATTGGACTATAACTGCTAATAGGTGCCTGGCACTTTAAGTAAAATAATATAGAAAATGTAGCAGGAAATCTCAAAATAATGTAGAAATATTTATTGTTGCATACTATAATATATTTGTAACGCAATTGTAACCCAATTGTAATACAAAGCAATCAAAATATTAAGGGGGAAGATTGATGTTTAAGAAAGGTTTAGTACTTGTTTTAGCATTAGTAATGGTTCTGACAATGTTTACTGGCTGCGCTAAGCCAGCACCAGCACCAGCACCAGAGGCTACACCGGCTCCAGAAGCTACACAGGCACCTACGGAAGCTCCAAAGCCAGCATTGTCATTTGGTATGATCACAGACGTTGGCGGTCTTGGAGATAAGTCCTTCAACGACTCTGCATGGGAAGGACTCCAGAAGGCTGGAAAAGAACTCGGAGTAGAACCGGTTATACTTCAGTCAACAAAACAGGAAGATTACGAAGCTAATATAGGTAATATGGCTCAGTCAGTTGATCTTTCAATAGCTGTTGGTTTCTTGATGGAACAGGCCATGAAAGCAGGATCAGAGCAGTATGCAGATAAGAAATTCGGTATAATAGACACAGTAGTACCGACACCAAATGTTATGTCAGTTACATTCAAAGAGCATGAAGGCTCATTCTTAGTTGGCGTTATCGCCGGTCTTACAACCAAGTCCAACGTGGTTGGCTTTGTAGGCGGCATGGACTTCCCGCTGATAAAGAAATTCGAAGTTGGTTTCAGAGCAGGTGTTGCTTCTGTTAACCCGAAAGCAAAGGTTCTTGTTAACTACACAGGTGCATTCGATAATCCTGACAAAGGTAAGGAGATAGCTCTTGCACAGAACAAGCAGAAGGCTGACGTTATATACCATGCTTCAGGAGCATGCGGTATCGGAGTTATACAGGCAGCTGACGAAAAGGACTTCTGGGCAATCGGTGTTGACCAGGATCAGGCTGCCGTATCAAAGAACAACAAAGTTCTCTGCAGCATGATAAAGAGAGTTGACGTAGGTACATATACAATAATAAAGGCTTATGCCGATAACAAGTTCGAAGGCGGCAAAGCAGTAGAGCTGGGGCTTAAGGAAGACGGCGTAGGATACAGTGACAACGGAAACAATGTAACAGCAGAACTTAAAGCTACTGCTGACAAAGCTAAAGAATTAGTTGTCAACGGAACTATAGTTGTTCCAACAACTGAAGATGAACTCAAGGCATTCAAGCCGGTAGAAATAAAATAAGCAAAGACCACGTTTCAACATGTTTGATTCAAGCTAGATGCGTTGCTGCATCTAGCTTTTGCTTCATTAGAGAGTTATTTATGATTGATGAAAATATTTAATATAGGTATAATTAGAATATGCTATTATTTCTATTAATAATTCACTTGAGAGGTGGGATATAAATTGCCGGCAGTAATAGAGATGAAAGGTATATGCAAATCCTTTCCAGGAATACGGGCAAATGACAATATCAATCTGACTGTAGAGCAGGGGGAAATACATGTATTACTGGGAGAGAACGGCGCGGGTAAGTCAACTCTTATGAATATATTATACGGGTTATATCAGCCGGATGAAGGACAGATATTTGTGAAAGGTAAGCCTGTCAGGATCAGCAATCCCAATATTGCAATTTCACAAGGCATCGGTATGGTACATCAGCATTTCATGCTGGTACAGCCCTTTACTGTTGCCGAAAACATAATATTGGGCAAGGAACCCAAAAAGGGAACTACTCTGGATATTGAAAAGGCGATCAAGGATGTAGAGGAGATATCCAGGAAGTATGAATTGAAGGTCGACGCAAAGGCCGTTGTTCAGGATATCTCAGTTGGAATGCAGCAGAGGGTTGAAATACTGAAGACACTGTACAGAGGTGCGGAGATACTTATACTCGATGAGCCGACAGCAGTACTGACACCGCAGGAAATAGAAGAGCTGGGCGTTATTTTAAAGAGCCTCGTAAGCCAGGGTAAGTCTATCATACTAATTACCCACAAGCTTAAGGAAGTAATGTCAATGAGTGATAGGGTAACGATAGTCAGAAGGGGCAAGATCATTGACACTCTGAATACTAAAGATACAAATATTGATGAACTGGCAGAAAAGATGGTAGGCAGGAAAGTAAACCTTACAGTGGAAAAGGAAGAAGCAAAGGTTGCTGCTCCCATTCTTGAGATCAAAGGCCTGAAGGTATTGGACAGCAGGAAGCTGGAGGCTGTCAAGGGAGTGGACTTGCAGGTGCATGGTGGTGAAATACTCGGCATTGCAGGGGTGGACGGGAATGGGCAAAGCGATCTTGTGCAGGCTATAACAGGCCTTTCGAAGGCTGAAGCAGGGGAGATACTTCTTAACGGCAAGGAGATAACCAACCTTCCCCCTAAGGATGTAATCGAAAGCGGGGTAGGACATATACCGGAGGACAGGCATAAGAGAGGTCTGGTGCTCAATTATTCTCTGGCTGAGAATTCAATACTCGGCAGCCATCATTCAAAGCGGTTCAGGCAAGGAATGGGTTTGAGCTACTTGAAAATAAGAGAATACAGCAAAAAGCTGATTAAAGAATATGACGTCAGAACACCTAATGAAAAGGTTATGGCAAAGTCCCTTTCAGGCGGAAACCAGCAAAAGCTCATTGTAGCAAGGGAGATCGACAGAGATCCGAGTCTTTGCATAGCTTCACAGCCAACAAGAGGCTTGGATGTCGGCGCCATTGAATTTGTTCATAAGAAGCTGGTGGAGCTCCGGGATGAAGGCAAGGCGGTGCTGCTGGTATCCCTTGAGCTGGATGAGATCATGGCGCTTTCAGATAGGATAGCGGTAATGTATGATGGCAGGATCGTAGGTATCCTTGATGCCAGGGATGCGACTGAGAAAAAGCTTGGTATAATGATGGCGGGCGGAAGCTCCCAGAATGCTGAATAAGGAGGATGTGAAATGGAATCGAGAATGAATGAAATTAAAGAAGATATGATAAAAACCCTGAAAGAAATTGCATATCCCCTTGTTGCGATACTTATATCCTTCATAGCAGGCGGCATTCTGGTATACTCCTTCGGGAAGGACCCGGTAGTAGCGTATACCGCATTAATAAAGGGAAGTCTTGGGGATTGGAATAAACTTGGTGAGACATTGGTTACAGTAACTCCCCTGATATTGACCGGTTTGTCCATTGCATTTGCTTTCAGATGCGGACTTTTCAATATCGGTGCGGAAGGACAATTTATAATAGGATCCATTGCTGCAGTGTGGGCAGGGTGGGCTTTTGCAGGTTTGCCTGCTGTACTGCATATAACATTGACACTGCTTATAGGCGCGCTGGCAGGAGGCCTCTGGGCTTCAGTCATCGGCTGGCTGAAGGCGAAGGTAGGTTCTCATGAGGTCATAAATGGAATAATGATGAACTATATAGCTATGTACCTGAGTAATTACATTACAATGACTTTGCTTAACGTGCCCGAGAAAGCATACTCTGTAGAAATTGCCGATACTGCAAAGCTCTGGAGATTCTCTCAGGCTTTTGAGCAATTAAAATATTCCAGACTGCATATAGGTATATTCTTTTCATTAATAGTTGCAGTAGTTGCATATTATATTCTGAATAAGACGGTAAGGGGATATGAAATAAGAGCTGTCGGATTTAATCCTCATGCGGCTGAGTACGGTGGGATTAGTGTAAAGAAGAATATTGTTCTCGCCATGGTTATATCGGGTTTATTCGCAGGCTTTGCAGGAGCGATAATGGCGACAGGAGTCCAATACAGGGTGAACAATCTATTCGGTTTTACCGGCTACGGTCTGGACGGGATTGCTGTAGCTCTTGTGGGAAATAACCATCCAATCGGAGTAATACTTTCTGCTTTCCTTTTCGGCATGCTTCAAAAAGGTGGGCCGCTTATGCAGATACAGGGAATTCCTAAAGAGGTCGTCGGAATTATACAGGGTATAATAATTTTATTTGTAGCTGCAAACTTTGTAAAAGTAATAACAGAGCAAATCAAACAGAATAAAGAGCTTAAGAGAAGTGCAGGGAAAGGGGAGGTGGAATAGAATGGAAAACGTAGGTATTATAACAGTACTTGGGATAATATTAACGGCTACTGTAAGATCTGCCACCCCGCTGATGTTTGCTTCCCTCGGAGGCAACTTCTCTGAAAGATCAGGGGTATTCAATATAGGACTTGAAGGCATTATGACTGTTGGTGCTTTTAGTGCAGTCTTCTTCTCATTCAAGACCGGATCACCCTGGGCAGGACTATTAGGAGCTATGGTTGTAGGCGGTTTGTTCGGTTTGCTTCTGGCATTTCTGAGCATATACTTTAAAGCAAACCAGGTTATAGTAGGTACTGCCATCAACATTCTGGCTGCCAGCCTTACGACCTTTCTGCTGGTTGAAATATGGGGAAGACCGGGACAGACTGACAATGTGGAATACTTCCAGGCCTGGGGTCCTTTCAGCCTGTTCAGTTATCTGGCATTTGCCATGGTTATCGTCTCTTATTATGTGATGTACAAGACTCCCTTCGGCTTAAGGGTACGGGCTGTCGGCGAGCATCCGAGGGCGGCAGATACATTGGGTGTCAATGTCTATGTAATAAGATACATATGCGTGACGATAAGCGGCGTACTTGCCGGTATAGGTGGAGCTTCGCTTTCCATTGGGTCCTTGAGCCTTTTCAAGGAGGGTATGATCGCAGGTAAAGGTTTTATCGCTCTGGCTGCTTTGATATTCGGCAAATGGAATCCAATAGGAGCAGCGCTGGCATGTCTCTTTTTCGGCTTCGCCGATGCACTGCAGACAGTTGCAACTAACCTGCCGGTGCCAAAGGAGTTCCTGTTCGCTCTGCCTTATATACTGACTATGCTTGCAGTATCGGGCTTCGTCGGCAAATCCGTCGGTCCGGCTGCAGGTGGTATACCTTATGAAAAAGGTGAAAAGTAGATAATAAAATGTGTCTTATACAGGGCATGAGTATTCAGTCACTAGTCATTAGCCGCTGGTCGCCAGATTGTGGCAGGTCTCCGAAGGCCGGACCCAAATTCTAGAGACCAGTGACTGGAGACTAGTGACTTATTATGCTTATAGAGCGCAATTTTTTTTACAAATAGTGGCATAGTAAATAATTATGACTTGGTCTGGAAATGTGCTATAATAAATATTATGAGAAAAGAAATCTGTACTTTTCTGAACTCAAATTCATCTGGGGGGGTGAAGAAATGAGAATGGGATATGATTTGGTAATAGAACAGCAGCAAAAGCTTATAATGACGCCAGAACTCAAATTGGCGCTGAAAATACTTCAATTGCCTTCAGTAGAGCTTGAAGAACTGATTCAGCATGAACTGGAAGCTAATCCCGTTCTTGACCTGGTAGATGATAATAGGGATGAAAAGCCGGAAATGCAGCATAAGCAAGACCAAAAGGAAAAAGAAAAAGAAAAGGAAAAAGAGATTAACTGGAAGGAATATTTGCAGTTCCAGGGAAAAAGCTATTCAATGGAAGGCTTTGAAAGTGACGAAACTTCCGAGTTCTCTTACGAAAATTTCATAACCTATTCATATACCTTGAAGGATCATCTTATTTCACAGCTCAGGGTTTCTCCAATAAATGAAAAGCTCAGGGAAACAGGTGAATATATTATAGAATGCCTTGACGAAAACGGATATCTGACAATTACATTGGAAGATATGTCCGAAATTCTTTCTGTGGATTTGGTAACTGTCAGAGAGGCCCTGGACATTATTCAGACCTTTGAACCCTTTGGAGTCGGTGCGATCGACTTAAAGGAGTGTCTTCTTATTCAGCTCAGGAATAGAGATATTCTTAATGGAGTAATAGAAGCGATTATTAAAAATCATTTGGATGACATTGCATGCAACAGGCTGAACAACATTTCAAAAAAGCTTTCGATAAGTATTGAAGAAGCGCAGAATTACAGCGATATAATAAAGAACCTGGAACCGAAGCCCGGACGTGCATTTGAGGGAAGCACCTCAACGAAGTATGTGACGCCGGATGTTTATATAGAGAAGATCGGTAACGAATATGTGGTAATAATAAACGATCACTACGGTTCAAGGCTTATGATCAATCAATACTATAAAAGCATCCTTAGCTCAGAGGATAAATCCTCACAGGCTTCCACATTCATAAACAACAAACTGTCCTCAGCCATGTGGCTTATCAGAAGCCTTGAACACCGGAAGAACACATTGTACAACGTAGTGAAGGCTATACTTGATTACCAGATGGATTTCTTCGAAAAAGGTCCCATGTATCTCAGAACAATGACCTTAAAGAAGATTGCAGAGATGGTGAATGTACATGAATCAACTGTAAGCAGGGCAATAAACGGCAAATATGTACAGACTCCGAGAGGGATATTTGAAATCAAATATTTTTTCAAAAGTGGTGTTGATAATCAGGATGGAGAAGCGATTTCCTCAGAGAGCATAAAAAAGATGATCAAAAGCTATGTAAGCAGTGAAGACACAAGCAAACCTGTAAGCGATCAGTATATAGCTGATTGTCTTGTAAAGGAAGGTTATATGATTTCCAGAAGAACGGTAGCTAAATACAGGGATGAGCTGGGGATTTTATCATCCTCGAAGAGGAAAAGGTATTGATAGGTTCGGGGGCTTCGGGATCCCGAACGTAGGGAATGCATTGCATACGTTCCGTATTAGTGGCGATTTGCAGATCACCTGAATAGAGTGTATAAATAAAAGTGGCAGGAGCCACTTTTTTATTTTTTGTTAAAAGCTATGTATTTAAAAGGATGAATATTTTGCAAAAATTACATAAATCGACAAACAAAAACAAAATTTGACAAAATGCGAGTTTCTGGTTAAAATGGTAAGCAAGTAGTTACTCAACGTGGAGGTAAAATATGGATAAGTCTCTTTTGCATAGAAAAGAAGCGATAATAGTGACCTCGATTGAGGTAATAAATGATTATGGCATTCAAGGCCTGTCTACAAGGGAAGTGGCAAATAGGCAGGGTATCTCGGAGGGAACGATATTCAAGCATTTCCGTACAAAAAATGAACTGATACTTGCTATTCTCGATCACTATTCCCAGTATGATGTTGATATAGTAGAATCCATCAAGCTTAAAAAGCTCAAGCCTAAAGCTGCGATCATCTATTTTATCAATGCATTTGCCGGGTATTACCAGAACTATCCTCAAATAACTGCAATAACACAGACTTATGATGTATTGTCCCATGATCCGAAACTGGAAGATAAAATCAAGGGAATTTTTATGAATCGCTATGGTTTTTTTGAAGCTACAATAGCTGAAGGGCAAAAAACAGGAGAAATAACCCAAAGTATAGATAGTGAAAAGCTGGCGGGAATTATATGGGGAAGCTTCAGTACAGCTTGCCTCCGATGGAGGCTCAGCGGTTATAATTTCCCTCTGAAGGATTACATATTAACAACTATTGAAACGGTTTTAAAAGCTTTTAGCCTTTAAAAAAGAATAAACATTATGTGAGGAGTGTGAAAAAATGAAAGAAGTGCTTATTGTTGACGATGCAGCCTTTATGAGAGCTTCAATTAGAATTATGCTTGAAAAGAACGGATTCAAGGTTGTCGGGGAAGCGGAGAACGGTTTGAAGGGGGTGGAAAAATACAAGGAGCTTAGACCGGAAATTGTCACTATGGATATTACAATGCCTGAAATGGATGGTATCGAGGCATTGAAGGCAATTAAAGAATTTGACCCAATGGCAAAGGTTGTTATGCTTACCGCAATGGGACAGGAGCCTATGGTGATGGATGCTGTGATGAGTGGGGCAAAATCCTTTATTGTAAAACCATTCAAGGAAGAAGTCGTAGTTCAGACTCTAAAAAAGGTATTGGTACAGCAATAGGAATTAGAGAAACAGGGGGTGTTTACTATTTCGGATAGATCCACATACGAACCGATGCTGGATATCTTCATATTTGAGACAGTAAAGCAGCTCGAACAGCTTGAGCAGCTTGTTATCTGCACTGAAAAATCCAACTGCTATACAGAAAATGCAATAAATGAGATATTCCGTATCATGCATACCATAAAGGGTTCTGCCGCAATGATGCTTTTTGATAACATTTCCATGCTGGCCCATACCATTGAAGACCTTTTCTATTTTCTCAGAGAAGAAAAGCCCCGGGATATAGATTGCGCTGCTTTATCGGATCTGGTCCTGGAAGGTGTTGATTTTATTAAGGTTGAGGTGGATAAAATCAAAAATGGCCACAAAGCGGATGGAAATGCAGCTGATCTTTCCAAGAAAATCAGAAGCTTTCTGTCAATACTGAAGGAGCATGGAGGGTCACCGGCATCATCGGATGTTAATAAGCAATTACAGGATGTAAAACAGAAGTATTATATAAGCCAGGACAAGACAGCAGCGGCTGCTGGCAAAAATGCCTTCAGGGCACTGCTTCATTTTGAAGAAGGCTGCGGAATGGAGCATATAAGGGCATATTCGGTAGTTCATAATCTCAGGAATGTTTCAACGGAACTCAATTATATACCGGAGAATGTCATAGCTAGTGATGAGAGTGTAGAAGTGATAAGAAAGGAAGGTTTCACAATATATATAAAGACCGACCTTACTTACGGGGAGATCAATGAGCTGCTGCAGCATACTGTTTTCCTGAAGGAATTGGCACTTACTCAAATGGATGATCCTGAACCAGTTAATGAGATCCCGCAAAAAAAACATATAATGCTCGAGGATGATGGGGTTGAAGCGCCAAAGCTTCAGAAAGAGGAGGCTACTGTCTCCTCGGGACTTCAGCAGAGCCTGATCAGTGTCAATGTAAACAAGCTTGACAGGTTGATGGATCTTGTTGGGGAAATGGTAATAGCGGAAGCAATGGTTACCCAGAATCCGGATCTTAAGGGACTGGAACTCCATAATTTTCAAAAAGCTGCAAGACAGCTGAAAAAGATAACAAGTGAGCTGCAGGATATGGTAATGTCTGTCCGTATGATTCCGATTTCTGCAACCTTTCACAAGATGCACAGGATCGTCCGTGACATGTGCAGGAAGCTGAACAAGGAAGTACAGCTGGAGCTCATTGGAGAAGAGACTGAAGTAGACAAGAATATAATAGAGCACATTTCCGATCCACTTATGCATCTTATAAGAAATTCTATTGATCACGGGATAGAAGCCGCAGAAGATAGAAAATTAAAGGGAAAGCCGCAGTCTGGTACAATCACCCTGACAGCGCAGAATGCCGGAAGTGATGTAGTCATTACGGTAAGAGACGACGGCAAGGGCCTTAACCGTGAGAAGATACTCCAGCGGGCTAAGGAACACGGTCTTATACATAAACCTGAAGAAGAAATGTCTGACAAGGAGGTTTATTCACTCATTTTCCTGCCGGGTTTTTCTACAAAAGACAATATAAGTGAATTTTCAGGCAGAGGCGTAGGCATGGATGTGGTAGTAAAGAATATAGAAACGGTTGGAGGCTCTGTATCGGTAGACAGCACTGCCGGTGCAGGTGCGACAATAACAATGAAGATACCTTTGACTCTTGCAATTATTGACGGAATGAACATCAAGGTGGGGAGCGCCATGTACACCATACCCACAATAGCTATCAAGGAATCCTTCAGAGCGGAGAAAAAAAACATAATTATCGACCCGGACGGTAATGAGATGATAATGGTGAGAGGTCAATGCTACCCGGTACTGCGGCTTCATGAACGTTTCAGGGTAAAAACAGATGTTACGGATATTCCTAAAGGCATCATTGTGATGGTCGAGAACAGGGAAGACTATATTTGCATGTATGCTGATGAACTGGTCGGAGAACAGCAGGTTGTTGTAAAGACACTGCCTTCCTACATCCGGAACATGAGAAGGATTCGGGGCCTGGCAGGGTGCACTTTACTTGGTGACGGCAGGATAAGCCTGATTCTGGATATAGCAGGTTTGGTTGAGAAATAACCGGTAGAAGCCTTCTGAATAGTTATTTGAGAAAGGGGATGCAGCAATGGCTGAAAATGTGGCACAGGAACTCTGGGAAGAGGAGGATACTCAAAAAGATAAATTCCTAACCTTTGTTCTGGGGAATGAGTTTTATGGCATAGAAATCAGGTATGTAACGGAGATAGTAGGAATGCAGCCGATCACTGAGGTTCCGGAGCTTCCTGATTATATCCGTGGGATCATCAATTTAAGGGGCAAAATCATTCCTGTTATGGATGTAAGGCTGAGATTCAGAAAACCTTTCAGGGAGTACAATGACAGGACCTGCATCATAGTTGTGGACATAGGTGATATTTCCATCGGCCTTATTATTGACAGCGTATCGGAGGTATTGTCAATTCCGGGTGGAGATATAGTAGCACCTCCGGAAGTCAGCAAAGGCTCGGGCAATAAATTTATAAAGGGAATAGGTAAGGTTGGAGGCGACGTAAAGCTCATACTTGACTGCGATAAGCTTCTTAATGATGAAGAAACTGAAAATCTTTCCAATCTGTAATAATTGTAATATTGAAAGGGGTAATATATATGAAATGGTTCATGGATATGAAAATTGCAGTTAAGCTTATATCAAGCTTTGTAATAGTGGCTATTATTGCAGGGGTCGTCGGTGTTGTCGGGATAACAAATATCAGGGCTATTGATACCAATGATACTTTGTTGTATACACACATGACTATGCCCCTATCTGACGCAGCCCAAATGGCAAAGCTCTTTCAAAGGGTACGTGTCAACACACGGGATATGATTCTTGAAAGTGATATTAATGAAGTTAATGCACGATATCAGGATATTGAAAAAATAATTACTGAATTGAATACACTGTCAGGAGAATTTGAGAAGAAAATCCTTTCTGATATAATGAGAAAGGCATTCGATGAATTTATGGCAACAAGAGAGGATTTTCGGGCTCATTTGGACACTTTGTTGGAGTTGTGCAAAGAGAACAGGGATGAAGAAGCTTTAGCGTTGATAAAGGGTGAGATGCGTGAGTCAGCTGATGCAGAGCAGGCTGCAATAGACAACCTTGTTCAACTAAAGGTGGAGGATGCAAAAACAAAATCCGCTGCAAATACTGCAACTGCTGAAGCTGCTTCAACCACAATGCTGGCTGTTATTGCCGGGGCTGTCGTACTGGCGCTTGTACTGGGAATACTTATATCAAACATTATAAGCAAGCCTGTTAAGGAGCTGGCGAAGGCAGCGGACAAGCTGGCTGTGGGAGACATAGATGTCAGTGTCAATACAGCCAGGAAGGATGAGATAGGTAAGCTTATGGAATCCTTCGCCAGGATGGTGGCAAATATCCGTGAACAAGCCGTTGCAGTTGAGAAGATTGCCGGCGGTGACCTTACGGTAAACGTCAGCGTGAAATCCGACAATGACCTTATGGGTAAGAAGCTGACTGAAATGATCGAAAAGAACAATGAAGTGCTGGGCAACATAAGCGCAGCCTCTGAGCAGGTAGCCTCAGGCTCCAAGCAGATGTCCGATTCCAGTATTGCACTTTCCCAGGGGGCAACGGAGCAGGCAAGCTCCATTGAAGAGCTGACGGCTTCCCTTGAAGAAATATCTTCACAGACCAAGCTGAATGCAGAGAATGCGACCCAGGCAAATGAACTGGCGGAAACAGCAAAGTCCAATGCAGAGCTGGGCAACAAGCAGATGCAGGATATGCTTAAAGCAATGGCTGATATTAATGATTCCTCCTCCAATATATCAAAGATAATCAAGGTCATTGACGAAATAGCCTTCCAGACAAACATCCTTGCATTAAATGCAGCGGTTGAAGCGGCAAGGGCGGGACAGCACGGCAAAGGCTTTGCAGTAGTAGCGGAAGAGGTAAGGAATCTGGCAGCCCGTTCGGCAAATGCTGCAAAAGAGACTACTGATATGATTGAAGGCTCGATAAAGAAGACTGAAGGGGGCACCAAGATTGCCAATGAAACGGCAAAGGCCCTCAATGAAATAGTGGATAACATAGGGAAAGTGGCCAATCTTGTAAACAATATAGCTATTGCATCCAATGAGCAGGCCTCGGGAGTAGCACAGATCAACCAGGGAGTAATGCAGGTATCCCAGGTGGTGCAGACAAACTCGTCAACAGCAGAGGAAAGTGCGGCTGCCAGTGAAGAACTCTCAGGACAGGCTGCACTGTTAAGGGAAATGGTAGGCAAGTTTACATTGAAAAAAAGTACTTCCGGCAATGGCAAGTTGGATCATATAGATCCGGAAGTGCTTAAGATGCTTGAGAGCATGGCAGAAAAGAAAAGAGCTTCAGCGGGCTTCGATCCGGAGACTCAGACAGAAACCGTTGCTTCAAAAAACAAGATAACCCTAAGTGACAGCGAGTTTGGCAAATATTAGTACATAATGAACATGAACATACATATGAGGGGGAGAGCCATCGTGCTCTCCCCCTCATAAAAAAAATTTAAAAAATATGACTACGAAAACTATATGCTTGTCGATAGAATACGCGGCGGGCTTATATATAAAGTTTGACCTGATGGAAGCGGTATTTCCATCTATAAAATATAAGGGAATTATTTGAATGAAATGGTACTTGAACATGAAAATTTCTGTTAAGCTAATAACCGGTTTTTTGATCGTTGCATTAATTGCAGGAGCAGTCGGAGTAGTGGGCATAGTAAACCTACGACATATTGAAAGAATAGATAAAGAGATGTACAATACAGCTGTGGAACCGATGGGTAAGATGACACAAGTATTGGAAACCTACCATAGAATGCAGGCTAATTTAAGAGATATGGTAATAAATAAAGACAGTGAATATAGAATTAAAGCGGAAGACAAAATCAAGGAACTGGAGAAAATTCTTTTTGATAATCTTACAGAGCTTGGAACAGATGTCAAAGAAAGAGAAGTACATACTACTTATGAGGAATTGGACAAGCTTATGAGAGAAAAGTATCTGCCATACCGGGATGAAATTATAGCTTTGCTGAACTCCTGACAGGATGAACAGGCAATTTCTCTTATCTATGGTGAGGGCGGCAGAATAACTGCTGATGTACAGACATTATTTGATAAGCTGTATGATCTGATGACCAGACATGCAGAGCAGGATGCGAGCGAAAGTGACGCTGTAGCAGATGCAGCAACTGTTCAAATGATTGCCGTGGCTGCTGCAGCTATAATAATAGCTATTATTCTTGGATTTTTCATAGCCCGAATAATCAGCAAACCTATCATAAAGCTAACTGCTGCTACTGATGCTCTGGCGCAGGGTGATATCAGCGTATTATTGGGTTCAGGCACAAAGGATGAAGTCGGTAATCTTTCTAAATCCTTCAGCATAGTAATTGATAATATCAAATTGTTAATGAATGAAACAGAGACAATGGTCAAAGCGGCAGAAAGCGGCAGATTGGATATCAGAGGGAATGAATTGCTGTTCAAAGGCTCCTGGAAAGCTTTATTAAACGGGGTGAACAATACTCTTGACACACTGGTGTCACATATTGATTCTATGCCTGCTCCGGTAATGATTATAGACAAAGACTACACAATTCAGTATATGAATAAAATAGGTGCGGATATACTCCGAACCCAGCAGAGTCAGCTTATAGGAACTAAGTGCTATGATAGTTTCAAGACATCAGACTGTCATACAAGTAAATGCGCGTGCACAAGGGCTATGCGGGAAGGGCAGAAGGCAAGCAGCGAAACTGATGCACATCCTAAAGGATTGAACCTTGATATTTCCTACACTGGAATTCCACTAAAAGATGAAAGTACTAATATAATAGGCGCAATAGAACTGGTTGTAGATCAAACTGCCATAAAGACAGCGGCAAGAGTAGCCCAAAAACAGGCCGATTATCAGGAAAAGGAAGTTTCGAAGCTTATTATTGGTCTGGACAAGCTGGCAAAGGGTGACCTGCAGCTTGAAACCGAGGTGGCATCAGCAGATAGTGATACTATGTTAATACATGACAATTTTGCTAAAATAAATCAGAGCCTTCAAACAAGTGTAGATGCAATAAAATTGATGTCTTCAGATGTAAACGCGCTTGCAAAGGCAGCAGTGGAAGGCAGACTGGATATCCGTGCCGAAATTGCAAAGCATGAAGGTGATTTCAGAAAGATAGTTGAAGGCGTAAATGAAACTCTTGATGCTATTATCAAACCAATTACCGAAGCAGCTTCTGTAATGAAGCAAATGTCAAACGGCAACCTGCACGTTAATGTTGAAGGTAATTATCAGGGCGATCATGCAATCATCAAGGATGCTCTTAATAGTACGATTAATGCTATACGTAGTTATATAAGCGAGATCCACAGGTTCTTACTGAAATGTCAAACGATAACTTTGATGTCGGTATAAGCGGGGATTTCAAAGGAGATTTCATTGAGATCAAGAGTAGTATAAACATGTTAATTAAGTCGATGAATGAAGTGCTTGGCAGAATTAACAGCGCAGCAGAGCAAGTGGCATCCGGTGCCGTCCAGATGTCTGATTCCAGATGGCTCTTTCTCAGGGAGCAACAGAGCAGGCAAGTGCTATAGAAGAGTTGACAGCTTCTCTAGAGGAAGTATCCTCGCAGACCAAGCTTAATGCGAAAAATGCAGGTGAAGCCAATGAACTGGCTGAGATCGCCAAATCAAATGCGGAGCATGGCAACAGGCAGATGCAGGAAATGCTTAAGGCCATAGAGGAAATAAATGTGGCTTCCTCAAATATTTCCAAAATTATCAAGGTTATTGACGAAATTGCATTCCAAACAAATATACTGGCACTAAACGCAGCTGTTGAAGCTGCAAGAGCCGGGCAGCACGGCAAAGGCTTTGCGGTAGTTGCAGAAGAGGTAAGAAACCTTGCTGCACGTTCAGCAAATGCTGCAAAAGAGACAACAGATATGATTGAAGGCTCTATAAACAAGACCGAAGGTGGCACCAGGATTGCCAATGAAACTGCCAAAGCTTTGAATGAGATTGTAGGTAATATATCAAAAGTGTCTGACCTTGTAAGCAACATAGCTATGGCTTCCAATGAGCAGGCTTCCGGCGTAGAGCAGATCAATCAGAGAATAATGCAAGTCTCCCAGGTGGTGCAGACCAATTCGGCTACAGCAGAGGAAAGTGCGGCATCCAGTGAAGAACTCTCAGGTCAGGCGTCACTTCTGAGGGAAATGGTGGGGAAATACACACTGAAAAAAGGAAGCACAGGAACCAGCAGACTTGATGATATAGACCCTGAAGTACTAAGAATGCTGGAGAGTATGGCTGAAAAGAAAAAAATGACGGCAAATCCTGAGAGAGAAAACCATACTGAAGCTTCGGCTTCAAAAAATAAAATGTCTCTGAGTGACAGAGAATTCGGTAAGTATTAATAAATGGCATTAGTAAATCTGAAGGGGAGAGTCTTCGGGCTCTTCCCTAAAAAGGCAGGTGATACAAATGGTTTCTATAACGGAAAAAGAATTCAAACAGTTTGCAGAGTTCATAAAATCCAGCTATGGTATAAATTTGAAGGAAGAGAAGAAATCTCTGGTGATTGGAAGGCTTCATAACGTCCTGGCACAACAGGATTTTAAGAGTTTTTCCGATTACTATGACTATATTGTATCTGATAAGACAGGGAATGCAGTAACCGTACTTATAGATAAGATAACGACCAATCATACCTTCTTCATGCGGGAAGCAGATCATTTTCATTACTTTAAGAACATAGTACTCCCATATCTGGTTGATAAAGTCAGGGATAAGGATTTGAGGATCTGGAGCGCAGGGTGCTCCAGCGGAGAGGAACCCTATACCCTTTCAATGATAATGGATGAGTATTTTGGAAGTGAAAAGCAGCTATGGGATTCCAAGGTGCTGGCCACGGACATCTCAAGCAAAGTGCTGAGCATTGCCCAAAAAGGAGTGTATAGTAATGATGAGATCGCTTCACTGCCCGCACAGTGGCGTCTCAGCTACTTTAAAAAATATGACTATGAAAACTCCATACTTGTCGATAGAGTACGCGACGAGGTTATATATAGAAAGTTCAATCTTATGGAAGCAGTTTTTCCATTTAAGCGCAAGTTTCATGTGATATTTTGCAGGAATGTTATGATCTATTTTGACGGCAAGACCAGGGATGAGCTTGTGAATAGGTTTTACCAGCACCTGGAGCAGGGCGGTTATTTATTTATCGGTCATTCTGAATCGCTGAACCGGGAGACGACTCGTTTTAAATATATTATGCCTGCTGTGTATAGAAAGGAATAAAGCTTATGAAGAAAATCAGGGTATTAATTGTGGATGACAGCACTGTATCCAGAACGGTGTTGTCAAAAGGCCTTTCAGCAGATCCGGCTATTGAGGTAGTAGCAACAGCCTCCGACCCCTTTGATGCCAGGGACAAGATACTTGCTTATGAGCCGGATGTAATGACCTGCGATGTGGAAATGCCCAGAATGAATGGAATTGAGTTTGTAAGAAGGCTTATTCCCCAATATCCTATACCTGTGATAATGGTCAGCGGTGTAAGTAATGCAGTATTTGACGCCATGAATGCGGGTGCAGTGGATTTTATCACAAAGCCTGAGCTTGCATCGGTCAATAGTGTAGAAGCTTTTATCAACGAACTGATAGAAAAGGTGAAGACTGCTGCTACAGCTAATATGACATACTTAAGGAATAAGGACAATTCTTTAAGTGTATTGGAGAAAAAGAATATATATTCTGATAGAATTATTGCTATAGGAGCTTCAACAGGAGGCACTGAGGCCATATATAACATATTGAAATACCTTCCCAATAATATCCCGGGGATTGTAATAGTGCAGCATATTCCACCGGTCTTCTCACGTATGTTTGCAGAGCGTTTGAACAACAGCACTTCATTAAATGTAAAGGAAGCCAGTCCGGGGGAATTTGTTGAAAAAGGGCGGGTGCTGATAGCGCCCGGAGACCGGCATATGAGGATCAAAAAACTGGGAGACCGATATGGGGTGGAATGCTTTGAGGGGGACAAAGTGAATGGGCACTGCCCTTCTGTTGATGTCCTGTTTGAATCGGTAGCAAAAGAAGCTGGCAGCAAAGCAATAGGGGTAATACTCACCGGTATGGGTTATGACGGTGCAAAAGGCCTTCTTGCCATGAGACGCAAAGGCGCAAGAACTATTGGGCAGGATGAACATTCATGTGTGGTATACGGAATGCCCAAAGTAGCATTTAGTGTCGGCGCTGTTGAGAAGCAGGTATCACTGGATGATATGCCGAAGCTTTTATACTCAATGTTGTGCAAGGAGTAATTATGGAAAAAATCGTAGGACTCGGGGATTGTGCAGTATCAGCCAACCCTGAAGAAAAAATAATAACTCACGCACTTGCATCCTGTGTTGCAGTAACAGCTTACAGTCCTTGGAAAAAGGTTGCGGGGATGCTTCATATTGTACTGCCTTGTACAATACAAAGTCAAAAGGATAATGCAAGTCCGTACTATTATGCAGTCACCGGGATACCCCTGATGATTGACAGGATGTGCGGAGAATATGGCTGCAACAGGAGTGAGCTTAACATAAAACTGTTTGGTGGAGCGGATTCCATCAGAGAAAAAGATGTTTTCAAGCTAGGTCAAAAGAATAAGCAGATGGCTGAAAAGGTATTGACAGATATGAAGCTTTCTTTCGATGCATCAGAAACAGGAGGGGTATTGAGCCGAACTCTGGAGATGGATGTAGCGTCAGGAGTGATTATAGTGAGATATCAGCCTATTACTATATAACACGGAGGCGACAGCATGGGTTCATATATGGAGAATCACAAATTTGCAGAGGTTGCCCTTACATGTATTGATGAAGGCATTATTTTTACAGATCCGAGGGGAAGAATCTTATACATGAATCCGGTTGCAGAGGATATTACAGGCTTCGGTTCGGGAGATGTGCAGGGTAAGGAGCTGAGTGCGGTATTTACCTTATCTTATGCTGAGACAGGGGTAACGGTGGAAGATTTTGTAGCTAAGGCGATCTGTACTGTTGCACCTGTAAGGTTAACCCAAAATACTGTATTTTCGACAAAGGCTGGGGAGAAAAAGTATATATCTATAATATGTTCACCGGTGAGAGCTTTTGATGGTGGGATTACCGGCACAGTAATGGCCTTCAGGGATATCACTGACAGCAAAATAACCGAGGAGGGGCTGAGGCGGTATCGGATACTGTCAGAGAATGCCCGTGACATTATCTTCTTTGTTGAAATGGATGGCAGGATTATCGAAGTAAACAAAGCTGCAGTCAATGAATATGGCTATACATATGAAGAACTATGTTCAATGAACATACGTGAAATCAGGAGAAACTGGAATATTACAAAAGAGCAAATGGAACAGGTAAATATACAGGGAGTCACCTTTGAAGCCTTTCACTACCGTAAGGATGGCAGTTCTTTCCCTGTAGAAGTGAGTTCCCAGGGAACTGTAATAGGCAGCAGGCCTGTACTCTTAAGTATTGTAAGGAATATAACCGACCGCAGGCTGGTAGAAAAGGTTTTGTACGAAAGTGAAAAAAAATATAGGACACTGTTCAATACCGCATCTGATGCAATATATCTTTATGAGATAATTGAGGACAGTGAAAAGCTGGGGAAGATCATAGAAGTTAATGACATAACCTGCTGGAGGCTGGGATATTCAAGAGATGAGATGATGGGACTCCATGTTATGGACTTTAACAGAAATGGTAGTAATAAGCAGGTTGCTTCAATAATCAATATGATTATTAAAAAAGGTAATTATACCTATGAGAACATCCATGTCACCAAAGACGGCAGGGAAATACCAATTGAAGTAAATGCGCACTATATTGAAATGAATGGCAAAAAGTATATATACTCTCTCGCCCGTGACATAACAGAGAGGAAAAAGGCGGAGTCACTCATAAGGAAAAGCCAGGCAAAGTATTACTCCTTATTCATGAATCTCATGGATGCATTTGCATACTGCAGTATAATGTACGATGAAGATGGTAAACCTGAAGATTTTGTTATAACTGAAATTAATAACGCTTTTGAAAAAATGTTCAATAAAAAGCTGGAAGAGGTCGTAGGGAAGACCTGTACTGAGATGTTCCCTGTATTTTGCAGCTGCCTACTGAGACGGCTTAAAGAAAGCCAAAAAGAAAACGGCAGGATTGATAATGTAAGGATCAATGATTACTATCTGGAAGAATTGAAGCAGTGGTGCTCATTTCTGATATTCGAGCCTGATAAAGGCTTCCTGGCGATTACAATTGTACAGATCACAGAAAAAAAGCTCGCAGAAGTAGAATTAAAAAAAGCAAAGGAAGAAGCTGAAGCAGCCAACAAGGCCAAAAGTGAATTCCTGGCCAACATGAGTCATGAAATCCGGACTCCGATAAACGGCATGGTGGGCATGATCGACCTTACTCTCCTGACACAACTAGACAATGAACAGCGGGATAATCTCTATCTGGCTAAAATCTGTGCAGATTCATTATTGAGGATTATCAATGATATTCTGGACTTTTCCAAGATGGAGGCCGGAAAGCTGGTCATCGAAAAAGTCAATTTTGATGTTAAAGAGCTGGTGACAGATCTGGTAAAAGTACATTCGGTAAGCGCCTCGCAAAAAGGTATTGAGCTGAGTTACGAGCTTCCCTCGGATATACCCAGGTATTTGAAGGGAGATCCTGTAAGACTCAGGCAGGTGTTCAACAATCTCATCAATAATGCTATAAAGTTTACCGAAGAAGGGGAAGTCTGCGTTTGCATCAAAAATAGCAGTGAAAATCACGGTTCCATAGAGCTTTTGTTTTCTGTGTCGGATACAGGTATAGGGATTTCAGAAGAGGACATCAGGAGATTATTCAAGACCTTCAGCCAGTTGGACGGTTCATTTACTAAAAAGCACAGTGGTACAGGACTTGGATTGGTTATATCCAAGCAGCTCACTGAAATGATGGGTGGCAAGCTGTGGGTAGAAAGCAAGGTAGGAAAAGGCAGCACCTTCTTTTTCAAGCTCAGCTTCACGGTAGGCAGAGAAAGAAATGAAGGGTACCAATATATGCCTAACTTGTATAAGACCTTGAATGCCCTTAATATACTTGTTGTTGAGGATGATACAATAAGCAGGAAAGTAATTGAGAAAATGCTTGCAGAGAAGGGCCATCACGTAGATATTGCACAGAATGGGCTGGAAGCCCTGGAAAGAACCCGGGATAAGGTCTACGATGTGATATTGATGGATATCCAGATGCCTGAGATGAATGGCCTGGAGGCAACCCGGATAATAAGGGAAATGGAAGGAACGGAAAGGCATACACCAATAATAGCACTGACAGCATATGCCCTGCAGGGTGACAGGGAGAAATTCCTGGCATTGGGCATTGATGAATATATCCCCAAACCTGTTCATATGGATGAGCTGTCTTATACTCTTGAGCACATCCATAATTATAAGGTACAGCCTTTAGATATTGAAGCATTCAGTGGTGTAGCCGTCAATGAGTCAGGTGAAGTTATATTTGTGGAAAAGAATAAAACAGGCTTGAAGAAAGAGAATATGCCATTAGTGGAGAGAATAGGGGAGGAAATTGAAAAGTTTTTAACCTTTGTTGAAAGTGGAGATTTACTGGCTATTGAAGGTGTGGCAAACAAGGTAAAAACTATGTCAAATGAACTAAATGCAGATGAAGTCAAGAGTGCGGCCTTTAAGGTCGAGCTTGCTGCCAGACGGGGAAACCTGCAGGATGCAGTCAGGCAAATAATAAAAGTAAGAGAAGAATATGAAATATTCAATAAATCAGTGATGTAGTATAAAGGAGGTATGGAAATGAGGATATTGATTGCAGAAGACGATATGGTCAGCAGAAAGTTTTTGCTCAAATTCCTTTCTCAGTATGGTGAGTGCGATATGGTTGTTGATGGACTTGAGGCACTGGATGCATACCTCATGTCTGTAAAGGATAAGGAGCCATATAACCTCATTTGTCTGGATATAATGATGCCCAAGGTTGATGGGGTCAAGGTGCTGAAGGCTATAAGGGATCTGGAGACACAGAAAGGAATTCTGCCGGAGAAGAGGAGCAAAATAATTATGACTACAGCTTTAGCAGAGTCACAATATGTTCAGAATGCATTTGAGATCGGCTGCGAGGCTTATGCGGCAAAACCGATTGATACACAAAAGCTTGTTGATGTGATGAGAAAGCTGGGACTTATAGAGAGCAGTAATATAACAGGCGAAAAACTGTAGGGTAAAAGAGCCATCTTAGGGTGGCTCTTTTTGTTTAATATTTTATAAATTTATAGCAAATAATACATTTATATATTGAAATTGGAATTTGCATATAATATAATATTTTCAACGGGACGTAATTATTATATGTGGGATAAAATTTATCCATAGAGGTAATAAAATGAGCGAACTTATAAATCTGCAGAAGAGACTGGTTCCCGAAGTAATTGAAATTACTGAAAAAAGGTACAGTATACTAAGGACAATAGAGTTCAACCAGCCTGTAGGAAGACGGGCACTGGCAGGAATACTCGGACAGAGTGAACGATGGGTAAGAAGTGAGCTGGATATTTTAAAGAATCAGAACCTTATTGACATACAGGCTCTCGGCATGATGGTAACAGAGGAAGGCAAAGAGATCATATATAAGCTCAGGGACTACATATCAGAGCTTAAAGGGCTCAAGGACCTTGAAGAAACAGTCAAAGCAATGCTCGGCATAAAAGAGTTCATTGTAGTTCCCGGGGATGCCGAAAGTGACCATCAGGTGATTGTTGAGATAGCCAAGGTCGCCTTTGAGTACCTTAAGGGAATAATTGAGGATAACGATATAATAACAGTAAGCGGTGGCTATTCTGCATTATCTGTGGCTGAGAATGCTTACAGCGTTGATGCACAGAATGTGACAGTAGTCCCTGCCAGGGGCGGAATAAAAGCTGACCTGGAGCGTCAGGCGAACATAGTTGCAGCTAAATTGGCAAAAAATATGGGTGGAAACTATTATCTCCTGCATCTTCCTGACAACATCAGTGAGGATATGTTGAACAGAATGTCCGATGACCCGGATATAGCCAAAATTCTCAATTATATTGCAAATACCGATATTTTGATATATGGCTTCAGTTCCTTTGAATCAATATGCAGGAAAAGAAATTTCACAGATGACGAAGTCGAAAGGCTGAAAGGCCTGGAAGTTAGGGCAGAGGCTGTAGGCTGCTATTTTGACGCAAATGGAAAAATAGTGTATAAGTCAGGGAGCGTAGGTATAAAACCGGAGTATTTAGACAGCATAAAGACTATGATAGCAGTGGGCGGAGGAATCCATAAGGCCGAGCCCATAGTATTGGTAAACAGGGGCAGGAAAAACAGAGTAGTTGTAACAGATGAGGCTGCTGCCCGTGAAATATATAAGATATTAAAAGGAGGAAATTGAAAATGGCATTAAGAGTAGGTATTAATGGTTTCGGCAGAATTGGAAGGCCGGTATTTAAAATTGCACAGGAGAAATTCGGGAAAGATGCAGAGATAGTTCTGATAAATGATTTGACAGATCCCAAAACACTGGCACATTTATTGAAATACGACAGCACATATGGAAGATATGAGGGTGATGTCCAGTCTAAGGAGCATTCAATAGTTGTCAATGGAAAAGAAATTGAGATTTGTGCAGAAACAAAACCTGAGAATATCAAATGGGGAGAGTACGGGGTAGATGTAGTTCTTGAGTCCACAGGCAGATTCACCAGCAAGGAAGCTGCTATGGCACATGTTGCAGGGGGAGCCAAGAAGGTTGTAATATCTGCTCCTGCAAAGAACGAGGACATCACAATCGTAATGGGTGTAAATGAGGATAAATACGATCCTGAAAAGCATGTAATAATATCCAATGCTTCTTGTACAACGAACTGTTTAGCTCCGGTAGCTAAAGTACTTCATGAGAATTTCGGCATTGTGAAGGGTTTGATGAATACCATCCATTCATACACAAATGACCAGAGGATACTTGATCAGCCGCACTCAGACCTCAGAAGGTCAAGAGCTGCTGCATTATCGATAATCCCTACCACTACAGGTGCTGCAAAAGCAGTTGCTTTAGTGCTTCCGGAGCTTAAAGGCAAGCTCACAGGTCTTTCAATGAGAGTTCCCACCCCTACAGTTTCGGTAGTCGACCTTGTTGCGGACCTTGAAAAGAATGTTACTGTTGACGAAGTAAATGCAGCGCTTAAGAGAGCAGCAGAGAATGAACTCAAAGGCATACTGGAGTATTGCAATGAGCCGCTTGTATCTTCAGATTTCAGAGGGAACCCTCATTCTTCGATACTGGATGCACTGTCAACCATGGTTATACAGGACAACATGGTAAAAGTCATTTCATGGTATGACAATGAGTGGGGTTATTCCAACAGAATAGTCGACCTGCTGAAATTCATGGCAAGTAAATAAACCCTATAAGGAGACATTTCAGTCCGGTTTTGCAGGCTAACCTCGAAGCCGGGCTGAATAATTTAAAGATTTAAAATATGGATGGGAGGGATTTTATGTTGAACAAGAAGTCCATACAGGATATAGATGTCAAGGGTAAAAAAGTACTTGTGAGAGTTGATTTCAATGTCCCCATAGATGAAAGCGGCAGTATCACCGATGACAGGAGAATCAGAGAGGCACTTCCCACAATCAAGTACTTGAGAGAGCATAATGCCAGGGTTATTCTGATGTCTCACCTTGGAAGGCCAAAGGGAAAGTTTAATGCCAAGTATTCCTTGAAGCCTGTGGCTGAAAGACTGTCAGAGAAGCTGGGAGCCGATGTCAGGCTTGCAGGGGATGTGATTGGGGATGAGGTTCAGGCAATGGCTGATAGTCTTAAGGAAGGGGATGTAATGCTCCTTGAGAATGTCAGGTTTTATGAAGAAGAAGAAAAGAATGACAAGGAGTTTTCCAAAAAGCTTGCAGCAATTGGCGATATATATGTGAATGACGCCTTTGGCACTGCACACAGAGCCCATGCTACTACAGCAGGGATTGCGGATTACCTGCCTTCAGCAATAGGCTTTCTGATAAAGAAGGAGCTTGACATAATGGGTAAGGCACTAACAAAGCCTGAAAGACCATTTATTGCAATCCTGGGCGGCGCCAAGGTTTCTGACAAAATTGGGGTTATTGAGAACCTGATGGATAAGGTCGATGCTCTGCTGATAGGTGGTGGAATGGCATTTACCTTCTATAAGGCAATGGGACATGAGATAGGCAAATCAATACTTGAGGCGGATAAAACAGCGCTGGCGGGAGAAATTCTCGGGAAAGCAAAAGAGAAGCATGTGAAGCTGATGCTTCCAATAGATATTGTTGTCGCTCCCGAATTCAATAATGACGCACCGAGGAAAACAGTATCAGTGGATATGATTCCTGAAGACCAGTTGGGCCTTGATATTGGTGAAAGCACAAGAGAAGTATTTTCTGATATAGTAAAAAATGCAAAGACAGTCGTTTGGAATGGCCCTATGGGAGTGTTCGAAATGTCCAATTTTGCAAAAGGTACCTTTGCGCTTGCTGAAGCGATGTCTGAATGCAAGGGAACAACCATCGTAGGCGGCGGTGATTCTGCTGCGGCAGTAGAACAATTAGGCTTTGCAGATAAGATAACCCATATATCCACCGGTGGCGGCGCTTCCCTTGAATTTCTTGAAGGCAAAGTGCTTCCGGGGATAGATGTGATAGACGAAAAGTAAACAGATTACGGGGTTACGGGGTTTCGGGGTTCCGAGGTACCGGGGTGTAGGGAACGCATTATATGCGTTCCGCTAATGAAGCACTTAATATGAGATAAAGGAAATTTTGGAGGTAAGATTATGCGTAGACCGTTAATAGCCGGAAACTGGAAAATGAACAAGACCGTAGGTGAAGCAGTTAAGCTTGTAGAAGAGCTCAAGCCTCTTGTAAAAGGCGCTGCTGCTGAAGTGGTCGTATGCCCGACTTTCGTATGTCTGAATGATGCGGTTAAAGTTGCAAGCGGGAGCAACATTGGTGTTGGGGCACAGAATATGTATTATAAGGAAAGTGGAGCTTACACAGGTGAGATTTCTCCTGTATTCTTAAAGGATATGAAGGTAGAATATGTGATCCTGGGACACTCTGAGCGCAGGGAGTATTTCAAGGAAAGCGATTCAGAAATCAACAAGAAGGTGATTTCAGCTCTGGACCATGGACTGAAACCAATCCTTTGTGTAGGAGAAACATTGGAACAGAGAGAGGCAGGTACAACCTTCAAAGTGATCGCATCGCAGGTGAAAGGGTGTCTTGCAGGTCTGGAGAACAGGAAGCTTGACGACCTCATAGTAGCTTATGAACCGGTATGGGCTATAGGAACCGGCAAAACTGCAACCAGCCAGGACGCCAATGAGGTTATAGGCTTTATAAGGAAACAGTTTGCAGAAATCCTTGGGAATGAAGTGGCTGATAAGACAAGAATACTATACGGCGGCAGCGTCAAGTCCTCAAACACAAAAGAGCTCATGGCTATGCCGGAAATAGACGGAGCCCTTGTTGGAGGAGCAAGCCTGGATGCTGCTGAGTTTTCTAAAATTGTCAATTACAACTCATGATAAATATAGTTTTAAAGGAGGATATTGATTTATGACGGTAATAACAGATATATTTGCCAGAGAGATAATGGACTCAAGAGGGAATCCGACCGTGGAGGTTGAAATCGAACTTGAGGGTGGAGCTTTAGGAAGGGCTGCAGTGCCTTCAGGAGCATCAACCGGTGCTTTTGAAGCTGTGGAACTGAGAGACGGCGACAAGTCAAGATACCTTGGCAAGGGTGTTTTAAATGCTGTAAATAATGTAAATGAGATAATTGCTCCTGAGATAATCGGAATGAACGCTCTCGACCAGGTTGCAATAGATGAGGCGCTTATTGAACTGGATGGAACTCCAAACAAAGCTAAGCTTGGTGCAAATGCAATACTTGGTGTGTCCCTTGCAGTAGCTCATGCAGCCGCAGAGGCACTGGGACTCCCTCTTTATCAATATGTCGGCGGAGTAAATGCCAAGACTCTTCCTGTTCCTATGATGAACATACTTAATGGCGGCAAGCATGCTGACAACAATGTCGACATCCAGGAATTCATGGTAATGCCTGTAGGGGCTGAAAGCTTCAAGGAAGCTTTGAGAATGTGTGCGGAAGTGTTCCACAACCTCAAGTCGGTGCTGAAGTCAAAAGGTTATAATACAGCTGTTGGAGACGAGGGCGGTTTTGCACCCAATCTGAAGTCCAATGAAGAAGCTCTTCAGGTAATAGTAGAAGCGATAAACAAAGCCGGATATAAGCCTGGCAAGGAGTTTTTCATTGCTCTGGACCCTGCAGCTACAGAAATGTTTGAAGAAGCTAAGGCAAAGGGTCAGGAAGGCAAGTATTATTTCTGGAAATCGGACTTTATGAAGACAAAAGAAGAGATGGTAGAATATTGGGCTGACCTTGTCAACAGGTATCCGATAATATCAATTGAAGACGGTATGGCAGAAGAGGATTGGGACGGCTGGAAGCTTATGACAGACAAGCTGGGCGGAAAGATTCAGCTGGTAGGAGACGATCTCTTTGTTACAAATACTGAAAGATTATCAAAGGGTATCAAGCTTGGTGTGTGCAACTCAATTCTCATAAAGGTCAACCAGATCGGAACTTTGACAGAGACATTGGATGCAATACAGATGGCAAACAGGGCAGGATATACAGCTGTTATTTCTCACCGTTCCGGTGAAACTGAGGATGTTACAATTGCTGATTTGGTTGTTGCAGTAAATGCGGGACAGATAAAAACCGGCGCTCCCTCAAGAACTGACAGGGTTGCAAAGTACAATCAGCTTATGAGGATAGAAGAAGGTCTGGATACAATGGCAAAATATTTGGGCATAAATGCGTTTTTTAATCTATAAGTGCTATACAATTTAAAAATATGTGATATAATAATGGGGTATAGTAAATATCCCATTATTGTGTTTTATCAATCTTTGTGTTAGAATGTTTCATGTAGGATTACACCTAAAATTTGGGTGTATAAAAAGCGGAAAGAGCGAAAGAATAGATGTACTACGCGTTCTTTTGGCACAAAGAGATGAGAACTACAGGAAGATGGGAGGTGCTGGGAGTGAGAATAGCTTTAATAATTTTACAGTACATTGTTTGTCTGACATTAATTGTGAGCGTGCTTTTACAGCCGGGAAGAAGTGCCGGACTGTCCGGTTCAATAGCTGGAGGTGCGGAGCAGCTTTTCGGAAAGAAAGCAAGCAAAGGCTACGAAGCCTTGTTTTCTAAGTTGACAACAGCAAGTGCAATTTTGTTCATGGTTTTATCGGTTGTACTGGTACTTGTAAAATAATATTTTGATAATAATAGCCTGACATTAATGTTAGGCTATATTATGTATAAATCATGTATACAGTATTATGAGTATCATGGAAATGTTTAGGAGGGTTATTGGATGAATTTAATGATTCTGGCTCCGCTGGCAGGAGTGCTTGCGCTGGTTTTCGCATGGATATTGGCTACCGGCATAGGCAGGAAAGATCCCGGAAACGACAGGATGAAAGCTATAATGGGCTATATCCATGAAGGGGCAATGGCATTCCTGTTCAGGGAATACAAGGTGCTTGCCGTATTTATTCTGGTTTTGTCCATTATTATAGGGATATTCCTTAATAGCTGGCTGACCGCAGTATGCTTCATTATCGGAGCAGGCTGTTCAATACTTGCAGGCTTCTTTGGTATGCAGGTGGCGACAAAAGCAAATGCAAGAACAGCAAGTGCAGCACAGAGAGGGCAGAATGAAGCTCTTGGCATCGCTTTCAGGGGTGGAGCTGTAATGGGAATGTGTGTTGTTGGTCTGGGTCTCCTTGGCGTTGGTATTTTATTTATCATCATTAAGGATGCTGCCGTAGTAACAGGTTTTGGGCTGGGTGCCAGTTCCATTGCATTGTTTGCCCGTGTAGGCGGAGGTATATATACAAAAGCTGCTGATGTTGGTGCTGATCTTGTAGGTAAGGTGGAAGCAGGCATACCGGAGGACGATCCGAGAAATCCGGCAGTTATAGCCGACAATGTCGGAGATAATGTTGGTGATGTGGCCGGTATGGGTGCTGACTTGTTTGAATCCTATGTGGGCTCGATTATATCTGCAATAACCCTTGGCGCGATATTTTATGCAGGTAAGGCGGAAGGTGTATTGTTTCCTTTGCTCTTATCCGCTATAGGTATTATTGCTTCGATAATAGGCACTATTTTTGTAAGAACCGATGAGAAGAGCAATCCGCAAAATGCTCTCAGAAATGGTACATATGGCAGTTCTTTGATAGTAATAGCCGCATCCTTTATATTGAGCAGATATATGTTCGGTAATCTGAATGCCTTCTGGGCAGTTTCTGCAGGATTAGTTGTAGGTATGATTATAGGTTATCTTACAGAGGTATATACTTCTGGTGATTACAAGTACGTAAAGAAAATTGCACAGCAGTCCAGTACAGGACCGGCAACCACCATAATAAGCGGCCTTGGAGTAGGCATGCTTTCCACTGTAGCTCCGGTGATCTTCATAGCTCTGGCAGTGCTTGTGTCATATAAGTTTGCAGGACTTTATGGTATAGCCCTTGCAGCAGTCGGAATGCTTTCAACCACTGGTATGACAGTTGCGGTAGATGCCTACGGTCCTATTGCCGATAATGCCGGGGGCATCGCTGAAATGGCAGGTTTGCCAAAATCCGTAAGAGCAATAACTGATAAGCTTGATTCAGTAGGCAATACCACAGCTGCAATAGGAAAGGGCTTTGCTATAGGCTCTGCCGCGCTGACAGCACTTGCACTGTTTGTATCGTATTCACAGGCTGTACAGCTTGAAAGGATAGACATACTTGATCCCAATGTAATGATAGGCTTGTTCATCGGAGGCATGCTTCCATTCCTTTTTGCCGCCCTTACTATGGAAGCAGTAAGCAAGGCTGCCTATCAGATGATAGAAGAAGTCAGACGGCAGTTCAGAGAAATTCCGGGCATAATGGAAAGCGAAGCTAAGCCTGATTATGCAAGGTGTGTTGACATTTCTACTTCCGCAGCCTTAAGGGAAATGATCTTACCAGGTCTTTTAGCCGTAGCAGCTCCTGTACTTGTAGGTATGCTGCTGGGAAAAGGCGCTCTTGGAGGATTGATAGCCGGTGCTGTTGTTACCGGAGTTCTTCTGGCAATCATGATGGCAAACTCTGGCGGTGCATGGGATAATGCCAAGAAGTATATAGAGTCAGGGGAATACGGCGGTAAAGGAAGCGATCCGCATAAGGCAGCCGTTGTAGGAGATACAGTAGGAGATCCCTTTAAGGATACCGCAGGTCCTTCAATGAATATACTGATAAAGCTTATGACCATAGTTGCCTTGGTATTTGCACCATTATTCATTTAGTTTTCCGGATATCCGTAACCCTTATAGAATTTGATAATAAATTTATAATCATGTAATATAAGAAGAGATGGTAGAAATTATCATCTCTTAATTTTTTTATGATATTGAACGCACTAGTATGCTTATGGGGTAGAGCGAATTCAATAGAGTCAAGGGAACATTTACGCGAAATTGGAACTAATTATATAAAATGTTTTTCGCGAAATGTAGAGGAGGTACCGATGAAAGTATTAGTGATTTATCTTATAGTCGTAAATATGGCAGCTTTTGGAATAATGGGGATAGACAAACACAAAGCACGCAGGCACAAAAGCAGGATAAGTGAAAACAGTATTTTTACCTCAGGTATAATAGGCGGAGGATTAGGTGTGCTGTTAGGAATGAGTTTTTTTCATCATAAAACCAAGCACCTGAAATTTAAAGTAGGAATACCTGTTATAGTGCTTTTGAATATTATTATGTTTGGATATTTAGTGCAAAAGTTAAAATAGTAGAAGAGAATGTTTGCCTGGGAAATAATAATTGCAGTATTGGTTGAAAAAGCGTTTTGAATGTTATGAAGCAAATGTGCTTATAATAACTGTAGATGTTTTAAGTACATGAATGCTTATAGGCCAGTGACCGGATTCAATAACGTTAAGACTGCTTTTTGCGAATTTTAGGAGGTTATTTTCTTGAATAATATGAATAGCGAATATGCAAAGGAATTTTACTATGAGGGCAATAATACCGGCGTACTGCTCATTCATGGATTCACAGGAACTCCCTCCGAAGTGCGTGTTCTTGGAGAGTACCTCAGGGACAAAGGATATACAGTGAAAGGAATCCTGCTGAAAGGCCATGGTACATCACCGGAGGATATGAAGAAATGCAGTTACAGGGATTGGATACGCGGAGCTGTAGAAGGTTACAAGGCATTGAAGCAGGAGTGCGATGAGGTATTTGCTGTGGGGCTTTCCATGGGAGGGCTTCTGTCCCTGTATCTGGCAAGAAATTACGATATAAAGGGCGCTGCAGTACTTTCAGCTCCAATAAGGATTCACGGCAAGTCGGCAGCCTTCGCTTTTATTGAAAGGAATTTCAGAACATATATATTAAGGAATCCTGAAAAGAAGGATATAAATATTATAAGCTATGATAAATCTCCAATAAAAAGTGTGCACAACTTGTTCAAGCTGATAAGGTATGTTAAGGCAAATCTTAAATTTATAGAAAAGCCCGTACTCATCATGCAATCTTATGGTGACCGGACAGTGAGCCCTTTAAGTGCAAATATTATTTATAATAACATAGGTTCTAAGGACAAGAGTATAATCTATCTGCATAACAGCGGGCATATAATAACCTGTGATAATGAAAAGGAGCAGGTATTTAAGGAAGTGTACGGTTTTATAAAATCCAGGTCGGAATGGAACGGAGATAAGGATAATGAAGAAAAGAGGTGTAGCAGTATTGGATAATCCGGAAAAGGTAATAAATATTGAGATGAAGAATAAGCTGCTGTCCTTCATGAAGGAGGACGCATACAAACCATTGACGTATAATGAGTTGATCCAGGAATTTCAGCAGGAATTCCAGCAGGCTTCGGAATTTGAAGAAGTGCTTAATTCTCTGCTTGAGGATGGAAGCATAATAATCACAAGGAAAAATAAATATGGTGTGACAGAAAAGATGAATCTGATACCCGGGCGCATACAGGGGAACAAAAAGGGCTTCGGCTTTCTTATACCTGATAACAAGGAAATACGTGACCTTTTCATACCTGTAGAAAACCTGAACGGCGCAATGCATAACGATAGAGTCATAGTAAGGCTTACAGCCGGTGAATTGGGTACAAAGAAGAGCGAGGGCGAGGTAATAAAGATACTGAAGCGGTCGAACGAGAAGGTGGTAGGAACCTTCGAGAGCGGCAAAGGCTTCGGATTTATGGTGCCTGATGATCCAAGAATATATCAGGATATTTTTATATCCAAGTCTGATTTTAACGGAGCAAGGGATGGACATAAGGTAGTTGTTGAAATAACAGAGTGGCCGGAGGCCAGGAGGAATCCTGAAGGTGTGGTGGTTGAGATCCTGGGGCATAAGGATGATATAGGCACCGATATCATTTCAATCATCAGAGGGCACAATCTGCCGGAGGATTTTCCCACAGAGGTGGAGGAACAGGCAGGAAAGATACCTGAGCGGGTCTCTGAAGCAGATATCACAAAAAGGAAGGACCTAAGGGACAGGGTGATCGTGACAATAGACGGTGAAGATGCAAAGGATCTGGATGATGCAGTATCCCTGGAGCTGCTGCCTAACGGCAATTATATGCTGGGAGTTCATATAGCCGATGTAAGTCACTATGTTTTTGAAAATTCATACCTTGATAAGGAAGCTTTAAAAAGAGGAACCAGCGTTTACCTGGTCGACAGGGTGGTACCGATGCTGCCGAGAAGATTGTCCAACGGCATTTGCAGCCTGAATCCCCAGATAGAAAGGCTGACTCTGAGCTGTGACATGGAAATAGACAAGAAGGGCAAGGTAAAGAAATACGAAATTTATGAAAGCGTAATAAAAACAAAAGAAAGAATGACTTACAAGAATGTGAACAAAATACTAGAAGGCAGCGACCCGGAGGTAATGGAAAAATACAGCGGCCTTGTTGATACCTTCAGGCAAATGGAAAAACTCATGGAGATACTCAACAACAGGAGACGTTCAAGGGGAAGCATAGAGTTTGAATTTGAAGAGACCAAAATCATTCTGGATGAAAAGGGCAGGCCGGTAGAGATAAGACCTTATGAAAGAGGAATATCAGAGAAGATAATAGAGGAATTCATGCTTGTCTGCAATGAAACAATTGCTGAGCACATGTACTGGAAGGAGATACCTTTTGTTTACAGGGTCCATGAAGATCCGAATGCAGAAAAGCTTCAGGCCTTTAATGAGTTCATATTCAATTTCGGGTATCACCTGAAAGGGATAGCGGAGATACATCCTAAAGCATTGCAGCAGCTTACCGATCAGATCAAAGGGACAAAAGAGGAACGGATAATAAACACGCTGATGCTGCGTTCACTGAAAAAAGCAAGGTATACCTCAACCAGTATGGGGCATTTCGGGCTTGCTGCAAAATATTACTGTCACTTTACTTCACCCATAAGAAGATATCCTGACCTTATGATACATAGAATAATAAAAGAGGATATCCACGGCAAGCTGACTGAAAAGAGGCTGAAACACCTGCAGTCTGTCATAGAGGGCATCGCCGAACAGTCATCCATAAGAGAACGGGCGGCTGATGAAGCGGAAAGAGCGGTGGAGGACCTAAAGAAGACTGAATACATGAAGGACAGGATCGGAGAGGAATATGAGGGGATAATATCCAATGTAACATCCTTCGGTATGTTTGTTGAACTGGAAAATACCATTGAAGGTCTGGTTCATATGAGTAATATGGAGGATGATTATTATCAGTATGATGAGGTACATCATACACTCATAGGCGAGAGGAAGAGAAAGACCTTCAGAATAGGCGACAATGTAAGGATAAGAGTACAGGGTGCCGATATTGCCAACAGGACCATAGATTTTGTGCTTGTCGATTTGAGAAATGAAGAATAGGAAGCTGCACTCTCTATACTTTTATTATCTGATATAGCAGTTATTTACATTGATATTACATTTATGTTTCATTATAATATATAAGTTGACACTAATACACCGGATGATATAATATATATACACGTTCAAATCCGGCTGGAATATTTATGAAAACCGGATTACTGTAGAATATATTGCGGAGTATGATGACAATGGCTAACAGCAGCTTAAAAACAATTGCACAGAATAAAAAAGCAAGACATGAGTACTTCATTGAGGATTCTTACGAAGCCGGAATTGAGCTTTCCGGCACAGAAGTAAAGTCCATAAGGAAGGGCAGTGTAAACCTGAAGGACAGCTATGCTGCGGTGGACAAAGGCCAGGTCTATGTTTACAACATGCACATAAGTCCATATGAGCAGGGCAATATATTCAACAAAGATCCTATGAGGACAAGACGGCTGCTTTTGCACAAGTATGAAATAAACAAACTCATAGGTTATGTACAGCAAAAAGGCTACACTCTGATACCGCTTTCGATTTATCTCAAAGGCAGCCTGGTAAAGGTTCAGCTAGCAATAGCAAAAGGCAAGGAGCTTCACGACAAGCGCCATGACATCGCGGAACGGGATGCAAAAAGAGAAATGGAAAGGCAGTTCAGAGGGAAGGAGTATTAGGCTTCGGGGTACGAGGTCAGGGTTAGTCACTAGATATTAGTCGCTAGTCTCTAGAACCAAGCTGGACTTCGAAGGCACACTTAGACCTATAGCCTATTACCAGACTACGTAGAACAGCTAATAAGCTAATAAACACGGGGGCGTAATGGTTTCGACGGGGGTAGTTGAGGCCGTGGCAGCGAGCGGTGGTTCCAGAGGCACCTAAAAAAGCTGGAAAATTAAATTTAAACGCTAACGAAAATTACGCGTTAGCAGCCTAAGGGCTGCTCGTTCAACCCGGGGTTCCCGCACCTTGGGATTGGGCGTCATTTAGCGGGGTACGTCACTACCAAAGCTTTGAGGTAACTGACGCATTATGAAGCTACTGAAGCTGTGAGCCTGTCTGTGGGCGTGCAGCAGAGGGAATGTTAAATCACTGACTGCGCTCGGAGAAGCTGTGACCAAGATGCTTTCGGACAGGGGTTCGATTCCCCTCGCCTCCACCAATGATATGATCCATCAATAAAAATCTTACATAAACGAAAAGAAGTTATTAACACGCTATATTTGTTATGATTCCAAATATAGCGTGTTTTGCGTTTTTTGGAGATTATGAATCCGAATACCGACAAAGTAGTTGGTATAATAGGGGAGGAAAGCGCAATGCAAAGCTTTCCTATTGGGAA
>DASPLL010000058.1:0-12081 GCA_035627615.1 Clostridia bacterium
CATGTCGGCGATCAAGGACAAGTATGATTTTGCAGCATTGAACACACATCACTTTAACTTCAGGGATCTGGACAAAGCAATGGATATGGCATGCCATCACAAGGATATCGCAAGAAAAGTCATGCTGACCTTTGATTAATAGGAGTGAAAAACATATGGAAAAAGCACAAGCAACAGATAAAAGTCTCAGAATGGCAGTATCTACAGCGGGCTCTGCTCCGGATACTGCACCTCTGCCGCTGTTGGGAGAAATATGTGATAACCTGGAGAAAGCACATAAACTCGGATATTCTGCAATTGAAGTGCATACGAGAGAAAATGCCGGTCTAAACTATGAAAAGATACTGGATACATGTAAGACAACAGGTATGAGGATATCCGCAATAGTGACAGGGAGATTGCATAACGAGGAAAAAGTAACATTAATTGATGACGATGCTGCAAAAGTCAAAGTTGCTATGGAAGGCTTGAGGAAATATGTTGATATCGCCCAAAAACTTCATACTGATATAATCATTGGATGGATAAGAGGCAATTTGCCGGACGGAAATAATAATGAGATATATGAAAAAAGGCTTGCCGGCAACATAAAAGAATTGGCGATATATGCAATGGATAAGAATGTAAGGATACTTATAGAAGCAATAAACAGATATGAGCTCAATTTCCTTAATACAGGCAGAGCGATATTGGACTTAATCGGGAAGTATGAGATTCCGAATACATTCGTCCACCTTGATACATTCCACATGAATATTGAAGAGGATGATATAAACAGCACTATAAGATACTGCGCTGACAAACTGGGTTACGTTCATTTTGCGGATAGTAACAGAAAATATCCGGGTGCGGGACATCTGGACTTTGCAAGTATTGTAAAAACGCTTAAGGATATCAACTACCAGGGTTATGTGTCGGTAGAATGCCTTCGGAAGCCGACTGGAGAAGAAGCTGCACGTATGGCTATTCAAAATATCCAGTCAATAGTCAAAGCTTATAGAATGAGGAGCGATTAGTGATGAAAGATTTTTTTACAGGTGTAGGACGGATAAAATATGAAGGTAAAGAAAGCAAGAATCCTTTCTCCTTCAAGTTTTATAATCCGGATGAGATTATTGCCGGTAAAGCAATGAAGGAACATCTGAAATATGCGATGTCATACTGGCATACGATGTGCGGCGCCGGTACAGATCCTTTTGGTGCTGCAACAATAGACAGAAGCTACGGCGAAAAGGAAGAAATGCTCCAGGCGAAGGCAAAAGCAAGAGCGGCTTTTGAATTCATGGATAAGCTCGGGATCGAATATTTTTGTTTCCATGATGCTGATATTGCACCCCAGGGAAAGACCTTGTCGGAATTCAAAAATAACTTGAATGAAATGACAGATTATATTAAAACGTTGATGGGATCATATAACGTCAAGGTGCTCTGGGGTACTGCAAACTGCTTCTCAAATCCCGTATATATGCATGGAGCCGGTACTTCCTGCCATGCGGATGTTTTTGCCCATGCTGCAGCACAGATCAAGAATGCAATTGATGCTACCATTAAGCTGGGAGGAAAGGGCTATGTGTTCTGGGGCGGACGTGAAGGCTACGAAACCCTTCTGAACACCGATATGGAACTGGAGCTGGACAATATGGCACGGCTCATGGGAATGGCAGTGGAATATGCAAGAAGCAAAGGCTTTACAGGGGATTTCTATATTGAACCGAAACCCAAGGAACCCACTAAGCACCAGTATGATTTTGACGTAGCTACTATTTTGGGATTCTTAAGAAAATATGGTCTGGAAAAAGAATTTAAGATGAATATAGAAGCGAATCATGCAACATTGGCAGGTCATACCTTCCAGCACGAGCTTAGAGTTGCCAGGGTAAACGGTGTTTTCGGCTCAATTGACGCAAATCAGGGAGATCTTCTGCTGGGCTGGGATACCGACCAGTTCCCCACAAATGTCTATGATACGACTATGTGTATGTATGAGGTCCTGAAAGCCGGCGGATTTGCCAATGGCGGTCTCAACTTCGACGCAAAGGTAAGAAGAAGCTCTTACCATTATGAAGATTTGTTCCATGCATATATAAGCGGCATGGATGCCTTTGCACTGGGACTGAGAATGGCAGCTAAAATCATAGAAGATGGCAGGCTGGATGATTTCCTGAAAGAGAGATATGGGAGCTTCAGAAGCGGCATAGGTGCGGATATTGTGGAAGGCAGGGCTACAATGGAGAGCCTGGAGAAATATGCGCTGGCTTTGAAGGAGATCAAGATAAGCAGCGGTAAACAGGAATATCTGGAGAACCTTCTGAATTCCATAATGTTTAAATAGAAAGGAAAAGACGGAATATAATTCAAACAATAATTAATCTTATGTTAACTAATTAATTCGAACTGAAATGACTGCCTTGACAATTTACTATAATAATGATTAAATATAGAATAATGCTTGAATAATTAATTAAGAATTAATTTGTATCTAGCTTCATGAACACTAATATTTGCATGGGGTGGTTAATTTGGCAAACGGTAACGGCAAAGGCGATTTGTCTATTTCATTGGGCAAACGTATCCGTGATCTCCGCAAGGAAAGGGGTTTGAAAATCGTCGATCTGGCAAGAATGACCGGTCTTACAGTCAGTATGATAAGCCAGGTTGAACGGGCGATCATTTCACCTTCGATTGAGACTCTCAAAAAGATAGGAAATGCTATGGAGACCCCGATCGGTATTTTTTTTGAGGATGCTGATCATCCTTCCAGTCCATCTGTTCAAGTGGTCCACAATAGCCCTATGATGGAAAATGTGCCTGATGTCATCTTTCCGGATCAGAATCCGGTAGTCCATGAGCACCAGAGGAAAATGCTGTCCCCCGGAAAGGGCATTCATTTTTTTCTGTTGAATCCTAATCTGAACGGGCCGATAGAATTTATTTATAATGTATATGATCCTGGCAGCAGTACCGGCGAAAGCCTATACTCCCATCCGGGAAGCGAATGTGGTCTGATACTCGAAGGACAGCTTGTAGTACAAATAAAAAATGATGTTTATGTACTCGAGAAAGGTGATAGTATAACCTTTAATTCCTCTGATCCCCATTCGAAGAAAAATGTTAGCGACAAGGTGTGTACTTGCGTTTGGGCTAATGTTCCACCGTGGTTTTAATTATATAAAGTTTATCAAGCTTCGGCATTTCATGTCGGAGCTTTTTAATTTATGAATTGTAACTGAAATCAGATAACATAGGAATATCATGCTGTCAACTAGTTAATTAATTATCAATGATACAAATAAATTATATTTTCAAATTTTGGGGAGGACCTTGAATGCTTGAAATTAGAGATGTTGAGCGTAATGAAGGGAAAATGCCTAATAAAGGAAGTAAAAATTTTAGTTTTACAATTCAAAATAGTATGGCATTATTAAATAAGTCATGATATAATTTAATTATTAATGATATTTAAATGGTTAATTAATTAATGGAAACAATTATTACATTCAAAATAAATTTATCTTCTTTGCACTTTTGAAAATATAGTTTTACGTATCATGCATTATTATAACATGCAAACGTAAAAATATATCTGTTGTTCATTATTAATTTTGTATCCTAATATCCGCATAGCCGGATATAAAGATAATTTAAATTAAGGGAGGAATAGTAATGAAATCTATGAAGAGGATCCTATCATTGGTACTGGCTCTGGTAATGGTTATAACTCTTGCTAGTGCCTGCGCTCCGGCAAAAACTACAGAACCACCGGCTGCTGAAGGTACCGAAGCTCCAGAAAGCACCGAAGTAAAAGCTAAGGACATCAAAGATATAAAAATAGGTGTTTCAGTTGGTACACTTAAGCAGGAAAGATGGCAGCGTGAAGTTGATATGTTCAAAAGCTATGCTGCAGAAAAAGGTTTTGAGCTTGTTGTTCAGTCAGCCGAGGATGATGCCCAGAAACAGGCTTCACAGGTTGAAAACCTCATAAGCCAGGGTATCGATGTTCTTATTATTCAATCCCTCGATGCAGAGGCTTGCGCTCCACTGGTTGATGCAGCTCATGAAGCTGGTATTCCGGTTATATCCTACGACAGATTCATAATGAATGCTGATCTAGACTATTACATCACATTCGACTCAGTAAAAGTTGGTGAAGTTCAGGCTAAGTTTGTTGTAGGAAAAGCTCCGAAGGGTAATTACATCTGGCTGAAGGGCGGCCCGGAAGATAACAATGCACACCTGGTTGCACAGGGTCACAAGAATATACTTCAACCTTATATAGATAAGGGAGACATAAAAGTAGTTCTTGAGCAGTGGTGCAAAGGTTGGGATCCTAATGAAGCTCTGAAGAATACAGAAAATGGTCTGACATTAGCTAATAATGACATCCAGGGTGTTATAGCATCTAATGACGGTACAGCAGGCGGTGCTATTCAGGCTCTTACAGCACAGGGACTTGCAGGTAAGGTTCCGATAGCCGGCCAGGATGCTGACCTTGCTGCTGCTCAGAGAATAGTCGAAGGCACACAGACAGGTACAGTTTACAAACCTCTTGCGAAGCTTAATGCAGCAGCTATCCAGCTTGCAGTTTCTCTTGCTACAGGCAAGTCAGCAAGCGAAGCAGTAGATCCTGCATTAGGAACATGGACAAAGCTTGATAACAAATTCAAGCAGGTTGATACATTCTCAGTTGACGTTGTTGCTATAGACAAAGACAACATAGTTGATATTCTTATCAAACAGGACCAGTTCCACAAGATGGAAGACGTATTCAAAAATGTTCCAAAGGATAAATGGCCACAATAGTCGAATATATTCTTAAGTAAATTATTAATGTTTTTTATGTAGATGGTGCGTGGATATCTTCCATGCACCATCTACATAAAAGTTTAACTTCTTTTGTTGGGAGGTGTAAGAGTGCACGAATACTTGCTTCAAATGAAAAACATTTCAAAAGAATTTCCAGGCGTGAAAGCATTGAATAATGTAAACTTCGATGTAGTCAGAGGCCAAATTCATGCACTGGTTGGTGAGAATGGTGCAGGTAAGTCAACATTGATAAAAATATTATGTGGTATATACCCATACGGCACCTACGACGGGCAGATCGTTATCAATGGAGAGGAAAAGAAATTCAACAGCATTAGAGATGTTGAAAACTCCGGAATAGGCTGCATTCACCAGGAATTGAACCTGGTACCTGAGCTTAGTGTAAGTGAAAACATATTTCTTAATGACAAACCCGGTAAGTATGGTATTGTAGATTTCAACCAGATGTACAAGCGCACGAAGGAGCTGCTCGCAAACATTGGTATGGATGTGGATTCTCATAACGGGGTGGATCCCAACGAAAAGCTTAAGAATCTTGGAATAGGGCAGAAACAGCTTGTTGAGATTGCAAAAGCGCTGTCAAAGGATATAAAGCTTTTGATCCTGGATGAACCTACATCTGCTCTTACTGAAGCTGAGGTTGATATTCTTCTGGATATACTGGATGGCTTGAGAAAGAAAGGCGTTACTTGTATTTACATTTCTCATCGCCTTGATGAGGTAATGAGAATTGCAGATTCAATTACCGTATTAAGAGATGGACAGACTATAGAGACCCGTGAGAAAGTAGACATGGATAAAGAGACAATGATAAGCTTAATGGTTGGCCGTGAGCTTAAGAATATGTTTCCCAGGGTTGAACACAAAAGAGGAGAGCTTGCATTTGAAATTAAAAATTACAGTGTAAAACATCCGGACATTCCTGGAAAGATGCTTCTGGACAACGTAAATCTTAAAGCATATAAAGGTGAGATATTAGGTATTAGCGGTCTTATGGGGGCAGGAAGGACTGAGTTATTTACCTCTGTTTTCGGCGCATTTAGTGAGCCGGCTGTTGGTGAGATTTTGATAGATGGAAAAAAAGTTGAAATTAAAAATCCTGTAGATGCTTTGAATAATGGATTGTTTCTACTTACTGAGGATAGAAAAAAACTTGGGCTTAATTTATTGATGAGTGTTAAGGAGAATACTACTCTCGCGTCTCTTGAAAAGGTAGCCCGTTTTGGAGTATTAGATAATAACAAGGCAATTTATGAAACAAATAATTATGTTGAAAAAATAAAGATAAAAACGCCGAACGTCGAGGCTTCGGTCAATACCTTAAGCGGTGGAAACCAGCAAAAGGTTGTAATTGCCAAAGCTTTAATGACTGAACCGAAGGTCATTATTCTTGATGAACCGACAAGAGGAATCGATGTCGGGGCAAAATATGAAATTTATAAGCTTATGAACCAACTGGTCGATGAAGGTGTTACAGTAATCATGATTTCTTCTGAGATGGAAGAAATATTGGGTATGAGTGACAGGGTTCTGACAATGTGTAATGGTAGAATAAACTGTGAATTCGCAATTTGTGATGCAACACAGGAGAAACTAATGCAAGCTTCGACAGGGAGTGATAATTAATTATGGAAAATCAGGTTCTGAATAAAAGAAAGCTGTTCAACACAGGTAAATTTGATGTTAGAACTTATACAATGATAGCTGCTTTAATAATTATGTGGATTGGATTTACTTATTTGACCGAAGGTTCCTTTATAACCTCGAGAAATCTGTCAAACCTTGTTCGCCAGATGGCTATAGTGGGCATCATGGGAACAGGTATGGTACTTGTAATCGTTTCGGGAGGTATTGACCTTTCCGTAGGATCGGTAATGGGATTTTTGGGCTGTATTGCGGCTGCGCTTCAGGTATGGGGCGGAGTAAGCACCTTGGGAGTAATAGCTATTGCCCTGCTACTTGGTCTTATTATCGGACTGGCTCAAGGTAGTTTGATTGCTTATACAGATGTGCCGCCATTCATCATCACTCTTGGTGGAATGCTCATATTCAGAGGTGCGGTTCTTGCTGTTACAAGAGGTACTACTGTTGCACCACTGCAAAAATCACTGCTTTATTTTGGACAGGCGTATGTAAGCAATACGATAGGCATTGTTATTGCAGTATTGGCTGTAGCATTCCTGCTATTGAACGAGATTTCGAAGCGGAAAGCAAAACAGAAGTATAATACCCTGAATGAACCGATGAGTACAATGATAATCCGTTGGTTGGTTTTCAGCTTAATAATCTGTGCTTCAGTATGGATGCTTAACAGCTATAAGGGCATTCCGGTGCCGGTTCTTATAATGTTCATACTTGTTCTGATATTCTCTTTCATTGCGGAAAAGACGACCTTTGGACGCAGGATTTACGCTATCGGAGGTAATATTGACGCTGCTAAATATTCAGGAATAAATGTAAAGAGGAATATTGTTATGGTATACTGCCTCAATACTTTGATGGCTGCAATAGCCGGACTGATCCTGGCTGCAAGGCTTAATGCAGGTACACCACAGGCAGGTATAAACCTTGAATTGGACGCAATTGCTGCTGCGGTCATAGGCGGAACAAGTATGACCGGAGGTGTCGGCAGGGTAGCAGGTGCGATCCTTGGGGGCTTGATCATGGCAACTATCGATAACGGTATGAGTATGATGAATCTGGATGCATACTGGCAGTATATGGTAAAAGGTGTAATTCTGATAACTGCTGTGTGGTTTGATATTAAAACAAAGAAGAATAGTTCAAAATCGAAAAAATAACCTTTGAAATTTACAGAGAGGGGACCTATTATGAAAGATAAGGTTAATGTAGGCCTATTGGGCGCAGGGCGTATAGGCAAACTGCATGCTGAGAATATAGCCTATAATATGCCCGATGTAAAGATTGTAGCTATAGCTGATGTTATGCTGAATGATGAAACGAAAAAATGGGCTGATGGGATTGGAGTAACCAATCTTTATACAGATCCGGATATGGTTATTAATGATAAAGCTATAGATGCTATTCTCATATGTACATCGACAAATACCCATGCTGATCTTATAGTAAAATGTGCAAAAGCAGGAAAGGATATTTTCTGTGAGAAGCCCATTGATTTTAATCTTGATAAAATCAATAATGCCTTAAGTGAGGTAGAAAAGGCCGGTGTTAAGCTGCAGGTCGGCTTTGTAAGAAGATTCGACCACAACCATAAGAAGGTAAGGGACGTAGTTGCCTCAGGTTCTCTGGGAAAACCTCATATTATCAAAGTAACATCAAGAGATCCTGCACCGCAGCCAATGGAATATGTAAAGTTTTCGGGCGGACTTTTTATGGATATGATGATACATGACTTTGATATGGCCAGATACCTGTCGGGAAGCGAGGTCACCGAAGTTGCTGCTTATGGGAACGTGCTTATAGACGAAAGCCTTAAGAGCATTGATGATATTGATACTGCCATTGTTATGCTGAAATTTGAAAACGGCAGCATCGGGGTTATTGACAACAGCAGGCGTGCAGGATATGGATATGACCAGAGGACAGAAGTACACTGTGATAAGGGCTGTGTTCAGGTATCCAATGATGTTCCGAACTCTTCAATGGTAAGTACGGCGGAAGGTGTTTTCCTCGAAAGACCTCTGTGGTTTTTCCTTGAAAGATATAACAATGCCTTTATAAGTGAAGTCAAGGCATTTGTGGATGCAGTCAAGAATGACAGGCCTACACCGGTCGGCAGCATAGACGGACTCATGCCGGTGAAGATAGCGATTGCGGCGAAAAAATCCTTGAAGGAAGGCCGCTCAGTAAAGATATCGGAAATATAATATATTGTTGGTTTACCGAGAAGCCGTTATATTTGTAATATAGATAATGGTTGCCGAATTAAGCAGTTGAAGTGGGAGTAACCTCATGTTATACATATGACCTCTAAGGGTAGGTCAGCATAATGTAGGGGTGACTCTCACTTTTTTTAATACTTGGTTTTTAAATAATAATATTAAAAAGGCAAGTGAGGAGAAGATAAATGACAATAAAAGAAGAAGCATTGGAACTGCATAAAAAATGGAAAGGTAAGATTGAGGTTGTCAGCACTGTGCCTGTAGCCTCAAAATATGACCTTTCGACAGCGTATACTCCGGGAGTCGCAGAGCCATGTCTGGCGATCCAGAAGAATGCGGATATGTCCTATGAGCTGACAAGACGCTGGAACCTGGTTGCAGTGGTAACCGATGGTACTGCCGTATTAGGACTTGGAGACATAGGACCGGAGGCCGGTATGCCTGTTATGGAAGGTAAATGTGTACTGTTCAAGACCTTTGGTGATGTAGATGCATTTCCGCTTTGTATCCGTTCCAAGGAAGTCGACGACATCGTCAATACTGTAAAGCTTCTGGCCGGAAGCTTCGGTGGTGTGAATCTGGAGGACATATCAGCCCCGAGATGCTTTGAAATTGAAAGAAGGCTGAAGGCGGAATGTGATATTCCGATTTTCCATGATGATCAGCATGGCACGGCAGTAGTTGTTCTTGCTGCAATGATCAATGCACTGAAGATAGTCAAAAAGGATATAAGGAATATTGAAGTTGTTGTCAATGGTTCTGGTGCTGCAGGTATAGCCATCACCAAGCTTTTGATGAGCATGGGACTGAAGAAGGTCATACTTTGTGACACAAAAGGCGCCATATATGAAGGCAGAGATAACCTTAACAATGAAAAGCTACTGATGGCCAAGCTTTCCAATCTGGAAAAGAAAAAGGGGAGCCTGGAAGATGTACTTGCGGGTGCTGATGTGTTTATCGGAGTATCGGCTCCCGGAATGGTGACACCTGATATGGTGCGGTCAATGGCAAAGGATGCAATTATATTTGCAATGGCCAATCCTGTACCGGAGATAATGCCGGACCTGGCGAAAGAAGCGGGAGCAAAGGTAGTCGGCACAGGCCGCTCCGATTTTGCAAACCAGATAAACAACGTTCTGGCATTCCCGGGTATTTTCAGAGGTGCCCTGGATGTAAGGGCAAAGGATATCAATGATGAAATGAAAATAGCGGCTGCAGAGGCTCTGGCAGCACTGGTCGGAGATAATGAGCTTAATGAGGAATATATCCTGCCGCTGCCTTTCGATCAGAGAGTGGGCAAGTCGGTGGCGGAAGCTGTGGCAAAGGCCGCAAGGGCATCGGGAGTGGCAAGGCTTTAATGTAATTATTATATAACAAGTTCAGGAGGTAAAAAGATGATTAAAGTAGGTGTAGCAGGTTATGGTGTCATTGGCCAGAGATTGGCCGACGGTGTTGCATTGCAGAAGGACATGCAGCTGGTAGGGATTGCTGATGTATCCCCGACACTAGCAGTAAGAGCATTGAAAGAAAAGGGCATGCCATACAATCTGTATCTGGCGGCTCCCGATAACAAGGCTCAATTCGATGAACTGGGCATTCCTGTATCGGGAACAATGGAGGAACTGGTTAAGAGTGTTGACATTATGCTGGATGCAACTAGTGCGGGTGTCGGTGCAAAGAACAAGGAGCTTTATGCAAAGTATGGCAAGAAAGCTATATTTCAGGGTGGAGAAAAGAACAGTGTTGCAGATGTATTTTTCCACGGTTATGCAAACTATGAACAGGGTATCAATAAGCAGTTTCTGAAGCTGACCTCCTGCAATACGACAGGTTTGATCAGGTCGGTCGATTGTCTCGACAGAGCTTACGGGATTGAAAGGGTAGCCATCACAATTATCAGAAGAGTGGCTGATCCAGGCGATTATCACAGAGGTCTGACCAATGCACTGCAGGTTGACAAGGCACCAAGCCATCAGGCGGTAGATCTAATGACCATTATGCCTCACGTAAATGCAACCGGTATATTGGTGCACACACCGGTCACCCATGGACATATTATAACAGTTGTTGCAACGGGTAAGCAGAAGATCACAAAGGAAATGGCCCTGAAAGCTTTTGAAGGGCATGACAGAATCAGAATTGTCAGAATAGCCGACGGTTTTCTGGGCAATGCATCCCTTTTCAGGTACGCGAGAGACCTGGGCAATCCAAGAGGCGACATGTATGAAATCGCTTTGTGGGAAGAATCTATTGTTGAAAGTGGAAATGATATAATGTATGCTATCAATATACCGCAGGAATCCGTTACCATCCCCGAAACAATGGACGGGATCCGTGCTGCAATGGGAATGCAGGCAGACAGACTGGCCGGTGTAGGTGAGACAAATAAATATCTGGGGTTGGGAAAATGGAAGTAAAGAGCGCTATACGCATCAGATCCATTGATGAGTTTGATTACAACGGAAAAACGGTGCTTCTGAGGCCTGACATCAATTCTCCCATCGATCCGGCAACAAAGAAGATCGTGAATGACAACAGAATCAAGGCCAGCATACCTACAATAAGGGATATACTGGACAAAGGTGCAAAGCTGGCAATTATTGCCCACCAGGGAGATACCCTGGATTATCAGAACCTGATCCCGATGAATGAGCATGCAGGGAGGCTTTCTGCCCTTCTGGGAAAGGAAGTCAGGTACATCGACGATGTATGCGGGCCGGCGGCACAGGCTGCTGTCAGGGCACTGAAGCCAGGAGAGGCAATACTGCTCGGAAACCTCAGGTATCTGTGTGAGGAAATATCCACCTTTGAAAATGCCGTCAAGCTGAAGGCAGAGGAAATGCTGGAAACATACCTGATAAGAAGTCTCGCACCGCTTTTTGACTATTATGTCAACGATGCTTTTGCAGCAGCACACAGGAATGCACCTTCCATGGTTGCTTTCCAGGAGCTGCTGCCTACGGCAGGAGGCAGGCAGCTGATGCAGGAGTACAGTGCGCTGTCTACCGTGATGAAGGCTCCAAAAGCTCCGTCTGTGTGTGTTCTGGGAGGCGCCAAGATATCCGATGCCTTTGGAATGATGAAGCAGGTGCTGCAGAACGGAACTGCGGATAAAATACTGGCCTGCGGCATAACCGGTGAGATCATGCTCTGGGCTATGGGCAAACAGCTTGGCAGCAAAAAGGAAAAGTTCCTGAAGGATAGGGAGCTGCATCTCTTTGTAGAGCCGGCGAAGGAATATCTGAGGGATTATCCCGGCAAGATTGAAGTGCCGGTGGATCTGGCTTATGAGAAGGACGGCGCAAGAGTGGAAATACCGGTGGAAGAGCTGCCGAAGGAAGAATCATATATGGATATCGGTACAAAAACTATTGATAAGTATAAGAAGATACTG
>DASPLL010000059.1:0-5975 GCA_035627615.1 Clostridia bacterium
CATGTCGGCGATCAAGGACAAGTATGATTTTGCAGCATTGAACACACATCACTTTAACTTCAGGGATCTGGACAAAGCAATGGATATGGCATGCCATCACAAGGATATCGCAAGAAAAGTCATGCTGACCTTTGATTAATAATCATTGAAAGCTTTAATCCGGGTCAAGTTACTGATTATATAAATGTAAAATAATTATAATGTAAAATAATTATATGGAGGGAATACGATGAGGGCATTTTATGTTGAGGCTGATTGGGCACCAAAGCCAGAATACAAACTTTCAAAACGTGAAAGTGAAACCAGAAGATCAGCAAGAGGAAATTCAATATGGAAAAATCTGCGGGCTGCTGTAGTTGACAGACCTATGCCGGAAATAAAGCCTGATGAAGTATTGTTAAAGGTCGGAGCGGCAGGTATCTGCGGTACTGATGCCCATCTTCTTCAGTTGGATGCAGACGGGTACACAAAGTATGACGGACATTCAAAATATCCCATTATCACCGGACATGAATTCTCCGGAGAAGTGGTTGAAGTAGGTAAGAATGTTACTTCACTCAAGGTCAGCGACCTTGTAAGCGTTGAGTCTATGAACTGGTGCGGTGAGTGCGACGCATGCCGTATGGGGATGTTCAACCAGTGCCAGAACCTGGAAGAGCCGGGCTTGACCTTTGACGGAGGCTTTGCTGAGTATGTTGCGGTAAAGGCAAAATATTGCTATTTATTAAATGATATTGTAAATCTGTATAACGATAAGATGTCGGCTTTTGAACTCGGAGCAATGATTGAGCCGACAGGCGTTGCATATAACGGATTATTTGTCCGCGGCGGAGGCGTCAGACCTGGAGGCCATGTAGCCGTATTCGGAGCCGGCCCTGTCGGACTTGCGGCAGTAGCGCTTATGAAAACGAGCGGCGCCGCAAAACTGGTCTGCTTTGAAACCACCGAAGAGCGCAGACAGCTTGCGTTAAATATGGGAGCGGATTATGTATTCGATCCGATAAAGCTTGCAAATGATAAAATCGATTCAGCGGAATTGTTGATGGACCTGACCAACGGTAGAGGTATCTCGTTGTTTGCAGAATGTTCCGGTGCGACAAATGCAACCTACCCTGTAATGCAGGGCTCCCTTGCAATCGGCGGCAAGACAGTACAGATCGGTCATACGATCGGAAAAACGAGCATCGACATGTATTCATACCAGTTCAAAGCAGGTATGATAAGCGGATCCAACGGACAATCAGGACAGGGTATCTACACTGATGTTATTGCCTTAATGGCAAGCGGCCGAATAGATATGCGCAAAATGGTTACAGGCCGTGTACACCTTGAAAACATAATGCAAGGTATGGAACAGGCAGGCAACAGAACCGCAGGTAAGGTTCTTGTAAGCACAATGTATAACAAATAGAAAAATAGCAGGGCTATCCTTAATCAATAGCATTTAAGCCACACTTAATAATATGTTGTATGGTTTATCTCTACAGAGAGGGGTATACAATGATGAAAATCGGATTTAATGAAGCAACTGCAATGAGAAAGTCTGATTTGGCTACTGACTTGCTGTTAACTGAAAAATACGGTTATGACTATATTGAAATCAGACTGGACATGTTGAAGGATTATCTGAAAAGCCATACTATTGAAGAACTGGCCGGTTTCTTCTCAAAAAGCAAAGTGAAGCCATATGCTCTAAATTCAATAGAGAACATAAACTTTTGCAGCGAGAAGGAACATTCGGATGTCTTGGAACTGATGGAATGGGCATGCTCTATAGCACAAAAAATCAACAATCCTTACATTATAATAGTTCCGACCATAGATGAAAAGGTTAAAAAGTACAGCATCAAAGAAACGGAAGAGGATTCAATAAAGATGCTGAACGAACTGGCGGATATCGGTGAGCGGTATGGGGTGAAACTCGCTTTTGAGCCTATAGGCTCTCACCATTGTGCTGTGAAAAGTATAGCGCAGTGCTGGGATATAGTCAAGAAGGTGGATAGGGACAGTGTAGGGATTGCCGTTGACGCTTTTAACCTATATTTGTATAAGGCTCTTCAGGATGTTGATGACTTGGAAATGGTTGATTCCGAAAAATTGTTTGTCTTTCATATTGATGACAGCGAAAAGCTGCCTATTGAGAAGCTTGATCACTGCAACAGGCTGTGGCCTGGAGATGGTGTGATACCTCTGGACAGGCTTATTCTGGCACTGAAACAAAAAGGTTTTGACAGCATAGCATCTGTTGAGCTTTTCAGACCTGAGTATTGGGAGCTTGCACCGGAGGAAGCCATAAAGACAGGTAAAGAAAAAACAGCCTCAGCATTGAATAAATTTTATAATAGCACCACCACAGAATAATTAAATGGATTTTCCTCCAGCTATATATTTCACATAAAGTTTTCTTAGCTGCTATTGAATATGCATAATACCCGATAGGAATACTTTAAGCGTTTAATATAAAGAATAAGTCCGGAAACTTTGATGAAGTATTTAGGGCTGGGGGAGAATCCATGTTTTTTTACAGTTAATTTTCTGCGTGAATCATGAGAATTAAATCTGACTTAGGAGATGATGAGAATGAAGCTGAAATTTGGTATGGTAGGCGGAGGAAATGGCGCATTCATCGGTGATGTTCACCGCCATGGAGCGCAGTTTGACGATCTGGCAATACTTGTAGCAGGCTGCTTTACAAGGAATATGGACAGGAATCTTGAGACAGCAGAAAAGTGGAATGTTACTGACCCAACCCGGGTTTATGCTAATTATCGAGAGATGGCGGAAAAAGAGGCCCAGCGTGAGGATGGCATAGATTTTGTCACTATTGCGACACCGAATGATTCTCATTATGAGATCGCCAAAACCTTTATGGAGCATGGGATTCATATAATGTGTGACAAGCCTCTTGCTCTCAATGTACAACAGGGTATGGAGCTTGAAGCTATAGCAAAGGAAAAGGATTTGCTATTCGGCGTTACATATACTTACACAGGATATGCCATGATCCGGCAGGCACGCGAAATGATTGACCATGGTGAAATAGGGAAAATCATATCGGTTATGGGCGAATATCCGCAGGAATGGCTTGCAGTATCACTTGCAAGCAGCCATTCGGAGCAGGCGACCTGGCGTATGGATCCGGCACGTTCCGGTGAATCGGGTTGTGCTGCTGATATCGGCACCCATGTGGAGTGCCTTATCTCCAAAATGACCGGCCTTGAGCTTGAGGCAGTGCTTGCACGTTTTGACAGCTTTCCGCCGCACCTGCCGCTGGAAACCAATGTTCAGGCTATGCTGAGGTACAAGGGCAATATTCCGGGTATGATGTGGACATCACAGGTCGCAATGGGTCATGAAACCGATGTCTGTGTCCGTATATTCGGTGAGAAGGGTGCAATTGAGTGGAATCATTATAATCCAAGTATCCTGAAGGTGACAAGGATAAATCAGCCTGTGCAGTATTATTCTGCAGCACGGGACTTCCTCTATGACTCGGCACGGGATCTCTGCCGTCTGCCGTCAGGACATATTGAGGGTTTCTATGAAGCCTTCGGAAATTTGTACCGCGGATTCTGCAAGAATCTGATTGCGAAGAAAACAGGCGAGAGTGCAGGCTCCTACAGTTACCCGACTGTTCATGACGGACTTTGCGGCATTAAATTTGTAGAAGCATGCATTAAGAGCAATGCACGCGGCAATATCTGGGTAAATGTTTAACATGTAGAAGGGGGCAGCTATGAAAAAGATTATCAGATTGCCAAAAATAAAATGGCGCACGGATTTTTTTAAGGCCATCAAATTACCTAAATTGAAATGGAACACCGGTTCCTTGAGAACAAGCAGACGACCTAAGTTTAAATGGGATAATGGTCCTCTGAAATCAAACGGGTTACCTAAGTTGAAATGGAATACCGGTTCACTGAAAACAAAATTTATTTCCGGCTTTGTTGCCGTGATCCTGGTTATGAGTGTGGCTAGCATTGCAAACTTCGTTACTTTGAAAGCTTCAATGGCCAAGCTTGATGACATGATACAGTCAACAATAATTGCAAACGGAATAACCGGTCTTGCTGAGAATACCCTGGATAATCTAAGAAGTACTGTCATGAGTATAAAAAACGATGATACGGATAAGAGCAGCGAGAACAGGCAGCAGCTGGCAAAAGGGCTTAAATCAATAGATGATAGTATTGCGGCATTAGAAAAATCTGCTTCGGAAAAGAGTGTTAGCGCGGCTCTCGGATCACTGAAAAAGAAAGTGGCCGGCTTCAATGAGGAAATCAATAAAATAATAGAAACCTCAGAAGCCCGTGATTTTGGGACTGCCGTTGAAATGATAGCCGAGGCTTCCAAAACTAATAATTCAATAAAAGCAAATGTTGATGTGCTTATAGCGGCAGAATTGAAGTACAATAAAGATTTGAAGTCAAAATTAAATGCACAGGCGCAGGCAGCAGGGTTCATCCTGATTCTTATTACTGTTGTGATTGGTGTAATAAGTACAGTAGGAGCCGTTATGTTCTCAAATAATATTGCCGGTACGATTTCCAGAATTGCCCGCTATTCGCAGTCTGTTGCGGATGGTAATCTCCAGCTGGAAAAAATAAAAGTAAAGTCAAACGATGACATTGGAGTTCTGGCAAATGCATTCAACAAGATGATCGATAATTTACGTTCGTTAATAGGCAAAATAGGTGAAAGCAGCAGCGAAGTGGCCCATTCAGCGGACACTCTTAAAAACAACTCGGAACAGAGCACAAAAGCAATAGAACAGATCGCTGCTTCCATTCAACTGGTCTCTGAGGGAGCCATGGAACAGTCTGAGCAGTCACAAAAGACAGTTGCGCTGGTAAATGATTTGTATAAAGGAAACAAGAAGGTATCCGAGAATGCCGGAGTAGTACTTGTAACAGCTGAAGATGCAATAAGCTCTGCAAAGGTCGGGAATGAAAAATTAGGACAGCTGATCGATCAGATCGGTGTCATACATGAGAAAATAGTTGCTACCCAAGCTGTTACAGAGACATTGAATGAGCGTTCAAAAGAAATCCGGAAGATCCTTGATGCAATTAACAATATTGCATCGCAAACCAATCTGCTGGCTTTAAATGCAGCTATTGAAGCTGCCAGAGCCGGAGAGCACGGGAAAGGCTTTGCAGTTGTAGCAGACGAAATCCGCAAATTAGCGGAAGGCTCTGCGGTTGCTACAAAGGAAATCGCTGAAATGTTGAAGGAGATGCAGGCCAAATCACAGCAGGTTGCCGACAGTATGACTGTTGGGGTGGAGGAGGTAAAGGAAGGCACCCAGATGGCTCAGGATGCAAGACATGCCTTCGATGAGATCGTTTCCACCAGTGAGGCGGTAGGTTCTCAGATCAAAGGAATCACAAGTGAAATTGAAAAGATGGTTGAAGGAATAAATAAAGTCGAAGTAATGAGCAGAAATATTTCTGATATTGCCGACCGGTCTTCTTCGGGAAGCCAGGAAGTAGCATCTGCAGTTGAAGAGCAGACTGCCAGCCTTGAGGAAATCTCATCCTCGTCGTCATTATTGTCGGATATGGCTGAAGATCTTCAAACTATGATAAATCAATTTAAGCTGTAATGATTATTCGCTAGAGATTACAAAGAATGAGTGAAAAAGAAATATTAATTTAAGTTACAATGAATTGACTCGACTATATAATTAATATATACTGTAATTAAAAGACTATGTTAATAATAATACAAATATTCCTTGTATAAGGCAAAGCAATAATTTAAGGGGGAATTAAGGATGTCAAAGTGGCAGATACCCGCAAAAGGCGGGCACATGGAAAGTAACACAGGCGTGTACTATCAGAACATGACAACAATACAGGTAAAAGAGCGCCTGAAGAAGAACGACGTAATACTGATACCCGTAGGCTCTACAGAAAACCATGGACCAAGCGCGCCCTACGGTGAAGATACTTACCTTGATACCAGACTATGTG
>DASPLL010000060.1:0-31340 GCA_035627615.1 Clostridia bacterium
CGGTCGGTACAACCGTGAGAGTGATGTGATAATGACCCAAAATTCTTGTTATGAAGGTGAATATTATGGATTATGAAGGTTCAAGCCGCCAATGTCCTGCCGGCACAGCTCCATATATAGTAAAAAGCGGGGACACCCTGGGAAAGATAGCTCAAAGCCAAAAAACAACCATAGCTTCAATTGTTTCAGCGAATCCCGGTATCGATCCCGACAATCTGGCAATAGGCCAATCCGTCTGTATTCCACAGCCGGCGCCTCCCCAGGCCCCCGGATGTCCTTCCGGCACAGCTCCGTACCTAATTAAAGCAGGAGATACACTTGCCAAAATCGCACAGCAGTTCAACACCACAGTGGCAGCCATACTTGCAGCCAATCCGGGAATTGTACCTGAAAGGTTAAGCATCGGTCAATCCATCTGCGTGCCGCAGCCTGGACAGCCTTCGCCGCCTCAAGCTCCTACATGTCCCATTGGCTCCTCTCCTTATGAAATAAAAAGAGGAGACACCCTGGCCGGCATAGCTATAAGACTTAATACCACAGTGGAAGCAATTCTAGCGACCAATCCGGGGATTGTACCCGAGAGGCTGTATGTCGGGCAGGTTATTTGTGTGGCCCAGGAAAAAACAGAGCAGCTGATCTGCCCTAATCTGAATTCCTATGTAATCCGGAAGGGTGATACTCTGTCAGCAATAGCAAGAGCCTTCGGCGTAACACTGCAGGCCCTCATGGATGCAAACCCGGGTATAAAACCCCAGGCCCTGTACCTGGACCAGGTAATATGCATTCCGATATCACCGACTCCTTTAAGCATCACCGTAAGCATCAATGCCAAAACTCTGACCTTGTACAGAAATGGAAGGATGTTCAAGGCATATCCTGTGGCAACGGGTAAACCCACAACTCCTACTCCTATCGGTACCTTCACGATAAAGAACAAGCAGGTAAACCCCGGAGGACCATACGGCACCAGGTGGATGGGACTCTCAAAGCCCCACTACGGAATCCATGGCACCAACATTCCCTCTTCCATAGGCACATCAGCCTCAAACGGCTGTGTAAGGATGTTCAACAAGGATGTGGATGACCTCTTCAACTATGTAGGTGTAGGCACGGTAGTAAGGATATTCTAAGATTCCTTCTGACATGGGGACGGTTCTGCTGTCAGTGTTGTTCACTGACAGCAGAACCGTCCCCATGTCAGAATCCTACTTTCTTATTGATTTGCCAAGGCGTCTGCTTTTTATTTCTGTACGCTCAACTGCAACCTCACCGTTTATTAAAACATATTTTATTCCTGACGGCGGGAGGGCAGGATTTTCAAAAGTAGCATTATCGCAGATCAACTCATAATCAAACACCACAATATCCGCATCGCTTCCCGGACTGAGGCTTCCCTTTGATTCAAGGCCATATCGCCTGGCTGTCAAATACGTCATTTTTCTTATAGCTTCATTTAAGGTAAGAACTTTTTTCTCTTTAACATATCTTCTTATTACTCTTGGAAAGGTCCCGCCGGCTCTTGGGTGCCCCTGGAAGTTGTGCATTACGCCATCACTTCCTATCAATACATTAGGATGCGAGATTGCTATATCCACTTCATCATCCCTCATGACATGGCCTATTGTGTAAAGCTTCGGCTGCTCCTTTCTGAGCTTCATGAACAACATTTCACTAAGCCTTTTGCCTTTGTACTCACCTTCTGCGATTTCTATGCTTTCATAACCGGTATTGTACCTTTCAAGGAATCCATCGTCATATGTGGTTTCACCAAGTCCTGTACTGAAGGCATTGTACGGATAACAATCCATAGCTATATCCAGTCCCTTTGATTTCCAGCTGTCGATTTCACCTAACAGGCTGTCCATCTGCCCATAAGCTCCCATACTCCCGATATGGGATACCTGTACAGGAATCTCCAGTCTTTGACCGACGTTAATCAGCTCTCTGGCTGAAGGAACCACATTATGCGCATCATCCCTGATGTGAGCCGATACCAGCTTGTTATCCTTCTTCAATGCCTCGCATATGGTGACTAGTTCTTCCTCATCGATTCCCGGTACATATCTGATCCCGAAGGATACCCCCACACAGCCATTGTCCAGATAAGCCTCCGCCAGCTTTCTCATCTTCCTAACATTTTCGCGTGAGGCTTTTGCATATTTATCATTTTCACCGGTCTGCCTTCTTAAGGCTTCATGGGGTACGAATATACCAAAATTGACCGGCAATCCGAGCCTGTCAACAGCATCAAGATAGATATCCGGCCTATCAGGTCCTCCTCCGCAGTTTCCACCGATTGCAGTTGTAACTCCCATTCTTACCATACAATCGAAAATGCTTATGTCAAAAGCATCCTTAGCGGCATTATAAGGATCCTCATGCATGTGAGCATCTATAAAACCCGGGCATACGACAGCTCCTTCCGCATCGATGATCCTGTCACCCGCAATGTCATTATTTGTGACCTCCACTATTTTGCCCTTACAGACTCCGATATTGAGTTTTGAACAGATCCTGGGCTTTGGGTCTATGACCAGCCCGTTTTTGATTACCAGATCCATGGCTATTCCCCTTTCAAAAGAGTTTATATAATAGCAAGCAATATGCATGCCAAATGAGAAAAGTTGCAGAATACTGTAAAACGCGCTTTATATGCCCATAATTTTGAAGGCTTGCATTAATCAGTCCATAATTCCGGACTCCGGTAATGTATAAATATCTCAACAGTTTGCAAATAAATGGATGATATCTCCATTCCGCAATTCAGGAAATTCTTCCGAATATTCAAATGCAGACTGCTGTTAACCCTCGCAAGCCTTGACAAACTCAATAAATAATTTCAGATTGCAGCTGGGATGGGATATCCTGATAAAGAGTGCCGCCTAGCAAAGCATTAAACAATTGCAGGCCGCGGCAAATCCCAAGTATAGGCTTGTCCAGCTTTGTTACCTGCTCAAAAAGCATCCGCTCCATAGAATCCCTTTCATCACATGGCTTCCCACAAAACGCTTCCATCTTTTCACCGTAGATAGCCGGGTTAACATCCTGACCACCTGAAAAAAGAAATCCATCAAAGCTATCTGCAATCGACATGATAATATCAGTATCCGATATCAAAGGGAGCATTACAGGAATACCCCCTGCCGCTTCGATTCCTTTCATATAACCCGGCAGCATCCATAAACTTTCCTTTTTCTCATCATATAACGGCAAAACACCTATCATTGGTTTTTTCACTACTGCTCTCCCCCGTCCTTATTGTTATGTATTTTCTTTTGAATTACTTAATAGCTATAATAATATGACATTTTATCAGCTTATCGGATTTGTTCAAATAAACATGCGCAGAGTTCGCATTGAACTTCAGCATCTGGTTTTGCCTGACATTATGGTTAATGCCGCCCACATTCATGTTCAGTTCACCATCTACCACATATACGTATTCATAGGTGGCATTGGTATGGGCTTCTGAGCTGTGTGAACTATTTGGAGCCAGATCCATTATGTATGATTCGAATTTTATCTCCGGAGAATATGGGATAAAGGGATATATAGTGCACCCGTCATCTGTATCATACAGTTTGGGAATTTTATCCTGGGTGATTATTTCAGTATCATCCGATGTATATTCCATCAATGAAGAAAAGGATATTTTCAGTCCGTTGCTGATCTTCCACAGAGTTGTAACGGTCGGCGTTGATTCCCCCCTTTCGATCTGCCCCAGCATACTCTTGCTGATACCGCTAAGTTCAGCAACCCTGTCCAGTGAATAATTCATTTTCATTCTGATATTTCTAAGATTCTCACTGATTACTTTATTAATATTTATGTTATTCATCAAATCACCTCTTGTGCGTAATAACGTACAATGTTATAATATGTATTACATACAATATATTGTCCTTTTATATATTATAACGCATATATCCAGAATAATCAAACGGAGAGAGGTGTTGGATTTGTTATTAAGGAGCATGCTGGAGCTGATTGGCAACACACCGCTGCTGGCACTTGACAACATTACCGGAAATCAGGAGGGAAGAGTTTTCGCAAAGCTGGAGTACTGGGCACCCGGCCTGAGCAAGAAAGACAGGGTCGCTCTGCAGGTGATCGAGGATGCGGAGAAAAGCGGAAAACTGAAGCCGGGTAAGCCCGTTGTCGAGCTGACCAGCGGCAATATGGGCACCGGCCTGGCTATCGTATGCAGACTGAAAGGCTACAGGTTTATTGCCGTTATGTCAAGGGGCAACTCAATTGAAAGGGCAAAGATGATGAAAGCCTTTGGGGCTGAGGTTGTCCTTGTGGATCAGCTTCCGGATTCAGTTCCCGGGCAGGTATCCGGCAAGGATCTGGAGCTGGTGGAAATTGAGGCTCAAAGAATCACAAAAGAACTGGATGCCTTCAGAGTTGACCAATTTTATAATCCCAGTACCTACCGGGCAGGTGAAATTGGAATTGCCGAAGAGGTAATCCGTCAGACAAATGAGCGCATTGATGTTTTTGTTGACTATATGGGTACCGGCGGCAGCTTTGTCGGCGTCACTACAGCTTTAAAGAAGAAATTCCCAGGTATAAAATGCTTCGGAGTAGAGCCTGAAAATGCAAGACGTTACAGCAATCCCCAGGACATCGGAAGCGGAAAGCATATGATTCAAGGCGGGGGCTATAATATGGAGCTGCCCTTCCTGACTGAGGACAGGTTAAAATTAATCGACGGATTCATTACAGTATCGGATGAAGAGGCAATCAATGCGACCAGGCGGCTGGCATACGAGGAATGCATCTTCCCGGGCTTTTCGGGCGGGGCGAACCTGGCTGCAGCATTGAAGCTGCTTAATGGGGATTTCAGGGGAAAGAAGATTCTGATACTGATACCTGACTCCGGCACGAAATATCTGAGCACTGATTTGTGGTAGCTAAAAAGACATGTCAGTCCCAGTGTCAGTTATTCCGCCGATGCTACATAATTGTGCACGTAATGTCGGACCGGTGCTTTCAGATTCTGCTATTCTATTGATGAAAGGAGGTCATAAAATGGATTCGCTGAAAAAAATGAATGAAGCTCTTGACTATATTGAAGAAAACCTCACCGATGATACTGACTTCAAGGAAGTGGCGAGACTGGCCTGCTGCTCGGAATACCATTTCAGAAGAATGTTCTCTTTCCTTGCAGGAGTCACGCTGTCGGAGTATATCCGCCGCAGGCGGCTCACCCTCGCAGCCTTTGAGCTTAATAACAGCAGCATGAGAATAATTGACCTTGCAGTTAAGTATGGCTACAGCTCACCGGACTCTTTCACAAGAGCCTTTGAAGGTCTGCATGGTGTAACTCCCTCAGAAGCCAGGAATAATGGTCGGCAATTGAAAGCTTATCCACGGATGACCTTTCAGCTATCAATAAAAGGAGGAAATGAAATGAACTATCGAGTTGTAGAAAAGGAAGCATTCCGGATCATCGGCATAATGAAAAGAGTTCCTATAGTATTTAGCGGAGTTAACCCGGAGATTGCAGCTATGTGGAAAGAGCTAAACGATGAAATGATAAATAAGCTTAAGAGCCTCTCTAATGTCGAACCTTCCGGAATAATCAGCGCATCCGTGAATTTTTCCGAAGGCCGGATGGAGGAAAAGGGAGAGCTGGATCATTATATCGGAGTGTCAACCACTAAAGAGTGTCCGGATAACCTGAAAAAGCTTGAAGTTCCAGCCTCCACCTGGGCAGTGTTTGAAGCCGTCGGACCATTCCCTGCTACATTACAGAATATCTGGGGGCATATATATTCCGAATGGTTTCCATCCTCAGGCTACGAACAGACAGAAGGACCGGAAATACTGTGGAACGAGCATAAGGATGTGACTTCACCGACCTTCAGAAGCGAGATATGGATTCCGGTTCTGAAAAGGTAAATTTGTGTGCAAATTATGAAGGGTATCGGGTTATTGAAAGCAATAGCCCGATACCCTTTGTAGCCTAATCTTGCAGTCTTATTTTTTCAAAGTCAAAATACATACCTGTCCGGAATGGTCCAATGTGCCGTTATCCGTGTAATACGATACGGCAATCTTGCTGCCGTCATTGTTCCAGGATAATCCATTTGCTGTATACAGGTCATGACCTGATTTGTACAATAGCGTTTTTTCAGACCCGGGACGTGAATTAATCTCTATCATATTTAATTCAAAGCTATTATCATCGGCCGATAAGTAGGCAAGCTTTTTTTCATCCCCGGATAACTCAAATTTGGTATTAAAAACATTCTCGCCAATAAGCTTGTTCTGCTTCTTTGACATGTCATACTGATAAAGCTTGAAAGTAAAGTCCGGATCGTTTAATTCATCTGCATATATTATAGTATTCTCGTCACTTAAAACCTTACTGAAAACCATGTTTTTTACGAGTTTTTCTGCAGCTGCAGCCTGTTTATTCAGATCAAGCAGATAGATTGCCGATTCGGCATTTGCCATATCAAATTCCAGGTTGCTTTCCATAAACCCGCTGACTCCGCTAAACCATATCCTTTTTAGATCTTTTGAAATAGCATGCACAACTGTATATTCAAATCTTCCGCCTTCTTTCATTGTACATTCAGTGCTGCTGTTCTTCTCCAGGTCAAAAATCTTGAAGGTATATTTGTCCCGGGCAGTTTTTTGACAGTAAACAAACCCCTTACCATCCGTAGACCAGCACAAGTCATTGAATGCACTATACAGACCCTTTTTCCCATCGCTATTTTCATCGAAAAAGTATTTGGAATCCCATTCATCAACAGTTGAAAAAGCTTTTGTGTTAAAGTCATACAACCTGATCCTGTCCTTTATATTGCCATAGCCTTCAACCTTGAAGGGACCATGATCAGATTTCATACTACGCTCTGCGCTCTTTATCCCATCTGCCCCAACTATGCTGTAAGCTTCATAAATAAGCATTTTTGTTCTGTCCGGAGACAGATAGCACCTTATACAATTATACGGATTGGTTTTTATTAGATTCTCCATATTGCCATTTGCAGGATTCATCAGGTATAATCCATTATTATTGAAATCAAAATCAGGCTTTAAGAAATAGCTGTATGATGAGCTCATATCACGCATAGGTGTCATATCCTCAGCAGGTTTGAAAAGGGGATTGGTATGTCTCAGCAAAAGCCTGTCATCATCCCAGAACTGCAATTGGTAAGTGTCAAAAAACGATGCTGCTGCCGGAAGCTCCTGCAGCTTAACATCCTCCACCGCATCAAAATTTGTATTGCTTAATACCGCAACCTCCGGCCTGTCATCCACAACTACTGTTTTTTCATAGTCCAGGGAGTGGTTTCCCCATGCAAAAATGCATATGGACAAAAGTATGCAGCCAGCAGCAATACCCAATATAGTCATTTGCGTTTTATTCATATTCCCAATACCCCCTCGCACCGGATATTTACCTCTGATTGTCTGAAATCACACTTTCCAATCATTATATTTCCTCCTTCATAATGCATTAACATATTTCCTGTTAAGCACATTATAAAAGCACTTTATTTCTAAAGCTCTCATGATTGTTTCAAAATTGTAAATCTTTTTGTGGAATTTCAGCAGTCACTTTTGCAAATACATTTTCTGTGCTTTCAATTTTTATCGTTCCCCTGTGTTTTTCTATAATTGCCTTCACTATAGACAGACCAAGGCCGCTCCCCCCCATTGATCTCCCACTTCCGGCATAAATCCGGAAAAACGGGTCAAAAACCTTATCAAGCTTATCGGCAGGTAATCCGCAGCCCTTGTTTGTTACTGACACATTGGCCTGTCCATTTTCCGCATATACTTTTACTTCTATAACCGAAGCCTCAGTTCCGAATTTTATGGCATTATCCAAAATATTAATAAATGCACTTTTCAAATCATCAGTAAAACCTGATATTCGTATATCCGGGCTTATTTCGCAATGGATATCCATATTCCTGCTTGCTGCCATAAGCCTCATTTCTTCGCAGATATCAGCAATAAGCTTGCTTATATTTATCTCATCAAAAAGCACCTCAATATTTTCCGATGTCTGCCTTGAAATGGTCAGAAGCGACTGAACCAGCCTGTAGAGTCTGTCACACTCATTCAAAATATATGATGTACCTTTTCTGCATAACTCCTTATCGCTAAAGCTTCCATCCTCCATTACCTGGGCATAACCTCTGATAGTGGTTAGAGGGGTTTTGAATTCATGGGCCACATTATCAAAAAACTTTTTCCTGTAGCTCTCAAGCTCCTTCAACAGCATATGATCCCTTTCTATTGTTCTGATACTATTGTGGATCTGTTCCTTCATCATAATGAAGCTTGAAGTCAGTTCTCCAATTTCGTCGTTAGCTGTTTTATCAGCCTTACCGTTGAACTCCCCCCTGGCTATTTCCTTTGCCATATCATTCAATTTTGTCACAGGCCTTATGATTCCGTCCGATATGACATATGATGCAATAAACATGATCAGAAGCATTATTAAAATAGTTACCGTCAGTATATTCCCAAGATAATATCCTGATCTGTAAAGATCGGAATAGTCTTTTGTATAGCTTATTACCCCCAGAAATTTTCCCTTTATTACAACCGGTACAGATATGTCTGCCTTTACAATATCTCCTCCCGAATAAATTGTAAAAGATAACTTTTTGTTCAGTGCATGGCTTAAGTCCCTACCTCCGCTTCTCATATCCGGTATGTGGCCGCTGTCTAGGCCTGCCGGATCACCAGCGGCAGTATACAGGACTGCTTTGATATTGAGCTTGGCTTCCAGATCTGCGAGAATTTCTGAAGAATGCTTAGCAAAAGCAGCCGGTTCAGGCTCAATATCGCTTAACAAAAAGAATTGCCTTACATAAACAGTGATATTGTCTTTCACTTTTACCAATTCTTTTGAGATCACTGTCTCATTACTGCTCTTAATAGTAATATTTGTTACAAGGCTCATGATGATAAAAACAGTAATAATCAAAAGTGAAAAGGAAATAAATATCTTATACCGTATAGAAACCTTCATTTGCTCACCTTCACTTACTTAACCATTTTATAGCCCACACCGAAGACTGTATCGATAATAGATGGGGAATCAGGATCACCCAGCTTTTTTCTGAGCCTTACCACATGTATGTCCACAGTCCTGGAATCCCCCATATAATCGTAGCCCCACACAGCATCCAGAAGCTTTTCCCGCGTGAACACAGTACCACGGTTTTCCAGAAGAAAAACCAGCAGATCATATTCTTTGGGGGTAAGCTCCACAGGATAACCATTCTTCAGCACTTTTCTTTCATCTGTATATATGGATAGGCTGTGACTGATTTGTACATGAGAATTCAGCTCCTTACGTTCTACTTCCTGTACTTTTCTTTTCAGTAATGCCTTTACTCTGGCAACAACCTCCCTGACATCAAAAGGCTTTGTAATATAATCAAAAGCTCCCAGTTCAAAGCCTATAACCTTATCCACTATATCAGATTTGGCGGTTAATATAATGACAGGTATCCCTGTTGTATCCGAAAGCTCCTTGCATATATCAAGCCCGCTCATATCAGGCAGCATAAGATCGAGCATGATCAAATGGAACTTTCCTTCTTTCGCTTTTTTCAAACCGGTGGTGCCATCATATGCTGCATCAATATATATACCCTCCCGCCTAAGCGAATAGGCCAGCAAATCAGATATGGCAATCTCATCCTCGATGATAAGAGCTCTTTTCATTCCATCCTGACATTCCATTATCCATTTCACCTCACATACAATGATCCCAATATCAGACAAAAGAAATATTATACAGCAATTATATACTCCAGATGTTTCAAAAGTGTTTCTGCGAAGATTCATTCCAGATGCTTCCTTAGAATATTATACAATAAATGCTGATCCCACTGCATTAAAAAGCCGTCTGTAGTTAACTGCAGACGGCTTTTTGAGTCAAATTCAACAATAGTTAATTTCTTTTCACAGCAATACTTTCCAGCTTGCAGTGAATCAGCTTTACCAGATCCTCCGGAGCCAATTCGATCTGGTGGCCTATTTTCCCTGCACTTACAATGATGGTGTTCAAATCTTTGCAGGAGCTGTCCAATACTGTTTTATACTCCTTTTTCATTCCTACAGGAGAGCAGCCTCCCCGGATGTAGCCTGTCACCTTATTTATATCCGCTACCTTGATCATTTCAACAGCTTTTTCATTTACTGCCCTCGCTGCAGCTTTTAAATCCAGCTCCTCAGCAACCGGAATGATAAAAACAAAGTATTCCCTGCTCGTTCCCTGTGCTACAAGGGTTTTATAAACCCTCTCAGCAGGCTGACATATTTTGTCGGCAACTGAAACGCCATCAATCAAACCGTCACTATGGTCATAAGTATATGTATTATAATGGATCCCCGCCTTTTCAAGAATCCGCATCACATTTGTCTTTACCTTTTCCATTGCTATCCCACACTCCTTGATTTCTATGCTTTTATTATATGGATATTAATTTTTGGTGTCAAATACATATATATGGTGTAATTTTCCTTTAAGTTCTGCTATATTTGTACTATGCACCATGCATTTTATATTCCATGGAAGTAGGTGGACTCATGATGAGAAGAAAACGAATTAACTGCCCGGTGCAGTTATTGTAATCTGGTGGCAGATTGTACCGGGGTGAATATAGATTTGCTGTCAGTTAACTGCACTGCTTTTCCTGTAGATAATGAGAAAAGGAGAACAGTTATGGATAATAGTAAATTAAAAGAGTCATGGAAAAAAGATGAAGAGATGAGCTTCCGGGGCTGGGATTTTTCTTATCTGAACAACAGGTGGGAGGATGAAAAACTACCCTGGGACTACAAATCCATATTGAAAAAGTATCTAAAGCCTGATTATAAGCTGCTTGATATGGGTACAGGTGGTGGAGAGTTCTTGCTATCCCTGAACCATCCTTATGATAAAACTTCCGTTACAGAAGCCTGGGAGCCTAATGTCAGGTTGTGTGAGAAAAGACTGTCCCCATTGGGCATTTGTGTCAGGCAGGTATATGAAGACACTGAATTGCCCTTTGAAGATAATTCCTTTGATATGATCATCAACAGGCATGAGTCATATTGTGCAAAGGAAGTGAAAAGGGTACTGAAATCCGGTGGAATTTTCATCACACAGCAGGTAGGCGGAAAGAATAATGAGGCTCTTTCCCTACGGCTGATCAAGGGCTTCTCATCACAATACAGCAACCATAATCTTAATAATGCAACAGAGGAATATGGGAGAGAAGCCTTTGAAATCCTGTATGGAAATGAATACTTCCCATATTTGCGTTTCTATGATGTCGGAGCTATCGTATATTTTGCAAAAATCATAGAATGGGAATTCCCGGGTTTTTCAGTGAACAGATGCTTTGATGAACTATGCAGACTGCATGAAGAGCTAAAAACGAAGCCGTACATTGAAAGCCATGAACACAGGTTTGTTTTTGCAGCCAGGAATGCAAAATGATAACAAAGTTTTAAGGCTGGGCTTGAATACTTAAAGCCCGGCCCCATATTTTCAGCTTATACTTATATATGCCTTTACTTTATTTCGTACTTCTCCAGTGTAGAAGTAACCATCATACCTTCAGACACGAATTCCCTTTTTACCATTCCTACTCCAGCCTTATAATATTCATTCATAGTAGAGTTCTGCAGTTTGATGCTGACTTTTATGCAATCTTCAAATTTGCCTGCAGGTGTATCTACAGTGGCATTGGTCTCTGCAATCTCCCTTATACCCTCAGGTACTTCCCATTTTGTTCCTGCTTCAAGCGGAGTTTTCAGTATGACCATGTTGTCATTGGCTTCCTCCCCAAGAAGATTTGTTTTGTCATATTCCTCACCCTGGAAGAATGTGCGGGTTATCTCCTCTTCTGTAATTCTGAAGACTGATGCGCTTACTGTACCTCCGTTGTCTTCTGCGATCTGTACCCTGTCCCCTTCAAGGAGCAGTACCTCGCGCTTAAATGAAGCATATTCATTACCTTCCCCCAGGTACTGCCACGTACTCCCCTTGCTCAGAGGAAAGAAATCCTTAAGGCCAAGGGCTTGCGGCTGCGGCTCTTCATTCCCTTTACCCGTGCATCCGAGCAGGGAAATACTTAACAGCAAAACAAAAGCAAATAACAATACTTTTTTCATCAATTGCCTCCTGAAAATCTCTTTTTGATTTTTAGACGTAACCGGCAGTATCCCGCAATCCCCTTTCGACGCTTTTATCATAGGGTGTCAATGTAAACTGGAAGTAATATTTATATCCCTTTTCATCAAGTATTTTGAGCATATCCAGCATATTCTGGGGGTCCTTTGTCCAGAAAACGATACAAACTGGGACAAGGTGCCTGTCCCTCCTAGTAGAAAGACACGATCATGCCGCCTTTACCTGCATAAGTTCCCATGGTCGCACCCATATAGTTTATTATGACATCCTTGGGCTTGTACCTCTTCATGATCTCATCCCTCAGAAATCTGGCATCCTCAAGATTATCAATGTGGGTGATGGCAAAAACCGTGTCCCTGAAATCCTTTTTCTTTTCTCCGATTATCTCAATAGCCCTGCTCAGGAACTTCTTCCTGCCCCGCACCTTCTCAAGTATTTCAACTTTTCCTTCAACGTTATGAAGTATGACCTTTATATCAAGCAGCTTGGCGACCGAACCCTGAAATTTGCTCAGCCTCCCTCCCTTTACTATGTTTTCCAGGGTATTCAGCAGGATCAATATGTTTGAACGCTTGCAGTAATCCTTAAGGAATTCAATGATCTTATCAATTGAAAAACCCTGCTCGATAAGCTTTGCAGCTTCGATGAGCTGCAGTCCGTGTGCCAGGGAACCTGCCAGAGTATCAAAAACCGTCACATATGCACCTGACATATCCCTTCCGATACAGGCGGACTGATATGTTCCACTCAGGCCTGAAGATATGGTCAGACAAAGTATGTGGCCTTTGTCCGATAAAGCTTTAAACAAATCTGCAAAGGTTTGCGGTGATGGCTGTGAGGTTTTCGGCAGTTCCTTTGAACTCAGCATTTTCAGAGCAAACTCCTGTGGCTGAAGATCCACCCCCTCCAAATAGTCCTTCCCGTCAATATGTATCGTTAAGGGGACAACTGAGATACCATGTTTTTCAATAAGCTCCTTCGGCATATCAGCCGAGCTGTCCGTTACCAACTTTATCATACTGCTTCCCCCTTATTATAACATCCTGCTATCTTAACTTTGAGCATATCAGTCCGCCCAATCTTTCAACACCTACCCTGATCTTTTCAGGTGCAACACCGCCAAAGCTGATCCTCATACAGCTGCTTCCCATACCGCTGCCTCCTGTAAAAAAGCTCTCACCCGCCACATAAGCAACCTTAACCTCCGGATTAGTGACAGATTCAGCCAGAAGCCCGGTAGTATTTACGCCGTCCGGCAGCTCCGTCCATGTGAAGAGCCCACCATCAGGGAAGGTCCTTTTGGTCCCTTCCGGAAAAAACTTGTCTATACTTTCTATCATAACATCTCTTCTCTCACGGTACAAATCACATATCCTCCTGTGATGTGCAGGATAGTATCCCCGCTTAAAGAATTCCGCACAGATCACCTGGGACAAAGTGGACGTATGAGAGTTGGTCGCTGTCTTCGCATCAAACAATTTTGCCGTCACTTCATCACTCGCAAGGATATAGCCAAGCCTGCTGCCCGGCGAGAATATCTTGGAGAAGCTGTTTGCCAGAATGGTATGGCCTGTTTCGTCAAAAGCCTTGACAGGCAGCAGATCACTTCCGCTGTAACGAATGTCACGATAAGGATCGTCCTCCAGTATAATGACATCATATCTGCTCCCCATTAAAGCGATCTTCTGTCTTCTTTCTTGTGACAGTGTCCTGCCTGTGGGATTCTGGAAGGTTGGAATAATGTATACCATTTTGGGCTTGTATTTAATTATCTTCTCCTCCAGATCCTCAGTCACCATGCCGTTGTCATCCATATCCACACCGATACACCTTGCCTGGAACATATCAAATATCTCTATGGAATGAACGAAGGAAGGTGACTCCACCAGAATTACATCCCCAGGCTCTATGTACAGCTGGCATACCAGGTTCATAGGCTCCAGGCCACCGTTGGTGATCATGATATTATCAACCTTAGCCCTTACGCCCTTGGGCGACAGCAGTTCACTTACGACAACTTCACGAAGGTCTGTAAGTCCCATTACCTCGCCGTATTGAAGCGCTTCCACGCCTCTTCTGTCAATCCGCATGATATCATTTGCAATTTCACGTACTATATCAACCGGAAGCGCTTCTTTTGCAGGAGCACCGCCGCCAAAGGAAATTACTTCAGGATCATTCATAGCGCCGAATAAGCCCCGGATGACTGCTGCGGACCTCTCCATCGATGTCACGCGTTGTGCAAATCTTGTCATAATAAACCGCCCTCCTTGTCACCATCTACATACAAGGATATTGTATGTAGATGAAATCCATATAAAACAAAACACCTGTTATGGAAATATTACCATAGCAGGTGCATTGTTTCAATTGAATCCACACCCTTTTACGCAGTATTTGTACACCTGCTACTCAGGCGATAAGTTAAAGGACAGCATATGTTAAATGCTATCCTTTAATTATATCTGTCTTATTTATTTCCATTAACGGGTATCCATTTCTCCTATAAACTTAGCGCCATTTTCCTGTTTAATCACTTTCCATCTGAAATTTTCTCTATGAATATCTTTGCTATCTCCGGATCAAACTGTGTGCCGGCATTCCTCTTTATTTCATCAATAGCAGCTTCCTTCGCCATTGCTTTTCTGTATGATCTATCCTCAGTCATGGCATCATATGCATCAACAACCGCAAGGATACGCGAAAGCAAAGGTATATCTTCTCTTTTGAGACCTTGAGGGTAACCTTTGCCATCCCAATGCTCGTGATGACACAGAATATAATCTGCAATCGGCGTAAGCTCCGGGGATGACATTGCAATCCTATAGCCTATCTCAGGATGCTTTTTCATTTCAACCCATTCTTCAGCAGTTAATCTGCCTGGTTTGTTTAAAATATTATCATTAATACCTATTTTGCCAATATCATGCAGTGCCGATAAAAGCTCAAGTTCATTTAGCTGTTCATCTGTAAGGTTCATCTTTTGCCCTATTATTTTAGATAACTCTATCAGTCTTTGAGCGTGTGCTTCAGTTTCATGGCTTTTCTCAAACAAGGTCGCTTTCATAGAAGAGATTATGGAACTGTGCAAGCTTTTACTTTGTAACAGTTTATGCCGGTACATGCTGTCTTCCGCATCCTTCATGATACTGTTTAATGTCTCATTTGCATTTGATCTGGTTGCACATCCCAAAGAAATAGATACATGGTGCGCTTCATCCATCGTTTTTCTTTTATATTCTTCACAAGACATTTCTATTTGCTTTACTATTTTATAAGCATCTTCATTGCTTGTTTCAGGCAGCAGTATGCTGAATTCATCTCCACCTGTCCTTGCCAGAATATCCTCTTTCCGGCAGCAGTTGTCCAATATTTTAGCCATTGCAACTATAAGCTTATCCCCTTCAGAATGTCCTAAAGCATCATTTATTAGTTTTAAACCGTCTATATCGCCGATAATTATTGATAGAGGCAAGCTGCTCCTATTATCAACACGTTTCTTTTCTTCTTCAAAAAACCTGCGGTTATATAGGCCTGTTAAAACATCATGATAATTCAGATAACCTATCTCATCTTCTCTCTTTTTCCGTTCAGTTATATCTATAATCAATCCTTCAATGGCTATAACTTCTCCATTCTCATCATACACACCCCGCCCCTGCTCGAATACCCACTTCACCTCCCCCGAAGCGGTCGTGATTGAGTACTCTTCTCTAAAAACAGCTTTTTGGGCAAGTAATTGAGTCCATTTCTCCCATAAGAACTCTCTATATTGGAGGTTAATCAGATCATTAAAGGTTAGTTCCCTGTTATGTAACAAGCTTTCAGGCTTGTATCCTGTCAGATCAAAGCATCCCTCCGAAACAAACTGCATGGTCCAATCTCTGTCATAGTTGCAGCGGTATGCCATGCCCGGCAAATTTGACAGAAGCACCGCCATGCTTCTTTCGCTTTCACGCAAATCCTCCTCTGCCCGTATGCGTTCTGATATATCCTCTATTATGCATAAATGGTTCAGCTCAGGATTGTTATCGACTTTCAGGCGTGTCAGCGTCAAATTAGCCCAGACTATAGAGCCGTCAGATTTAATATATCTTTTGACCATTGAGTAACCATTTATTTCACCGGCATTGAATTTATTAAAATAATCCATATCCTTTTGTATGTCATCCGGATGTGTAATGCCTGTCCAGCTTAATACTGCCAATTCCTCCCTGGATCTGCCTACGATTTTCTCAAACATTGAATTGGTATCTAAAATATCACTATTATAATTGCCAAACGATATCCCAAGGGGCGATTGCTCATATATGGTCCTGAAAAGCTCTTCTTTTTCTCCCAATTTTTCATTTGCTAAGGCAAGCTTGATTTTTTCATCTTTGAGGGCTATATTTCTGATTAAACCCTCATAAAAGGCAATCAGAAGCAATAACAGGCACATGACTACAATACCCGCCTGCGCAGTACGGACAGCTGCATGATCATCCCACATTTTTGCAGGATAATCCACACCGAATACCGCAACCGTTTCTCCTGTTACAAAATCTTTCATGGGTACAAGTATACTCACCCATGTACCCCAGCGGTCTTTTGTCGGTTGGGTGACTATAGGTCCGTCCCCCTCAAAGGGGCTGAAATATATATCGTCAGCTTCACTATACTCCTGCCCCGGTGGTGAATAGTCCTTTGAGTCAACAGGTTCGGAATCAGCCATAATGTAAATTCTCCCGTCTATCACTTTGTATATGTAAGCAAAACGAAAATCTTTATTGATAGCTACGAATTTTACCAAACTACTTTTTATTTGCTTATACTCCGGCTTTTCAATATCCTTTGGTTTGGCTTCCAGCTTATCTATACTTTGAAAGCCCGCTTCTGCCGTCATAGCCAGCTTTAGTGCCTGATCCGTGACTGCATCCATACTTGCAGTCCATATATAATACATATATATTGCGCCTGCAATAGCTAACACCGTCAAAGAGAATAAAAGCAATGCCTTCGGCTTTTCAATCCGTTTCAATGAACCTAAAAAAATCAACTGATATCTCCCCCCGTTAAAAGCAATATATCTTATGTGCCGAAAAACAAAAAAGTCATAGCCTACGATAAGCTACAACTTATATATAGCAATACGCATTTATCAACCAGCAACTCAACCATCATAGTGTTCCCACCCCAGACTTGTAGTTTTGCGTCCCTACCTTTCGATAGGTTTGCTCTTTAGTTATGATATCTCAAAGCCGTATTAATAATTATTATATATGCTTTTATACCGTATTACAACTTATTTCTTGGGTTTTCAACACCTGATCACATACTCCTTGATATTATGCGGAACAACTGTTGTCAGATACTATATTCCACATATTAAGGTATCAGGTAAGCTTAGAAATTCGCACTTGTTCCGCTATTTCTTTTTAATTTTACATACTTAATAGGTATGAAAAAACTGATTAAAACAGCGAAAGCGACTATAACAGTAGAAATCCTGACCATCGGTATCAATCCGAACGCATCTGCATATTTGCCTAATACAAGTACAATAAGACCTGCAATTGTACTTGAAAGTCCCATGATCATACCTGTACCCAGGTTCAGATTTTCCGGTATGATATTATGAGTTATGGTGATATTGGCTGTAGATGTTGCGTTCAATACGTAGCCCAGAATAATAATTCCAGCGGCAGTAATGAATCCATCTGCAAACATTGTCATTCCATATACAAGCAACAGTATAATATTAAAAAATACCATTACCTTTTTTTCCCCAAGCTCATCTGTTATCAGTCCGCCGGTTAAAGTCCCTACAGACCTTAGTAACATATGGATTGATAGAATGACCCCGGCAGTAATTACGCTAACCCCTTTTGCAAGCATCAACTGTACTCCGAATACTACCAGGAGACTTGATATGGCCACCCTTATCACCGAAATCAATACGATTAGTGACAACCACATCACTTTATCCTTTTCAACTGCCGCCTTTTGTTTCTTCTCAATTCCCGAATCTGCTCTGCATTCAATTTTGTCTACATTTGCCGTTTTCAAAAAAATAGCCGTTATCACGCCCGGAATTGCAAAGAATGCGATGTATTTCAATCCGAAGCTGTTGACTACAGGTATTGACACCATTGGTGTAAATGTAGCTGCAAAGCCTCCGATCGTCATAAAAATGGACAAGGACCTTCCTCTTGACACCGTGGACAGATTGGCAGCAATTGATGATCCTAAGGGATGATAAATTGCTGAAGCAACTGCCGATAATCCGGCGACGGCTATCAGAAAATAATAATTGGTAATGAGTGCCGTGGCACTCATCCCGATGCTTATCCATAAAACGCCGAAGATAAGATATGAGCTTTTACCGGATTTGTCCAGCATATATCCGAAGACCGGCTGCAGCAAAGTGCCACCGGTGGTTATAACAAAGGCTATCATCGATTGCTGTGACAGAGTCAGGCCCAGTTCGTCGCTGAAAGCAAAGAGTATCGGGGGAATGAGGTTCATATAGAAATCATTGCTGAAATGCCCTGCGCTGACGGCAATAAGCTTCAGATTCTGCTTGATATAATTCATTTGTACTGCCACTACCTTACATTAACAATTTACCCCAAGTATACCATGTAAACCCCTAAAATGCCAAGCACCGGAAATCTGCTAAACACCTGCTGTGGAATATTATCACAGCAGGTGTTTGTCCACATTCCTGACCCAACAATTATGCTTATGCCTTGCGAGCATTTCAATATCAAATATAAGGCTCTCCAAGTCCAGCTGCTTTTCCTCAAGGTCTCGCCTCCGTTACTCGTAAAGCAAGCCGAAAGACAGAATTGCCAGCTGCACTGCTATGAAAGCAAGTCCCTCCCTGATGCTGCCGAACCTTAAAATTACATGCATGACTAATAACCCCCTGACTCATATATTTCCCCTCCTTACCTTATCCAGGAGGGGAAATTGAAAAAGTGAATATGCAGGTTTTATCCCACACATGCACTTTATGCTATCATTTTATAGACATTAGCTGCATTATATTAAGATTGAATCCCACCGAAACGCGTAGCAAACATATCACTGCTAATACTTAATAAATTCTACTATTTAACCAAAACTCCTCCAAAATTTACAAAATATTACGAATATATACTAAAGAATTACAAAAGACTACAACTTTTCTATTGCTGTGCAAAAATGTTCAGTTCGATCCAGACAAGTCACATAACACTAGATTGGCGCACATTATAAAGGAACAGTGAATGAAGCACCATTCCCTGCGTTGGTATATGGGAAGGGCGATTCATGAATCGCCCCTACGTCTTATATGCTTACAGTTCCATGAATCTATTCTAAAGCTTGGTACATACCTTCTAATAACGAAAGCTTGTACTAAAATTCTACAATTAAGCACTTTTACATGGCGCCTAAAATATATTTAATAATATTTATACATATATATTGCATTATTATGCATTTTCTGATATGATAAGCATTATACTGTATAAAGGAAGGTGGTTGTTAATGATTATCCGTAAGGCAATACTGCCGGATGTCGAAAAAATGATTGATTTAGTGAATTATTATGCAGACAAAGGTATGATGCTTTCCCGTTCACGCAGCATGCTGTGCGAAAACATCCGTGATTTTGTTATTATTGAAGAGGATGACGAAATCATAGGCATCGGAGCGCTTCATGTATTGTGGAATGACCTGGCGGAACTGCGGACACTGGCAGTTAAAGACAGGATGGTAAAGCAGGGAGTCGGCAGGCAGATAGTAAATTCCATTTTAGAAGAAGCAAAAGCATTGAAGATCCAGAAAGTATTCACATTGACTTACCAGCCCGGCTTTTTTGAAAAAATGGGCTTCACTATTATAGAAAAGGAAACTATGCCTCATAAGGTCTGGACAGATTGTATCAATTGTCCCAAGTTTCCGAACTGTAATGAAATCTGCCTGGAAATAAATATTGCCTGCTAAGAAAAAAATGTGCCGCGTAAAAAGGTTATTAGGTTGTTTCAGTCATAATGCAATAACCTAATAACCTCATAATCAGGCACTTAATCATTTGCATTGTCTGCAAGTGCTGACAAAATAATTACTGTCCATACTGATATCCATTTCTCTGCCTGCATCTTTGCATCTTGCAATTATCTTCATTTTTCTTTCGTTTGGTTCACATGCGTTAATAGTTTTAATTACTCCATCATGAACTTTTTCGAACATATTAAACGGCATCCCGATGCCAAGTTCATTATCCTTCCACTTTGCAGCAAATCTGGTATTTGAACATAGAAGGGACATATTCATATCATTTGTATCATATGGAGTTGCCGTACATTCGGAACACATCCCCGAATTGCCCACCAGCTTTATATTCTTTGCCGCTCCATGATGATATGCATATCCCTGCAGTATTCTCATACTCTGATATGGATTCACTATATATATGACTACATCCGGTTGAACCTCAAATTTTTCCAAAGGCATGACAATAACCCCATAAGCCTGATGGTCTAGAAACGTTACATCCTTCTGCACATTTCTTGCAGTGCATAAACTATCATAAAGCCCGAAGGAATAATAAATATTACCCGAAATTGCATTTGAATCCGGTTTTATCAAACCCAGCGCTTTTGCCGAACCGATACATAAAAAATTACTGAGATCTGCTCTTAGACTTTTACCTGCTGCAGCTAATTTGACCATATTGCAATATGACAGCTTGTATCTTGCTTGCGGAACCTCTGACAGTTCATATTCTTCTTTACTAAAAATAAATTTGATGCCAACTATACGTCTTTCCAAACCTAATACACAGTTGAAGTCTTCTACCATCGCTTTAATATCCATTAAGCTCAACCTCCTTTTCAAAAATTATATCAGAAGAACGTCCAACAAAAGTCAATAATATTTTAATCAAGTGGAATACATAGATTCTTCACTGCGTTCAGGATGACATTGAATTCAACTATGCGTCTCATATTAAAGGGAACGGTGAATGAATCACCGCTCCCTGCGCTTTATATACTTACCGTCCCATGCTTCTGTCCGAAGTCCTTCGGAACATAGGACCTTACTTTATGGGTCTTGAACTCTTCTATATTTTCAAAGGCTGTGGAGATCATAAGCTTTATCCTGTTCAGCTGGTTCACTTCACTCGCACCCGGGTCGTAATCTATGGCTACAATATTAGTTCCGGGATAAACCCGCTTCAGCTCCTTCATCATCCCTTTTCCGGTAACATGGTTCGGAAGGCATGCGAAAGGCTGCATACAGATTATGTTTTTGACTCCGTTCTGTATAAGCTCCACCATCTCTCCTGTCAGGAACCAGCCTTCCCCGGTCTGGTGGCCCAGGGCCACCACCGACGAAGCCCCTTCTGCTATCTCCTGTATTGTTTTGGGAGCATAAAACCTGTAGCTGCCGGATAGTGCATCCCTGTAAGCGCTCCTGTAGAATTCAATGATCTTTATAGCTGCACTGCCCAGGACCTGGGATAATTTACTTCCCGACAGATATCTGTACTTGTAATCCAGACCATAAGCACTGTACAGCAGGAAGTCCGTAAGTCCCGGCATTACTGCTTCTGCACCCTCGGCTTCAACTATGCTTACAACATTATTGTTTGCTGTCGGATGGAACTTGACGAGAATTTCCCCGACCAATCCTACCTTCGGCTTGACCTCATTGATTATTTCCAGCTCCTCAAATTCTTTTACTATTTCTCTGATAATTTCTTTGAAAATCTTCCTATTGGCATATTTCAGAGATTTTGTGCATATTGCAGCCCATTTTTCATATAGCTTGTTGGCAGAGCCTTTGATCCTTTCATAGGGCCTGACCCTGTAAAGCACATTCATTAACAGATCACCGTAAACGAGTCCCATCAAAGCCCTGTTCAGCAGCTCAAATGTAAATTTAAAGCCGGGGTTCTTCTCCAGGCCGAGAGCATTAAGGGATATTACGGGAATATCTTCAAAACCCGCATCCTTCAAGGCCTTCCTCAGGAAACCTATATAGTTGGTAGCCCTGCAGCCTCCTCCGGTCTGGGATATCATCACCGAAGTATTATTAAGATCGTATTTGCCGGATTTCAAGGCCTCTATAAGCTGGCCTATGACAATTATCGCAGGATAACAGGCATCATTATTAACATACTTCAGTCCTTCATCCACAGCTCCATAGTCTGTCGATGCCAGTACCACCATATTGTAACCCGACTGTCTGAATGCCTCCTCAAGAAAATCAAAATGTATCGGAGACATCTGGGGTACCAGAATAGTGTGCTTTCCCCTCATATCCCTGGTGAATCTGATCCTCTTATACCCGTTATCTACCTTTTTCAGCTCAAAACCGTTCTTTTCCCTTTCCATAATAGTGGCCTTCAGGGAGCGCAGCCTTATCCTTGCTGCACCAAGGTTGTTTCCTTCGTCTATCTTAATTGTAGTATAAATGTTTGAATCTGCATGCAGTATTTCCTGCACCTGGTCTGTTGTGACGGCGTCCAGGCCGCAGCCGAAGGAATTCAGCTGCACCAGCTCCAGATCCTTCTGCTTTGCTACAAAGCTTGCCGCAGCATAAAGCCTGGAATGGTAAGCCCATTGATCCACTACTCTCAGTGGTCTTTCAACGCTTCCGAGATGAGCTACCGAGTCTTCCGTCAATACTGCCATGCCGAGGGAATTTATCATCTCAGGTATACCATGGTTTATCTGGGGATCTATATGATAAGGCCTCCCGGCAAGCACCACCCCTTTGATGCTGTTTTTCCCGATAAGCTTAAGCGCTTCTTCTCCGGCCTTCTGAATATCCTTTTTAAAAGCTTCCTGCTCCTTATAGGCCAGATACACACATTCCCTGATTTCCATCCTGCCTACTTTAAATGTCCTCAATTCTTTATATAGCCTTTCTATCAGCCTGTCTTCATTGTCGAAGGGCAGGAAGGGCTTCATAAACAATATCTTTTCTTCTCTCAATACATCTATGTTGTTTTTAATAACCTCCGGATAAGATACTACTATAGGGCAGTTAAAGTGATTGTCTGCATCCTTTTGCTCCTGCTGCTCATGGGTGAGTGAAGGATAGAATATGAATTTCACACCCTTCTCAACAAGATTCATGATATGACCATGAACAAGCTTCCCGGGGTAGCATACGGACTCTGAAGGTATTGTCTCGATTCCCTTTTCGTAAAGCTTGTTTGAGGATCTGTCGGACAGCTCCACCCTGAAGCCCAGCTCTGTAAACAGAGTGAACCAGAAAGGATAATCCTCATACATGTTCAGAACTCTGGGAATACCTACAGCACCTCTTCTCGCCTGTGATATATCCAGAGGTTTATATCTGAAGATCCTTTTATATTTATAGTTATAAAGATTCGGCAAAGTATTGTGTTCCTTTTCCTTACCGGCGCCTCTCTCACATCTGTTCCCCGATACGAAGCTTTCCCCGTTTCCAAACCTGTTGACGGTCAGCAGGCAGTTGTTTGAACACAGCCCACACCTTGAAACAACAGTTTCTAGATTAAATTCCTTCAGCTGGCTTTCACTGAGCAGGCTTGTGCTGTAGCCTTCCTCATACCTTTCTCCTGCTATCAGGGCAGCTCCGAAGGCCCCCATTATTCCAGCGATATCCGGTCTGATGGCTTCCCTGCCGGATAATATTTCAAAGCTCCTGAGCACAGCATCGTTATAGAAGGTACCTCCCTGAACGACTATTTTTTCACCCAGCTCCTGGGGATTCTTAACCTTGATTACTTTAAACAAAGCGTTTTTTATTACCGAATAGGATAAGCCTGCAGAAATATCTCCTACTGCAGCCCCTTCCTTCTGTGCCTGCTTGACTCTTGAGTTCATGAAAACAGTGCACCTTGAGCCAAGGTCTACCGGACTCTCCGCAGCCAGGGCTTCCTCCGCAAAAGCCTCTATGCTCATACCGAGGGAGCTGGCGAAAGTGTCCAGAAATGAGCCGCAGCCTGATGAGCAGGCCTCATTCAGGAGTATGCTCTCAATCACTCCATCCTTTATTTTCAGGCACTTCATATCCTGCCCGCCGATATCCAGTATGAAATCCACTCCAGGGCAGAAGAACTCCGCCGCTTTGTAATGGGCTATCGTTTCTATTTCACCGATATCTATGTTCAATGCTGCCTTAAGTAAGCCTTCCCCATAACCTGTGACAGTTGAGTTGACTATCCTGGCTTTTTCCGGAAGCAGGCCGTAAAGCTCCTTAAGTGCTTTAATAGTAGACTTCAGTGGACTTCCCTCATTACTCCCGTAATAGGTGTAGAGAAGTGCTCCTTTACCGTCAACAAGCGCTATCTTGGTAGTGGTAGAACCCGCATCTATTCCCAAAAAGCACTCTCCCTCAAAGGTGGATAAGTCTCTTCTTTCTACCGAGCTTCTGCCATGCCTTATCTTAAATTCCTCATAGTCCCTCTCACAGGCAAACAGCGGTTCCAGGCGGTTCGTCTCACCAATTGCCGTACTGCCGTGGTTCTCCAAACTGGAAAGCAGCGCTTTGAAGGACACCCGGTCTTCCTCCGTTGAGGACAGAGCAGCACCTATCGCTACATAAATCTGTGAGTTTTCAGGAAAAATCACCTGGTCTTCCTTCAATTTCAGGGTTTCAATAAAGCGTTTCCTGAGCTCCGGCAGGAAAAACAGCGGCCCGCCCAGGAAAGCCACATTCCCTTTAATAGGCCTTCCGCAGGCCAGCCCGCTTATTGTCTGAATTACAACGGCCTGAAGCACGGATACTGCAACGTCTTCCTTTGCTACACCTTCATTCAGCAGCGGCTGCACGTCGGTCTTCGCAAAAACTCCACATCTGGCCGCTATTGGATAAATAACCTTGTAATTCCTCGCAAGGTCGTTCATGCCCGAGGCATCCACCTTCAGCAAGGTGGCCATCTGGTCTATAAACGAACCTGTGCCTCCTGCACAGGTACCATTCATTCTCTGTTCTATTCCGTTACTGAAATAAGTGATCTTTGCATCTTCTCCGCCCAGCTCGATTGCAACATCCGTCTCAGGATAAAAGGTCTGAATCGCTTTTGTAGCTGCAACAACCTCCTGGGTAAAGGACACTCCCATGCTGTTTGCAATGTTCATACCTCCTGAGCCGGTAACCATTACAGCCAACTGCGCATCCGGGAGTCTCTTATGGGCATCATGAAGCATATGCTGGAGCTTTTTCTTAATGTCAGCATAGTGCCTCTCATATTTACTGTAGACTATACTCATATTACCATTTAAAATAACTACCTTAACCGTTGTGGATCCGATATCAATACCAACATGATATAAATTACTCATAAATCGCACAGCAAAGAGCTGTGCTCACCTCCACGGCTTTCAGATTATAATCGGCATATTATTAAATACTACTTACAATACATATTATGGACAACATGTTGATAAAATGCTTATAAGCATATTATAATGTGTATATAAAATAAAACAATAGGCAACCAGATTCAGAGTGTTTATTACTCAACACTTTCACGATAGTTGTTCATTATATTCCTCTAATATAGTATAGGAACAGTGCAAAAGGAGAAGCGTTAAAAATGCTAAAATCACCTAATGACAGGCGTTCAGTACGTACAAAAAAGATGATAAGGAATGCTTTATCGGCATTGATTGAAGAAAAGGGGTACAACAACATATCAATTACCGATATAACTGAAAAAGCAGATATCAACAGGGGTACCTTTTACTTGCACTATACCGATAAATACGATCTTCTGGAGAAGGTAGAAAACGAGGTGATTCAGGAGCTGCGGGACAGCATTGAGGCTGCTAACAATATAGCTGCAGTAAGCATGGATTTTATAAACAACAAGGATTCCGTAGATGAACCTATGCCATTTATGATAAGAATATTTGAATATATTAAAGAAAACTGTGCATTCATGAGGGCTATCCTCGGTCCGAAAGGAGATCCCAAATTTTATACCAAGATCAAAGAGCTTATAGAAACCAGCTTATTTGAGAGGAAGCTTGTAAAAACCTTTAAAAAAGAAAATATGCTGATCCCCCAGGAGTACTTCACCTCTTATGTTCTGTCTGCTCATTTGGGAGTTATTCAACAGTGGCTTGCAAGCGGCATGGAAAAATCTCCGGAGGATATGGCGCTGATCCTTTCAAAAATGTTCTTGCTTGGCCCGTTCAAAGTAGCGGGCTTCAAAGCTTTTACAGATTAATAGGATATTATCAATCCTTTACTTTATCCCGGGGAAACCCTTCCAGAGTTTTCTCAGTCCTTCCCATATGCTGCTTCTGGCTTCGGGCTTCTTAACAAGCTTTTCATTGATTCTATCGGTAAGCTCTCTTATCGAAGGCGGAGCGATATATTTTCCTGCATTAAGCTCAGGCAGGTCCTCTCCGCCATATTTCCGGTCGTCCTGACGTTCAATTTCATCTATGGTTTCAAACAATTTTTCGCAGTTTTCTTCCAGCTGTATGTAACCCTTGCTGTGAAGCAGGGCGGACACCTCAGAGAAAATATCCAGAATTATATCCTTCATACGCTCACTGCGGAACCTGTCGATGGTTTTGTAGTCAGGCATGTTCATTCCGCTGAGCCACATAAACATAATATTCTCTCTGCAATTTTTTGCGATACCCCTGCTTGTGAATATCCCCTGTATATAGGCGTATACTATTATTTTCAGCATCATCACGGGATTGTAGCTGCTCGTGCCGACTCCTTCATATCTCTCATACAGAGGCTTTGTGTTTATATTGTCGATGGCACTGTCCACTACCCTCACTATATGGTCTCCGGGGATCAGATCCTCCAGACTTGGCGGCAGGAAGGTTATCTGCCCCTGATTATACGGCTTGAAGGAAGGCTTCTTCTCCATAATATACTCCTTCTCATCAGTATTATTTTTACTATTTTACCACTACCTACATTATAGCATATATTTTGCCGCATATAAAAAGCAGCCTGATGAAATCATCATGAACTCAAATCCATTCTCAGTAAACAAATAATCCGGAACTATTCCGTCTTTCTTAATGTTAACCCGGCAATGTCCGATAAGGGAGCCGGCATCATTCGTAGATGTCATTTCTATACCACTGAATAATAAAGGATAGCATGGGTAAATTGCTATCCTCAAACTATACATTCTTCAATATGTCATTCAACTGCATCTTCAAATTAGGAATATCATTTGCAAGAGTAATCCATACGTCTCCCATTTTCAAGGTTTGATACTTATGGGCAGTAATATCTCTCATACCGGCTATTCCACGCCAAGAAACAGAATCATATGATAGTTTGAATCCATCAGTAAGGCTTTTTGTAAGCTCCCCTATGTTTATAAGCGTCATACATACTGCTCTTTTTGTACGTTCATCACTTATAAATTTTCCCAGATCAAACCCTTCTGTTAGTTCTTCTATTATCTCAATTTCCGATAATATCTTTTTTAATATCTGATAGTCCCTATTGCTCATAGATATCAACTACCTTATTTATTTCTATTAATGAACATTCATCAACAGGAGCATGTATCAAATCCACTTCTCTATTCAATCTTGTCTCAATCTCGTTTTTGATATCTGAAAGCAAAACCAGTGAGACATTAGAAGATAAAAACTCAACCAGAATGTCAACATCGCTTTCATCACTTGCGCTGCCATCTGCAAATGACCCGAACAGAGATACCTTCTTTATTGGATATTTTATTATGATATCATTTATTGAATCTTTGATCTCACTTATAGTCAGCATTTTGACATCACCTCCAATAAATTTCACAACTACTATATGTTTCGCACTAAATCCATTACCTAATAGTTCAATAGTGCGAAACGTTTTCATTGATGTTATAAATCGCAGCTATTCCATGTAATCTTCTTTGTGCGATTTATATAGCTTAATTATATCATATTAATAATTTAATAAACATCTATTCCCCATGTTATTGCATCGAAAATTCCTGTATATCATTTTTAAAAGCAAAAGGGACTGTCCCCGCTGCTTGCTATTCTACAATCTACCATGTCTGCCACCATATGACTGCACTATTCACTTACTTGATAAAACCTTGCTCTTAATTCTGCTAATGCCAGAAGCGGACCCTGTTCATAGTTTTCATCCGGATAAATGCCCTTCAATTCCAGATACTTCTTATGCATAATAGGAATTGTAGTCTCATCTCCGATAAATCCAATTACAATACAAACCAGAGACAAGGCATAAGGATTTCTGATTTCATCCAATATGCACAATAAATACATCATTGCCACTTCTGATGAGCATCTCAATGATCTTCGGCAAAAGCTGTTCCTCATATTCTAAAACTTTATGCCGCAAAATATTATAATTAAGTGTATCACACTTGCTCCTCAGAAATTTCAGTATTACTTCCGGGTTATTCTCCTCTTTAATCCTCATTGCCTCGGCTTCAGTACGGCCTGTCAAAGCAGTGACGACTTTTTCTGCAATATCTTCAAATTCAGGCATCAATATTTTTGAATATACTAGCTGCTGCGCAGTCAGCTCTTTAACCGGATTATCCTTGAAAAATTGATTGTTTAATAATTTTCTGTACATATTTCTACACCAATCCTAATATTTCAATTTGAATTATTACCTTCACCCAAGTCATCTGAGTCCTGTTATTCTATTCTATAGCTGACTCCTAATTCCTTCCTATATGCCTCTGGCAACATGTCTTATTCGCTGAAATATCTTTGCTTTGGACTTTTCGGTTTATCTGGTATTGTCAGTTTTATAAAACCCTCTGAAATCAAGGGATTCAGAATATATGCCCTGAAATACTCTCTATCCTTGATACCCATAAATTCCTGCAATTCGTTCCTTGTTTTTGGGATCTTGCAAAATTCCAGCAGGTCTTGATATTTTACTTCACCTTGCTGGGTAGCTTGCTGGGTAGCTTGCTGGGTAGCTTGCTGGTAATTTTTATTTTTCAAAGTCACAATGAAGCATTGCTGATCAGAATAAAATTCAGGATGATTTCCTTCCTCATACTCTTTTAATATTTTCTTAATGCCGCTGCCTCTTCTCTCCATGTACTTCAGCCGATGAAATATATCTGAGATCACTGGATTTCTTCTTAAGGAAGGTACGTGATGAATGTCCACTTCTTGTATCTTCCTACCACCGATCATGCTTCCAGGAGATGTGATTTCCAACCTATTATCATACATATCAATATGTATTTCCGAACCGATAATCATGTAATCTCTATGTATAAGTGCATTAACCATCGCTTCAAAGACAGCTCTTTCCGGATAGTCCGGCATATCATCACGACCGGTCAGAGTCTTCTTCCACTTTACTTTAGAATTATTCTTGACAAATGAGACACCATTATCCATCAGGCTGATCAGATTGCCTTTGTATTCTTTATCATCGACAGCATCTTCAAATATAGAGCCTTTATCAGTTCCATTCCAGCGGGTACAGAAAATTCTTGATTGCATGATTGGACATTGATCAGACAATAGTACACCGGCATTTGTAAGAATCCCTTTGTCATCCACCAATCCAAAAGATATATAGTCACTAGTCTTGTCTATAAAATTCCTTGTACGTTGTTTGAATGTTGCTTCAAATAAGGTAAAGCTTATGTCTGTATATTTTATTTTAGATGGCATTGCATCAAAGCTGAGTTTTTGGCCTTTCAGAATCAACTCGTTTAATATATGGGACGGCGCCATAACACTCTCAGTTCCTAATCTGATATAAGCCATTTTACTTCCCTCGTTTATATAGTAGTAAGGTGTTGAAGTTCCTGCCTTTACTTCAAGTCTAAGAACGGTTTTCCCATCAACAGCTATAGGACTGATTCTAAACATTATCGCCGGTTCAATTCTGGTTTTAATGAATTCACTGATCTTCTCAATTGTTTGCTGTACATTCGAAAGTCCTAAAATCACTCTACTATCGCTTATTCCCCAATAAATATACCCGCCTATTCCGTTAGCAAAAGCACTAACCGTCTTTAACCAGCTCTTTGGTTTTACTATTTCCAAAGATTCCTTGAATTCTATTTCAGTTGCTTCAGAAAGCAGTATTTCATCAATACTTTTCACAGCAATACCTCCATATACATCTATGCTTTCATTATAACCTAATGATACACAAATACAAAATGTTTAATTTTCATTAACTTCCTTTCACCTGTGCAATAGCAATATATTTGCTATATTAAGAGAAGGGGCTGTTTGGTGTGAGTTATTTGGAATTTGACCAGCCCATGCCCATTTTCTTCTCCCTCACAACCTGTGTTTCTGGTGTGCTGTTTCAATTAGTTCTCTGCTCTTTTCCCCAACACTTATACTTATGCTTCACAAGCATTTCAATGTCAAATATAAGGCTCTCCAGGTCCAGCTGCTTCTCCTCAAGTTCTTTCCGCCGGTACTCGTAAATCATGGCAATTGACATAATGGCCAGCTGCACTGCTATGAAAGCAAGTCCCTCTCTAATGCTGTCGAACCTAAAAATATCATACATACCCCATACCTCCTTGCTTCATATATTTCCCCTCCTCAGCTTCTTAGGAGGGGAAATTGAAAAAGTGCAAATGCAGGTAATTCCCACACATGCACTTTATGCTATCATTCGCAATCCAAGGCATCATTTCCCTGCATAATGCAATGCAAATGCATTGTAACATCAATGCAATGGAATACGCCTTGAAAAAACTGTAAAAATAGACTATAATAACATAAGGTTGCTGTGGCAGCGAAAGCTGCGTTTGTGGGTGGTGTCACACCTGCATGAGCCTGTAAGTGCTCCAACACTTACAGGTCACGGCGACCTTTTCAATTCCCCTACAATTATTATAGCCTTATGTTTTCCAATACGCAACATTTTTGTATTATTTTGTTTGTAAAATAGTATATGTTAGCGTATTACTCCATCAATACATCAAGCAATAACTCAAATCCATTCTCAGTAAGCAAATAATCCAGAACTATTCCGTCTTTCTTAATGTTAACCCGGCAATGTCCGATAAGGGAACCTGCATCTTTTTTAAATTCATGTTATGAATAGAGAATTATCCGAGCAAAGGCATGAAAAAAGCAACCGAAAGGTATTCACTCGGCTGCCTTTGGTTGGATAATTCCATAGCACGAAACCGCGGTCAGTATTGCACTGGCTATGGGGAAAGTATCCTGGCTTTTTT
>DASPLL010000061.1:0-15193 GCA_035627615.1 Clostridia bacterium
AGCCCGTGTATTCCTTACGGGTCTAGGTACGGATACCACGGTTTCCGTTTCTGCCCTGTTAAGGAATACCCTGACTCCTCGCAGCCCCGCAGCCTCGAAACCTCGCAGCCTGCGCCCATAGGGCGCAATATTCTACTTATGTGCAAAATATAAGCTTTTATTTTATACTAAGTGCTTTTTTCAGGACCCTTGAGGCTATTGGTGCTGCTGTACTGCCACCGCTGCCGCCATTCTCAATCAGTACTGCAATAGCTACCTTTGGGTTGTCTGCAGGTGCAAAGCCCACAAACCAGGCATGGGATTTTTGATCTCCGCCGACCTCGGCAGTGCCTGTCTTTCCAGCCACTGTCACTTTACTCACTTTTGCCTTTGTACCGGTGCCTGATTTCACCACTTCAACCATCATGTCTTTCATTATTCCGGCAGTTTTACCGTCCATTACCTGACCTATCTGCTTCGGTTTGAATTCCTTTATGGTTTGGCCTTCACCATTTGTTATACTGCTCACAGCATAAGGCTGCATCATAACACCTTTGTTGGCTACTGCTGCAGCCATCAAAGCCGCATGCAAGGGGGTCATAAGGATTTCTCCCTGTCCTATGGACTGCTCGGCAACATTTTTATCATTGATCTTATTTGGGAAGACACTTGTTGAAATTCTCATATCTGTTTGTATATTCTTATTGAACCGGAACCTTGCCGCCTCACTGAGCATATTGTTATTTCCAAGTCTCAGTCCCTGCTTTATGAAATAAGAGTTGCAGGAGTGCTTTAAAGCCTCAGCAAGGGCTAGTTTGCCATGAGCCTTGCCATCGCTGTCCTTTATTATGTAGCCGTCAATATTTACTTCACCGGTGCATTCTATCTCTACATCCTGCAAACCGTTTTTCAATATAGAGGAAGTGACGACAAGCTTGAATATTGAACCAGGCGGATAGAGTCCCTCTGCGGATCTGTTCAAAAGCGGACTTTTCTTATCCTTTATAAGACTTTCCCAATTGTTTTGTATGCCGGAAGGGTCAAAATCAGGTTTGCTTGCCATTGCAAGTATTTCTCCGGTTTCAGGACGAAGTACCACCACAACACCTTTTCTTCCCCGCAGCTGATCCACAGCATAGGTCTGAAGAGACCGGTCCAGGGTCAGCTTTATATTGTCGCCGTTTATAAAGTAATCATTTATTTTACTCTTCAAGGTCTCAATTGTATCACTGGAATTCATAAGCTCCTTATTGTAAAAAGCTTCAAGTCCCGAAGAACCATAGGTCTTGCTTGAATACCCTATGACATGGGAAAAATATCTGGGATAAATGTATTTACGTCTTACCCCGGATTTGTATTTTGTACTTTTTGCCAGTACTTCTCCTTTTCTGTCCAGTATGCTCCCCCTTATTATATTCTCACTTGATTCCCTGAGCCTTCTGTTATATGAGTTAGAGGATATCACTCTGGATTCAAACAGGTTGAAATAGAGAAGATATAGACATATCAACGCAAATAAAGACAGGTATACATACTTGATTATATTAACTCTGTTTTTCATATGGATCACCTCGATTATTACTGGGGTCACGAGTATTACGCGGCAATTGGCAATTGGCAATAGGTCTGGTATTGCTTCGAAGGATTGACTTATTCCTCGTATTTCGTATCTCGTATCTCGCATCTATCAATATAGTACAGCATCCCCAAATTTATAAACTGCGAGAGCAGTGAACTGCCGCCGTAGCTTATAAATGGAAGGGTCACACCGGTTATTGGTATGATGTTCAGGACACCGCAGACGATTATCAGTGTCTGGATCACTGTAAGGGAAGTAAGGCCCAAAGCAGCTGTGGAATATATGGGTTTTGTGCATTTTGAGCTGATTTCCATGCCCACAGCACTTATAAGAGCATATACAGACAGAAGCAGCATTCCGCCTATAATGCCAGTCTCTTCGCAGATAGCAGAAAATATAAAATCCGTATGTACGGCAGGTATAAATTTCGGATCACCAAGAAATAATCCCGTACCGATGAGCCCACCTGTGGCAATTGCGAAAAGAGACTGTGTTATCTGATAAGACTTGTCGGCAACATATTTCCAGGGATTGACCCAGGCAAGCACCCGGAACTTGATATACGAAAATGCGAAGTAGCTTATAAAGGCTCCCCCTACTGCTGCCCCGGCAGATACTGCTGTATAGTAACCCTTTATATCTTTGGTAAAAAGCATTACCAGAAATACGGTAAAGAATATAAAAGCAGAGCCCATGTCTCTCTGCAGCACGAAGAATACAATAATAACAAGCATTGAAGCTGCGATTCTAATAAACCTCCAGGTATTTAACTCTTTATCCAGCAGGCAGGCCATGAAGAAAACAAATATCAGCTTTATAAATTCCGAGGGCTGTACATTTGTGAAGTAAAGATTTATCCAATTTTTTGAGCCGTTGATCTCAGTACCCCATATTTGTGTTATCAGCAGGAGCGTAAGAATAGCACCTCCAAGCAGAAAACGGTGCTTATATTGTACTTCAAACCTTTTCATGAATACGAGGGCTGCAAAGAATGCGAGTATACCTACCGCTGAAAAATATGCCTGCCTTGTTCCGTATTCCGGGCTTAACCGGTACAGTATGCTGAGTCCTATCGAAAGTAGATTGAATACCATGTCAAACATAAGATGTTTATCAGACTTCAGAAGCTTTCCAAGCACCAGTCTTGATATTATATAAGCAAAAGCGAGGCCGCCGCCGATATATATAGCTATGTAGTCCATAGGCTCAAAATAATATGAAAGCAGTGCAAAATTCATTGCAATCAGGGCGGTATTCAAGAAAGGAGCCAGGTACCGGCATATGCGGTTATTTTTGTAATATGACAGATAGCAGGAAAGAGTAAAGCCTGCGGTTATAAAAGTATATAAAAATCTATAGCTCCAGGAAAGTACTTCGTACATTGTATCACCAACCGTCAATTAAATTAATTATTTTGTACGCATCAAAGTATTTCTTAAGGGCATTATTCCAATTCAATTTCTATCAAGGAAATACATACGCGAAATATATTAAATTCCAATATTACTATATTATACATTATTATTGGGCAAAATTCATTAAGACATTTCTATAACGAGTAGGGGCATATATTCCACCTTAATTTGCCATGCCCCGTAAGCGAGTTTCAAAAAAGGCATCCTTGATTGTTAAAATACTTCAATATAAGCCTTTTTTATAGACGTAAATGTGTGATAAAATATTCAAGAGACTAAAGAAATAGTTGAAAAGGAGTACTTTATGGGATATAAATATGTGCTTTTTGACCTTGATGGGACATTGATCAATACAAACAAGCTTATCATCGACTCTTTCAAGTATACTTACAAAACCGGCCTGGGACTGGAGGTCAGCGAAGAGGAGATACTCAAGTATTTCGGGGAGCCTCTCATAGTAACCCTGGCAAGATACTCCGAGGAAAAGGCTGATGAGCTGTTCAAAACCTATATTGAGTATAATGAAACCCGTCATGACGACACGGTGACAATATTCGATGGAATTCAGGAGCTTCTGGAGGAGCTTGTAAATCAAGGCTGCATTCTGGCGTTAGTGACTTCAAAGAGAAGGAAGGTAGCCCTTATGGGTCTGGAGTTGTTTGACATAAAGAAGTATTTTGATGTGTTTGTTGCTCTCGAGGATACAGAACTGCACAAGCCCAACCCTGCTCCTGTGATCAAAGCTTTGGAGCTTCTTGGAGCACATCCCGGCGATGCCATAATGGTGGGGGATAGTGTTTTCGACATCCACTGTGCCCACGGTGCAGATGTCAAAGCTGTACTTGTAAAATGGAGCGCTGCCCATGGCTTTCAGGGTGATGATGCATCAGCGGATTACATAGCTCACGATACTAAGGAACTACTGGAGATTATAAAACAATAGCGAGCTGGGACAAAGCACCTTGTCCCAGCTATCACTAATCGAGCTTTTGCCTTTGGCTGCCGTCGGTTTTTGCTTTATAATTGCCATGCTTATCCCCGTATGCACGGATTACAGGATTCCAATCCTTTATAGTGTAGAAGATCCAGTCACCATCCACTCTTATATTGCTTATGTTCTTATCGTCATTAAGCCTGGTTCTTTCAGTCCCGTCGGTTTTTACCTTATAGAGCTTGCCTTCGTCACCCCTGTTGCCATAATATATCCAGTCACCTGAAATATATATACTTTCCGGGCTGTCGTCAATAAGCCTTATTATGGCCCTGCCGTCCGTAGACATTTTATAGAAATATCCATAATTCGCATCACGGAAATAGAGCCAGTCATCCTGAATATTGATGGATAAGGGAAAATTATTGGATAGTTTGGTTTTTCCCGTACCATCGGTTTTGATTCTGTAGAACTTGCCATTGTCCTCCCAATTTGAGTAATATACCCAGTCTTCATAAACAAGAGTCTTTCCATAGCTGTATATGAAACCGGACAAATCCATTATTTGAGGCTTGTTCGGGATAATACTTGTATCTGCAGTATTTACCTGTATGGGCAACAAAACAGAGCTTCCATTTTTGTCTACAATTTCTACTTGTGTTTTCCCTTCCCTTAGTCCTTTGACTATAAGGTTGTCGCCTGCTACAGATATATTGGAGTGTATGCCGACATTCTTAACTTCATAAGGTGCTTCACCGCCATTAATATGTACCGAATATTCCATGCCCTCAGTAACGGTAACAGATGAGGGGTCTGCCGATATCTTAAAAGGGTTTATCAACATGTCCTTGCTCATAAAACTCAAGCTTTCGAATATATTCCTTCTTGCTCCGTACCGCATATCAAGGGTGAGCTCCTTATTGTCGTATACTGCCTGTATCGGAGCCCAGCTGTTTTTCCATTTGTCCCTGTATACCTTATAGTATAAAAGCTCTGAGGTTGCAAAAGCAGTTACAAGTGCTACCGTGAAGCTTTCGGGCATCTTTGCTTTGGCCTTTTCCAATATTGGTATGGCTTTTTTCTCTGTATACTGGTCACCGTCGATAAAGGTAAGGTAACCTATGCAAAACAGATCGTGACTGCCTAGCTTATCAAGGTTTATATTTTTGTATGACTTGCCAAAACTGAATTGTACATACTTTTCTACCAGGCCTCTTTCATCATAGTGCCAGCCCAGGGCATTTATTACCGCCGCTTTTACGTCAATAGGATTACTTTCATCATGAAGGTACTGTGCGATTTCCCCGTTCATGCTGCGCAGCTTTGCTGCTTTCATAACGATATCAATATCAGAATAGCTGCCGAATTCGCCTGAAAAAGATACATTAAAAGGAGCTATATCAGCGTGAGCGGGAACGATATTAGAAAAAACCATAATTGCAGCGATAATTAATGCTGCTATTTTTTTCATATGTATGCCTCCGTATATATTAACAGGATTTGTAATTAATGATATCAAGAGTTGACATGTTGTACAAGGTGTAATAATTGGAATACAAAAAGAGACAAGGTATGAACTTCACCCCCGTCCCCCTCTGTCCCTACATCTTCATAAATTTCTTCTCGACCCATGCCACTGTAAGGTACATAAACGCAGCGGCCACAGCGAGTATGATGACGCTGGTCATGACAAGGTCCATCTTGAATACCTGACCTCCATAGATTATCAAATAACCAAGACCTGCCTTAGATACCAGAAATTCACCGACAATGACTCCAACCAGGGATAATCCTACATTTATTTTTAGAGTGGATATCATTTCAGGAATGCTTGATGGAATAATCACTTTTGTTAGTACTTGAAGCTTGGTTGCACCAAAGGTTTTTAAAAGTTTGATCTTGTCTTCATCACAGCTCCTGAAGGACTGATAGATATTCAGTATGGTGACAATGACGGATAGCAGCAGCGCCATTACTATGATCGAGCCGGTGGTTCCGCCGACCCATACCAGTATTATCGGGCCTAAAGCTGTTTTTGGCAGTGCATTGAGCACCACCAGATAAGGATCCAGCACCCTCGCTGTAAATTCCGACCACCACAGCACAACAGCGATGAGGATGCCCAGGACTGTACCGGATAAAAAGCCAATGATGGTTTCATATATCGTCACACCTGTGTGCAGGAAAATGGAACCGTCCTTTGATAAATTTACTATCGTCCTGGCAATTCTTGTAGGTTGGCTCATTATGAAAGGGTCTATCCATTTCAGTACAGCAGCGATTTCCCACAGTGCAAATATAGCTGCCATTATTATTATTCTCGATATCAGAACAGCATTTTTAGCTGCCTTTTGTTTTCTCATGAATTCCAGATGCTCTCCTGAGTGCTGCACGACCGGTATTGTATATTCTTCAGACATGGACATCCAGCTCCTTCCATATTTTATTGAAATACACTCTGAATTCAGGAGCCTCTCTGCAGATTATCGGCGTCCTGCAGCTGCCGGTAGTCAGCTCGATACTGTGCTCCGACTTTACCTCTGCAGGCCTTTTTGTAAGAACAATTACCCTGTCTGACATTGAAACGGCTTCTGCTATATCATGGGTGACAAGTACGGCTGTCTTTTTTTCCTTTTTTATTATCAGCCATATTTCTTCAGAAATAGCCAGCCGAGTCTGATAGTCAAGGGCTGAGAATGGTTCATCCAGCAGCAGGATCTCAGGATTGGCAGCCAGGGTCCTTATAAGCGCAGCCCTCTGCCGCATGCCCCCTGATAACTGTTTGGGATAGTAGCTTTTGAATTCACCAAGTCCGTATTCCTCCAGAAGTCTCTCTGCGTTTCTCAGGGTTTCCCTGTTCAGCTTATTCTGAATTTCCAGTCCTATTGTCGTATTCTTAAGTATGGTACGCCATTCGAAAAGATGGTCTCTTTGCGGCATATAGCCGACATTGGTCGATGGTCCGTCAACAGGCTCATTATTAATTAAAATCTCACCTGTGGAAGTTTTGATCAGACCCGAAATAAGCGAAAGCAAGGTTGACTTGCCGCATCCGCTTGGGCCTACTATGCTCACAAACTCCCCTTTTCTTATGTCCAGTGATAAATTTTTAATGGCCTGGGTTTCACCGTCAAGTGTATGGTAGTTCATAGTCACGTTTTTTAGCTCTACTACCCTGTCCACTGCTACACCCCCAGTAAGTTCTTATAACTCCATAATATTCATTAGCAGCAGTATTAGTGAATGAAATGCATTTATTCTATCCAACGGAGCCATTAAATTCAATAAAAACTTGTTCTATCCATGCATTTGGTAATATAATAGTAATAAGTGGATTCAGACAAATTACTGAAGTAATGGGAGGGTGTTTATTATGAAAAAGCTATGGGTGTTTATGCTTATAATCAGCCTGATTATTATGCCGATGACGCCGCAAAGTGTGTATGCAGCTGAGACAAATACTAATATTTCAGACTTGAAGATAACTGCTGTTTCATCCTATTTTAACAACACCGCAGTGCTTGCATCGGATGGGACGGTGTGGGCATGGGGGGATAACAGCTACGGACAGCTTGGCGCAGGTGAAAACCTGAAATTCAGTAATAAACCGCTTAAAATAGAAGGCTTTGAGAACTCTATGGCTGTTTCGGTCGGTAATGGTTTTATTCTGGCTTTAAGGGGAGACGGAACGGTCTGGGGTATTGGGAGTAATATTTTAGGAGAAATATACAGCTCAAAGTCATCGGACAAAATACTGGAGCCTTTGCAAGTATCCAGGCTTTCAGACATAAAAATGATTTCAGCAGGCTCAGGCTATGCTATGGCATTAAATGAAGCCGGGGAGATATACATCTGGGGATCAATCATAAATAGAGCAAGCTCTCAAAAAAAGAGTGCTCCTGAATTGGTAAGGAAGTTTTCTGATGCGGAAAGGGTCCTGGCATTAAGGCATAATGCTGTGGCCGTAAAGAAGGACGGTACGGTATGGACCTTCAGAGGCAGCAGATTGGAATCGGAAAGAATAGCTAACATAAATAATATAGCAGCTTTATCTGAAGGATTTAAAAAAACCTTTGCCGTTGATCCGGCTGGAGATGTATGGTACTGGGGGATTAACGGGCAAGGAGCTACAAAACTGGACGGGGTTACGGATATAAAGGAGCTTTGTGACATTGACGGATATAATACACTGGCCATTGACGGCAAAGGTGCGATATGGCAGTGGGATAATGAGAGGCTTGTGCCGCAGAGGATAAGCGGAATCGGATCAGTCTCAGCCATATCTGCAGGGGATAGTCATATGGCTGTCATCAAAAGTGACGGTACCTTATGGACATGGGGAGATAACAGGAAAGGACAATTAGGAACCGGTGCAGGTGTATCTGAGCCAAAGCCGGTAGTGGTGCAGGGGATTAGTGATATAAAGGATATATCTGCTTCAGAAAAATATACCCTGGTATTGAAAAATGACGGTACAGTCTGGGCCTGGGGAGATAATACATATGGACAGCTTGGTACGGGGAACAAGGTTGAGAGTCTTATACCCGTTCAGGTAAAAGACCTGGAAAATATAACAGCAATAAGTGCGGGTACTACCCATGCTATGGCGGTTAAAAATGACGGAACACTCTGGGCATGGGGAAGTAATGGCGCCGGAGAATTGGGAGATGGAACCTATGTTAGCAAGCTTACCCCTGTTCAGGTGGTGGGGATAGACAAAGTAGATGCTGTTTCTGCAGGAAGAGGCTATACAGTGGCATTAAGGAGCAATCGTTCTGTATGGGCATGGGGAAATAGCGGCTATACAAAGGAAGATGATCCTTCAAACCTGAACCGGTCCGTTCCCAGAAAGGTTGATAAAATAGACAATGTAAAAAGTATTCATGCAGGCAGGGAATTTGTTATTGCTGTAAAGAATAACAACAGCTTATGGGGATGGGGAGGCAATAACTATGGACAACTGGGAAGCAATAAGAATGATGAAGATACTGTTATCCATATTCCTGAATCAATAAGCTCAATTGGCAATCTCAAGCAGGCATCTGCCGGAGATAGTTTTGTACTGGCGCTTGCAAAGGATGGAAAGGTATATGCCTGGGGCAGTAACTCATATGGACAGCTGGGGATGGAAAGCAAGCTGTCAAACAGTGCAAAATCTCTAATAAAGAATTTTGATAATGTCACATTCATATCAGCAGGGGGAAACCATTGCTTTGCACTGAAAGGGGACGGTACCCTATGGGCTTGGGGCGATAACTCCTACGGACAGCTTGGAATATCCACCTCAGGGATAGTAGAATACCCTGCACTGGTAGAAGATATAATTGGAGTAAAGCAGATTTTTACCGGTTACAACCATACCTTAGCCATTATGGGGGATGGTACCCTTAAAGCATGGGGAGACAATGGTTATGGACAGCTGGGGATTGGTAGGAAAGGCATAATAAAAAGCGATGCACCGGTTCAGATAAAATTGCCCAATGAGGCAAAATTGTAGTTGAATCGCACTAAAGCTAATATAACATGCTGTATGCGTTCAATATACATATATAAGAAAAACAGCGAGGTGCCGTATGGAAATATTTATGAACTGTCATATAATTACGCTGGATGACGAAATGCCACAGGGGGATTACATTGCAGTTGACGGGGGGAAAATTGCTGAGGTAGGAAAAGGCAGTATAAAACCAGAGTATGAAAAGGAAAAACATACTGACCTTAAAGGGGGGGTAGTGATTCCCGGGTTTTGGGAGTCCCACCTCCACATTGCTACAGGCATGAGAAGCCTTATGGAGCTTAATCTGAGAAATTGCAGCAATAGTAAAAAAATGAGGGATAGTGTGCAGGCTTATAGCAGGAAGGTTTCACCAGGAGACTGGATCATCGGTCATGGTTGGGACGAAAAGAAGCTGTTTGGAGGAAGGTTCCCGGATAGGTTCATCCTGGATGAGCTTTGCAGCAGTAATCCGATGGTGCTTGTCAGGATGGACGGACATTCACTGTGTGTCAATACTGCTGCTTTGGAACGCCTGGGACTTCAAGGTCTGGAGCCTTCGCCCGAAGTACCCAGCGGTGCTGACGGATTGCCTACCGGCATGTTTTTTGAGAATACTGCTGTAGATATACTTGCAAGCATAGAGTGTCTGCTTCCGGATAATTATATTGAGAAAGTGATACTAAGTGCGCAGGATTTATTTTTGAAGAATGGGATAACCTCAGTAAATGATATTTCCATTCAGTATGGAAGGTATCTCGAGCTTTATAGAAAGCTTGGAGCGGAAGGTAAGCTGAAGCTCAGGATCACAGCTTCACCTAATGGAACGGAAGAAGACCTGGTGGAGTATTTTGAAGAGAACAAATCAAACCAGAATGACAGGCTTAAGATAGGTTCACCCAAGTACTTCATGGATGGAAGCTTTGGCTCAAGAACAAGCCTGTTGTGGGAAGAATATGCAGATGATCCTGGAAATATAGGGCTCCAGCTTATTCAGGAGGATGAACTGGTTGAAATAATAGACAGTAATGCAATGAGGGGTCGTGCCGTTAATTTCCATGCGATAGGGGACCGGGCGGTGAGCATGATACTCGATGCATTTGACAGTCTCAGTAATAAAGGAAATAAAAAAAGATACAGGATAGAGCATGTCCAGATTGTAAAAGATGAAGATATAAAACGATTCAAAAAAAATTCAATTACAGCATCCTTTCAGCCGGTATTCTTATATGAAGTGGATCTGACATTATCGAGACTTGGGAGGGAGAGACTGCCAAGGGTATACAGGATCAACAGCTTTATTGATGAAGGCATAAATGTGATTTTTAACAGCGACTGGCCTTATGGCGGAGATGAATTCCCTGTTAAACCTGATGGAACAAAGTATATAGGTTTTGAACCGGTATTGGGGATACATGCAGCCTGCTGCAGGCAGATGAATGAAAACGAGGCGGTAACACCGCTGCAGGCTTTGAAATGCTATACAGTAAATGCAGCTTATGTGAATAACAGGGAAAAAGAGCTTGGAAAGCTTACCAAAGGACACTTTGCGGATTTTACGGTATTATCCGGGGATATAACGGATATGGCAGCTGATGAAATCATAAATACTGAAATAGTTGCAACATACATAAAAGGTGAAAAGGTCTATGAAAAAAAGAATCCTTAAAAGGGATTCTTTTCATTTTACTTCATTGTTATTGCATTGTGAGGACAATAATTGACACACTTGGAACAGCCTATGCACTTTTCTTTGTCTATTACTATTTTGCCTGAGAAAAGCCCTTCTTTTACAAAACTGATTGCTCCTGTGGGACAGACTCTCTTTGCTCCGCAAAATGGTGACTTATCACAGCTTTTATCGTTTAAGCTTGCTTTTTTCATAATATCACTCCTTTACATATACCCCGTATGGGTATATTATATCTTCTTTCTAGTTCAATGTCAATATAAAGGTTTTTTTGTGGTAGAATATAATTTAGATGCGAGATGCGAGATGCGAGATGCGAGGTTCAGGGTTCGAGGTATGAGGAACGGAAGACGAGGTAAGAGAATAGATGCGAGATATGAGGTGTGAGGAAAAATGTATAACTCAATAAGATACGATGAATTGGACGGGGATTTTATACTTATAGACTTAAGAAGTCCGGAGGAATATGAGGAATTCACCATTCCAGGGGCTATAAACCTACCTCTCTTCAATAATGAGGAGAGGAAGCTGATAGGAACAGTGTATAATCATGAAAGTATTGATAAAGCAAAAAAAATCGGAGTTGATTTTGCTTCGGAAAAGCTGCCGGCTTTTTATGATGAAATAACAAAGCTCAGGAAGGAGCATGACAAGGTAGTATTATTCTGTGAGCGCGGTGGCTTAAGAAGCAGTACAGTCTGCGCCCTCCTAAGTGCTCTTGGCGCCGGAGCAGTCAAGCTCTCAGGAGGCTATAAAGGCTATCGCTCTGTAATTAATGCCATGCTTCCGGAGCTTAACAGCAGAGTGCAGTATATAGTCATTCATGGTTATACAGGTACAGGAAAGACAGTACTGCTCAAAATGCTGGAAGGCAGAGGTCATGATGTGCTGGACCTGGAGAAGTACGCAAACCACAGAGGCTCGCTTCTCGGGGATGTGGGCCTGGGAAACCGTGTAAGTCAGAAGCAGTTTGAGTCTCTTGTATATGACAGCCTGAAGCGCAGAAAAACAGATATTGTATTTGTTGAAGGTGAAAGCAGCAGAATAGGTAATATTGTGATCCCATATTATATTATGGAGAGCATGAAAGCCGGAAGGCATATACTTGCTGAGGGAAGCCTTGAAGCGAGGGTAGACCGGATCGTTCAGGAATATACACAGGGAGCGGATTACCATACCGATATAAAGAACTCACTGGAAAAGCTGGGAAAGCACATTTCCGCCAAAAGGATCGAAGAATACACCAAAAGCGTGGAACAAGGAAAATACAGCGAAGTAGCAAAAGACCTCATGGTAAGGTATTATGATCCCATGTACGAAAACGAGCAGAAGGGCTTCAAATATGAGCTGACAGTCAACACCGATAGTATTGAGGAAGCATGTGACAGTATAGAAAAATGGTTGGAGAATGGAATGCTTGAATAAGGCATACTAAAGAGTAAATAAAACTATAAGCTAAAGACAAACTACAGAGCAGACATGGCATGGCTAAGGCATTTTCATACAAAGCTTGCTAATGGTACTTAGGAAGGTCGCCTTAGAAAAGTCGTATGCAAGGCAAGGATGCCGAAGCAAGCCTTATAGGTCACGGATGACCATTATAAGACGTTAGACTTTTCTTAGGCGTAGTGAGTTAGTACCATCAAGATTTGTATGGTATGCCGTGCTATGCCGTATCTGCTCTGAATTTACTGCTTTGTACATAAATAAAGACCAGAGCACACTTTATATGCTCCGGTCTTTCAGCTTACTGCTTCACAGTCTCCATTGCCTTCTTCGCAAATTCCTGTGTCACTATCTTGTCATACTCAACCATCTTATCCAGTTCCCCTGCTGACTGCATTACTTCCTGCAGCAGCTCCAGGGATTCAGGTGTGGTGATCGGGTTCTCGCACCAGGAGTCGATCTCCTTATACCGGTTAACAACTGCGATGAGAATATCATCTTCAGCATCGGGGAAGAAAGGCTTGATCTCCTTTGCTATTTCTTCTGCCGTATGGCTTTGGACCCAAAGCTGACCTTTATAGAAAGCATCGGTGAATTTCTGAATCAGTTCAGGATTTTTTTCTATCATGCTCCTGGCTGCAAAGTATGCTGTATATGCAATCAAGCCGCTTTCCTCCCCAATGGAGGATACGATTTTGCCTGCATTTTCTTTTTCCAGCATTGATGCTGTAGGCTCAAACAATGCTACATAATCGCCTGTTCCGCTTTTGAATGCACCTGCGGTTGCTGTGAACTGCAGATTCGTAATTATTTCAACATCCTTACCCGGAGTTATTCCATGCTTCTTCAGTATGTATTCAAGTGTCATTTCCGGTACTCCGCCAGGCCTGCCTCCTATGATAACCTTTCCCCTAGTATTTTCCCATTTGAATTCAGGCTCATTGTTCCTTGCAACCAGGAAAGAACCATCCCTCTGGGTGAGCTGTGCGAATAATACCGCATAGTCTTCCTTACCCTGGTTATATACGTATATACAGGCTTCGGGACCTGCAAAGCCTATATCACATTGGCCTGAAAGCAATGCGGTCATTGTCTTATCCGCACCCTGACCTGTCGTCAGCTCAATTTTCAAGCCCTGTTCTTCAAAAAAGCCCTTGTTGATTGCAACATATTGTGGAGCATAGAAAATCGACCGCACCACCTCATTAAGCCTGACGGTAGTGAGTTCTTTCTTGCTGCAGCCTGAGGACAGCATTGCAACAGAGGAAAGTACAATAATAACAACTAATATCAGCGATACGAGCTTAGTATACTTTCTCACCGGATACCCCCCTATGATAGATTTAGCCATAATTAGGAAAATTTCTGTTTTCCTGTGCTATCATTTTCATATTATGTGCAGCATTTGATTTCGAGACAGTCCATTTATATGTTTTGTTTTTTTATAACGAGTAGGAAAGTATAGATTTTCTTAGTGTGCCACTTTCCGTCAGCGAGTTTCAAAAAAGGCTTCCTTGGTTGTTAAAATGCTTCAATGGAAGCCTTTTTTATAATCAAGGGAAAAGCATTTTATGGATTTGTGATCCTATAAATGGTAAAATATTTATATAGTGCCAATATAGGGAGCAAAATATCGGTAAATATTTAGATTTGTTTGTGGGGAATATATAAATAGATTTCTTATTGGACACCAGATATAACCGTTGGAGTATCAATTCGAAACATATAGTTCATTGAAAAAATACCAGTATACATGTAAATGTATTATAGAGAGGTGAGCTATGAATATTCCAAATGCATTGACCATCATCAGACTTTTATTGATACCGGGCTTTGTATATTATTTCTACTCTCCAATGGAGTATGGCATTAAAGCAGCTATAGTGATATTTGTGGTGGCCGGCCTGACGGATATACTTGACGGTTTTATTGCACGCAAATATAATCTCATCACAAGGCTGGGAATTGTACTGGACCCTCTTGCTGATAAGCTGATGCTGCTTACGGTATTGATAAGCATAACACTTAAGAATCAGATACCTTTCTGGATAATAGTAGTAGTGGCAATAAAGGAGACTCTCCTTCTGATGGGTGCGATCACCCTTTTTAATGATCATGACATAGTGGTGCCTGCAAACAAGTTCGGCAAGCTCTCAACAATTGCGTTCTATATTGCAGTTCTGGCTATCGCATTTGAAATTCCATACAGTAAGGTCCTGCTTGATGGGTTTGTGCTTGTAACTATTGTGGCTCTGGTAGTATATGTAAACTGTTACATAAATATCAGACGTCAGAATAAAATGGATCTTATAAAAAAATAATATTGACAAATCTGCATAGTTTTAATAAGATAAAGTAATAGATACGAGATGCGGGATACGAGATACGAGGATCTAAGCAAAGACTTCGAAGCGTAAGCGTAATTCTCGAATCTCGAATCTAGAGTCTCGAATCTAATATATACAAGCAATGAGGAAGAGGAGTAGAAAGTAACCGCCTCCTAGAGAGGAAAACCCACAGGCTGAAAGGTTTTCCAGGTACGGTGCTTTCGAAGGTAGCTTCTGAGCTCCTGCTGCGAATAGAGTAGCAACAGGCGGGTCTGCCCGTTACAGTTCAAAGAGCCGGTGTTTGCCGGAAATAAGGTGGTACCGCGAAATAT
>DASPLL010000062.1:0-10129 GCA_035627615.1 Clostridia bacterium
AGCCCGTGTATTCCTTACGGGTCTAGGTACGGATACCACGGTTTCCGTTTCTGCCCTGTTAAGGAATACCCTGACTCCTCGCAGCCCCGCAGCCTCGAAACCTCGCAGCCTGCGCCCATAGGGCGCAATATTCTACTTATGCCTTATACAGCTTTTCGTAGTATTCCGAAAGCATCCGCTCCATTGAGAACTGGTATCTTGTGGAGTTGATGCTGTTTTTTATCATTTCTGTCCATTTTTCCCTGCTGTCGTAGTAGGTAGGCAGTACCTCATCCAGCAGCACCCTATAAAGGGACTGCAGATCGTGCTTATCCTGCTCCTCGATATTGCTGCTCTGGAAGGCATCACCTATCTGCCAGCCGTTTATTCCATGCTGACAGGCTTCAGGCCACCAGCCATCCAGAATGCTGAGATTCAGAACACCATTCATTGCTGCCTTCATGCCTGAAGTACCACTGGCTTCATTAGGCCTTCGCGGGTTGTTCAGCCATATATCAGAGCCTCTGGTCAGCATTTTACCTATTTCCATATCGTAATTTTCCAGGAAAACGACCCTGCCAGGATATTTTTTCGACATAATGACCAGGTTTTCAATAATCCGCTTGCCCATGTCATCAAGGGGATGAGCTTTGCCTGAGAACACTATATGCAGCTTTCCCTTCTCCAGCAGCGGCCCTATTACATTTTCGTCGCTGAATATAAAATTACTTCTCTTATATGGAGCCGCCCTTCTGGAAAAGCCTATCAGAAGTGTATCCGGATCAAGCTGTGTTCCAGTGCGCTCCCTTATAAATCCAAGCAGGTTCTTCTTGTTTTTCATATGGATGTCCCAGAGGCTTCCACCGCTCTGGGCAGCAGCCAGCATTTCCGGATCCACCCAGGTAGGCACATGGATTGCATTGGTTATACCTATGATAGGCTTCGGATAATCCACCTGCGCCCACATACTGTTTGCCGTTTCTGCATGTAGGGCAGCCACGGCGTTAGATTTCTTGCTCACTCTAAGGGCTGCAACTGTCATATTAAAAGGATTGCCTCCTATGTGTACCATTTGCTCAGAAGTAAGACTGTTAAAAGCCCCCATATATTGGAGTCTGTCCATGTAATGCTCTTCATTTCCCTGTTTTATTGGAGTATGGGTAGTGAAGACCACCTGTTTCCTTACTGCATCCAGAGCTTCTTCAAAGCTTATGCCGCTATTCAGCTTTTCTCTGATGAGCTCGAGAGCTGCAAGTACTGCATGACCTTCGTTGAAGTGATATATATCCACATTAATTCCAAGCTTCCGCAAGGCTCTTACTCCACCGATGCCGAGAACCATTTCCTGGGCTATTCTTTCTTCCCCAAACCATCCGTAAAGCTGCCCTGTTATCCAGGCATCCTCATTTTCGGGCAGATCGGTGTCCAGCATATATATATCTGCATTACCGAATTTGCTGACCTTCCATACTTTGCAGGTAACAGGTCTCTGCCTGATATCCACAGTGACCTTTACTCCTGTATCCTCAAGAAAATCATAGCTGTAGTTATGATATGAATCAAAAGGCTTGCTGTCCTTTCCTATCATCTGATCTCCGTAGCCCTGCTTCCATTTGAGACCTATGCCTGTTATGGGCAAGCCCATATCCTTTGCACCTTTCAGATAATCTCCTGCAAGTATTCCGAGTCCTCCGGCATACATTCTGAAGCTGGTGTCAAGGCCATATTCCATACAAAAATATGCAACTGCCGGTAAATCACTATGCATAATTTACTTTACCTCCCTGATATTCAATATGATTATAATTATTCCCATTATATACTAAAAGCAAATAATGTACAATCGATTGCACAAGCTAAAATTTGCTGCAGCTGTTTTCATTGAAAGTTCGGCATGTGAAATCGTAGAGACCAGATTGATATTGACATCGATATCCATATCCATATATTATACTATTATAGATAAAATTAGAGCAATAGAACACGATTTTGCGGCGAATGATCGGAAAGTCAATATGATTTTTTTCGGACAATTAGTGCAAACGATTGCACTAGCGTACTTGGGGGTAATAATATGAAGTTCAATAGAGAGAGCGGGATACTTTTGCATCCTACTTCACTGCCATCAGAATATGGTATAGGTGAATTGGGTAAAAAAGCATATGAGTTCGTAGATTTTCTTGTTGAAAGCGGGCAGAAGCTCTGGCAGATACTGCCTCTTGGGCCTGTTGGATATGGAGAGTCTCCATATCAGTGTTTTTCTGCTTTTGCAGGTAATACCCTGCTTATCAGTATAGAAAAGCTCATTGGGCAGGAGCTATTGCACCCTGAGGATACCGCAGCAACTCCGGATTTTGATACAAGGCTTGTAGAGTTCGGAAGGGTCAGGACTTTTAAGTATGATCTGTACAGGAAAGCCTTCGAGAGATTCAGAACAGCAGGTATCAATGAAAAGTACGATGAATTTTCAGAAGAAAACAATTACTGGCTGGATGAGTTTTCTTTCTTTATGGCTTTAAAGGATATTTTTGGTGGGATTGCATGGAATTTATGGGATAAGGAAATAGCTTTCCGGGATCCCGGGGCTATGGAGTACTATAGAGGTAAACTTTCCCGGGAAATTGAATATCAAAAATTCCTTCAATACATGTTCTTCAGCCAGTGGCTAGAGTTAAAGGCTTATGCAAACATGCGGGGCATTAAAATAATCGGTGATCTGCCCATTTTCATATCCTATGACAGCAGCGATGCATGGTCAAGACGCTCCCTGTTTGAACTGGATGAAGCCGGAAATCCCACAAAGGTCGCGGGAGTACCTCCTGATTATTTCAGCGAAACGGGACAGTTCTGGGGAAATCCTCATTACAAATGGGATGAGATGAAAAAGGACAACTTCGCCTGGTGGAGAGACAGACTCGATCTGCTGCTGAGTATGGTGGATATCATCAGAATAGATCATTTCAGGGGCTTTGAAAGCTATTGGGAGATCCCGGGTGGAGAGAATACGGCACAGAACGGGCGATGGGTGAAAGCCCCCGGAAGAAAGCTGTTTCAGAGCTTGAAGGCTTACAAGGGCGACATGCCGATCATTGCTGAGGACCTGGGCTTTATCACAAGGGAAGTGGAGGAGCTGAAGAATGAGTTTGAGTTTCCAGGTATGAAGATACTCCAGTTTACCTTTGGAAGAGGCTCTGAGGAAAGGTTTCTGCCACACAATTACGAGGAAAATGCAGCAGTATATACCGGAACCCATGATAATGATACTACCGTAGGCTGGTATCTGAAGATAAGTGAGACGGATCCGGAAGCGGTTAATGAGCTGAAGAGATATTTTAGCATTACTGAAGAGATTGGTGGAGAGACTATGTGCTGGATCCTCATAGAAAATGCCTTCAGCAGCAGAGCCAATACTGCAATTATTCCTTTGCAGGATATCCTGTGCCTTGGGAGCGAAGCAAGGATGAATACTCCCAGTACGATAGGCGGAAGGAACTGGGCATGGAGGTTCGAAGAAAACCTCCTGACATCAGAGCTAAAGGAAAAGCTTGCAAAACTGTCGATACTTTATGGCAGGAATAAATAAAAAATTACATGGGCAAATTGACTATTGCAGACATGAGCTAATAGGAGGTAATCGGATGACTATGGGATCAGGTAATAGGGATATAGTACCGGCACTTTTCAGGGTTACCGCAATTTTCATAGTTGATTTTCTTATAAATATTGTTTGGTCTGTTGTTACAGTAATAGTATTCGGCACTATTTTCTACTACTCAAGGGGAACAATGCCGGATGGCAGTGAAATGCTTGACCGGATGGTGAGAAGCCCACAGTACCTGTTTATCATAAGCGGTTATAATATATTTATAGTGCTTCTGACGTTTTTGTTCTGGAAATACATAGACAAGCGTGATACCAGTATCATAGGCCTCAGGTGGAGGCGGAACAGCCTCAAGCTTTTTGGTCTTGGCCTGCTTGGCGGAACCATTGAAATTGCAATGATCATGCTGCTTTCCATCTTTATGGGGACACTCTGGTTTCAGAGCACCGGTTACGGCATATTCAGCGGAGCGGAAATTCAAATGTCTCTGTTGTACGGTATACTGGCCTTCTTGCTGGTAGGCTTTGGAGAAGAAGCGCTTTTCAGGGGCTACATACAAAAAAGGCTGATGCTCGCGATAGGTAACAAAAGGGCTTTGCTTATCAGCTCACTTATTTTTATGGCTGCTCATATCCTGACCTATGGAAAGCTTCTGGATTTTATTGATGTTGCTCTAGGCGGAGTAATTCTAGGTTATCTTTATATACTGACCGATTCACTGTACCTTCCTGCTGCTTATCATTTCATATATGACCTCATACAGGTCAACATAGTAAGGCTTCAGGACTATGAACATTTCAAGGGTGCAGTGCTTTTTATATTCAACAATTCAGGAGATGTGGTGATCTCAGGAATCAACTATGGAAATGTAATTGAAGTCTCTTTTGTTATAATTGAGCTTGTAGTGCTATTGTTGCTTTATTCTTTCAGAGATAGGATAAGAAGCCTGAATTCACAGTATCAGAGCTGATATGGAGGGGACATTATGGCTGTAACAATAAAGGATGTTGCGAGGTTGGCAGGTGTTGATCCGTCAACAGTATCGAGAGTTATTGCGGATAATCCGAGGATAAGTGCAAAGACAAAGGTAAAGGTCCTTAAAGTGATGGAGGAGCTGGATTTTCATCCAAATGCCATAGCACGGAGCCTTGCCAACAGGAGTACAAAAACAATCGGAGTTATAATGCCTCATTCTACAGAGCAGGTCTTTGTAAATCCGTTTTTTACCGAAGTCATGAGAGGAATAGGAGTAAGCGCCTTTAAAAGGGGATATAATGTCCTCTTTTCTACCGGCAGCAGCAGTGATGAGGAATATAAAGCCACAAGCCGACTGGTCAATGAAAAGAGAGTGGACGGGCTTATACTTCTGACCTCAAGGATTGGGGACAAAACGATCGAGAGCCTGAGGAAAAAACATTTCCCTTTTGTTGTTGTGGGCAAGCCTTCAAATATGGAGGATGTGAATTGGGTAGACAATGATAATCTGGAGGCAGGCTTCCAGGCTACCGAATATCTCATAAAACTTGGTCATGAGAGGATCGGCTTCATAGGCGGCGAATTTACATACGTATTTATGGGTGAAAGATTTAGAGGCTACAAGAAAGCATTGGACTCCAATGATATAAAATTCAGAAAGGAGTTTCTGAGCCTTGGTGAATTTGTAGAAGAGGGAGGTTACAGTGCAGTAAAGAAGCTATTGGATCAGAAGGATCCCCCTACGGCTATTGTCGTAGCAGATGACCTTATGGCGTTCGGGGTAATGAGGGCTATTAAGGAAAGGGGGCTTACCATCCCAGGTGATATATCCGTGATAAGCTTTAATAATACTCCCCTGGCCAGCTATGTAGATCCACCGCTATCCTCAATGGAGATTTTCGTATATGATCTCGGATACAATGCCAGTGAGACTCTTATCAGTCAGCTGCAGGAAACAGGCGGGCACATAAGGCACATCATCATACCTGCCAGCCTCAGAGATAGAAGATCAACAGGCAGTATCCCCAGCTCTTCTATTAATACAGATGTTTATTATGAAACAAAAGCCTCAAAATAAGAAACGCTCTGGAGATATACTCCAGAGCGTTTCTTGTATAGCTGCCCCAAAATGCCGTTCTGCTGTAATTTGACACCTAGCTCTCGCTAGGTGGGTATCCTGACATGGCTTCCTATCTTCCTCTGCTGCAAATAGACTTTAATTGAGGCATGATATTAGGACACGTACATGGATTCCCGTATTGGTTCTGTAGGTTCAAATATAGGCATATCGAACATTCCAGGTATATATTTCGCGAAAAACATTTTGCAATGCATATTCAAATTTCGCGAAATGTTTTCTTTGATTGTTATTGAATTCGCGCTTTACCCTAATGTAAGTACTTTTGCGCGTTCAATATACATACTCTTAACTTAATATTATATTAACATAAATCATTTACATAGTCTATAGAATTATATGTCGTTGCTTGTATTTTTATCTAGGGACTGTGTGCCAAGTATGAATGCATTGAATTTATATGCATATTATTTGTAGGTAAACATAGTTTTATGTATATAATAAAATATTTCGTTTTTTATTTAAGTTGACCTGTAGCAGTTTTTTTGTATATACTAAAAAAAAGGTGATTTTGTATATACAGGGAGGGATTTCTTTGAAGCATACAATCCTGGATTTTGAGGAAATGATTGAGAGTGTGAGGAAAGATGGAAGGCGGCATGATTATAGGATTCAAGAACTGAAAGTATATGAGAATTACCTGTATTATTACAGAAGGTATGTTGATCATAAGTATCATGAATCTGTGGAATATAATTTATTCCCCAACGAGAATATAGGCATTTATAAATTGCATCAATCCAACAAGCTCCAATATGAGCCTTCGGAAATTTATAAGTATTATGTAGACATGGTTAGCGTGTCAAAGGAGCGGAAGCTGTGGAAAGCTAAGGATCTGTACATAGATTTTATAATAAAAGGTGACGGCAGGTATTATGTAGTGGATATTGACGAGTTCAACGAGGCTATCAGCAGGAAGGAACTTAAGGAAAACGATGTGAAAGACGCTCTTAATGGCCTGGATAATATTCTAAAGGGTTATTATGAAAGCAATGACCTGGAGTATTATATCAACAGCCTGAGAGAACAATACGGCGGTATGGGAAAACTATTGATCAGCAAGAAAATAGCTTGACAAATATTGGTATAGCAATATATAATAATTATTAATAAAGAATAATATAAATTTAAGGGGGTTATATATTAATGGAATTAAAGGGAAGTAAGACTGAGCAAAATCTGTGGGCAGCATTTGCCGGCGAGTCTCAGGCTAGGAACAAGTATACATATTTCGCAAGTACTGCGAAGAAAGAAGGCTATGAGCAAATATCCGGAATATTTCAAGAAACTGCAGACAATGAAAAAGAGCATGCAAAGTTAATATTCAAATTCCTTGGTGGTATAGGAGATACGGCAGAAAACCTTAAGCATGCGGCGGAAGGCGAGAATTATGAATGGAGCTCCATGTACAAGGAATTTGAGAAGATCGCCAGAGAAGAGGGCTTTTCAGCTATCGCAGAATTCTTCAATAAGGTAGCGACAGTAGAAAAGGAACATGAGGAGAGGTATCTTGCACTTTTGAAAAATGTAGAAGAAAGCAAGGTATTCAAGCGTGAGGAGCAGACTACCTGGAGGTGCAGGAACTGCGGATATATTCATACAGGAGCTGAGGCTCCGGAAATTTGCCCGACCTGCAAGCATCCGAGAGCATATTTTGAAATAGCGGCATTCAATTATTAATAAAAAATCAATCCCCCGTACAGTAAAGCGGGGGATTGATTTTTATATTTACCTTTTATATTATTCCAGTACACTTTTCATACACATGAAGGGTTTCAGCCGCAGTTTTCAGCCATGAGTATTCTTTAGCTCTTTCAATGCCCATAAGGCTGTATTTATGCCATTCATCCACATCGGAAAGCACTGTGAGTATTGAATCGGATATATTGTCTATGGAATAGGGATTTACAAGCAGACAAGCATCGCCCACTATCTCAGGTATGGATGATACATTGGAGGTTACCACGGGGGTACCGCACTGCATTGCTTCCAAAGGCGGCAGCCCGAAGCCTTCATACAATGAAGGGTAGACAAATACCTCTGCTCCATTATAAAAGTACGGCAAATCAGCAGTAGGGACAAAATTAAGGAACTTAACGTAATCACAGAGTCCCAGCTCATCAGTCAGTTTCCAAAGCGCTTTATAGGATCTTGAATACTCCCCAAGGATCAGAAGGTTAATCAGTTCTTCTTTTTCCAGTATAACCTTTTTAAAGGCTTTAATCAATCTGGCAATATTCTTCCTCTGGCTGAAACCTCCAAGATATAGTACATACTTTTTATCAATGCCATATTTGTTGAAAATCACCCTTTTGGCATTATCTCTGTCCAGGGGTTTGAAAATGGGGTCTGCTGCAAGATGAGTCACGGTTATTTTTTCGTCATCAATTCCGAAGTACTTCTGAATATCGGATTTGGAGTAATGAGACACGGTAATTACATGTGATGCCTCTTCCAGAATATAGGGGGTATTTTTCAAGGTATAATTAAGATGAGGTCTGTCGACTGTTTCCGGCATAATATAAGGAATAAGATCATGAAGGGTTATTATTTTTACGCCTTTTAAGCTTTGGGGAAGTCCTATGCCATTGACGGTATTGTGGAATACATCTATGGGATAGCTGATGTCCCATTTCAGATCATATACATTGCGCCAGAAATCAAGACGCCTCTCACCGATCAGAAGATTTTGGGGTATACTGTTGATATCAAAATAATCAGTCCTATCCTTGCATGGATAGAACAGAAATATGTTTTTAAGCTGCTGCAGCTTATTCAGATTTTCCAGCAGGTTATTGGTATATGTTGCTAAACCGGAGCCGATATGCCAGGTAATAACCCTTCCGTCAATGCCAAGATTCATATTTGATTAACCTCCCGAATGTTATTGCGTTGTATTGAAAACATTATATTTCATAATATGTATAACCGGAGAGAATGTGACAGGGAAGCACCTACATTGTGAAGCATACTCCAATTTGTGGTATAATAATTATGGTTTGTATATAAAATCAGGAGGGGGAGAATTCATAATGAGCAATGCAGATAAAATGGGAAATCTTACTTCAAGAAAAGTCAGGATAACAGAGCTGATGAAGGAAAAAGGAGTTAAAGCATTAGTACTGAGCCCGTCAATGAACCTGCTTTATACTACCGGTTTCAATACTTTTCCGGGGGAAAGGCTGCTGGCAGCTATCCTTGATGATAGCGGCGAGATTGTATTTATTGCTCCAAGGATGTATGAGCAGGAAGTAAAGGAAAAAGCAATATTTGACCGCATCATATCCTGGGATGATTCTCAGGATCCGGGGGATATCCTGAAGTCATTATGCATTGAGAAAGGGTATACCGGCGTCACCGCAGCCATTGAAGACACTATGTGGTTTAGCGCTTTTGAAAAGATATACAGCTCTTTTAAGCAGGCAAAATTTATAAAAGCTTCGGGTGTGATTGGAGAACTGAGAAAATATAAAACAGCTGATGAAGCTGATAAAATGAGAAAATCCTCCGAGCTTGCCGAACAAGCTCTGGGAAGGGTCATCCCGCTGATCAAGGCCGGGATGAAGGAAATTGAGGTACGGGACTTACTGGAGACAGAAATGAAGAAGCAGGGCCTGATGAGTCCATCCTTCGAAACTATCATAGGCTCAGGGTCCAATAGCGCCCTGCCTCATTATACTGCCGGTGATAAGGTGTTGAAAGACGGGGACAGTATAGTGATCGATTTCGGAGGAATGTATCAGGGCTATTGCTCAGATATGACACGAACTGTAATGCTGGGTAAGGCCACTCCGGAGTACAGAGAGGTCTATGAGACTGTAAGAGAGGCTCAGAGAAGGGCTGCAGAAGCAGTAAAGCCAGGTATGAAAGCTTCTGAAATAGATGCTGCTGCAAGAAATCATATAACGGAAAAAGGCTATGGAGAGTATTTTATACATAGGACCGGACACGGAATCGGTATGGAAGTGCACGAAGAGCCGTACATATCGGATATCAGCAAAGCTGTACTGGAGCCAGGCATGGTGTTCAGCATAGAACCGGGAATTTATCTTCCCGGGAAGTTCGGAGTCAGGATAGAAGATCTTGTAATGGTGACTGAAACCGGAGTAGAAGTGCTGAATAAGTATACTAAGGAATTGATAGAGATATAAAGCGAATAAAAAAGCCTGTTGCTTTGCAACAGGCTTTTGGTTTACTAAGCTGAAACGCCTTTATTCTTTGCTTTTGGTCCTTTATATTCAGGAGCTGATGGGTCATTTTCCAGCTTCATCATTGTGATCCCTGTGAAACCGAACACGATTGATACTATAGGGTTAACAAGATTCAGGAAGCAGTATGGTAGATATTCGATTGTCGGAACACCGAGATAAGTCTGCATTGTTGCACCGCAGGTATTCCATGGAACAAGCGGTGAAGTAAGTGTTCCGGCGTCTTCC
>DASPLL010000063.1:0-54553 GCA_035627615.1 Clostridia bacterium
GGTATGATGCCCGACCTCTCGGCGCTTATGGATGATATACTCTATGAAATGACCGGATTTAAAGAAAAACAACTGGAATATATCGATATTAAAAATGTAAACAGTTATTTATACAGCTCGGCAGTAAATGTAGCATTGTTATCAGTGCTTATCGGCTGGGAAATGGGTCTGAACAGTGATATGATATGCCAGCTTTTCATGGGCGGCATATTTCATGACATAGGCATGGCCATGCTGCCTAAGGAAGTATTATACAAGAAAGAGCCTCTTACGATGGAAGACAAGCGGCTGATACTGTATCATCCTCTGAAGGGCTATGATTATCTTAAGGATAAGAGCTTCTTAAGCTCTTATGTAAGGGCCATAACATTAGGACACCATGAGCATATTGACGGTTCGGGCTATCCTAATAGGAAAAGCGGCGGAGAGATTCATCTTCTGACCCAGATCGTTGGGATTGCCGACATATATGATGCTATGACCTCCGACAGGCCACACCGTCAGGCACTGCCCGCCAATGAAGCTCTTGAGTATATCATGTCTGTGGCAGATAAGCATTACAGCATGGATATTATAAAAGCTTTCATCAAGAAAATAAATCCATATCCGGTAGGAAGCCTGGTAAGGCTGAAAGATGGACGGGTCGCGGTAGTAAGAAAAGTACCTTCTGATATGCCCCTGAGGCCTATTGTCGGTATTATCAAGGAGAAAAATGATGGCTTCGAATATGAGGATATAAATCTGATGGAGAATCAGACTGTTACAGTTGAGGGGATTCAATACTGATAGAACTGTACCGGATATTGCATATACAAAGAAACATTTTGAAAAATGGTAAAATTGAATATCCTGTTATGTTAAAATTAGCATGACAGGATATTTATTTAGATACAATGAATTATAAATTAAGCGCAGGTAACCGGAAGGAGTGGGACTATGGAATATAAAAAAATGGGAAACAAATATTTCATAAGAATCGATAAAGGGGAAGAAGTAGTATCTTCGTTAAAGGAATTCTGTACGAAGAAAAAGCTGAAGCTGGGATCCGTCATAGGCCTTGGAGCGGCGGACAAGGTCACAATAGGGCTTTTTAACACAATAAACAAGGAGTATCATAACATAGAGCTTACTGGCGAATATGAGATCACCAACCTGACAGGGAACATAACAACAATGGACGGAGAAGTATATCTTCACCTTCATATTACCCTGGGTGATGAGGAGTATAAAGCTCATGGGGGGCATTTGAACGAATGCTGGATTTCAGGGACCTGTGAACTGATCATAGATGTGATTGATGGTAAAGTCGGAAGGGAATTTGATGAGCATTCCGGCTTGAATCTCTGGAAATTCTAACTATGTTGATAATATCGGAAGCCGCAATGCAGCGGAAAAGTGTGGATATATATGAAGGTACTGCCAGAATGGCGATTTTCAGCCGCGGGAAGTACAAGGATATTCTCATGTTGTCCATAACAAGGCCTGAATTTAAGGAAAGTCAGTCAACAAAATGGATTGGTATGTTGCTGTAAAGGAAGTGTATTATGGTTACAAGTCAAACTGTTTTTCGTGGAAGCAGAAATGCTGTAAAAGTTATTATAAATCTTATGAAATACATTATACCGGCGGTCTTTGTTCTGAAGGTGCTGGAACACTCAGGCTGGCTTATGAGGATCGCGGATTTTTTCACTCCTTATATGGCCTATATGGGTTTGCCCGGGGAAGGAGCCCTGGTTATCATGATGGGGCAGGTTTCGCTTTACAGTGCGATTGCTGCTATGGTAACGTTAGGCCTGACGGTAAAACAGCTTACCATAATGAGTACTTTTATTTCCATTTGCCATGCCTTTGCGGTAGAGACGGTGGTTATGAGCAAAAGCGGCGGAAATGGGATGCTGATCGCAGTCTTAAGGTTCATTGGTGCTGTTTTGGCATGTGTGGTACTTAACCTGCTTATTCCGGGGGTATAGATGATGGATTGGATTAAAGCTCTGCTGGAGACTTTTCATGTAAGTTATTCAACGATTCTGAAGATGGTATTTGTAATATTTCCTTTGCTTATAGCTATTGAGTGCTTAAAGGATATGGGCTGGCTGGAGAAGATAGCCTCAAAGTCTCAGGGGATTACAAGGTTTCTCAGGCTTCCGGGTGAAGCGGCTCTTGGGTTGATTGTGGGGTTCTTTTTCGGTGTGATTTTTGGCTCGGGAGTGATAATGCAGATAACAGAAGAAGTAAAAATGACAAGGAATCAAATAAATACAATGTTCGCATTCATTGGAATCTGCCATGCAGTGATAGAGGAGACGATTTTCTTTACTGCAATTGGTGCAAACGGAGCCGTTATTCTGGCCGGCCGTATATTAACATCACTGCTGTTCGGCTTTATGTACATATGGATAACGACATGGACCGGCGGTATTAAAAGAGATCAAGAGGTTTCCATAGAAGAATAGTATTATAATAAAAAAATAATAGACATTGTCATGGACGATGTCTATTATTTTTTTATTATAAAAGAGGGAAAATCGACTTAATACTCCAAAATTGGAACTGATAATTGGAGAATTCCGTGGATTTATCTTGATAAATAATAGGTTCTGCAAAAGCTATAGAATTATCTTTATTACAAGTGATAAAGAAGCAGAGTAATGGATATAAACTGTGGGACCACTGAAAACACAACGATGTATCAATGGTTTCACAATGTTGATATATTACTTGCTCTAGTTTAATACAGCTTGTAGACATAAAAATGGATTACTGAAAACTGCAAAAAAACTTCAAAAATAGTTTTTAAAATTGAAGGATAATTCCAAAACACGTAGAATATATAATATTAGAAAAATGGATAGGGGTGTTTGATACAAATGCAGAATTCAAATGGTTCAAACTTGAAGAGCAAAAACGAGATACTTATAAAGGTCCGTTTTTTGCAGCCCTCCCTGACAAAGACAGAAAAAAAAGTAGCCGATTTTCTTCTTGAAAATCCCCAACAGGTACTTGAGATGAATTTGGCGGAGTTTGCTGAGGTATCTGACAGCAGCCAGGCTTCTATACTAAGATTCTGCCGCCGTCTGGGAGTAGATGGTTTTCCGGAATTGAAGCTCCAGTTATCTTCAGCATTAGCTACAGAGGAGGATGCCTCATTCAGCGGTGAGGTAAGCCCGGAGGACAGTTTGATGGAGATAATGGAAAAGGTATTCTGGTTCAATATACAGACACTTAAAGATACTATAAGTCTTTTGAACTCTTCAGAATGTGAGAAGGCATTAAATGCATTAGCTGCTGCCGATAGTGTCACATTCTTTGGAATTGGTGATGCGGCAGGACCTTGTTACTTTGCTGATATAAAGCTCAAAAGGATCGGCATCCGCAGCCAGGTTCATTCAGACGCTGACATACAGCTGATCATGGCAAGTATGCTCGGACCTAAAGATGTTGCTATTGCCATATCACATTCGGGCAGAAGCCGTTCTGTGGTGGAAGCAATGAAGATTGCCAAGGAAAGAGGCGCTACCACGATCTGTATAACCAAGTATGACAAATCGCCGTTGATAAAGCATTGTGATATCAGTATATATACCGCGACTGTTGATGCTACGGTGGGCAAGGAGATTATAGCCAGGCGTGTAGCGGAGCAAGCTATTCTGGAAGGGTTATACCTGGGATTACTGTCAAAAAAGCAGCCTCACCTTTGGGAAAAGCTGAAGCGTTCTGCCAAGGTACTTGAGTTTAATAAATTATAGAACTGGATGATAGTAAACGAATTTGATCATACTTGCCGGGGAGGGAATATTTTGGATATGGAATCGGAAGCAAGACTTCAGCTAAAAGGCATTACCAAACAATTCAATGCAACACGGGCACTGAACAACGTTCATATGGAAATAAGGCAGGGCGAGGTTCACGCAGTATTAGGCCAGAACGGTGCAGGCAAATCAACCCTGGTAAAGATACTGGCAGGTGTGTATAAGGACTTTCAAGGTCAGATCGTTATTGATGGGAAGCAGCTTGATGAGACTGAACTCCAGGATGTAATAAAGAGAAGGATCGGAGTTGTACATCAGGAATTCCCTTTGGTACCTCAATTAAGTGTAGCTGAAAACATATATCTGGGGCGCTTTCCGAGAAGAAAGCCCATCGGCGGTATAGACTGGAAGCAGCTGAACAGGATCACTGAAAAGCTCCTTTCCTCTTTAAATTTCTCCATTGATCCGAGAGAAAAGATTGAGAACCTGAACATGGGCGAAAGGCAGTTAATATCTATAGCCCGTGCATTGTCAACAGAACCGGACATATTGGTGTTTGATGAAGCAACATCGACGCTTACTGATAAAGAAGTGAACACTATATTTGACATCCTGCTGACCCTGGTAAAGAAAGGGACATCAGTAATATTCATATCTCATCGTATAGAAGAGATCCTCAGTATTGCCGACAGGGTAACAGTGCTGAGAGATGGAGAGTCAATCTCAACAGTTGAGGTATCGGAGACGGACAGGAATTCATTGATACAGATGATGGCGGGAAGGGAAGTTCAGAATCAGTTCCCCAAGCGGGAGCATAATATCGGTGAAGAGGTTATGAATATAAAGAATTTCTCCTGTCGTTCATATTTCAGGGATTGCAGCTTTTCCCTGAGGCGGGGTGAAATATTGGGAGTCGCCGGTTTGGTTGGCTCAGGCAGGCCGGAGCTCATAAAGGCAATATACGGCGCACACAATATTGAGAGCGGAGAGCTGGTGCTTAACGGGAAACATTTGGTGATCAGGAAGCCCAAGGACGCAATGAATAACGGAGTGTACTATGTGACATCGGACAGAAGAAAAGAAGGGATGATTACCCAGTGCTCAATACAGGATAATACAACTCTTGCCTTTTTGAATCACTATACACGCTGCGGTTGTATTAACCATAAAAAAGAGAAGGCTGTAACAGGGGAGTATATTAAAGCTTTGAGCATAAAAACCACCGGACCCGGTCAGGTGATCTCGGAGTTAAGCGGGGGCAACCAGCAGAAGGTGATCATGGCACGCTGGCTTTCCGGCAAAGGTCAGATATTTATGTTTGACGAGCCGACCAGAGGCCTGGATGTCGGTGTCAAATATGATGTATACGAGCTTATGAATAAGATAGCAGCTGAAGGCGGGTCTATAATAATGATTTCTTCAGAGCTGCCTGAGCTTATCGCTCTTAGTGACCGTGTCATAGTCATGCATGAAGGCAGAATAGCAGCTGAGCTTGACAACAATGAGGAGCTTGATCAGGAAAAAGTGCTGTCCTATATGATGGGACATGAAAATAGAAAAATATCAAACTAAATTGGGGGGAATGCCTTTATGGAAATAAAAAGCGGCTCAATAAAGCGGAATGATATATTGAAGCTGGTTTTGCAGCAGCGTATACTACTTGTTCTTATAGCTTTATGTACTGTCATAACTATATTCATACCTCCATTCTTAACAGTTGAGAACCTTTTGAATGTAGCCAGGCAGATTTCAATAAACGGAATAGTTGCCGTAGGGATGACCTTTGTCATAATTACAGGAGGCATTGATATTTCAGTAGGCTCAACGGTAGCACTGGGTGGCGTTATTTCAGGCCTTGCCATAAAGCAGGGCATGCCTGTAGAGCTTGCGATTCTGGCGGCGCTGCTGGCGGGAGGAATCGTAGGAGCATTCAACGGAGCGCTGATATCATATTTTAGGATATTACCTTTTATTGCAACTTTAGGAACCATGAATCTTATTCGCGGTCTCACGCTGGCAGTCTGCAACGGTCAGGCAATCTGGGGACTGCCGCCTAAGTTCCTGTATCTTGGTACCGGTTACTTAAGCTGGATCCCTGTTCCGGTAATAATCTCCCTGGTAATCTTTATAATAGGACATTTCCTGCTTAAGGATTTCTCAATAGGAAGATATACTATTGCAGTCGGTGGAAATGAAGAAGCAGCAAGGCTGTCAGGGGTGTCGGTCAAGAAGGTGAAAATGTTTGCATATATACTATGCGGTATATTGTCAAGTGCCTCGGGAATTATTCTGGCCGGCAGACTTGGAACGGCGCAGCCCAATGCGGGTATGGGATATGAGCTTATTGCAATTGCAGCAGTTGTAATCGGCGGCACCTCACTTCTCGGAGGGAAAGGAACAATGGCAGGAACACTGCTTGGCGCCCTGATTCTTGGGGTTGTGAGCAACTCACTTAACCTGCTTGGAGTATCCTCCTTCTATCAGACTATGATCACAGGTGGTATTGTAATCATCGCGGTTTTGGTAGATATGATGAAAAAAGAGAGTTAAGAGACTACAGCCTTTTGTAAAAAACAAAATATATGCATACAGTATACAAAATTTATCATTAAACACAGTATCCAATAATGGATTTAAACGCTGACAGTCTAAGGTGCACCGGATTTGTCAGGGTTTGATCATAAAGAGAAAAATAATAAGGGGGAAAAGTAACAATGTTTGAAAAGACAAAAAGGTATATGGCGCTTTTAATCTGCCTGGTAATGCTTGGCACTCTTGCTTTGACAGGATGTCAGAATAAGACAGAACCGGCAGCACAGCCTGCAGGACAACCGGCGGCTCCACAGACTGAAGAGAAACCCACCATAGGAATTGTTTTGAAATCACTGTCCAACCCTTTCTGGATGATGGCAAAAACAGCTGCAGAGGCCAAGGCTAAAGAATTAGGTGTAGAAGTAATCATAGCATCAACTACTGCAGAAACTGATTTTAACGCCCAGGTAGCTCAGATTGAAGACTTTGTAACAAAAAAGGTTGATTTGATAGCAGTTGTTCCCAGTGATGCAAGCGCACTTGTACCTGCTGTAGAAGCTGCAGTGGCAAAGGGCATACCGGTCATCTGCCTTGACTCGGCAATAAGAACTGACAAAATCACAAGCTTCATAGCAAGCGATAATGTAGCCGGCGGAGCTATGGCAGCCGAATATATAGTAGGCAAGCTGAACCAGAAGGGCAACGTTGCCATAATACGCGGAAGACAGGGTGATGCAGTTGAATTGGAAAGATACAATGGATTTGTCGATTATGTTAAAAAGTACCCTGATATAAAGATCGTTACTGAAGGAGCTGCAAACTGGGAAGCTGACCAGGGTGCGAAGGTAATGGAAGATTTCCTTGTTGCACATCCGGAAATCCAGGCTGTGTTCTGTGAAGCTGACCAGATGGCTTTAGGAGCTTCGGCAGTTGCTCAGGCGGCAAAGAGAAATGATATCATCTTCGTCGGTCTTGACGGTATAGTAGAAGCGCTCAGAGCCGTAAAAGGCGGGCAGCTTTCTGCAGACGTTGCACAGAGCCCTGATAAGATCGGAGCTTATGCAGTTGAGTATGGCGCGAAGCTTCTCAAAGGTGAAAATATAGACAAGAGAATTGTTACTCCTATGGTCCTTGCGACCCCCGAAAACGTGGATCCATTGATAAAGGGTTGGGAAGCTTTAGGTTTCTAATATAGGCACAGGATATTTCCGGAGCAGAGGGCAGCATATTTTTCTGATATTATCCTTCTGCTCCGTTAACCCCAACTTATTTGATTCTGCATTGAAAGGAGAGAGCGCGTTTGCCGTCGATAGCCATTGGTTCTGATATAGCAGGTTATGAACTAAAAGAAGTAATTAAAGTTTATTTGAAACAGCTTGGATATGAATATACAGATTTTGGTGTAGGAAGGGACGAAGATACAGACTACCCGGAAATCGCTCTTACCCTTGCCAAGTCGATAAGCTCAGGAGAACATGAACGTGGGATACTTGTATGTGGTACAGGTATTGGTATGGCTATTGTTGCAAACAAAGTAGGCGGTGTGCGGGCAGCTGTATGCCACGATCCTTATTCTGCCGAGCGTGCAAGGAAAAGCAACAATGCACAGATACTTACCATGGGAGCAAGGGTAATTGGTATTGAACTGGCCAAGAGTATAGTGAGCACCTGGCTTCATTCGGAGTTTGAAGGGGGCAGGAGTACGGAAAAAGTGAAAAAGGTGGACATGATTGACAACAGTTACAGACGGGTCCAATAGGTGCTGGGCTTTTCCCAGGCTACATGCGCAGTTTTTATTATATGGAAGGAAGGTAAATAATATGGCATTAACGAGAAAGCAGTATGATGAAGCGAAAAAGCGTACTTTAGAGTACTTTGACAAGGCATCAATCGTATTAACGGATAAGGAAAAAGAAAACATTGAAGTTGCGGACTTTGGACTTAGTAAACTTGATAAGGTAGGAGTACAGCTTAACATATATGTGAATACAGAGCGCTGCAGTGCAAAGGAAGTCATCCTGTTCCCCGGACAGATCTGTCCTGAACATCTGCATCCCGACATAGACGGCAAGCAGGGCAAGGAAGAGACCTTCAGGTGCAGATGGGGTGAGTTTTACCTCTATGTAAAAGGCCCCGCGACAGCAAATCCCAAGGCAAAGGTTCCGGAAGAAATGAAGGAGCATTTTACAGTGTGGCATGAAATCGTTCTTAAACCAGGGGATCAGTATTTGGTTTCTCCGAATACGCTTCATTGGTTCCAGGCAGGACCTGAGGGCGCAGTGCTTTCAGAGTTTTCAACCAAAAATGTTGATGAAATGGATATATTCACAGATCCAAATATTAAAAGAATACCGGAAATTATTGAGTAGAATTGGGGTGTGCCGGAATCCATCCTATTCTGGAGGTGTATATAATTGAGTGCAAAATCTTCTTTTAGAGATGCATTGTCAGAGGCACTTATCTCTATGGGTAATGAATATGATTCTATGGTTGTCATAACACCAGATTTAGCAAAGTCAATACGGATACAGGAGTTTAAGAAGATATTTCCGGAAAGGTTTATATCGGTTGGAGTAAGTGAAGCTGATATGATATCTGTAGCAGCCGGCATGTCCACTGTAGGGCTGGTACCCGTAGTTGCGGGGTTTGCCATGTTTGCAGTAGAGAAGCCCTTTGAGCAGATAAGAAACTCAATAGCCTACCCATGCCTGAATGTAAAGATCATAGCAACACATGGGGGAATCTGTGTCGGTAAAGACGGAGCAACACACCAAGCCATAGAAGATATTGCAATCATTAGAGCTTTGCCTAATTTTTCAGTAATTACGGCTTCTGACGGAAAACAAACAAAGGCTGCGATAAAAGCAGCCCTGGAATACAATGGCCCGGTGTATCTGCGCTTAGGCCGTGACGAAGCTGAGGTCATATACGAGGACGATAAGGAATTTATCATTGGAAAATCCGACCTGTTACGAGCAGGGGATGATGTGACAATTGTTGCATGCGGCGTTATGGTAGCAAATGCCCTTAAAGCTGCAGATAAGTTGAGTGCAGAAGGCATCAATGCGAGAGTAATAAATATGTACAGTATCAAGCCCTTGGATGAACAGGCTGTTATACAGTCAGCAAAGGAGACGGGAGCTGTCGTTGCAGTTGAGGATCACTCGCGTATAGGCGGCCTTGGAGGAGCCATAGCAGAGCTACTGGTAAGGAACAATCCCGTGCCGGTGGAACAGGTTGCTGTAGAAGATACCTTTTGTGAATCCGGTACACAGTCGGAATTATTTGAAAAGTACGGGCTCGGAGTTGATAATATAGCCGCTGCTGCGAGAGCAGTTGTGGAACGCAAGAAGCTCAATGGCTTATGTGCGTGTGGAAGGGGGTAGCTCTATGACATACAGCAGTACCTTTATAAAGGAATTGCAGGAAAAATCGAAGCAAATAAGACGTGATATTGTAGAAATGGTTTATAAAGCACAGTCCGGCCACATTGGAGGATCTCTATCCATTGCTGAGCTGCTTGTAGCCCTGTATTACGCTGAAATGAACATAGACCCTGGAAACCCGAAATGGGAAGACAGGGACAGGTTTGTACTTTCAAAAGGTCATACAGCTCCTGCTCTATACACAGTGCTTGCAGACAAGGGTTATTTCCCAAAAGAATACCTCTTTAACTCGTTCAGATCAATTAATAGTATTCTTCAGGGACATCCAGACATGAAGAAGACTCCGGGTATCGATATGACGACCGGTTCCCTGGGAATAGGCCTATCAGCTGCGTGTGGCATGGCTCTGGGTGCAAAAATAACAGGCAAAGGCTTCAGGGTATATACGATCATAGGTGACGGTGAAACGAACGAAGGTCAGATATGGGAGGCTGCAATGACTGCAGCGCACTATAAGCTGGATAATCTCACAGCCTTCATAGATGTGAACAGGCTGCAAAATGACGGCTTTACATCGGATGTCATGAACACCGAACCAATGGATGAAAAGTGGAATTCCTTTGGCTGGAATGTCCTCGATATTGATGGACACAATATGGGAGAGGTTCTTGAAGCTATTGACAGCTCAAAAATATATCGGGGTAAGCCTACTGCCATAATATGCCGTACTGTTAAGGGCAAGGGTGTTTCATTTATGGAAAACTCAGTCACCTTCCATGGAGCATCTCCAAATGATGAGCAGTATGAAAAAGCAATGGAGGAGTTGGCTTAAGCACTGGTCAGGCATATTTGTTATTGAATATAAGAAGGAGGAGTACCCTTGACAAAGGAATTTCTCATAGGAACGGATATAGGCACTTCGGGTACCAAATCAGTATTGGTTGATCTGAATGGTAATGTGCTGGAATCCTCCCTGGTGGAATACACCATAGATTCACCCAAGAATTTATGGGCGGAGCAGTTGCCGGATATCTGGGAGGATGCTGTAAAAAGGACTATTAAGGATATTGTCACAAAAGCAGGGATCAGTCCTGATAAGGTTGCGGGGATATGTATATCCGGCCTTTACGGAGGATCGGGAGTACCCTGCGATGAAGAAATGAAGCCTGTTCGTCCATGCATCATATGGATGGACCGCAGGGCGACGGCAGAGCATGATTGGGTTATGAAGAACATAGGCTCGGAGAGGCTGTTTTCAATAACAGGGAATGGCTCCGACCCTTACTTTGGCTTTACGAAAATGCTGTGGATAAAAAACAATGAGCCGGATAACTGGAAAAAGATAAGTATGTTCGTGCCTCCCAATGCATATGTCATCTATAAGCTTACCGGAAGCGTGGCAATAGATTATACATCTGCAGGGAATCTCGGGGGCGTATTTGATATGAGATACAAGTGCTGGTCCAGGGAACTGATGCATGAGATGGGTATTCCTGAGTCGATGATGCCCGGAACTTTGGTATCCCCAAGTGATATAGTCGGGGAATTGAATGATCGTTCGGCTGAAGAGCTTGGATTAGTGCCGGGAATTCCGGTTGTTGCAGGAGCTATTGACTGCCTGACTGCCACTTTGAGCGCAGGAGTGCTTGAACCGGGACAGCATGTTGCGGTAATCGGAACCTCAATAAATTGGGGCCTGGTACACGAGAAATTTCCCACAGATCCCAAGCTTGTGACCATGCCATATATTAAGGACCCAAAGACGAAGCTTTATACTTATGGCGGCGCATCAACTGCAGGTGCACTGCCCAGATGGTTCAGGGACAACTTTGCAGCCCGAAGCACCTATTTCAAGCTGGACCAGGAGGCAGAAGGCATTGGGCCCGGCAGTGACGGACTGTTGGTACTGCCTTACTTCATGGGGGAAAGGACACCTATCTGGGATACAGATGCCAGAGGGACGATTATGGGACTGACGCTTCGTCATAGCAGAGCCCATATATACAAAGCGGTACTGGAATCTGTCGCCTACGCATTAAGGCATATTATTGAAACCTCGGGAGTGCAACTGGAGGATGGCAGTGAATGTGTGATAGTAGGCGGAGCAACAAAGTCAAAGCTGTGGAAGCAGATATTTGCAGATGTCACCGGTTTGCCGATCGTCTGTCCCAGGGGGAGTATAGAAGCACCTTTGGGAGACGCGCTTATGGCAGGTGTCAGTACTGGAGTACTTAAGGATTACTCAGTAATAAAAAACTGGATAGACTTTGATGACAGGATCATGCCGGATAAGGAAAGACACAATATTTATTCGGAGTACTTTGAACAGTACAAGGAATTATATCTGAGCCTTTCTCAAAACATGAAGAAGCTTGTTGAGACTGCAGAAAGGCATAGTATAAAATGATGCGGTAGTTAAAAGAGTGGATATTACAGTGTGCAATAACCACTCTTTTGTATTTTACCCTATAGTAGCATCCCCCTGCTGCCAGTTTACCGGGCAGGCCTTCCTGGTCTGCAGGGCAGCCAGGAGTCTAAGGAATTCATTTACATTTCTGCCGGTGGCGGTGTCATTTATAGACAGGGCTTTTAGTATCCCGTTCGGGTCTATTATGAAGGTTCCGCGAAGCGCTATACCTTCCTTTTCCATCAGGACACCGTAATCTCGGGATATCTCCTTGTTATAGTCGGAAAGAAGCGGGTAATCGATGCCCCCCAGGGACTTAGCCCATGCTTCGTGGGATGGGACACTGTCGGTGGATACTCCAAGGACTACTGCATTAAATTTTTCAAAATCCTTCAACCTACGGTTGAATTCCGGTACTTCAGTACTTCAAACCGGAGTGAAGTCCAGAGGGTAAAAGAACAAAACCACATATTTTCCCTTAAAGCCGTCAAGGGATATTTCTCCCTTAGTGCTCATAAGGGTGAATTGGGGGGCCGGATTGTCAATTCTCAGCATATGATACCTCCTTGTTTTATTGTTATCATTTCTATAGCTTTGAGTCTTTAATGTATAAAATCCCCGTATTCATGCAATATTATTATTGTTTATCAGCAAGAAATATAAAAGCGCTAAGTCGATCTTAGCGCTTTTTTCTATGCCTTGAATTTTGCTACAATACTGTTCAGGTTTGCTGCCATACCGGCTAGCTCCTCAGCAGTGGCACCGACCTCTTCTATTGCACTTGCCTGCTGCTGTGTGGTTGCACTTATCTGTTCGGAACTGCTTGCCTGCGATTCAACATTTTCTGCCATGGAATCAATAGAGGAGGAAATTTCTTTTGTCATTGCGGATTGTTGAACTGCCGTATCAGCTATTTCATTTATCTGTACAACGATTGTATTGATTTTTTCAATTATATTCATTATATAGCTGCTAGTTTCATTGGCAGCAGTGTGGCTATTTTTAATAAGCTTATCTGAGTCAAGGGTCTTCTCTCTGGCCTTGGTGCAGTTGGTCTGAATTGCTTTAACCATATGCTCGATACGCTTTGTGGCCTCTTTGCTTTGTTCTGCCAGCGCACGGACTTCATCTGCAACTACTGCGAAGCCGCGGCCCTGTTCGCCGGCTCTTGCAGCTTCTATAGCGGCATTCAGGCTTAGGAGGTTGGTCTGCTCAGATATACTTGTAATAAGCTCTACAGCCTGATTTATTTCATGTGCTGATTTCTCAAGCTCTGCCATTATACCGGATATCTCTCCTGATGCTGTTCTGACGGAATTTATTGAATCCGAAACATTTACCACCAATTCTCCGCCTTTTTCAGCGGAAGCTTTGACTTCCTTGCCTGTTTCAGCAGCAAGCTTGCTCGATTCGGCAGTGGCTATTGCCTTGTCTGATATATCGCTTATTGTGGCTGATATCTGCTCTATTGCAGCAGTGTTGCTTTCGTTGTTTTCCACTATATGACCTATTCCGTTGGCAATTTCCTGCATGGAGGCATTAGTTTCCTCCATGGTGGCAGATAATTGCTGGCTTGCAGAATTAACAGCCCCGGAAGAGGTAAGTACTTCCTGAATTACATTCTGCAGTGAACCGGCTGTTGTATTTAGTGACTGTATAAGCTCGCCTATTTCATCATTGCTCCTGTAATCGATCCTGCTTGTCAGGTCACCTTCAGCCATGCTGTGTGCCAGCTTAAGCGATTTTGCAATAGGTTTTTTGATTGATCTGGTAATAGTAACAGTAATTGCAGCGCTGATTATAATACATACCAGGAGCAATGCAAGCATGAAAACCAAGCTGTTCTCGTAGGTTTCATCACCAAGCAGGTCACTTTTTGCAGCTACTTCCGTATACATATTCACCAGATTTTCAAGTATTATTATTGCTCTTTCGCGATTTATTCCGGCATTATCTATTAGAATTAAGGACAAATCGGATTCACCGGATTTCCGTTCAGAAATAGCAGCGAGGATATCATTTTCGTAATGCGTTATGTAAACTTCGAATTTATTGATCTCTTTTAATTCTGCTTCTGTAAATTTAGTTTTCTTGAACTTCTCCATAGACACTTTAAGTGTTTTGAAGCAGTCGGTTATAGCTTTCTCTAGTTCTTCCTGCTCTGATAAAGTGTCAGCCGCTATATATTTGAAAACATCACCGCGTACTGTAAGCAGATCACGCCTGATCTCCCCCAAATATGTTATCGGAAGGAGATTGTTATGATACATTGACATCATACTGTTATTGATAGTATTAAGGCTGAAAAAAGCAATACCGCCGATCATTATTGTAAGCAAAATCACTATTGAAAATCCTAAAACGATTCTTGTTGAAATTTTTATATTTAAGGATTTCATCATACGACCCCCAGTTCACATATAGATTCCATAAATTATAACATATTATTAGGAAAAGTTCCATGTTTAGTCAAAATAATAACATTTAATATATAAAGGCATAAAAGATGTGATTTTTGTAATTTTGTAGTATAATTCTTAATAAGATAGTGTACATAATAACAATACAACTATACGAAAGAAGGATTTATATGGGAAAAGTAATTCCAAACAGGGCAGAAGCACTGGAACTGCTAAAAGAGTTCAACAAGAACGATAGCCTGATAAAGCATGCATTAACTGTTGAGGCTGTTATGCGGCACTTTGCAGGGCTGTTTGGAGAAGATGAGGGAAAATGGGGAGTAATAGGTTTACTCCATGACATTGATTATGAAATGTATCCGGAACAGCATTGCATAAAAGCGAGAGAAATACTTGCCGGGAGGGAATGGCCGGAAGAGTATATCCATGCTGTGCAAAGCCATGGCTGGAAGCTCTGCTGTGATGTTGCACCGGTAGAAAAGATGGAAAAGGTGCTTTATGCTATTGATGAGCTTACAGGGCTTATTGCAGCTACTGCCGTCATGAGGCCGAGTAAAAGCATTCTGGATATGGAAGTGAAATCAGTAAAGAAGAAATGGAAGCAGAAGGGCTTTGCAGCAGGAGTCAACAGGGAAGTCATAGAAGAAGGCGCAGAGCTCCTGGGGATGGAATTGGACAAGGTTATTGAGGAGACTATAAAAGGCATGCAGGCAGCAGCGGAGGAAATAGGCCTGAAGGGTAATTTGTAATCGGAAAATTATTAAGAGCAGGATGTTCAAAATTGAGCAGCCTGCTCTTTATATTTATGGCGGATGATCGCATTAACGAATATTTGTAAGGCTTTGTGAGAAAACTTACTTTGAAAACAGCACATTTGGAAGGAGTAATATCAATGGGAGAAACAATACTGGAAAAGACTGAAGGCCGGGTCAGCTATCATGATTCGGTAGAAGAAATGCTTCTGCGGATCAGGGAAGATGGAATGTCAAATGCCTTTGACAGATATGCGCTTCAGGAAAAGATCCGCTGTAAATTTTGTCTCCAGGGCTTAAGCTGTCAGCTGTGTACAAACGGTCCATGCAGGATCAGCGAAAAGACAGGGCAGGATAAAGGAGTATGCGGAATTGCCGGGGACGCTATGGCAATGAGGAACATGCTTTTAAGAAATATTATGGGGGCGGGTACATATAGCCATCATGCCTACGAAGCCTTCCGGACTTTAAGGGAAACTGCACTGGGCAAAACTCCTTTTAAGATCACAGATGTAAACAAGCTTAAATGGATGTGTGACAAGGTAGGTATAGATAGCAAACAGGATACAAACAAGATGGCTGAAGAGCTTGCTAACTTCCTGGAAGCTCAGATGCACATAGGTTCTGAAGAGACCAATATTATGGTAGAGGTATTCGCCCCGAAGAAAAGGAAGGAAGTATGGAAGAAGCTGGGCATGTATCCGGCCGGGACAGTACATGAGGAGCAGAACTGCGTAGCAAGCTGCCTGACTAATGTTGACGGAAGTCATGTATCATTGGCGGTGAAGGCTCTGCGACTGGGGTTGGCGACAATATATAATGCACAGATCGGCCTTGAGATGACTCAGGATATATTGTTCGGGACTCCAAAGCCCCATGAAGTAAACGTGGATCTGGGTATTTTTGATCCTGATTATGTGAATATAGTGTTTAACGGGCATCAACCCTGGGCCGGTGTAGCAACGCTGCAAAAGGCCAAAACTGCTGAAGTTCAGGAGCGCGCTAAGAAAATAGGAGCAAAGGGACTTAGGATCGTAGGTTCTATAGAAACCGGCCAGGAGCTGCTTCAAAGATTTGAGATAGATGATGTATTTGTAGGCTTGATGGGTAATTGGCTGTCAATTGAGCCAATGCTTGCAACAGGTACTGTCGATGTATTGGCTATGGAGGAGAACTGTTCACCGCCGGCTATAGATATGTATGCGGAAAAATATCAGGCTACTCTTGTAGCTGTAAGCACTATAATAGATTTGCCGGGACTGAAGCATAAGATTCCATATGACCCTGAAAAGGTTGATGAAATGGCTGACAGACTTATTGACCTTGCTCTGAAGAACTTTGTAAAACGCCGCAATACCATTGCTCCAAAGGTACCGAAGCATATAACAAAAGCAATAGCGGGCTTCTCTACGGAAGCTGTACTGGGGGCTCTGGGCAACAAGCTGGATCCTTTGGTGGATGTAATAGCTGCCGGTAAAATCAAAGGAGTTGTAGCACTCGCCAACTGCTCGACGCTGAGAAACGGGCCCCAGGACTGGATGACCGTAAATCTTGTAAAAGAACTGATCAAAAAAGACATACTGGTTGTATCCGGAGGATGCGGCAATCATGCATTGGAAGTGGCAGGCCTATGCAATCTGGATGCTGTAAATATGGCAGGGAACGGCTTGAAAGAAGTGTGCGGCATGCTTAAGATACCGCCTGTACTGAGCTTCGGAACCTGTACTGATACAGGAAGAATATCCATGCTGGTTACAGCACTTGCAGACCATCTGGATGTAGACATACCCCAATTGCCTATCGCAGTAACAGCCCCGGAATGGATGGAGCAGAAGGCTACAATTGATGGGTTCTTTGCAGTGGCCTATGGAGCATATACTCACCTGTCCCCTACGCCTTTTGTTACCGGGGCACCACAGCTTGTAGAGCTGCTGACCGATAAGGTTGAGGAACTGACAGGCGGAAAGGTTGCTCTGGGTGATGATCCTGTGGAGGTGGCAAATAACATTGAAGCACATATAATATCCAAGAGAAAAGGTCTGGGATTAAATTAGTTCATAAAAGTTTATACAAATAGGATCCGGAGGCTGACCCAATTGATAGTGCCTCGTAACGTATATCCCTTCTAGGGCGCGCGAGGCACTGAATCAAGGTAGTGATTATTAACACTATAAAAGGCAAGAAATTTGTTGTGTTAATAATCACTTAGTCAGCCTCCTTTCCTTTTCCGATGAGCTTTTTTCTAAGGTCCGGATTAATGAAGATAATGAGTATAGCAGCCCATAGCCACCAATTGTTATTCTCAAATATATTTCCTACAAGCCCGTTTAACATGCCACCAAGCTGTTCTGCCGAGGGAACTGCTATGGGTAGTCCAGACTCCGGCTGTGGTGGAGGAACCGGCTGTGGTGGAACAACTGGGGCAGGTGTCTGCTGTGTTTTTGATTTTGTATAAAATACTCCTGAAAAATTTTCAGGCGCTTTTTCCGGCACTCAGCCGGGATTAGGCACCCCATTCAAACCGTGGTTGAAACCTCTCGCCATAATAACACCTCCTTCTGCAGAAGAGGTTGTTCATCATCCTATTTTCATTGTATGTAATATTTTTATTTTGGTTACTGTTAAAACGGGCTGTATTAAAGGCACATCAAATTTTATATGTCATATAATATATAGTGAAATTCTATTGCAAATTCGGGAAAGGAGACGATTTTTTATGCCAAGCCTTTTTTTAAGGATTGATACGCTTTTTATACCGGTAAAGGATTTAGGAAAAGCGGTTGACTGGTATACGCAGATTCTGGAGCTCGGACTTATATGGAGAAATGACGAGGGTGGTTATGCCTGTATAGATGGCGGGACATTGCCGATAACACTGGCTCAGACACCACAGGATAGGGAGTTTGTACCCTTTATCAGTGCACCCTGCAACTTTTTTGCCCGCGACGTGGAGGAAGCATCCCGCAATTTGAAGGATAAGGGAGTAGAAGTAAGCGAAATTGACAAACTATATGAAGTAAAGTGGTTCTGGTTCAGTGACCCGGATGGAAACCGGCTGGAGGTATGCAGTTATCAATCCGAGTGAAGCCGAAAGGAGTAGTCACATAATAATATATTCCGGTATGCAGGGAACGGTCTTGACCGTTCCGTTTTTGCTGTAATCCCTTATTATCTGCATTGAAACAGCAAGTGTTAAGTGATAATCTATATATATCGTGAAATAACTATTGTTACGTATATATAAAAGGAGGCGGTTTGATTTGGAGAATAGAATAAATGTTGCACTGATTGGTTTCGGGTTATCCGGCAGGGTGTTTCATGCGCCATTGATTGCCTGTATGCCGGAATTCAACCTTTCGAAGATATATACCACTAATCCGGATAGTATCAGGAGAATAAAAGAGTTGTACCCCAAAACCTCCATAGCATCAGATGTGGGAGAGGTCATGAAGGATGAGAGCATACAACTGGTCATAGTTGCTTCACCCAATATCAGCCACTTTACTACAGCAAAGGAAGCTATTATTTCAGAGAAGCATGTCGTAGTTGAAAAGCCTTTTACCGTAATATCTAAGGAAGCAGATAACCTTATTGCCTTATCAAGGAAGTATGGCAGGATACTTTCTGTGTATCATAACAGGAGATGGGACAGCGACTTTAAGACTGTGAGAAGAGTCGTTGAAAGCAGGCTCCTGGGTGATCTGGCAGAGTGTGAAATACACTTTGACCGTTTCAGAAACTGTGTAAAGGAGAATGCATGGAGGGAGGAATGTGCACCGGGATCAGGTATATTGTATGACCTGGGATCACATCTTGTAGATCAGGCTATAGTTTTATTCGGACTGCCGGACAGCATATTTGCGGATGTAAGGATACAAAGAACTGAGGGAAAAGTAGACGACAGCTTTGAAATAATAATGGGTTATAAAGGGCTCAAAGTTACTCTGAAGGCCGGAATGCTGGTCAGGTGTGAGCTTCCGAGGTATATACTGCTTGGGGATAAGGGTTCTTACATAAAGTATGGTATGGATATTCAGGAGGCGGACCTGGGGTCAGGTTTTACACCGGTTAACAAGCAGCCCTGGGGGAAGGAGCCGGAAAAAAATTATGGGACAATAAATACAACGGTTAATGGCTTGAATATAGCAGGAAAGATCGAAAGTGAAATTGGTGATTATAGAGAATACTATGCAGATATATATAAAGCGATAAGCTGGAAGGAAGCTGCAGCCGTGAGCCCTGTTGATGCAAGGAATGTCATAAGGCTTCTGGAGCTTGCAAATGAAAGCAGCAGGAACAGATGCACTATTGATGTTAAAACCCAGGATGGGTATGTAGTGTAAATTTATTCCGTATTGGATTATCAATACGGTGGGCTTAATGACAAACTCAGAGGAGTACAATATAGAAGGAGTATAGCCTTGTATATCGACTCATACAATATAAGCCTTTGGACAGAATAAGAGCTCGATACGCAGTAAAATCCTAACGCGCATAAACCCAACCTCCTGTTGGTATGCGCTGATATACAAGGTCAATGCCTCTTTGAATTATTTTTTTACTTGTGTAGGGTTTGTCAGCAATCTGTTCGTATTGAATTATCAATACGGTTTTTTATTGACTTTTTTAAGCCTGTACAGTAATATATAGATATAACATATGAACACTTATTCATATGTTCACATATAAATGTAATGGAGGATAATATGATTGAAAATAAAACAAATATAGAAAGCTGCAGCTGCTCATATATCCATGAGGAAGTTGTAGTCAGGGTCAGGGAAAATATGCCTGAAGAAGAGACGCTATATGATCTTGCTGAGTTGTTCAAGGTTTTTGGTGATACCACAAGGATAAAGATATTATGTGCATTGTTTGAATCGGAGATGTGTGTATGTGACATAGCAGCACTGTTATGTATGAATCAGTCTGCGATATCTCACCAGCTTAGAGTGCTTAAGCAGGCACGGCTGGTGAAGTACAGAAAGGATGGCAAGGTTGTATATTATTCTCTTGATGATGATCATATAAAGCAGATGTTTGATCAGGGGCTTGTACATGTTAGAGAAAAATAGTTAAATTGCAGCATTTTGTGGGGGTGAGAATGTGAGAGAAGAAGCATTGAAAGAGGATTTTTTAGAAGAAGAAAGCTTTATAGTAAAGGAATATATGCTTGAAGGGCTTGGCTGAGGCGGATGTGCTGCCAAGATGGAGCTTGGCATTAAATCCCTGGATGGGATTAAAAAAGCTTCAATAGATTTTGTGACAAAAAAATTAAAACTTGAGTATTATAAGAGTTTCAATTATGAAAATGTATTTAAAAATATCAGGGAGATTATAAAAAGAATAGAACCTGATGTAGAGCTTAAGGAGATAACAGCAAAAAAACCCGGGAATATGTATCCGGGTGCGGAGACTGCACCGGATAATCAAAAGCAGGAGTTGATCCGGATCGGCTTTGGCGTGGTATTGTTGGCTGCAGCGGTATTACTCAAGCTTTCGACCGCTGTTGAACTGATAATGTATTTGGCAGCTTATTTCATTGTCGGAGGGGAAGTACTTCTCAAATCCTTCAGAAATATTGCAAGAGGGCAGGTATTTGATGAGAATTTCCTCATGAGTCTTGCAACCGTCGGCGCTTTTGCAATCGGAGAGTATTCCGAAGGTGTTGCCGTGATGCTTTTCTATCAGGTGGGAGAGCTGTTCCAGGACATGGCTGTAAACCGCTCAAGAAAGTCAATAGCAGCATTGATGGATATCCGGCCTGATTATGCCAATCTCCTCCGGGAGGGTCAGCTGGTGCAAGTACCGCCGGAAGAAGTGGCAGTGGGAGCGGTGATAATAATTAAGCCTGGGGAAAAGGTTCCTCTTGACGGAAGAATAATAGATGGCAGTTCAATGGCAGATACCTCTGCCTTAACCGGGGAATCGGTACCCAGAGAGTTGGGCCCTGGGGATGAAATACTGGCAGGCTTCATAAATAAGAATGGCGCACTTACTGTAGAAGTGACCAAGGCTTTCGGAGAATCGACGGTATCAAGGATTCTGGATATGGTGCAGAATGCAAGCAGTAAAAAGTCACCTACGGAAAACTTTATTACAAAATTCGCCCGTTATTATACTCCGATAGTTGTATTTTCAGCACTGGCGCTTGGATTCATTCCGCCATTGGTACTACCGGGTGAAGCATTGTCAGATTGGATATACAGGGCACTGATCTTCCTGGTGGTTTCATGTCCGTGTGCTTTGGTAATATCCATACCTCTGGGTTTTTTCGGAGGTATTGGCGGTGCCTCAAGGAACGGGGTACTCATAAAGGGCGGCAGCTACCTTGAAGCCTTGAATCATATAGATACGATAGTTTTTGACAAGACCGGAACACTAACAAAAGGGGTGTTTAAGGTAACTGAGATAAAGGCTTCTGGGGAAACAAGCGAAGCAGACCTTCTAAAATATGCTGCATATGCGGAAAGCTACTCCAATCATCCCATTGCAGTATCAATCATGAAGGCTTACGGTAAAGAAGTGGATAGTAACAGAGTCTCAAATTACAATGAGGTTCCAGGCCATGGGGTAAAGGCCGTGGCTGAAGGAAGGCAAATAATCGTTGGAAATACAAAAATGATGCAGCTGGAAGGGGCTGAGTATGAAGCTGCCGATACGATAGGAACAACTATGCATGTTGTCATAGACGGAAAATATGCCGGTTATGTTGTAATATCAGACGAGATAAAGGCAGATGCAGAAAGGGCTATCCGCCTTCTCAAAAGCTCAGGTATCAGAAAAACTGTGATGCTCACAGGGGATGTCAGGGCAGCAGGAGAAAAAGTAGCTCAGAGGTTGGGGATAGATGAGGTCTATACAGAGCTTCTGCCGGATCAAAAGGTTGAAAAGCTGGAAGCCATGGAAAAGGGCAGAGAATCCAAGGGTAAGGTTGCCTTTGTAGGAGATGGGATAAACGATGCACCCGTCCTGGCAAGGGCAGATATAGGTATAGCAATGGGAGGCCTGGGCTCAGATGCAGCTATTGAAGCTGCCGATGTGGTAATAATGACAGACGAACCTTCTAAAATAGCCAGTGCAATAAAGATTGCCAGAAAGACAAGAAGTATAGTAATGCAGAATATAGTATTAGCTATGGGAGTCAAAGGAATTGTACTGTTTCTCGGCGCAGGGGGTATTGCAACTATGTGGGAAGCGGTGTTTGCAGATGTAGGTGTTGCGCTTATTGCTGTTTTGAATTCCATAAGGGTATTGAATCTTAAGAATATATAATGAAAGATACGAGATACGAGATTAGAGATTCGAGAAAAGCTTTGGTATTCCTTACGGGTCCAGGTTCCCTTATTCCCAATACCCTTAAGGAATACCAAGACCTCCTCGTATCCCGTATCTCGCATCTCGTATCTGTAGAAGATTGCTTCGCAATCTTCTACTAAACTGCAATTGTGAGAACTTGTTTCCATAAGAATAAATATAATGGTACAAAGGAGGCGTTTTCAATGAATACAGACAGCACACCGGTACAGGTGCAGCAGGAAAAAGCCGGTACTGTGGAAGCAATGCTGGCCGGTAGATTACTGCTGATAAGCTCGATTATTGTAAACATAATTGAAGGTGATAATTTTCTCATACTGGCGTCCATGATAAGCATCGCGGCAGGTTTTCTTACCATTAAGGCTGCCAAGCTGGAAGCTGTTGAACAGCAGATCGCTCCTGGAGTAACAACCTTCGCAAACGGATTGAAGCTTATCGGCAGCCATGTCGGTATAGCTGTGTCTCTGATTCTTTTCTGGGCTTTGCTGATAGAGGTCTCATTGAGACAGCCGGTCGGAATAGCAGCTGGACCTACATTTGCAGGTAGTACGGGGGCGTTTATGGTATAATACTGTAATAAATTACCATTGAATTGGTAAAAAAAATTGCTTAAAATATAGACAAGCCGTACTGATAGCTGAATCCCAAAAGGGAGCGGGGGATAATACAAGGGGTGAAGGGTGATCCGTCAGGGAACCACCCAGGGCATACTCTCTGCCCGAACCCGGCAGCAAGGAGTTTTGCAGATTCTGCAAAATGTTTTCTTTGTTGTTATTGAGTCCACACCGGACCCCAATGTAATTGCAAATGTGAATTCAATACCTCGTAAGCAGAAAGGAGAGTCAGTAATTGAAATCTGGCAAAATTTTTGTTTTTTTACTTGTTGTAATGCTTCTTACTTTCTCTGTTACCTTTGCTGATGTGTTAAAAGAAGGCAGCAAAGGTGAAGCAGTAAAAAAGCTTCAGTCTGAACTGAAGAAAAAGGGATATTTTACAGCTGATGTAACGGGTCACTTTGGTAGTTTGACGGAAACTGCGGTAAAAAAGTTTCAGGCTGAAAACAAACTTAAAGTTGACGGAATAGTAGGGGCAGGGACATCAAAAGCACTCTTCGGAACAACAGTGATAAGTTCCGGTGATGTAGAACTCCTGGACTGGTGGACTGAGGCATCCAAGGTGTTTAAAATAGGAATGACTGCGAAGGTTACTGATGTAAAAATAGGTAAGACCTTCAATATTGTACGTACATATGGCGGCAACCATGCAGACTGCGAAGCCAAAACAGCTGCAGACTCCAAGAAGATACAGGAGATCTGGGGCGGCTGGAGCTGGGTGCGCAGGCCGGTAGTCATAGAGGTAAGCGGCCGGAAAATAGCAGCATCAATAGCGGCTATGCCTCATGCGGGGGTGGACAAGTCCCCTGCGAATAAGACTATCAGCAGCAGAAGCGGTGGTTATGGAAAAGGTGCAAATCTTGACAAGGTAAAGAATAATGGAATGAGCGGAGTAATAGATGTTCACTTCCTTAACAGCAGAACCCACGGCACTAATAAGATTGACAGCAAACATCAGGCAGCAATAAAAGCAGCAGCAAAAAGCGGTAAATAGTACAGTGCGGTAAAACCCTGGTAATTTAAGTGTTACCAACCAAAGAGAAAGTAATTGAACCAAGGGGTAACCGGTACGGGGTAACAAGAAAAACAGGCATCCACTCATGTGAGTGGATGCCTGTTTTTCTTCTTGTTATGACTTAATATATCCCAATTGCGCTCAGTTGCTTTGATATCCGAGGTGTACGACTACGCTGCTACCGTATATTTTGCATGCCATAAACGCCTTTTCATTTTCATCTTTCGATTCATAGGCGAGAACAAAGGCGTCACAGTTTGGACAAAAGCAAGAATCCTCGTGCATCAGGCAGACAGACCAGGATTTTTCAGGCAAGGAGTAAATGACGCCTTTTGGGGGATTCGCCGGAACATCTGGTTTTAACCTTTTACAGTCAATGCTCAGCATGGGCATATACCCATAACAAGTGTTGCAGTAAATCCATTTGTCCTGCCGAGAAACAAAAGTCAGCGTATAGCTTCAATACGCATCGTGAAAAGCAATTACTTTTTGCGGTTTAATTTCTCCGCACCGGGAGCAACGGCCGTTGGCGGAATCATGCCCAACCTGTTCGCAACGGGCTTTCATTTCAGGATTTTATCGAATAGTCTCATTGTATCCTCCTAAATGCTATCGCGTATATTCTGGTGTCTGGGACGATGACCGCTCCGTCAGCCGCTTCGCTGCGTCCTGTAAAATGTCAATCACACCCGCATGGTTGCCGATGCCGCCCGCAGCTTGCACTCGCCGCTAAGCCAACGGCTGACAAGGGACGGATCAATTCCCAACGCCTGCGCCAGCTCGTTTTGCGCTATGCCATAATATTCAAACACCGCTTTCAGATTATCTGTTATACTTTTCTCGTTTATATTATGAATTTCTCCAATCTGCCGAAGTTCGGACGGTGATCAGTTTTTATGCGGCTATAATCCCTGACTGATCTTTCGGTCTCGGGGGAGCAAGGACGCGCTTGCCGTGCGTCGGTATCATTCGCAAGTGCGTCCTTGCAAAGCGGGTCTTGCTTCACATATGCAGAAGCCGCTGTAAATGCCGGGACGCCGCGTGATTACCTGTTGACCTCGGCTCCGGAAAGCGTGCCATTATTGGTAAATACCCCGTCGCCTTCGGCAAAGATATTGGTGTTGTTGATCACGACCGCACCGGCATTGTTGACGAAGGAGCCCTTATCCACGCGAAGGAAGAAGCCGTCCACGATGACAAGCCCGTCGTTATTGAAGGTGCCGTCGATAACGACCGCCATTCCGCCATGTGTGTTGACTGATCCGAACTTCAGGAAAACCGAGCCTTTGTTATTCAGCGTACCGCCGTTTACGCGAAGCTGTCCGCCGATGGGGCCGTAATCACCCGTATCCTCCAGTAGAGAGGCTTCCAAATTGATCGCGCCGTTGTTTTGAAGCGTGCCGCCGGTCATGACGGACAGGACGGAATAATTGATGAAATCCGAGGTGATGGAATCGGCACCCATGACGTTGATTGTGCCGTTGTTTGTGAGGGTACCTTCAATGTAGAAATCGTTGCCGCGGTTTACCGTCACGGTAACGCCGGCCGGTATGGTCAGTTCTCCTGTGATGATCACCGGAGTTCCAATGGAGTCAATGGTGATAGCCTTCACTGAGCTGTCAGACAGTGTCGACTTAAGGGCTTCAAAGGTGGAAACCGACACGGCCGTGGGCTTGATTTCACCAACCTGTGTAATGGCTTTTGTGTAATCGTCATCTGTAAAGACGCATTCGATCAAAAGCTTTTTTGCCAGCTGCTGCATTCCGCTCTTCAGATCTGCCTCTAGCGCCGCCCAGGAAACAATTGCGACATCAGCGCGCAGGAAATTTGACGTATCAACGCTGTCGGGCAGGATACCGACCGCTATAGCGAGAGCATCCGGGGCGTTCCACACAAAGTCACCGGCGGTGTCGCTGTACCCCAGGGCGCGGAGCATGAAGGTCAGATACATATCAGAATCCGCATTGCCGGAGCCAAATTCCGTCACCGACACACCCTTGGTCAGTCCCTTCTCGTAGCCATATCCGACATACTTGTCCGCCCAGGAGGGCACGTCGGTAAACGGATGGGACCAGCCGCTGAGCGCTTCCGATTCCTTGCCCAACGCTCGGATCAACATGACCAACGCCTCCGTTCTCGTCGGAGCCCGGTCCAGGGCGAAGTTCGTGTCGGATACGCCCTTGAAAAGTCCGAGCTGCTTGAGAGCTGCCGCCTTTGTCGCCGCTTCATCCGAGTTCGCCGCATATGCCGGCAGTAGCATCGCAAGGCTCAGGGCAAGTGTCAGTACGAGGGAAAAAATACATCTTGCTGTTTTCTTCATAAGTTCGCTCTCCTTTTTTGAAAATTGTCATGTTGTCATTGACACCATCATTTTACAAAACGGCAAAGGAAAAAAGGTGGGCTGCCAGCCCACCTTTTGAAATAATTCTGCTTTATTATTCTTTTGTCGCTTCAAACACTCTGTCGGCGTTTGCAAGCAGGATCGCCGCCTCGCCCTTGGTTATATCCTCCGGACGTCCTACTCCCGTTAGTATTCCCGTTTCTTCCGCAAAGGCAACCGCAACCCGGACGCCGGGATAATATCCGTTGTCATCTTTGAGGCTTGAGTAATCCGAAACTTTGTCCACCCAATAGATTTTCACCGCCACATAGACCATTACGTCCCGGGCGACATATTGTTCATCCCCCATCCCCCAAGGAAGGAAATTCTTTTCGCTCTCATGCGGAGGGCCTTCTTCCTCCGGCAAGGCGTGAACGTAATCGCTGTTATATCCGTATACGTCGGTCAGGATCATTTTCACAAAGCCGATGTCCGAATAGCTTTCCGTATCGTCAAAAAGGTCCGTGCCATATTTGTTTTTCATATAGGAAACGGAGTCGGTCACTCTTTCTGCGTCTGTCAGAACGGCGGGGATCGTCTCCTCGGCGAAGGGATCGAAGGTCGCGTACTGATACCACTTGATGCCTCCGAATACGCACAGGGTAATTACGGCAACCGAGCAAAGGGCTATGAGCGCTTTGCGTATCCTCTGTGATTTTGGATTTGCCGCCAACAAAGCTTTTTTCACCGCCGCCGCATTATTAAAGCGCCCTTTTGGAGCAAAGGCGGTGCATTTCCTGATAATACGTTCCAGCGGTTTATATACATGGACATTGGGATTCTCCTTCTCGCTTCCCGTCAGCATATAGCGGAGCAGGACGCCAAATGAGTAAATGTCGGTACGCGAGTCCGTCTGCGAAAAGCCGTATTGCTCCGGCGGCGCGTATTCTCTCGTACCGAAGAACTGAGTATCAGCCTCCGCCTCGCTGTGATAGACTCTGGAGATATCAAAGTCAATGAGAACGATCTGTCCGTCGTCCTTCACAATCACATTCTGCGGCTTTATGTCCCTGTGGATCACGGGTTTTTCCTGTCCGTGGAGATGGATGAGGATGTTGCAAAGCTGAATGCCGATGCCGATAATGTCCTGATTGGTCGGATTGTTCTCTGTTATGTATTGGTTTATTGGTTTTCCCTCGATATATTCGCGCACAATGCAGACCGTAGAATCGCTTTGGAATTCATCCGCAAAGGCGGGCAAGCCGCCGTGGTGCAGAGACTTTAAGATATTGCTCTCATGCACGAAAGAGTAGAGGTTTTTGTCGTAGCACTTCGCCACAAAGAGATGTTCGCTGCCCTTTTGTTTTACTAAGAAGGTTTCCGTGCCATGGCTGTCAGCCAGACACTCCAACTGATCGTATTTTTCCGGGAAACCCGCGGGATAGCGCGATGCGTCAAAGGCGTTTTCGATTTCGTTTACAGCGGTTTTTACATCGCTCATTTCGATTTTCCTCCCCCAATCAAAGGTAATTCCATTTCGTGAAGCACGTTTTGTGTTTCCACAATCGTAAAGTGGTTATGCAGGCAGTAAAGGATTGCCGTATCCCGCTTTACACGCGGATACAAAGCGCTCATCCCGGCATGCTTCAAAAGCTTCTGTGCTGTGTCCACATCAGCCTCAAAGCCGAAAGCTAATTGCAGAACCGTATCCCGCGAAGGCTTTTTTGTTCCTTTGAAAAGCTGATGCCCGAAGGAGCGTTCAATATTCGCCCGCCTGATAATACGTTCGGGAACCTCGCCTTTCTTCTTACACAGTCCCGTGATGTATTCGCTGAAAGACTGTAACCGCATTTCATCTGCGTTCTTTTCCATGTACTCTTTTATGCTTGACGTTTTGAACAGGCGTCTGAACAAGGTGCTTGTTCGGATTTGATTTGTCTGTTCATTCATCCTGTGCACCTCTTTCCTTGATGCAGTCCTTTCTGGGATCGGTCGGCTTTATTGCATCTCTGACTGACATAAACTCCATTTATTTGCCTCCTTATTATGCCTTAGCCGGATGTTTGACAAAATAATACATACATTATATACGGTTATCCAAGTATTTTCAAGAACATAAGATAAACGAGAGGGAGAATACAGCAGATTGTCGGCTGCATACTCCAGAAAGCTGCCGTCCGCCTTGTGCATACAGGCTTAGTTCACAAAATGTCCCTATGAACGCTAATAGAAGTGTGCCCGTGTTTTACAATTCTCTGATTTTTAAAAATATTCGCATATTGTGATATATATCACTGATATAGATGACTCATAGCATTAGAATGTAGCCAAGAAGTATGTTTTGTAAGGGGGTACGGAAATGACGGTAAAAACAGGCAAGAAGCTTCCAGTGCTTCCTATACTCACAGGTATAGGGGTTACTGTCAGCCTGTTTTTAGTTCCTGCACTATGGCATAGATATCTGTGCCCATACAGGACGCTGATGAATATCACAGGCAGCTTTGCAAGACACTGCTGGAAAGTGGATATACAAGCCTGCTCAAGCTGCGGAGCCTGTGCAAAGGTATGTCCTGCTGATGCGAGCGTAATAGACGATAAGGAAGCATATGCAAGAATACAAAAGGGTTCATGCCTTGAGTGTGCTGTCTGTGCCCAAGTATGTCCCGGGAATGCTATAAAATACTCATAATAAATAAGTTGGGAGGTATAATTTTGTTAGAAAAAAGGTATGGTTTTACAACTGCGGAGGAAGAACTTGATGAAAGGGTAATTGAGAAGATAGTTGATGATGACAATGTTGTTATCAACCACATGCTTCTGTTGAAAAACACAGGCTTGCCGGAACATTATTCAAATTCAAATGTCTATATGATAATCATAAACGGACAAATGACAATAAAGCTTAATGATAATGAGTCGAAGGTATATGTAAAAGGAAGTATATTGAATATACCCTTTAATACTAAGATGAATGTTAACAATTATTCTGAAGAGCTGCTGGAGTTTTTTGTAGTTAAGGCACCTAACCCGAAGGACATGGTAAAGTAATATAAAGGGAGTGTGCTCCCTACCTTAAAGTAGTTTGCAACACTCCCTTTATATTGCAGGGACACGGCTTCTAGTATGCGCCGTTGAAGCCGAAGGTTCTTCCAAAACCGCCGAAGGCGATTATTGCAAGTATGATGATGAAGAAGAAGTTATTGTCGATACCCCAGGATGGACCTGCTGCAAGGAGTATGAACAGAAGGAGCAGAAGCAGGAAGCCGTTGCCGCTTTTGCAGATATCAGTAAGAGGAGACACAGCTGTTCCTGGTCTGCAGCCGGCTGCTGCAACACCCGGATTGATTCCTCCATAGCCGTTTGCCATATTTATCCCTCCTTTCAATAAAATATTACTTTAACATGCTTCTCCCAACCAAAGTCAGTTTATCTTCAGTTGGTGCAAATCAGTTGCTAGACTAGTAAGAAGAATGCTGTCAATGCCAGAAAGTCCAAGTAGTTTCTACGATAATATGGATAACCGTACCCAAATCCATAACCATATGCCGGATATCCATAACCATAGCCATATCCGTATCCATAGCCGTAAGGCATGGTCTCACCTCCTCTCACGATTATAAGGGGATAACCATTACATGTCCTACTCCATACTATGTAATATTTCCAATTTGGTTACTTGTGGAATGTATGCCTGTGTCACTTATACAAAAAAAACTGACCTACAAGGTCAGATTTTTTTCATAACTGCCTACAGGATGCTTAATCTTTCAACCCCCGCCCATTTAGCCCAAAAGCTTTCTCCACACCCCCGAGGCCTATTATAGCCATTATGATAATGAAAAAATAACGGCTTTCCAGTCCCAGGGAAGGACTTGCCGCAAGTAGGATAAAAAGAAGAACAAGGATCAACAATTCATCATTTTTTGAAGGTTTTTTTATGGGGACTTCATTTTGGATACTTTTTGGTGCAGAATAAAGACCTTTATCGAACCTGTGCGCCATACTTTCACCTCCGATACTCTTTATGGAAACCTATTACTGAATCATATCAAATTTAATAAGACAGGTACTTGCTGCTGCTAATAAAGAGGTTGTTTAGCCTTCTCAGTTACATACTATGTACATACATCTGTTTGGTTACAATATAAAGCTGTTGTGTTAAGAAAAGCTCATTACCGGTACACTAGCCTGTCAACTCTTAGAATAATTTTCGTATTATGATAGTGAAAGGAGGGTTGCCTATGGGAAATGCAAATAATCCTTCCCAGAATGCTTTTATGGGTTTATCCAACGAACAGCTTGCAAAAATAATTTACGAGGAATTTTCAAAAACGGGATTTCAGTTTAATAATTTCAATACCATGATACCCTCGATCGTAAGCAGGGTAATAATGGGCAGCAGCACAACAGCAGGCAACTATTGGGCTGATATGTTCATTAAAGGGATGATGGGCAATTTATTCAAAAGGTAGGATCTGATTTCCTTTTTACGGCCGGATAGTCAGGCTGCCCGGACAAAAATATTTATGTATTGTAAAACACCGGGGATTTGACTATAATGATTGTTAGAAGCTGATATGCACATGAGGGAGTAATTGGCACATCCGTGCGGCAAAGTCAACATACTGATGGATGTTGTGTTAATAAACACGGTCATCTGGCTTGTCTTAAATAATGAGACTCATGTATAGCGTTTTCGTTATACATAGTCTCTTTTTTGTTTGCATAACATAAACCGGGGCAAGCCAATAAAAACAGAAACACGAATGGAGGAAAGGCAATGGATATACTATCGATAGCATTGATTGCAGTCGGTCTCTCAATGGATGCCTTTGCAGTATCGGTATCCAACGGCATCATTATAAAAGATCTTAAAATGGGTCATGCATTGAAAATCGGGTTATATTTTGGAGTATTCCAGGCTTTGATGCCCTTGGCAGGGTGGCTTGCAGGATCTCAGTTCAAAGATTACATAATCAGTATCGATCATTGGATTGCTTTTGGCTTGCTGGCTTTTATCGGCGGTAAAATGATACATGAGGCTTTTGAGATGAAAAGTGAAGAATTAAATACTGAGGAAGGTATGTGTGAGGTTGCTATATCAACCCAGGATACAGTATGTGATAATCCGTTGAGAATGGGAAGGCTCCTTGTGCTTGCAATTGCTACCAGCATAGATGCCCTTGCGGTCGGAGTAAGCTTTGCTTTCCTGAGGGTATCAATTGTCTGGTCGGCAGTGTTGATCGGCGTGATAACCTTTGGGATATGCTTTGCAGGAGTATATATAGGGAAAAGGTTCGGAGGAATGTTGAAAAAGAAAGCTGAGATAGTCGGCGGACTTATACTGATATGCATCGGAGTGAAAATTCTCATAGAACATTTGGGTTTATTATATATATCGTGAAAAAGATTTATCATTTGCATAAGCAGTAGAAGCATCTACTTATGCACTACCAGAAATGAACTTTTTGCAGCATATATAGCAGGTCTGGTTTCCTTCATATTTTCTTCACAGTATTTTGGTAAAATCGTCAGTAGTAGCAATAGCTGATGTAACTTTCTGAAATACGGCGTATGGGGGGATAGAACATATGAATATGAAAAAAATAGAGCTGGCAATCGAAGGTATGACCTGCAGCAGCTGCGAGCTCAGAATAGAAAATGCACTAAGGAAATTGGAAGGTGTTGCAGAAGTAAAGGCAGAGTATTCAAAGTCAAGGGTTTTTGCAGCTTTTGATTCTGATATTGTCAGACTCCAGGATATAATAGCTGCGGTTGATAAAGCCGGATACAAGGCTTTTGAGCATAATACCGGTATTGATACTGAAGCGGCGGAAAATTCCAAAGCAGGTAAATCAAAAGAGAGTATCAATCAGCTGGTGGGTATAGGAATTATACTATTGGCTTTATATGTTATTATTAAGAATACTATCGGGTTCAATTTCATACCTGAGGTGAACCAGTCCATGGGCTATGGAATTCTCTTTGTTGTCGGCCTTCTTACATCCCTCCACTGTATAGCAATGTGCGGAGGAATAAATCTGTCGCAGTGCGTTGCATATAAACACTCAGGAAGTTCAAAAACAGGAAATCTGAAACCCAGCTTTTTATATAATGCGGGCAGGGTGGTATCATATACGGTGATTGGCGGTATCGTCGGCGGCATTGGTTCGGTCGTGAGTTTTTCAGGCGGTGCAAAAGGCATTGTAGCAATAGTTGCAGGCCTGTTCATGGTTATAATGGGGCTCAATATGCTCAATATATTTCCCTGGCTAAAAAGAATAAACCCCAGAATGCCGAAAATATTTGGGAACAAGATATATAACAATAATGGTAAAAATGGGCCTTTCTACGTAGGACTTCTAAATGGCCTCATGCCTTGCGGACCTCTGCAGTCAATGCAGCTGTATGCCCTGGGTACAGGGAGTATCGCAGCAGGAGCACTATCCATGTTCATATTCAGTATAGGAACAGTGCCTTTGATGTTTGGCTTCGGAGCGGTAAGCTCGATGCTTGGGAAAAAGTTTACCGGCAGACTGATGAAAGTCAGTGCAGTACTTGTTATGGCACTTGGATTTGTAATGGTGAGCAGGGGTCTGATGCTTTCGGGAGTAAATGCATCAGCCGGAGTCGGTCAGGCAAAAGGTAATGTGGCAGTGGTGGAAAATGGAGTCCAGATCGTTGAGATAGACCTTAAGCCGAATAGGTACGAGCCGGTAATTGTACAAAAAGGTATCCCGGTGCAGTTTATTATCAATGCTGAAGATGAAAATATAAACGGATGTAACAATGCAATAATAATACCGAAATACAACATACAGAAAGCTCTTGAACCGGGCAGGAACATAATAGAGTTCACACCGGAAGAAACAGGTACGATTCCTTATTCCTGCTGGATGGGAATGATAGGGAGCAGTATATCGGTTGTGGATGAGTTATCAGAGGTCACAAGTGAAGATATAAATACTGCAGATTCCGGGGCAATTTCAAGCTCAGGAGGAGGCTGCTGCTCAGCAGGTGCATTGGCTACTGAGTTTGCTAATGGGAATATACCTACTGATGATATAAAGATTGCAGAAATAAAAGACGGGGTGCAGGAAGTTACAATAGATGTAAACGACTATGGTTATTCTCCTGCCGTAGTGGTCCTGCAGCGGGGTATAAAAGCAAAAATAAAGTTTAATCCAGAAAAGCTGAATTCCTGTAACAATGTAATCTCATTTCCGGATTACGGCGGACAGCTTGACCTTTCTGCAGGCGAACTGGAAACGCCGACGTTGGATGTTACAGAAGATTTTACGTTCCAGTGCTGGATGGGGATGCTGAATGGATATGTGAAAGTGGTCGATGATATAAATAATATCGATATGGAAGCAATAAGGAAAGATGTAGAAGCTTATGAGCCTCCTGCAGGAAGCGGAGGTTGCTGCGGATAGGGAATTACTATATGAATGGAGGGATTTTGAATGTTTAAAGCCATAAAGAAGGCGCTGGACAGCTTTATAAAGAATCTTGCGAAAGAAAGTGAAAAATCCTTTGGTAATGAAAGGCTTGACTGCTGTAAGCTGGACAGACCAAAGGTCAATAAGGATAAATAACCGGAGGAGATACAGTGATGGAAAACAACACAAGAATCCTGGTTGTTGATGATGAAGAAAAGATAACGGAGGTCGTCAAATCATATCTTGAAAAGAGCGGTTTCAAGGTATACTGTGCATACAGCGGAAATGAGGCCATGGAGCTTTTTGAAAGGGTCAATCCCAAGCTGATAGTTCTTGACCTTATGCTGCCTGATATGTCCGGGGAGGATATTTGCAGAAGTATAAGAAAAAAATCAAGAGTACCGATAATAATGCTTACCGCTAAGGTGGAAGAGGAAAGCATCCTGAATGGTCTTGGAATAGGAGCCGATGATTATGTCACAAAACCTTTCAGCCCAAGACAGCTGGTGGCCAGAGTCATAGCTCTGCTAAGGAGATCCGAGGATGAAATCATGCCCCTGTCCAATGTGCTCTCCTTCAATGATGGAGAGTTACTTATCGACAGTATCAGGCATGAGGTAAAGAAAGACGGGCAGATAGTAAACCTTACCCCTAATGAATTTAAAATATTGATGTCTCTTCTGAAGTATCCCCAGAAGGCTTTTACCCGCGATGAGCTTGTTTTCCTTGTATTGGGAGAGGATTATGAAGGTTATGACAGAACCATAGACACCCATGTGAAAAACCTCCGTCAGAAGATAGAACCGGATTTCAAAGCACCAAAATATATACTGACTGTATATGGTGTGGGCTATAAGTTTGGTGGTGAGTAAAGTATGAAGCACAGCCTGAGAAACAGACTATCCCTTTCATATATAGTGATAGCTATGATTTGCGTTTTGCTAATAAGCATTATTGCAAATCTTTCCCTTGAAAGCCAATTCAGGGCATATGTGAATAATAACCAGGAGAAAAGGAATGAAAGCCTCATAAGCCTTATAAGCCAGCAATATCACAAAGGCGAGGGGTGGGACCAGGAGGTCGTTCGGGATATAGGGATAAATGCCCTGGAAAACGGAATGATTATCAGTGTTTCAGACAGCGAAGACAGGGTAGTGTGGGATGCGACGCAGTACAATAACGGGATGTGTGAGCAGATGATCACGCATATGACACTCAATATGACAAGCAGATATCCCAATTGGAAAGGGGAATTCACTACCTCCAACTACCCTTTGATAAACGGAACTGAAAAAGTGGGCAGTGTGGTTATCGGGTACTACGGCCCTTTTTATTTCAATGAAATAGATATGGCATTTATCAATACCCTGAATAAGGTATTAATAGGAGTTGGTATTTTATCCCTTGTATTAGCACTCATTTTTGGATATATGATGGCCAAAAGCATTAGTACGCCTGTTTCCAGGGTTATAAACACGGCAGAAATGATCTCCCGGGGCTGCTATGATGACAGAAGCAATGAAATATCCGACATCAACGAAATAGCCCAACTGACAGGTACTGTAAATAACCTTGCAGAGACCCTTGAAAAGCAGGAGAAGCTGAGAAAAAGACTTACATCTGATGTTGCCCATGAACTGAGGACTCCTCTGGCTACACTTCAAAGTCATATAGAAGCAATGATTGATGGAATATGGGAAGCGGATTCAAAAAGACTGAAGAGCGTACATGAGGAAATAACCCGTCTTGGAAGGATGGTAGGAGATCTCGAAAGGCTGACAAGGCTTGAAAGTGAGAGGATGGCCCTGGACAGGTCGGAGTTTGATATTTCAGAGCTTACAAAAAGCATACTGGTGAATTTTGAAAATGAATGCAAGAACAAAAGCATTGAAGTAGCTATGGAGGATAAACCTGTAAGGATTTTTGCCGATAGGGACAAAATAAGCCAGGTGATAATAAATCTGATGTCCAATGCTGTAAAATTCACAGGTGAAGGTGGAAATATACGTTTTACAATTGATGATAATGAAGATGATGCAGTGATATCAATAAGCGATAATGGCATAGGCATTTCGGGTGAAGACCAGCCTCATATTTTTGAAAGATTCTACCGGGCCGACACTTCAAGATGCAGGCTGACAGGAGGCTCGGGAATCGGCCTGACAATAGCAAAGGCTATAATAGAGGCCCATAAAGGGACTATAAATGTAGAAAGCAGAATAGGTGAGGGCACAAAATTCACAATAAGGCTGCCGAGAATTTAAAAGAAGCTCAGTATTTGAGCTTCTTCTTTATGTTATCTATTATTCTTTCCCTTGAGATTTCTGGATACTTCATCATCAAATAAGCTATTGGACAGAAGATGAGCATGAGATATGGGATAAAACCACCGATGCTGTAGTATTCTACTCCGACAGATACAAAAATGAAAATTGCAGTAACCGGCAGCAGGCATCCGGCAAGCAGTTTGATAAAAGCGGATACTTGCCCATTGTTGGCATGATGAGTATTGTTCATAGCTCTACCACCTTTCAAGAGATTATTAGTTGTAACGCAGACAATAAAGAATTTAACCCATGTGGACATTATATGTCCCACAAAGGTGTATTAAAAAAATTCTTCCTCATTTTATATTATATGCTACAACTACAAATCTGTAAAGTGGAAATTTACAGATTGAGTATTTTCTCCACCTGCATTTTCATCTCATGCTTTTCACACACAGTCTTATGGAGTACAGGCTTTTTGTCCAGGTCCCTTATGCCCCTTGGAATTTCCGTAGCAGTCAGGCGGCTCATCTCCGTAACAAGCTCGAAATCATTCATCCCGGTATATCTGGAATCTATGGACTTCATTACATCCGTAGTAAACTTATAGGGGCTGGCTGTTGATACGATCACAGTTTTGGTATTGTCACCGGTGCTCTGCCTGTATTTTTTATATGCTGCACAGGCTACAGCCGTATGCGTATCAATAACATACCCTGACCCGTTATACATCTCCCTGATAGCTTCAGCTGTATCAGGCTCAGATGCATAGCTCCCATAAAAGCCTGTCAATTTCTCTTTGGTTGAGTCATCCACCGCATACTGACCGGCGTTGGACAGCTTTGCCATCAGCTTGCCGACCCTATCACCGTCATCGCCGCAGAGTGAGTACAGCAGCCTTTCCAGGTTGCTGGATACCAGTATATCCATTGAAGGTGACATTGTAGTAATGAAATTTCTATTCTTGTTATATACTCCTGTATTCATAAAATCATACAGCACTTTGTTTTCATTTGAGGCACAGATAAGGTTTTTAACAGGGAGCCCCATTTTTTTTGCATAGTAGCCAGCAAGGATATTGCCGAAATTTCCTGTCGGGACAGTAAAGTTGATTCCCTCACCGGCTTTGATATCTCCCATTTTGCAAAGCTTCTGGTATGCATGGAAATAATACACTATTTGCGGGATCAGACGGCCTACGTTTATGGAGTTTGCAGAAGAAAATATGCAGTTTTTACCGGCCATTCTCATAAGCAGCCCCTCATCGGTGAACATCTGTTTCACACCGGTCTGAGCATCGTCAAAGTTCCCGTTGATGCCTATGACATATGTATTATCACCGGTTTGGGTCACCATCTGCTTTTTCTGGATCTCACTGACCCCGTCTTCCGGGAAGAATACGATTATTTTAGTGCCGGGAACATTGGCGAAGCCCTCAAGAGCTGCTTTGCCCGTATCCCCTGAGGTAGCTGTGAGTATGACGATCTCCTTTTCCAGCTTCTGCTTTTTAGCAGCGCTTATCAGAAGATATGGCAGGATCGATAATGCCATATCCTTGAATGCAAGGGTCGGTCCATGAAAAAGCTCCAGGAAGTAAAGGCCGGCGTTCTTTACAACAGGCGCTATTTCCGTGGTGTCGAATTTATCATCATAAGCTTTATCAATACATTCCCGGATTTCTGCTTCACTGAAATCCTGTAAATAATCCTTCATTATATGGTAAGCCAGGCTTCTGTAGTCCATGCTCACCATGTCTTCCAGAGAAAGCGCAAGCTTCGGTATTTCATCCGGGACATACAGGCCCCCATCCCTGGCTATGCCTTTAAGAATTGCTTCTGATGCATTTACAGGAGCATCTTTTCCTCTGGTGCTTTTGTACAATATTTTTCTCATAACTTCTACCTCCAGCAGTTATTTTCCGAATATGAAGTAATCCATCAGCCTGTGGCCTTCATCGAAATACAGGCCGGTTGCTCCGGCGCCGTATTCATCATACACCTGTGAGTCATTGTCGATTTCATTATTGCTCCGGTAAATCAAAAAGGGCACAGGTTCTCCGGTATGGGTCCTTAGAGACAGAGGAGTGGGATGATCGGGCAGTATCATCATCTTAAAAGCCTCACCGGAGCTTTCAAGTTCTTCCTTTACTACCTGGATTATCTGATTATCTATCAGTTCTATAGCTTTGACCTTATTCTCAATTTCATACCTATGGCCGCTTTCATCGGGAGCTTCAATATGAATATATACAAAATCCTGGCCTCTTTTCAATGCTTCAAGAGCTGCTTCAGCCTTACCCCTGAAATTGGTATGTATATTTCCTGTAGCACCAGGGACATCAATGGACTCAAGACCTGCACACTGTCCTATTCCTTTAATGAGATCCACTGCTGATATAACTGAGCCCTTGAGTTTGTATTTATCATAAAAGCTTGATAGTGCGGGTTTTTTGCCCTCTCCCCAAATCCAGACGGAATTTGCGGGCTTCAAGCCCCTTGCTACCCTGCTTTTGTTAACCGGGTGCGCAGACAGCAGCCCGAAGCTCTCACGCATCATCTGCTCCACTATTTCGCTTTGAGTTCCTTTGGGAAGGTAACTGCCGACTTTTTTACCGATTATGTCGTGGGGAGGAGTCAGGTTCCATTGATAAGGCCCGTTATCCCATACCATAAGGTGCCTGTAGCTTACTCCCGGATAGAATTTTATTGAAGCACTGCTGAAGTGCTCATTAATTGTTTTTAAAAGCTCCCTGGATTCCTCCGAGGTGATCTCATCGGAGCTGTGATCCAGCATCAGCTTTTCCTCATAGGGTTCATCCCCGGAAAGGGTTACAACGTTACATCGGAAGGTTATGTCGGTGTCTTTCATGGAAACACCCATGCTTGCGGCCTCGAAGGGTGACCTTCCGCTGTAATACTCACGGGGATCGTAGCCCATGACGGCAAGGTTTGCTGTGTCGCTTCCGGGGGGCATTCCTTCAGGAACAGTTTTGGCCATTCCCAGTATGCCTTTTCTGGTCATATAATCAATTGCCGGAGTGTCTGCATACTGAAGCGGCGTCTTTCCTCCCAGCTCCGGTACAGGGTAGTCAGACATGCCATCGGCAAGTACAACTATGTATTTCATTTGTATCAACTCCTTGGTTATTAAAATGCTTCAATGGAAGTTTTTTTAATTATATCACATTTGAAAAAATGTCGAGAGTTAAATTTTGTTTTGGGAATAATTAAATTATATTGTATAAAAGTTAAGAATCAAATATTCAGATAGGGGTATGCCATGGAACAGGTATATTTTGATAATAGCGCCACAACAAAACCACATAAGCAGGTAATTGATGAAGTAGCCCTCTGTATGGAAAAGTATTTCGCCAATCCTTCCTCAGCCCATGGATTGGGCCTTGAGGCTGAAAAAAAGGCAAACTCGGCAAGGGCGAAAATAGGCAGGCTCATAGGTGCTCTTCCGAAGGAGATCATTTTTACCTCGGGGGGGAGTGAGGCCAACAACACTGCGATACTTGGCACTGTAGCAAAAGGCGATCATATTATTTCTTCGAAAATTGAGCATCCCAGCGTTATTAGAGTGCTCGAAAGTCTGAGGACGAACGGCTGCGAAGTCACTTACCTTGAGGTTGACGGCAGGGGTTTGATAAAGCTTGATCAGCTTGAGGCATCCATAAAGGATAATACAAGGCTGGTAACGATTATGCATGTCAATAATGAGATAGGTGCAATCCAGCCTTTGGCAGACATTGTAAGGCTAGTAAGTGCCGGCAGTAAAAAAGCCCGTATTCATGTTGATGCGGTGCAGTCGGCAGGCAAGCTGGAGCTGGATGTGAAGCAGCTGGGAGTTGATATGCTTTCTGTCAGTGCTCATAAGATTCATGGGCCTAAAGGGATAGGAGCACTGTACATAAAAGGCGGGCTAAAGCTCAGACCGCTCATTTATGGAGGAGGACAGGAGTATGGAATAAGATCGGGAACGGAAAACCTTCCGGGGATAGCAGGCTTTGGTACGGCTGCCGATATGGCCATGGAAGACGGGCAGAAAAAAGCAGACCGGATAAATTCAATAAAGAAGCATTTTGCAGAAAGACTGGCGGAAATCGATGCTGCTAAAATAAACAGTCCGCTGGATGATGTGCATATAGACAATATATTGAATGTTTCCTTTGGGGGGATCCGGGGAGAAGTACTGCTGCATGCATTGGAGGACTATAAAATTTATGTCTCCACAGGTTCCGCCTGTTCCTCAAAGCAGGCGGGGCACAGCAATTATGTGCTCCCCGCCCTGGGTCTTGCAGAGTGTGATATGGAAGGCGCAATCAGGTTCAGCTTTTCCTATGTCAACACGTTGGATGAGGTCGATTATACCATTGAAGCCCTAAAAAAGATTCTGCCCTTTTTAAGGAGGTTGAAAAGATGAGGTGTCTGATGGTAAAATACTCAAGTGAGATTACTTTAAAAGGTCTGAACAGGAAATATTTTGAGGAGGAATTGCTGAAGGAGATAAAAAGAAGAATAGGGCAAGAGCATAAAATCGACAGGGAATCGGGAAGGTTTTTTATATATACCTATTCCGATGAAATGATAGAAGAACTGCAGAAGGTCTTTGGAATACTCAGGGTCGCTGTTGCGGACATAGTTGAGAAGGATATGGAAGCTGTAAACAGGGCTGCAGCAGAGCAGATCAGGACCATAGACGGAATAAAGACCTTCAAGGTTGAGAGCAAAAGAGCAGACAAGAGGTTTCCTTTGAATTCAATGGAAATATCCCGGGAGGCAGGAGGATACATACTTAAGTCAGTTGAAGGCATCAGGGTGGATGTGCATGCTCCTGATGTAATAGTGAATATAGAGGTACGGGATAAGGTATATGTATATGCCAAAGAATATGAAGGCCTTGGGGGTATGCCCTACAGAAGCGCAGGGAAGGGCATGCTGCTGCTTTCAGGAGGAATTGACAGCCCTGTAGCCGGCTTCATGATGGCAAGGAGAGGGCTTGAGCTGTCCTGTGTGTATTACCACAGCCATCCCTATACCAGTGGGAGAGCAAAGGACAAGGTGGTGGACCTGGCCAAGAGGCTTTCTGAATATACCGGACCTATAAGGCTTAATATTATTTCCTTCACTAAAATCCAGATGGATATAATAGAGAAGTGCCCTGAGGATGAACTGACTATAATCATGAGAAGATTCATGATGAAGCTGGCAGAGCTGGCAGCGTCCAGAGAGGGTGCAAAGGCTCTTGTTACGGGAGAAAGCCTGGGGCAGGTCGCAAGCCAGACCCTGGAGAGTATTCTTGTGACAAACAGTGAATTGAAGCTTCCGGTATTCAGACCGCTTATTGGGATGCACAAGGTGGATATCATGGATATTTCGAGAAAAATCGGTACCTATGATATATCTATACTTCCCTATGAGGATTGCTGCACCATCTTTGTTCCGAAACATCCCAAGACCAGGCCAAGGCTGGAGGAGATAAGAAGATCGGAGGAAAAGCTGGATATGACCGGATTAATGGAGGAAGCGCTTTTGAATGCTGAAATATTGGTAATTGATAAAGCTCTTGAATAGCAGCTTAAGCAAATTGTTATATAGAATAAAAAGCTTTTAAAAACCCATAATAATATTATACTATATTATAAGGAGGTTAAGTCATGCAAGGTAGAGTTGAAAAGAAAAATGATCACCTGTCCGGAGTAAAGTGTGTTGTGAATACATGCTATTATTACTCACAGGGTGATTATTGCAATGCTGCAAAAATAGAAATACAGCCCAATAATGCCGCTACTACACAGGAAACAGATTGCGCAACCTTTGCGCCGAAGCATTCTTAAATGCTATAGCACGGTTTGCTGCCCTTTATAGAGGAATCTATAAAGGGCGGATTTTTGGACTAGATTTAAAGGAGGGTAATTGAATTGAGCGGGAAGATAGTTATTGCCGATGATGCGGCATTCATGAGAATGATGCTGAGGAATATTCTGGTCCAGGGAGGGTATGAGGTAGTAGGTGAAGCTGAGAATGGCATAAAAGCGATTGCAAAATACACTGAGCTTAAGCCGGATCTGATCACTCTCGATATAACAATGCCTGAAATGGATGGAATAACAGCAGCTAAGGAAATATTAGAAAGAGATAAAAAGGCAAATGTTATTATGTGTTCTGCCATGGGACAGCAGGCCATAGTAGTTGAAGCGATCATGGCCGGAGCGAAGGATTTCATAGTAAAGCCCTTTCAATCGGAAAGAGTTATTGAAGCAATAAAGAAGGTCATTGGATAGTGCCTTACAGGCTCAAGAAGTGATATACGTCATGGGGCAATAGCAAATACACCCCTCCATTTTTTAGAAATAAGAAGGAATTTGACAAAATGTGTCGAAATAGGGAATATTAATACGGTATATTCAGGAATTAATAAATGCTATATTAATAGAAGGTGGACAAGCTTCGGAATAATATTGGAATATGATGAATAGTTTGTCTGATTTTCAAAAAATAAAAGGGGGGTTATTATGGATACTATGCAACTGGTAATATTCGGACTTAATGGTCAGGAGTACGGGATAGACATATTTATGGTCAATGAAATAGTTCCTTACACAAAACCCACAAAAATACCCAATTCACCCAGCTATATCGAGGGTGTGCTGAATCTTAGAGGGCGTGTTATTCCGGTAATAAGCCTGAAAAAGAAATTTAATCTGGAGGATTCCGGCACAGATGACAGGACAAGAATAATTGTGGCCAGCACAGGTAACAGTGTGGCCGGGTATGTGGTTGACGAGGCGTCGGAGGTGCTTACGGTAGATAAGGACAGCATAGAGCCTGTCTCGGATATCATATCCAATATCAGCAGGAAATACATCAGCGGGGTAGGAAAGCTGGATAATGGGAGAATGTACATACTGCTCAACTTCAATGAGTTGTATACAGAAGAGGCATAGTATATAGGGTATATGGTTGAAAAGCAGCAAGCCGACAGGCTTGACTGCTTTTTTGTGCGCATTAGCTTATTCGAATATAATTTGGTAAAATACTAATATAATATAAGGGGGAAAAATAGATTGGCCAGAAAGGTGGATTAAGCATGGGAAGACTTATTATAAGGGCACTGGCGTTTGTCGTTTTGTTTATTTCAGCTTGCAGCATCATAGGCTTACAGGAGGATCATGTGAGCTTTGAAAAATCTGAAGTATCGGAACAGGTTGAATTGCTGCCGGAGCCAATTCCTGAGATAGTGTTTTCGGGTATGGAAGTTCTGCCCGGAGGTTTTTTCGGCATATACCTGAAAGGTTTGACAGACAGGGATGAAATACAGATAGTCACAACATTGGTACAGGAGCAGCCAAGCTTTTTCAGCCACCTGGAAGGCAAACTGGCAATAGTCGGTGTAAGCTGCAGGACCAAAGAAGGAGAATATAAATACAAGGTGCAGGTGCAGAGAGACGGGGAAACAGCAGCTCAAATGGAGGAAATACTGAAGGTCTTGCCCAAGGAGTTTGAGAAGCAGTATCTTGAAGTATCTACAACCCAGAAAAGCCAGAGGAGTGATGAGAGCTTTGACGAGGACAGTGTCCATACCAATAGGGCGAAGTCTGTAACCTCAGAAAAGCCCCTGTGGGAGGGTGCGTTTGTGAAACCGGTGGAAGGAAGGATATCTACTGATTTTGGTATGATAAGGTATATTAATAAAGAGGAATCCGGAAGACACTCGGGCTTTGACATAGCGGCAGCCAAAGGCACTCCTGTGAAGGCTGCAAATAACGGAATCGTCAGACTATCCATGATGCTGAAGGTCACAGGCAATACTGTGATCATAGATCACGGCTTCAATATTTACAGCTCCTATGCCCATCTTGACAAGCTGCTGGTAACTGAGGGTGCCGAAGTGAAGAAGGGAGACATAATAGGAGAGGTTGGAACAACCGGTTTCTCGACAGGTCCTCACCTGCACTGGACGGCTACAATAGGGAAATTATTCATAAATCCCGAGGCACTTATGGAAAAGGATCCGCTTGAATTTGTAAAAATGACAGGACAGACAGATCAATAATTTATAAACTTAATGCTCCTGTGCAGCAGAGCAGCAGCAGACATTGACGTTTTCAAGTATATGAGGCAGTATGCATAGAGGATTGGCAGAAGGGCGATTGCCTGCAGAATGGGCGCCTTGATGACCGAAGTATCGAAGATCCTTATTCCTAAAGGATAGTTGACTGCAAACAACATAACAACGACCAACAGGGCGGAAGGGACGGGTATGTAATAAATGCTGTTGAAGCGGTCTTGCATTATACCTGAGGAAATTCCTATGATTCCATTTGTGCAAATAAAAAATAGTGCTTCAATTACATTCATATATAAGGATAAGGCCGCAGCGGCAAAAAACACGGTAATGCCCGCACCACAACCCTGCCGGGCTGCAATATACACCGGCAGGCCGCTGAGAAAGACGGCAAATGAAAATGAATTCCCCAGTAATACGGGTGCGGACTGAAGTACTGCCGACAGTATGGAAAGTATTATACATAAGCCCACTACTCTTTTGTTCAACACTTTACCCTCCATTATATCATTTCAGCGGACAAAAACCCGCTACTAAATTGATATGCCGGAAGGGAGCAAAATAAAACCGGAGAGCATCAATATCTCCGGTTTTTTGATTCTTTTGAATTATTTTCTTTTCATTACCGCCAAAATCACAGGAACTGTAATGATAACTGCAACCACTGCTTCCGGCAGCCCATTCGTAAGAGCAATACCGAATATCACCTTTGCTGATGTTGCTGCGCTTATGCCGTTTACTTCAGCAAAACGGGCGGCATACAGCAGGTAAATCATCCCTAATACTCCAAAGGTATTTGTCAGTGAGCCGACAGCTGCTCCCAAGCCTATTCCGACGGTTTTCATCCTGTTTGCCGCCAGCTTGTAGCAGTAATAGGAAGTAAGACCGATAAGAACTCTTGGAAGTACCGATACCAGAGGATTGATAAAGGCAAAGGACAGCAGTGTCGGGCTCGACAGGCTCTGAAAAATACTGAACAGCCCGAAAATAAGACCAATAGACATGCCCACCACCGGACCTTCAAGTATCGCTCCTATGATTACGGGGATGTGCATTATTGTTGCCTTGGCGATCGGCAGTGGTATGAAACCGTAGCCGGTCAATCCAAGCACAATGGAGATTGAGGACAGCATTCCTATGACGGCGATCTGTCTGACGTTAAGGTGATAAGAAAAAGCGGGTTTTTTACCCAATTCCATGAAAATTACCTCCGTTCTTATTCCATAAGGATATAAGTCGAAAAATCCTTATAAGAAAAACTATAGTTCGGTTTCTTACGAATACCGACACGTAAATTGTAGCACAGCATTTATGATTTTTCCATAGGTGGATTTGCTGCAAAATAAAATTTTATGCCGTGCACTATACAAAACTTTTGATAAAAGTATACGCAAGCTTGAGTCCGTAATAGATGATCACGCTTCCGCATATTATATTTATAGTCCTTAAAACCTTTGTGCCAATCATGCCTTTAAAGGTTGACACAATAGTCGCCAGGCCGGTGAACCAGATAAAGGATGCTGCTGCAACCCCGAGAATGAATATATTTGAATAAGCAGCAGGCAAACCGGCTTTGAAACCACCCAAAAGCAGAGTACCGTCAATGATTGCCTGAGGATTGAGCCATGTTACAGAAAAGCAGATGGCCGCAACCTTTACCAGAGGTTCTCCGGTATTGATTTCCCTGTTGGTATCAGGCGTTGACCGGATTAATCCGACACCTATGTAAATGACCATGACGCTGCCGATGAGCAGTACGGCATTCCTCAATGCCGGGATATTTTCCAGTACAACCCCAATGCCGAAGAAGCATGCCAGAGCCAGTGAAATATCAAAGAACACCGTAATGAACGCAACCTGATAAGCTCGCAACCTGTTTGATTTGATTGCCGTATTGATAACATAAAGATTCTGCATCCCTATAGGAGCCACATATGCCAGGCCCAGAAGCAGCCCTTCAATAAAATATCTGTACACTAGATTCAACCCTTTCCATGTGAAATAAACAAAAAAATGCGCATTCAAATATTATGATATACGAGGAAGAGACAAAAGTCTAATGTTTTTGATTACATAATCAAGGGTGGTCCCCATGTCCTAAAGGGTGGCCCTGGAGTGGGAAAATCCAGCCTCATGAAGACCATCACAGAGGAATTTGTAAAGCAGGGCTATGATGCTGAGTTCCACTACTGCTCCTCAGACAACAAATCACTGGACGGACTGGTGATAAAAAAAGCGAATGTCGCGCTTATAGATGGAACTGCGCCTCAAAGGGTAGTTACTACCATAAAAAAACAGCACTGAAATCAGTGCTATTTGACAGCTTTTAGTATGGCGATATCAGTCATGTTTTTCCTGTTACAGCTTCAACGACTGTAAGATTTGTTGAAATATCATTCAGTCTTCCATTAATTTCTACATGTCTATTTGCATTTACAACTTCCATGTTATCAAGCTTATTCTCAATCCGTTCCTGACCTTGCTTCAAATCTTTAACGTCAGTTTCAATATTGTCCAATCGATTTATTATCTGTTTAAACATATTCATTACATTTTCTTCCATTTAATCACCTCATATATGTATTATAGCACTATCGGTTGCTATTTCAAATGTTCATGCTGCATTTACAGAACTATTATATATCCTGCAATTTGATATACATCCATGATATATTGTAGCCATTTAAGTGTATATAACGATTATTTAAATTGTGCAATTTTCAAGGTAAATTATCATGATTTGTATATTCATATATTAGTAATATACTTATATTATACAATATTGTAAATAAATGTAATAGAATGCAGAATGTAATTATTAAAATAATTGGGTGGGATATTATGCTAACAGAAACACAAAAGAATTTCAGAAAACAAATGAAATTATATAAAAACAGGGACCTTACCGGGGAAGATGAAATCTTCAGCTATATTGAAAATGAGATGATAAGTGGTTATTATTCAGTAAAGTCAAAAAAGACTTATAAAAAATCGATCCCTGCGGCAGCAATCCTATTTATAATTATTGCTATAGGACTCAAAATATATAACTATAAGATAACTAATTTATCAAATGCTTATGCAGGCGTTCCTCAAATAATCAGCAGCATCAATCTGAATAACAACGGAAACGAGCATTTGAACAGGGTACACGGTTTTCTTAATGATATGAATAATATTAATATGAAACAAAATAGTATTGCAGCCCAATATAATTATACTGTTTCTGAGTATAACAGCGGGGAAATAACAAAAAAAGGGTTTATAATAAGAATAGAGGAAATGAAAGGACAATTAAAATTGATTAGTGGTGAGTGTGAAAATATTAAGGCAATAGAAGGAATGGAACACTATCATAATCTCGCTAAATCAGGCATTTCCTTGCAATGGTCATTTTTTGAAGGTGTAATATTGAAACAAAATACAGTTGAGGTAAAATATGACACTATTATCGATCGGTACAGGTCTGATATTGATAATAACTGCAACAAAATGAAACAAGAGTTAATAAGTATATTTGATGGTTTAGGAATAGAGTATAACATAAAATCAAATGGTGACATCATGTATACAATGAGGTATTAAACTATTGCAAGGACATGTCTGTGCATGTCCTATACCCATGTCCTACGTAGAAGAGACAAAAGTCTAATGATTTTGATTACATAAAGCAAGTGCCCTGCATATTATGTAGTAATTTTAAAATTTCATTTGGAGGTATAGGTATGGCTCAAAGGGGTAATGTCAAGAAGGTCTTTCCCGGCGGTAACACAAGCAGGGGCTTCCATTCATTCTACGAACACATCATACCGGAGGACGCGGAGAGGATATTCATTATAAAGGGTGGCCCCGGCGTTGGAAAATCCAGCTTCATGAAGACCATCGCAGAGGAATTTGTAAAGCAGGGCTATGATGCTGAGTTTCACTATTGCTCATCAGACAACAAATCCCTCGACGGATTGGTGATAAAAAAAGCGAATGTCGCGCTTATAGATGGAACCGCGCCTCATGCAGTAGACCCCAAAAACCCCGGTGCAGTTGATGAGATTCTTAATCTTGGTGAGTTTTGGAATGAGCCGGGGCTGGTAAAGGAAAAGTATAATATCATCAATTATAATAAACAGATAAGGATGAGGTTCCACAGTGCATACAGATATCTGATGTCTGCGAAGGAAATGCAGGATGATATGGAAACGATCATAGGCGAGGGAATTGACAGGGAAAAGCTGAATAAACTCAAGCTGACTCTCAGGTATGAGCTGGTGGACGGAGTGAGCGTCATGAACAGGAGCGCAGGAACAAGGCATCTTTTTGACAGTGCAATCACTCCCGAAGGCCTGGTGGACTATATAGACACCATAATACAGGGTAATTACATCTGCTACTATCTGAAGGGTGGCGTTGGTACAGTATCCACAGATATATTGTCTTATCTGACCAGGGAATACAACATGAAGGGCTATACTGCCGAGCTGTACCACCAGCCGTTGAACCCCGACAGACTGCAGACCATGGTAATAGAAGGCCTCAAGATAGCAGTCACAGTGAATCCCAAAATGGAGGCAAGGGCATATAAGATAATAGACCTGGATACGGTCATTGATGAAAAAAAGTTTGAAGATAAGACAGAAATGCTGGCGAAGGACAGGGAAACGTACACCCGTATGCTGGAGGAAGGTGTCAAGAGGATCAAGCTTGCCAAGCTGCTTCATGACGAAATGGAGAAAAGCTATGTGGGCAGCATGGATTTTGTTGGGGTAACTGAGCTGAGAAACAAGGTGATTGAGAGGATAAAGGCAATAATAAAGAATAGGTAAGAATATGTAAAGGGGCTGTTGCACAATGAACCAATAGATTTCGTTGGGCGATAGCCCTTTTTATATGCAAAAAAGGTAAATTGCAGATCCTCAAGGATCTGCAATTGCAGTATAATTAAGTTATGCAATCCACAAAACCATACAAAAAGATTAGCATTAATCAATGTCAATAGACATCAAGTGAAGCATCTATTCTGGCTTTTCTCTCAAAATATATATACAGGAAATAAGCGAAGAATAAGTATATAAAGCTTATGATAATTTCTGTACCAAGCAAAATGTATATTTTTTCTATGGAGCCTTTTTCTGCAATTATCCGGGATGCTTCAATGCTTCTTGTTACAGGGAGAAAACAAGACAATGTACGTGCGGGAGCAGGCAGGCGCTCAATAGGGAAGCTTGCCCCTGTTAGTATAAAAAGCAGCATTGCTGCCACATTTAGAAACAGATGTATTTCTCGCATTACCAAGGCTACAGTGGCAATCACCAGGCCCAGGGAAGTACCCCCGAGCATTGCTGTGAGTATGGAGAGCACAAATTGAAAGTAGCTGATACCGGACAGATCTACATGAAATATGGCTATTCCTGCTAAGAGACCGACCACTACAGTGACAGCAGCATCAAATATACTTATGAAGGATCTGGCTGCAAAGGTTGAAAGTTTATTTCCCGGTGAGGCTATCACAAGCTTGAGAGTACCTTCGAATCTTTCACTTCTCAGGAGTGAGCCGGTTGCGAAAACCGCATTCCTGGTACTGAGCAGGAATGCATTTCCTATGATCCATGGTGTAATATCTGAGGATCCAAAAGTGAATCTTACTAAAAGAGAGTAAAATATCATTTGAAGGCATGGGTCAATGATTTTTGTAAGCACGTAGACCTTAGGATCAAGCCAGCCGAACATAGCTTTGAAGGATAGGAGTGACATCCTTATGAATTTTCTCATCAAACCACCTCCAGTGTAGCTTCTTTTCTTGCTTTGATATCAATTACAGTATAAAACCATTTATACAGGATATAGTAAATTAGTGTAACTGTGATTAATCCCAAGAGATATGTATAGAAGACACCAAAATCAGAAATGCCTTCTATTGATTCCCTGCAAAGCTTCAAAATGTATGTAGGGCTCAGAGTGAAGGATAGAGGACGCGTCCATACGGGCAGAATGTCTATCGGGAATACTGTTCCGCAGAATATCAAAACAGGATATTCCATACTGTTCATGATGACCCTGGTGCTTCTGGATATAGCCAGGAGAGCTGAAAGCAGCATAGCTACCATTACTAAGGAAATCATACCAATGACCACACTTAGACAGAAATAAAGCGGATTAGCGACTGTAAATCTTACTTTCAAAAATATAATTACAAAAGCAAAACTCAGAACCATCGAAAAGAATCCCAGGATCGTGTTGCCTATTACCTTCCCCATCATAATGGTTGAAAACCTTGCCGGGCAGCAAAAGATAACCTCCAATGCTCCCATGAATCTTTCCCTGTCAATGTCCCCTGCAGATGAAAAGCTTATTGAACCCCACATAGTGGCGACAGCAGTCCCCAGCATTACATAGGATACAAGCATGCTGTTATCCTGACCTTCATATATCAGGTACATAGTCCAGGCAAATAGAATGGGGTAAATAATAATGGAAAATCTGAACATGGATCGTGAGAAAGATTGCTTCATTTGAAGCAGACAGGAGGAATATACGACTCTTAACATATTTTTCATATCATTCACCTACTATCATTTTCAGATATGCATCTTCGAGGGTAGTCTCGTTCATGAATGCTTTCAGTTTGCAAGGCTCATCCAAAGCGATTATCCTGCCTTTATCAATTACTGCAATCCTATTGCATAGCTCATCGGCCTCATGCATATAGTGAGTAGTCAGTAATATTGTTTTTCCTTCACGTGAAAGAAGCCTTATTATATCTCTCAGAGTTTTGGCACCTGAGGGATCCAGTCCTATTGTAGGTTCATCAAGAAACAATACTTCAGGATCGTTTACCATACCCCGTGCTATCTGCAGCCTCTGTTTCATGCCTTTGGAAAAGGTTTCCACCTTGTAATGAGCTTTATCTGAAAGACCTACCAGTTCAAGCAGCTTCTCTATTCTCTTTTTCTTAATCTTCTCGTCCACACTGTATAGGTCACAGAAATATGAGAGGTTATCCCATGCCGAAAGTCGCCAATACAGGCTTCGTTCTCCTCCAAATATGAAGTTGATTTTCTTTCTGAGCTTTTTTTCTTCGCCAAAGCATTTATATCCTAAGACAGTAGCTTGACCTGCCGTAGGAGCAAGAAGGGTGGTCAGTATTTTAATAGTACTCGTTTTGCCGGCTCCGTTAGGTCCCAGAAGTCCGAATATCTCTCCTTTTTCAACGCTGAAGGAAATACCATTTAGTGCATTGACAGTTTTTTTCTCTCTTTTCAGAATACCAAGATCAGTGTGGTAATCACGTTTCAGATCAATTACTTCAATAATACTCATACATAACCTCCTAATTATATCTAATTAGATAATATTCTAATTAGATATAATATACCACTAAATGGATGATTGTGCAACTAAAAACAAATGACATCGTCCATTCAAGACGATGTCATTATAAATATTTATTAAGAGAATCCAGAAGTTCTTTATAAACTGCTTTATTCAGACTGAAGTATTTTGTGTTTTTATCTCTCTCTTCATGTACCAGCAAAACAGATTTCAATAAATCAAGGTGGTGAGAGATAGTGGGAGTGGTAACTCTCATGATACCTGCTATTTCTTTGCCTGAGTACGGTTTATCCGAAAGGAGCTTCATAATTTCAAGTCTGTTTTTATCTCCCATTATTCGTAATATTTTTGCAAGTTCGACTGTATCAGCAGCCGAATTAACGGGGTTCACAGGATAAACCAGCAGTTGTGTTGTCTCGTTGAAAATCCTCATAGGTTTATGCCTGAAATAGTAGCTTGGTACAAAGATATATTTATTAAAGTCATATATTCGTTTGAATTTTTTGCCCATAATTTCCTGAGCGACGGTCAAAGGAGGTTTCTCCTTAAGCTCCTTGGAAACCTGCAGCAGCTTTTCACTGTAAATATCATAATTCAATACGTTTTCATATTTAATAAATCTATCCAGGCTATGAAGAATTTGTATAAAACCTTCTCTGAAGCTGTCTGTATCCTTTATCAGAGTTTCCAGTACATCAAGGCTCATTTCCTCAAAAAAGCTACAGTTTGAAATATACTCTTTTATATTATTGGAATTCCTGAATATTGCTTCAATATTTTCTTTAGATATTGCACCGCCGAGTAATATATAGATAAATTCAATGTCAGGAATGTTACGGATACATTCGACTATTTGGCTCAGTTCTGTCAGTTCGCTAATATGCAGAGCAAATTCGAAAAATTCAAGTCCTTTAAGCTGGAAGGTGCTAAGCCTGGACAAAAAATCCCGGTTTGCAGTATCAATTAATTCCGGCATTGGCGGATAATCCGGATTCTCTACACATAAATTCAGACAACTGACCATCTCTACAAAGTACAATGGCGAATTTTGTACTCTTAATTCAAAGCTATTGTTCATATTAATCATCCTTATCAAATAAGTAGTATCATTATACCATATATTGATCAAGCAGTCAGGGGTTAGTTTTGACTCCAATTATACAGTGTGGTTTTAAATCTATCAATAAAATTTCCATATAGGGGTTATAAAATAGTCATGTAAGATTTTTTTACCAAATAACAAATTTGAAAGGAAGTGTTCTATTTGAAAAAGATAACAATGATTTTGGTGATCCTGGTAGCAGCAGCAATGCTTTTTGCCGGATGTGGAGGCAAGGCTTCCGTTGTGGGCAAATGGCACAATGAAAATGAGGGAATGACTATTGAATTTTATGAGAATGGTGATGCCAATCTGGGTGGAACTCTGTACAAATATGAAATAATGAGCGACAACAAAATTAAGTTTCAGCAGAATCCCGTGGAAAATCCTGAGGTTATAGACTACAAATTAAGCGGAAATACCCTGGAAATCGATGGACAAGTATTTAAAAAGCAATAAGTAAGGCACCTTAGGTAAGAACCTTTGAAAGGATTAATCCTGAAGGTTCTTACATCTATTTATCTGCTGATGCGCCTGCTGCTTAGTAATGCAAATGTCATCCTGAGCGAAGCGAAGGATATTGATCCTCAAGCAATACTTTGGGTAACTGTATAGTACATAGTTTATGTAAAAGCTTCTTCACTGCGTTCAGAATGACATTATGCAGGGCGTTGAAGTCATTTTTGCATAATAAATGATAATACCTTTTTAATCAGAATAATCTGTGCAATATTAATTATACAAAAAGTAAAATATATTTGACACCAAATAATGTGAGTGGTATTCTAGGCATAGAGGTGATGAAATGGGGAAGAATTTGAAGCTTAAATCATCAAGAGCAGCTAAGGATATGTCACAAAAGGATCTGGCGGATACTGTCGGAGTGACAAGACAAACTATCAATGCAATTGAAAAAGGAGATTATAACCCTTCAATCAACCTATGTATTGCAATTTGTAAGGCATTGGGCAAAACTCTTGACCAATTATTCTGGGAGGATGATGAAAATGAGTAAAAATGTTTTGGATGAAATGCAGCTGCAAAGAAGGAACAGGTTCGGAAACCAGTCTTTTATGCTGATGTTTTATCTTTTGATGGCAGATATCGGCCTTTATGGCTTCGGATTCAGATGGCTGAAATACCCGCTTAATGTATTTACTATAATGCTTATATGTATGACCTATTATCTGGTACGTGTAATACTGGGTAATGCTTACGTAGGGCCTCAATCCAGGGAAAAGCATAAAATAAGAATGGTGTTGTATCCGGCAGCCATAGCTGTACTTGCTGCAGCGGCAGTAGTACTGATTTCACAGAAAGGCTTTGTGATGGCTCAGACTCAGGGCGACAGCGATAAGGGGGCAATGATCCTGTTCACTGTATCAGTGGTTTTCTTTACTATTGCACTTATAGTCGGCGTCATAGCAAAGAGGCAGAACATAGAGGACGAGGAGTAGAATGCCGGAACTCCCGCAAGAGTGCGGCTGATGTCGGGATTGTTATATATCTTCCTTTCAAGACAAAAATTATTGTATAATATATAGAGCAGCGATATTTACAATTATATGCAGAAAGCTAAGGTGTTAATTATGGATTTTATTCTTGGAAGCAATCCTCCTGTAGGCGAATGTGGCATATCATATGAATTTCTTTTTCAGCAAAGCAATCTGCTTGTGAAGAAGCTGGAGAAAGCCTATACAATACCTGACTCTGAGGAGCTTACATATCTGGAGGGCAGGTTTGCAGGCAGACTATATATAGGGAGTCTGGATGGCCATTCCTGTTATACTGCAAGATATCCGGAGGGTGTAACAATACCTGAAGGGTTTGAATTTCTAGG